>NZ_JAVREO010000002.1:0-569838 GCF_031845445.1 Streptomyces chisholmiae | reverse complement strand
TGATGTACTTCTCGACCGTGGCTGCCGATACCGCTCCGACCGAGGCCGCGAAGTACGACGACGACCACAGCGTGGGCATCCGCGACTTCAGGTGCGGGAACTCCTCGCGCAGCACGCGGGACGTGAAACCCTTGAACTGGTTCGCCACGTATGAGGCCGACGACTTCGGGTCGTGCTTCACGAACAAGTGCACCTGGTCGGGCATCACCTCAAGGGCGATGACCTCCCACCCGCGTTCGTCGGCCTTCTGCCGGATCAGTTCATCCAGCCGTTCCGCGACCCGGCCACCGAGGACCGAACGGCGGTACTTCGGGCACCACACGATGTGGAGTCCGAGGTCGTACACGCCGCCGGAGAATCGGCGAACCTTCCTGGTCACGGCCACGCGATCACTATACACGCGCCGCAAGTCTAGTGCGGCAGAAAGGTGGGCCCAGGTGAACAGTGCAGATCCATGCACACAGTTGAGGTCAGAGCAGGGCTCAGAAGCCATTCCCCACCCCGCTAAAGCGGGGCGTCCCCTGGCTAGGTACTGATGGCAACGCACCTACCTGCGCTAGCAGGGCGGGCCGCTCCGAAGCGACCCGGCGGCCGGACCATGAAGGAAACAGCGGGAAGGAACCGATGAGCGAATCAGTGAGCCAGAGCCTGGACCTCACCCATGCCACCTGACGCAAGTCCCTCGGGAGCCCGTCACCAGGAGGTCCGGGTTGTCGCAGGCGGCGCCGTAGGCGTGGGCCAGCGAGTAGCCCAGCTCGCCGCCCTCGTGGATCGATCCGGGCGTCTGTGGCGCCACGTGGCCGGGCACCCCGCCCGGGAACGAGAACTGCCGGAACAGCCGGGCCATCCCGGCCGCGTCCCGGGTCACGTCCGGATAGGTGTCGGTGTAGCTGCCGTCCAGCCACGCGTTGGCCAGCGGCACCGGGCCGCCGTGTCCGGGCCCCCACACGCAGAGCGCGTCCATACCCCGGCCGATGGGACGAAACGGGCGACTGCTGGGAGTGGGGACCTGAAAGGTGTCACTAGATTCATCTACTGGTATCTTCTGGGCATGACAGAGATGGCGATCAGTGCAGCCCGTTCCCAGTTGGGTGACCTCGTGCGGCGCGCCGCTCATGGCCGCGAGACGGTCGCCCTCACCGACCACGGGCACGTCGCGGCCCTCCTCGTCTCACCGCAGACGCTGGAGGACTACGAGGACTCCATCGCCGTGTTGCAGTACGAGCTGCGCCAGGCGCGTGGGGACGCCGGTGGCCGCAAGTCCCTCGCCGAGGTGCGGGCCATGCTCGACGCTGGCGATGGCGCGTGACCTACGAGATCGAGTTCGAGCCCGCCGCGGTGAACGCCGCCGCTCGGTTCCTCAAGGACGACCCGATCGGTCTGAAGGCCCTGTTGGATGCCATCGACGCGCTCGCCGGCGAGCCTCGCCCGGTGCACAGCTCGGTATTCGGTGACTACCGCCGCCTGCGGGTGGGCGGGTACCGCGTGCTGTATGCGGTTGAGGACGGGGCGGTGCGCATTCTCGTCGTGCACTTGGGGCGCGTCGGGTAGCAGACGCGGCGGCGGGGTGGGCGCCGCGCCCGCCCGGCCCGAGGGCGGGCCGGGCGGGCGACGGGGGCGCCGGCCGATCAGTTGGTCCAGGTGTAGGTGGCAACCGCGCCGGGCGGGAGGGTGTGGTGGAGGGAGCGGTCGTCCTCGGTGAGGGAGAAGGCGCGTTCGGTGTCGGACGCGTTGACGACGTAGGCGACCCGGCCGCCGTCGGGGTTCTCGAAGACGACGTTCTGTAGGCCGCCGGGGCCCTCGCTGGTGGACTCCAGGCGGCGGGCGCCGGGGTCGAGGAACTTGGTCAGGTGACCCAGCACGTAGAACTCGGCGTTGCGGGTGACCTGGGTGCCGGCGATCTCGACCACGCCGTTGCAGCGGGTGTCGCAGTGGCCCTGGTGCGGGCCGCCCCGGTCGTCGAGGGCCAGGTTCCAGGTGATCACGGTCTCGCCGCCGTGCCGCATGTTCCGCACCACCAGGTTCTCCGCCTGCCAGCGCAGCGTGTCGGCGAAGGTGCGGGAGCCGTCCTCGCTGTCGGTGCCGGAGCACTCGGTGAAGAAGACCCGCGCGCCGGCCGCCACCAACTCGCCCTGGGCCTCGGGCGATCCGCCGTAGCAGTGGAAGGCGGCGCCGGCCACCCGGTCGAGGTCGGCGGTGGCGGCGAGCACCTGGAGCGGGTAGCCCGGCTCGTCCCAGTTGTGGTCGTAGGTGAAGAGCGTGGTGGGCAGGCCGGCTTCGGTGAGCGTGGCGTCCAACACCCGGAGGAAGGCGGCCTGTTCGTCGGCGCTCATCGCGGTGGACGGGTAACTGGTGGCGAACAGCGGCTCGTTCTGCACGGTGAGGTCGGTCAGCTCGATGCCCTCGGCCTGGTACGCCTGGACGGCCGCGACCAGGTAGTCCGCGTAGTCCTGGTAGTGCTCGGGCAGCAGGCTGCCGCCGTTGAGTGACTGCTCCGACTTCATCCAGGCGGGCGGTGACCAGGGGGAGCCCATCAGCCGCAGCTCGGGGTTGCGGTCGAGGGCGTCGTGCAGCACCGGGATGATCAGCTCCCGGTCCCGGTCGATGCCGAACTGGCCGGGGACGTCCTCGTAGGTGTAGAAGTCGCCGGTGTTGAAGTCGGTGCTGCCGAGCGGCTGGCGCAGGTAGTTGAGGCCGATGCCGTCGCCGTCCCGGGTGAACAGGGCGTCCAGCAGGGCGTCCCGGTCGCCGGCCGGGAGGGCCTGGACGAGGCCGGCGGAGGCCTCGGTGACGGAGGCGCCGGCGCCGCTGAACTCCTGGTGGCGCTGGCCGGCGTCGACCCGGATGTCCAGGGCGGCCGGCTGCCCGTCGAAGGCGAGTTCGTCCTGGTCGGCGAGGCGTTGGGCGCCGTCGGGGGTGGTCAGCCAGACCTGGGCGCGTTCCGGCGCGGCCTGCGCCGGGCCGCCGGCGAGCACGCCGAGCCCGCCGGCCAGCAGGGCGGCGGTGGTCAGGCCGAGCAGGCCGAGGCGGGCGGGGGAACGGTGTCGTGCGGTGCGTCCACTCATCTGCGGCTCCCTGTGGGGGTGGGGGTGCGGGGAACGGGCTTCGGCAGGAGTAGGTAAGCAGACTGACCAACCGTTTAGTAGGGACCGGGAGAGGTTCCGGTGGTTCCGGAACCTGGGCCGGGCCCGGGGCCGGCCGTAGACTGCGCGGCAGCGGGTCCGACCGGAGGAGGGGCGCCCGATGTCGAAGGCCGCGCCCCCACCGCGGCTGCCGCG
Source organism: Streptomyces chisholmiae (assembly GCF_031845445.1). NCBI lineage: Bacteria > Bacillati > Actinomycetota > Actinomycetes > Kitasatosporales > Streptomycetaceae > Streptomyces > Streptomyces chisholmiae. Next base: position 566,560 of record NZ_JAVREO010000002.1, on the reverse strand, counting down.
CCCGGCCGGGCCGGCCGCGCCGGAGCGCCCCGCCGCGCCCGTGCGCCCCGCCAGACCGGAGCGTTCCGCCAGGGCCGAGCGCCCCTCGGGTGCCGAGCGGCGGGACGAGATCCTGCGGATCGCCATGGAGACCTTCGCGACCCGTGGCTACCACCACGCCTCGCTGGCCGAGATCGCCGAGCGGGCCGGGCTCACCCAGGCCGGTGTGCTGCACCACTTCCGCACCAAGGCCGGCCTGTTGACCGGGGTGTTGGAGCTGCGGGACGCCTCGGACATCGAGGAACTGGGCGACGGCCGGCCGCACGGGCTGGCCCTGCTGCGCCACCTGGTGGACACCGCGCGGCGGAACGCGGAGCGTGAGGGCATCGTGCGGCTGTACGCGGTGCTGTCGGCGGAGAGCGTCACGGCGGGGCACCCGGCGCAGGAGTACTTCCGGGGCCGGTACGCGGGGCTGCGGGAGATCGTGGCCACCGCGCTGCGGGAGGCGGTGGCCGCCGGCGCGCTGGCGCCGGGGCTGCCGGTGGCACACGTGGCGAACGGCGTCATCGCGGTGATGGACGGGCTGCAGGTGCAGTGGCTGCTGGCGCCGGCGGCGGTGGAGATGGCGGAGACCACCGAGCGGGTGATCGAGGCGCTGATCGGTGTCCCACTGCCGCCGGTGCCGGACCGGGCCGGCTGACCGGGGCGCCGCAGGGGGGAGTCCAACTCGCCCTCGACCGACCACACTTTGTCCGGCAGCTGGACTAAGTCGGTGCGGATCATTGCAAAGGGGTTTCCAGTCGGAGAGAAAGTGGTTACCTTCCTGGTGATGTACCGGTCAACAACGAACGGCGTGGCCGCCCCCCTCCACTGACGGCCGCCCGTTCACCCCGGCGCGACGGCGCGCGCCTGTGCGACAGCTCAACCCCCCACCCCCCGTGCGCTCTTACGGAGGACGCTCGTGCACAGGAGACTGAAAGCCCTCACCGCGGCCGCGGTGGGCCTCACCCTCGCCTCGGCGGGCGTGGTGCTCGACCAGCGGCCAGCGACGGCCGCCCCACCGCCGCCCGACCAGTTCCAGCAGGTCGAACTCGCCCGGGGCGAGGCCGAGATGGGCGAGCCGATGTCGCTCGCCGTGCTGCCAGACGGCGCCGTGCTGCACACCTCGCGGGACGGCACCCTGCGGATCACCGACGCCGGCGGCTCGACCTGGGTCGCCGGCGAGATCCCGGTCTACAGCCACGACGAGGAGGGCCTCCAGGGCGTCGGCGTGGACCCGGACTTCACCGAGAACCGGTTCGTCTACCTGTACTACGCACCGCCGTTGGACACCCCGGCCGGCGACGCCCCGGCCGACGGCACCGCCGAGGACTTCGCCCCCTACGAGGGGGTCAACCGGCTCTCCCGGTTCGTGCTCACCGAGGACGGCACCCTGGACCAGGCCAGCGAGGTGGAGATCCTCGACGTGGCCGCCAGCCGGGGCCAGTGCTGCCACGTCGGCGGCGACATCGACTTCGACGCCGAGGGCAACCTCTACCTGTCCACCGGCGACGACACCAACCCGTTCGCCTCCGACGGCTTCTCGCCGATCGACGAACAGCCCACCCGCAACCCGGCGTTCGACGCGCAGCGCACCTCGGCCAACACCAACGACCTGCGCGGCAAGGTGCTGCGCGTCCATGTCGAGGACGACGGCGGGTACACCATCCCGGAGGGCAACCTGTTCGCCCCGGGCACCGAGGGCGCCCGGCCCGAGATCTACGCCATGGGCTTCCGCAACCCGTTCCGGATGAGCGTGGACCAGGCCACCGGCGTCGTCTACCTCGGGGACTACGGCCCCGACTCCGGCGCGGCCGACCCGGCCCGCGGCCCGTCCGGGCAGGTCGAGTTCAACCGGATCACCGAGCCGGGCAACTACGGCTGGCCGTACTGCGTCGGCGACAACGAGCCGTACATCGACTACGACTTCGCCACCGGCACCTCGGGCGCGGCCTTCGACTGCGCCGCCCCGGTCAACGAGTCGCCGCACAACACCGGGCTCGCCGAACTGCCGCCCGCCCAGCCCGCCTGGATCCCCTACGACGGCGCCTCCGTGCCGGAGTTCGGCGACGGCTCCGAGTCCCCGATGGCCGGGCCGGTCTACCGGTACGACCCGGACCTGGACTCCGACGTGAAGTTCCCCGAGTCGATGGACGGCACCTTCTTCGCCACCGAGTTCGGCCGGCAGTGGATCAAGGCCGTGGAGCAGGACGACAACGGCGAGGTCACCGGCATCCACGACTTCCTCTGGGAAGGCACCCAGGTGATGGACAGCGCCTTCGGACCCGACGGCGCGCTCTACGTCCTCGACTACGGGCTCGGCTACTTCTCCGGCGACGAGAACAGCGCGCTGTACCGGATCGAGTACACCGCCGGCGTCCGCTCCCCGGTGGCCAGGGCGTCTGCCGACGTCACCTCGGGGCCGGCGCCGCTGACCGTCGCCTTCAGCTCCGAGGGCACCACCGACCCCGACGGCGGCGAGCTGAGCTACCACTGGGACTTCGGCGACGGCGCCACCTCGGCCGAGCCGGACCCGAGTCACACCTTCGACCAGGAGGGCCAGCACAGCGTCGAGTTGACGGTGACCAACGCGGCCGGCCGGACCGGCAGCGCGTCCGTGCGGCTGGTCGTCGGCAACACCGCGCCCGAGGTGCGGATCGTGCTGCCCGGCGACGGCGCGCTCGTCGACTTCGGCGACGCGGTGCCGTTCGAGGTCGAGGTCAGCGACGCCGAGGACGCCGAGATCGACTGCGCCGAGGTGACCGTCACGTTCATCCTCGGCCACGACTCGCACGGCCACCCGCAGACCGAGGCCACCGGCTGCTCCGGCACCCTGCAGACCCTGGCCGACGGCGAACACGACGCCAACGCCGACATCTTCGGCGTCTGGCACGCCGAGTACACCGACCACGGCGCCGGCGACGCCCCGCCGCTGACCGGCAGCGACGAGGTGGTCAGCCAGACCACCCAGCGGCAGGCCGAGCACTTCGGTGCCGCCGAGGGGCCGACCGCCGTCGAGCTGGACGGCGCGCACGGCGGGCGCGCGGTCGAGGTGACCGACGGCGGCTGGATCTCGTTCGAGCCCTACCTGCTGAGCGAGGCCACCGAGTTCACCGCGCGGGTCTCGGCGGCGGGCGGCGGCGGCTCGATCGAGGTGCGGGCCGACGCCCCGGACGGGCCGCTGCTCGGCTCCGTCGAGGTCACCGACACCGGCGGGCCGTCCGAGTTCGCCGACCTGACCACCGCGCTGGCCGACCAGCCGACCGAGACGACCACGCTCCACCTGGTGTTCGACGGGGGCACCTTCCACCTGGACGACTTCACCTTCAGCACCGGCAGCGAGGAGTGAGTACGTTGACCCAGCCAACCCGCACCAGCCGCCCCAGCAGACTGCGCCGCGCGACCCTGTTGTTGACCGGCGGCGCGCTGTGCGCCACGGCGCTCGTGGTGCCCTCGATGGGGGCCGGCGCCGCCGAGCAGCCCGCCACCGGACCGGAGACCGTGACCGACCCGTTCGACGTGCTGGTCTTCTCCAAGACCGCCGGGTTCCGGCACGACTCGATCGAGGCCGGCATCCAGGCGATCACCGAACTGGGCGCCGAGCACGACTTCACGGTCACCGCGACCGAGGACTCGACGCTCTTCACCGAGGAGAACCTGGCCGGCTACCAGGCGGTGGTCTTCCTCTCCACCACGGGCGACGTGCTGGACGACACCCAACAGGCCGCGTTCGAGGGCTACATCAACAACGGCGGCGGCTACGTCGGCATCCACGCCGCCGCCGACACCGAGTACGACTGGGCGTGGTACGACGGCCTGGCCGGCGCGCTCTTCGCCAGCCACCCGCACATCCAGGAAGCCACCGTCACCGTCGAGGACCACGACCACCCGGCCACCGCCCACCTCGGCGAGACCTGGGAGCGGACCGACGAGTGGTACAACTACCGCACCAACCCCCGTGACTCGGCCCGTGTGTTGGCCTCCCTCGACGAGTCCTCCTACGAGGGCGGCACGATGGCGGGCGACCACCCGATCGCCTGGTGCAAGGAGTACGACGGCGGGCTCGCCTTCTACACCGGCGGCGGCCACACCATCGAGTCGTTCGCCGAGCCGGACTTCCGGCAGCACCTGCTGGGCGGCATCCAGTACGCCGCCGGCCAGACCGACGCCGACTGCTCGGTGGACGACGGCGAGGAGCCCGGCTACACACCGATCTTCGACGGCACCAGCACCGAGGGCTGGACCCAGGCCGGGCCGGGCGAGTTCGTGCTGGACCCCGAGGAGGGCACGCTGACCAGCGTCGGCGGCATGGGCCTGTTCTACTACGAGGCCCAGGCCTACGAGAACTACTCGCTGCTGCTGGACTGGCGGCAGATCGGCGACTCCAACTCCGGGATCTTCGTGGGCTCCCCGATCAGCGACGACCCGTGGGACGCCGTCAACCTCGGCTACGAGATCCAGATCGACGACACCGACGTGCCGGAGCGCACCACAGGCTCCGTCTACACCTTCCAGTCGGCCGACATCGAGGCCAGGGACGCCGCGCTCAACCCCAACGGCGAGTGGAACACCTACGAGCTGCGGGTGGAGGGCGACCGGCTGCGGATCTACCTCAACGAGGTGCTGATCAACGACTTCACGCACACCGAGGAGGGCCGTAGCCTGGCCGGACACATCGGACTCCAGAACCACGGCGCCGACGACACCGTGCAGTTCCGGGACGTCCGCGTCCAGGAGCTTCCCCCCACCATCGACTGATCACCGACTCCCCGATCACCGACCGCGGTTCACCCCCCGACTCCGTCCACCGCCGCGAGGGGCGGCGGGGGCGGTGGCCGGCCCACGGGCCGGCAGGTGGCGGCGGGGTGGAGACGCCGAACCCACCCCCGACCGCCGCCGCGCGGTGCCCGGCCACGCCGCACACGTGGCCGGGCGCCCCGCGTCCGAGCCCCTTCCGCAGCTGCACAGAAAGCCGCGAACCATGACGACAGCACCCCAGGAACGCGTCGGAGTCTGGCTCATCGGGGCGCGCGGCTCGGTGGCCACCACCACCGTGGCCGGCCGCGCCGCCCTCACCGCCGGACTGCACCCACCCACCGGCCTGGTCACCGCGGGCCCCGCGTTCGCCGAAGCCGGCCTGCCCGCCCTGGACCAGCTGGTGTTCGGAGGCCACGACACCAACCCGACCCCGCTCCCCAAACGGGCCGAACAGCTCGCCGAGGCCGGCGTGTTGCCGGCCGGCCTGCCCGGCGCGGTCGCCGCCGACCTGGCCCGCGCCGACGCCGAGATCAGACCCGGCGGCCCCCAGCCGGCCGACCCGCGCGACGACCGGGAGCTGGTCGCCGCCTTCACCGCCGACCTCACGGCCTTCGCCGCCAGCCACCGGCTGGCCCGCACCGTCGTCGTCCACCTCGGCAGCACCGAGCCGGTGCCCGCCGCCGACGACCCGCGGGCACCGGCCAGCGCGCTGTACGCGGCGGCGGCCATCGAGGCCGGCTGCGCCTACGTCAACTTCACCCCGGCCACCGGCATGCACGCCCCCGGGCTCGCCGACCGCGCCGCGCGCGCCGGCCTGCCGCACGCCGGCCGGGACGGCAAGACCGGGCAGACCCTGCTGCGCGCCGTGCTCGCGCCGATGTTCGCGCAGCGCGCGCTGGCGGTGCGCGCCTGGTCGGGCACCAACCTGCTGGGCGGCGGCGACGGCGCCACCCTGGCCGACCCCGGGGCGGCGGCCGCCAAGAACGCCGGCAAGGCCCGGGCGCTCGCCGACAACCTGGGGCACACCCCCGAGGGCACGACCCACATCGACCACGTGCCGGCGCTCGGCGACTGGAAGACCGCCTGGGACCACATCGCGTTCGACGGCTTCCTCGGCACCCGGATGGTGCTCCAGACCATCTGGCAGGGCTGCGACTCGGCGCTGGCCGCGCCGCTGGTGCTGGACCTGGTCCGGCTGCTGGCCCGCGCCCACCAGCTGGGGCTGGCCGGCCCGGTGCCCGGGCTGGGCTTCTTCTTCAAGGACCCGGACCGGCTCGGCCCGCCGGCCGGACCGGACGCCGCCGCCGGCCCCGCCGGCCCGGCCCGTTCCGGCCCCGCCGGCGCGGACCCCGCCCTCGACGCGTTCGCCGGGCCCGCCGGCCTCGCCGAGCAGTACCAGGCGCTGCTGGGGCTCGCCGAGCGGCTGGCGGCCAGCTCGTGACCGGCGGCAGGGCCCGCGCCTGGCTGGAGCTGGTGCGCGGGCCGGCCGCGCTGACCGTGCCGGGCGACGCCGTGGCCGGCGCCGCCGCCGGCCGGGCGCCGGCCCGCAACACCGCGCTGGCGATGGGCAGTTCACTCTGCCTCTACTGGGCCGGCATGGCGCTCAACGACTGGGCCGACCGGGCCGAGGACGCCCGCGACCGGCCGCACCGCCCGCTGCCGTCCGGGCGGATCGCGCCGGCCGCCGCGTTCGGCGCCGCCGCCGGCCTGACCGCCGCCGGGCTGGCGCTGGCCGCCGCCGGCACCCGGCGGCAGCTGGCCACCGCCGGCGCCCTGGCGGCCACCGTCTGGGCCTACGACCTGAAGCTGAAGCACACCGCCGCCGGGCCGGCCGCCATGGGCGCCGCCCGCGGCCTGGACCTGCTGCTCGGCGCGGCGGGCGCCGACCGGCCGGCGCCCGCCGCGCTGCCGCCCGCCGTGCTGATCGCCGCCCACACCGCCGCCGTCACGCACGTCTCCCGGCACGAGGTGGCCGGCGGCTCGCGCGCCGCGCCGCTGGCCGCGCTGGCCACCACCGCCGGCGTCGCCGCCGCCGTCGCCCGGCCGGGCCCGGACGCCGCCACCGCCCGCGGCTGCGCCGCCAGCTACCTGCTGACGGCCGCCCCCGCGCTGGCCAGGGCCGCGCACCGGCCGACCGGCCCGCACACCAGGGCCGGCGTGGTCGGCGGCCTCCAGGCGCTGGTGCCGCTCCAGGCGGCGCTCGCCGCCCGGGCCGGCGCCGGCGCGGCCGCCCCCGTCCTGCTCACCCTGCTGGGCACCGCCCGGCGCCTGTCCAGGAAGGTCAGCGTCACGTGACCGACCCCGCCCCGTTCCGCCTCGCCTACGGCACCAACGGCCTCACCGACCTGCGGCTGACCGACGCCCTCGGGCTGCTCGCCGACCTCGGCTACCGGGGGGTGGCGCTCACCCTCGACCACATGCACCTCGACCCGCTCGCCCCCGACCTGGCCAGGCGCACCGCGGCGGTGGCCGCCCGGCTGGACCAACTCGGGCTGGCCGTCGCCGTGGAGACCGGCGCCCGCTATGTGCTGGACCCGCGCCGCAAGCACGGCCCCGGCCTGCTCGACCCGGAATCGGCCGACCGGGCCCGGCGGATCGGGCTGCTCACCGACGCCACGCGGGTGGCCGCCGACCTCGGCGCGACCGCGCTGCACTGCTTCAGCGGCCACCGCCCGGCCGGCCTCGGGGAGGCGGCGGCCTGGGACCGGCTCGCGGCCTCCTTCGAGCCGCTGGTCGCGGCCGCCACCGCGGCCGGCGTGCCGCTGGCCGTGGAGCCCGAGCCCGGGCACCTGCTGGCCGACCTCGCCGGCTTCCACCGGCTGCGGGAGCGGCTCGGCGGGCCGCCGGCGCTGCGCCTGACCCTGGACATCGGGCACTGCCGCTGCCTGGAGCCGGCGCCGGTCGCCGACTGCGTGACCGCCGCCGGGCCCTGGCTGGCGCACGTCCAGATCGAGGACATGCGGCGCGGCGTGCACGAGCACCTGCCGTTCGGCGCCGGGGAGATCGACTTCCCGCCGGTGCTGGCCGCGTTGGCGGCCACCGGCTACGCCGGGCTGGTCTCCGTCGAGCTGCCACGCCACTCCCACGCCGGGCCCCAACTGGCGGCGGAGTCCATCGAGTTCCTACGGAAGGCGCTCACCGACGCCGGGGTGCGCCATGGTTCGGAGGTGTCCTGATGCGGTTGCCGACCCCCACGACCGGTCTGACCCGGGTGACCGGTCCGGCCGAACCGGCGGCCGGCCGGTGAGCCCGCCGCCGCGCCCCGCCGAACTGGCCGCGCTGCATGCGGAGTTGACCGAGCGGCTAGCCGTACCCGGCGCGACCTGGCTGGCCGCCGCGCTGGCGGCCGCCGGGACCGGGGACGGGGGCGGGCCTGGGGACGGGCCCGGCAACGGTGCCACCCCGCCGTGGGAGGCCGCCTTCGCGGTGGCCGCCCGGCGGGTCGGCCGCGCCCCGCTGCCCCGGGCCGGGCTGCCCGCCGCCGACGCCGCCCGGGTGCTGCTGCTGCACGCCGCCGGACCGGCCGCCGACGCCGCCACCGTCACCCGCCTCTACCAGCAGGGCGACGCCGCGGAACGCCGGGCCGTGCTGCACGCCCTGCCGCACCTGCCGGGGCTCGGCGACCGGGCGCTGCCGCTGGTCGAGGACGCGCTGCGGGCCAACGACACCCGGCTGGTGGCCGCCGCCGTCGGCGGCTACGCCGCCCGCCACCTCGACCAGCACCAGTGGCGGCACGCCGTGCTCAAGTGCGTCTTCACCGGCGTCCCGCTGGCCACGGTCACCGCGCTCGCCGACCGGGCCGACGCAGAACTGCTGCGGATGCTCGCCGACTACGCGGCGGAGCGCGAGGCCGCCGGCCGGCCGGTGCCGGCGGACGTGCGGCACCTCCTCGCCCGGCCGCCACACCCCCGGGTGCCCTGAGACCCGCGCCCCGCGCCCGAGTCCCGGGTTCCGCACCCGAGTCCCGGGTTCCGCGCTCTGTGCCCGGAGCGCCCCCAGAGCCGCGCGCTGAGCCCAGCGCCCCGAGAGCCGCGCCCAGAGAAGGAGCCTTGATGCGCATCTTCGACCCGCACATCCACATGACCTCCCGCACCACCGACGACTACCGGGCCATGCGCGACGCCGGGGTGCGCGCCCTGGTGGAGCCCAGCTTCTGGCTCGGCCAGCCGCGCACCAACGTCGGCAGCTTCCTCGACTACTTCGACGCCCTGCTCGGCTGGGAGCCCTACCGCGCCGCCCAGCACGGCATCGCCCACCACTGCGCGCTGGCCCTCAACCCCAAGGAGGCCAACGACCCGCGCTGCGTCCCCGTGCTGGCCGAGCTGGACCGCTACCTGCGGAAGGACAGCGTGGTCGCGGTCGGCGAGATCGGCTACGACTCGCTCACCCCGGCCGAGGACACCGCGCTCGCCGCCCAGCTGCAACTCGCCGTCGACCACGAGCTGCCCGCCCTCGTGCACACCCCGCACCGGGACAAGGCGGCCGGCGTCGCCCGCACCATCGACGTGGTCCGCGAGTCCGACCTCCCCATCGAGCGCGTGCTGTTGGACCACCTCAACGAGACCACCGTGAAAGCGGCCAAGGACAGCGGCAGTTGGCTCGGCTTCTCCGTCTACCCCGACACCAAGATGGACGAGCGGCGGATGGTCCGCCTGCTGCGCCGCTACGGGCCGGAGAAGGTGCTGGTCAACTCGGCCGCCGACTGGGGCAACAGCGACCCGCTGAAGACCCGGCGGGTCGGCGAGGCGATGCTCGCCGACGGCTTCACCGAGGACGACGTGGACCTGGTGCTGTGGCGCAACCCGGTCGCCTTCTACTCGCTCAGCGGCCGGCTCGACCTCGACCAGCTGCCCGAGACGGACGACTACGCCGGCAACGTGCTGCGGCGCGGCGCGCCCGCCGAGGCCTGAGAGGGACACCGTGCGCTTCCACCACCCAGGCGGCGAGCTGATCCACCTCGCCTACTGCACCAACGTGCACCCCGCGGAGTCCCTCGACGGGGTCATCGGCCAACTCACCGCACACTGCGGCCCGGTGCGCCGCCGGCTCGGCCGGGAACGGCTGGGCATCGGCCTGTGGCTGGCCGCCGACGTGGTCGCCGCCCTCACCGCGGAGCCGATGGCCCGCGCGGCACTGGCCCGCGCGCTGCGCCGCGAGGGCCTCGAAGTGGTCACCCTCAACGGCTTCCCCTACCGCGGCTTCGGCTCCGCCCGGGTCAAGTACCGCGTCTACCAACCCGACTGGACCACCGACGAACGCCGCCGGCACACCCTGCGGCTGGCCACCCTGCTCGCCGAGCTGCTGCCGGACGACGTCACCGAGGGCACCATCTCCACCCTGCCGCTCGCCTGGCGCACCCCCTACGACGCCACCTCCGCCCGCCAGGCGCTGCACCAACTCACCACTCTGGCAGGCGAGTTGGACGAGCTGGCCGAACGCACCGGGCGGCAGATCCGGATCGCCGTCGAACCGGAGCCCGGCTGCGTGGTGGAAACCACCGAGCAGGCCGTCGCGGTGCTGACCGGCCCGGACGCCCCGCCCGCCCACCGGGTCGGGGTCTGCCTGGACACCTGCCACCTGGCCACCGCCTTCGAGGACCCGGACGCGGCCGTCGACCGGCTGACCGCGGGCGGCGTCCCGGTGTACAAGACACAGCTCTCCGCCGCGCTGCACGCCGAACACCCCGGCCGGCCCGAAGTGCGGGCCGCGCTCGCCGAGTTCGCCGAGGAGCGGTTCCTCCACCAGACCAGGGAACGCGGCCCGGACGGCGCCGTCACGGCCCGCGACGACCTGCCCGAGGCGCTGGCCGGTACCGACCCGCTGCCCGCCGCGGGACCCTGGCGGGTCCACCACCACATCCCGCTGCACGCCACCCCGGCCGCCCCGCTGGCCACCACCCTGCCGGTGCTGGAACGCGTGCTGGCCCGGCTGGTCGGCGGCCCCGCGCCGGTCACCCGCCACCTGGAGGTGGAGACCTACACCTGGCAGGTGCTGCCGCCCGACCTGCGCCCCACCGACGCCGACCAGCTCGCCACCGGCATCGCGGCCGAACTCTCCCTGGCGGCCGACCTGTTGACCGGCCTCGGCGTCCGGGAAGCGCGTTGACCTCGGCGCACCAGACGCCAACCCCCCACCCCCAGAAAGGAGACGCTGCCATGAGCCGCCGACTGGTGGTCATCGACGTGGTGGGCCTCACCCCGGAGCTGCTGGACCACATGCCCACCCTCCGGGCGGTCGGCACCGCCGGCTCCCAGGCCCCCCTGGGCACCGTGCTGCCCGCCGTCACCTGCGCCGCCCAGGCCACCTTCCTCACCGGCGAACCCCCCGCCGGCCACGGCATCGTGGGCAACGGCTGGTACTTCCGCGAGCTGGGCGACGTGCTGCTCTGGCGCCAGCACAACGCGCTGGTCGGCGGCGAGAAGATCTGGGACGCCGCCCGCCGCGTCGAGCCGGGCTACACCGTCGCCAACGTCTGCTGGTGGTACGCCATGGGCGCCGACACCGACTACACCGTCACGCCCCGCCCGATCTACCACGCGGACGGCAGGAAGGACCCCGACTGCTACACCAGGCCGCCCGAGCTGCACGACGAACTCACCTCCCGCTTCGGCGAGTTCCCGCTCTTCACCTACTGGGGCCCGACCGCCGCCATCGACTCCTCCCGGTGGATCGCGCACGCCGCCCGCCGACTGCTGACCACCCGGCAGCCCGACCTCACCCTGGTCTACCTGCCGCACCTGGACTACGACCTCCAGCGGTACGGCCCCGACTCCCCGCAGGCCCGCGCCGCGGCGGCCGAACTCGACGGCGAGATCGCCCCGTTGCTGGACACCGCCCGCGCCCAGGACGCGACCGTGGTGGTCCTCTCCGAGTACGGCATCACCCCGGTCAGCCGCCAGGTCCACATCAACCGCAGGCTCCGCGAGGCCGGCCTGCTGGAGGTCCACACCCAGGCCGGCATGGAGTACCTCGACCCCTGGGTCTCCCGTGCCTTCGCCGTCGCCGACCACCAGGTCGCCCACGTCTACGTCCGCCGCCCCGCCGACCTGCCCGCCGCCAGGGAGGCCCTAGCCGACCTGCCGGGCATCGCCCAACTCCTCGACGAGGAGGGCAAGTCGGCGCACGGCCTCGACCACGAGCGGGCCGGCGACCTGGTCGCCGTCGCCGAACCCGACTCCTGGTTCACCTACTACTACTGGCTGGACGACGCCCGCGCCCCCGACTTCGCCCCCACCGTCGAGATCCACCGCAAACCCGGCTACGACCCGGCCGAACTGTTCTTCAACCCCGACGACCGCCTGGTCAAGGCCCGCGCCGGAGCGGCCCTGCTCCGCAAGAAGCTCGGCCTGCGCTACCGGATGAACGTGATCCCCCTCGACGGCGCCCAGGTCCGCGGCAGCCACGGCCGCCTCCCCACCGACCCCCGCCACCAACCGGTCCTGCTCTGCTCCGACCCCGAAGCCCTCACCGGCGACGAGATCCCCGCCACCGAGGTCAAACCCCTCCTCCTCCGCCTCGCCGGCCTCGACAACGGCTGACCGGCGCCACCGGCCGGTGGCCGGAGGGATCGCCTCGTCCCTCGACACGTTCGGGTGATCGGGCGGCAACTCTCGGCCGTGTGCCGCCGGTTGGGGAGCGGCGTCCCCAGCCTGGCATCTGACAGTCGAAGGCGACCCCGGCCGGTTGGGCGGTCGGGGGCGAGCCGGCACCGGGGAGGACTTGTCTGATGGACACCGCACGCGGGAGCGACGGCGGGCAGCACGGTGGTGGTGGTGGGAACGGCGGTGGTGGGGACGGGCCCCCCGGCACTCCGTGGGCGCCGCCGCAGGAGCCGCCGAACCCCGACGGGTCCCCACCGCCCGGCGACGGGACGCACCGCAAGTGACCGGGGAAGACGCGGCGGGGAGCCGCCCCGGCCGGGAGCGGCTGGGGCGGGACCTCCGCGCGGCGGGCGCCCTGTCCCCGGACTGGGCCCCGACCTTCGCCGCCGTCGACCGGGCCGCCTTCCTCCCCGACCTGGTCTGGCCCTTCGACATCGCGGCGCAGACCAGCGCCACCGTGGACCGGGCCGAAGATCCGGCGGGTTGGCACGCGACGGCCGACCGCGACCTTCCGATCGTGACCCAGTGGGACGACGGCGACCACACCGGCCGTGGGCCGGGGAGGGTGGCCACCAGCTCCTCGTCGATGCCGTCCGTGGTCTACCGGATGCTGCGCGAACTGGCCCCGGACGAGGGGATGAAGGTGCTGGACGTGGGCACCGGCACCGGTGAGACGGCGGCGGCCCTGAGCCACCGCTGCGGTGCGGCGCGCGTCACCACAGTGGAGGTCGACGCCTCGGTGTCGCGGCGGGCCGGCGCGCGGCTGCGCGCGCTCGGGCTCGCCCCGCGCACCGTGGTCGGGGACGGCTGGGAGGGGTACGCGGCCCACGCTCCCTACGACCGGGTGCTGGCCACGGTCGGGCTGCGCGCCGTCCCCGGGGCGTGGCTCGCACAGGTCCGGCCGGGCGGCCTCATCGTGGCCCCCTGGGGCACGCACTACACCCACGCGGACGCCGTCGTCCGGCTGACCGTGCACGCCGGACGGGCTTCGGGGCGTTTCAGCCGGCCGGTGGAGTTCATGAAGCTGCGTGGCCGCCGGCTGCCCGCCCGGGACCACGGCGCCTATGTGCCCGCCGGTGGCCTCGAAGGGGCCGACGTGTCCAGCACGGAGGTGCCGGAAGGGGAGTTTGTCCCGGGACGCTACGCGGCGCTGCCGTTCGTGCTGGGCCTGCGCGTCCGGGACTGCGTCCAGGCGGTGGCCGACCGCCGGGACGGCGTTCGGCCCGTCTGGTTCTACGACCTGTCCGACCGGTCCTGGGCCTGCGTGCTCTTCCGCGAAGGGGAGCGGGAGGCGCGTGTCTGGCAGTCGGGCGCCCGCCGGCTGTGGGAGGAGGTGGAGGCCGCCTACCGGTGGTGGACGGAACGGGGCCGACCGGGGCACGAGCGGTTCGGGTTGAGCGTCACGCCGGAGGGCCAGTCGGCCTGGTTCGACGACTCCGCCGAGGCGTGGCCAGTCTGAACCGGCGCCGTTCAGACGGGCGTTCGGGCAGGTCAGGGCGTCGGGACGGGTCCCAGGTCGGGCGGGTTACACCTGTGGGGTGGTCGCCTCGGGCGGCGGTCGGGCGCGTTCGGCCCGGCCGGTCCGGCCGGGCGCGGCCGGCGGCGCGGCGGTCCCGTCGCGCGCCTCTCGACCCCACCGGAAGGTAGCCGAACATGGCCCGCATCTCCCGCACCCTCGTGACGTTGACCTGCCTGCTCGGCGCCGCCGCCCTCGGCGCGCCGGGCACCGCCGCGGCCGCGCCCGCGGCGGCCGACGCCGAGACGGCCTACAACACCAAGACCCAGGAACTGACCCACCAGCCCACGCCGACCATGCCGGAGTCGTGCGTCGAGCGCACCATCACCCTGGCGGCGGGCACCTACGACTGGGGCCAGACGCTGGCCGACGGTCACCGGCCCGACTTCCAGCTCGGCGCCGGCGAGTACCGCTGGCAGGACTGCCTGTACCCGGACGGCGACTTCTACACCCAGCAGACGACGCTGGACCCGGCCAACCCCGACTGGGACGCGGTCGACCTCACGGAGACGGTGACCCTGACGGAGACCCGCGAGTACACCTGGGGTTCCTACCTCGACCCGCAGTTCTGACCGTTCGCCTCCGACCGTTCGCCGGGCCGGTCCTCACCGGCCGGGCGGACTGGTCCGGGTCGACTCCAGCGCGTGGATGATCCGGGCGAGGTCGTCCGGGGCCGCCGCGAGGCGCACCGTCCGGCCCGCGTCGTCGAGTTCGGCGATGTGCCAGCGGGCCGGCACGGTCTCCCCCTCGTCACCCCTGGGCCGGCGCACCTCCCGGACGGTGAGCCGGTCCACCGGCACCGGCTTGGCCCCGAAGCGGCCAGGCCCGGCGTGCGGGACCACCGCGAGCGGGCCGCCACCGAGGACGAGGTGGGTGCCGAAGTGCAGCGGGTTGTAGTCGGTGGCCTCCAGGAACCGCCCGGCCAGGAACACCTCCGCCGAATCCTGAACCGAACCCGAACCCGAAGCCGAAGCCGAAGCCGCGGCCCGCGGCCCGGGCGCCGGCACCGACCACGGGTCCGCCGCGTCCGCCGGGGCGACGACCCGGGTGGCCCGCCAGGCCCAGGCCAACAGCGCGGCCGAGGCCAGGGTGCCGCCCACCGCCCAGGCGGTGGTGCCCGGTGCGGCGAACGCGTCCAGCGGATGCAGGTAGCAGAGCGGCAGCAGCCACCCGGCCGTGCCGACGAGCGCGCCGACGAACGGCCACGCCGAGGGCAGCACCTCGTCGTCGGGCAGCTGGCGGCCCCGGGCCCGGATCAGCAGCCGGGCCGCCGGGTAGCCGGCGCCGAGCAGCAGCCCGGCCGCGACCATGGTGAAGTCCCCGGGCCCGGCGACGTGTTCGCGCCAGCGGTGGGCCTCGCCTGCGACCTCCATCACCTGGCCGTGCCACCAGGTCAGCCGCACCGGATCACCGGGCCGGAAGTCCTGGGCGGCCTCCCGGGAGACCGCCAGCCGGGCCACCGGAACGCCGTCGGTGAAGTAGAGCCAGCTGGTCTGCCGGGGCCGCCCCGCGTCGGTGCGCTCGATCACCGCCGGCTGGGTGCTGAGGCAGTCGGTGGGGCGCTGGGTCGCTTCCCCGGTCGGGCAGGGCTCCGCGGAGCGCCAGGCCCGGTGGTTCGACGTGGCGTCGGGTAGCACCCAGACCAGGATGCCCGTGGCGGCGGCGAGCAGCAGCCCACCCGCCAGCGCCGAGCCGAGCCAGCCGCGCCCCGCCGAGCGGTTGGTGATGACCGGCAGGTGCTCCGACGCCGGGTCGCCGTGCCGCTGGTACAGGGCGCGCAGCGCGGCCAGCCGCGTGTCGAACTCCGGGTCGTACGCGGCCCAGGCGCGCGGCAGCGGCAGGACGCGCCGGCGCCCGTTCCGCAGCACCAGGGCCACGTGGCGCCGGTCGTCGCCCTGCGGCGCCCTGGTGTGCTTCAGCCGCACCCGCAGGTCGGCGATCTCCGCCCACGGCAGCTCCCGCCGGCGCAGCACCCTGCGGTAGCGCAGGCCGTGCGCGTCGGCGTCCAGCCGGGCGAAGATGACCGGGAGGCACGCGACGCCCGACAGCGCCAGCAGCAGGCCGGCGCCCGCCCACCAGTCGGGGCCCGCGTGGGCCAGGCGGGCGGCGCCCAGGGCCGCCGCCACCGCGCCGATCAGGATCACGGACCAGGCGGCCCGCCGGTAGGGGGAGCGGTAGTGCACGGGCGTGGGGGCGGTCGGGTCGGGGCCGGCCGCCCCATGCCGCCGCCCGCCGCCGCGCCGGTCGTCGCCGGTCTCCCCGCCCAGGGCTCTCCGGCCCTCGCCACCCTCCGTCATTCGTACAGATTATCGACCCGAGGGGGGTGACGGAGTAACCCGACGCCCGGCGGGGCCGGTGCCGAGGTCACGCCCGGCGCGGCACCGCACGGCCGGCGTACCGCGCCGCGTCGCCCAACTCCTCCTCGATCCGGATCAGTTGGTTGTACTTGGCGGTGCGGTCGGAACGGGAGAGCGAGCCCGTCTTGAGCTGGCCGCAGCCGGTCGCCACGGCCAGGTCCGCGATGGTGGTGTCCTCCGTCTCGCCCGAGCGGTGCGACATGACGGCCGTCCAGCCCGCCTGGTGGGCGGCGGCGACCGTGGCCAGCGCCTCGGTCAGCGTCCCGATCTGGTTGACCTTGACGAGCACCGAGTTGCCGACGCCGGTGCGGATGCCCTCCCGCAGCAGCGTCTCGTTGGTGCAGAACACGTCGTCGCCGGTGAGCTGGCAGCGGTCGCCGATCCGGGCGGTCAGCTCGCGCCAGCCGGTCAGGTCGTGCTCCGCCATCGGGTCCTCGATCGAGACGATCGGATAGGCGTCGACGAGCCCGGTCAGGTAGTCCGCGTGCTCGGCGGGGGTCCGGCGCACCCCCTCGCCGGCGTAGACGTAGACCCCGTCGTGGAAGAACTCGGACGACGCCGGGTCCATCACCAGGCCGAGGTCGGTGCCGGGGCGGTAGCCGGTGCGTTCGATGGCGGCCACCACGAAGTCGAGGGCCTCCTCGGCGGTGCGCAGCGCGGGGGCGAAGCCGCCCTCGTCGCCGACGCCGGTGGCGTGCCCGGCGGCCAGCAGGTCGCGGCGCAGGGTGTGGAAGACCTCGCTGCCCATCCGGACGGCCTCGGCGAAGGTGTCCGCGCCCACCGGCGCGATCATGAACTCCTGGAAGTCCAGCGGGTTGTCGGCGTGCGCGCCGCCGTTGACGATGTTCATCATCGGCAGCGGCAGCAGGGTCGCCTCGGCGCCGCCGAGGTAGCGGTAGAGGGGCTGGCCGCAGGCCGCGGCGGCGGCCTTGGCGGCGGCGAGCGAGACGCCGAGGATCGCGTTGGCGCCGAGCCGGGACTTGGTGGCGGTGCCGTCGAGCTCGACCAGCACGGCGTCGAGGCCCGCCTGGTCGGTGGCGTCCCGGCCGCGCACGGCCGCCGCGATCTCCCCGTTGACGTGGGCCACCGCGCGGTCCACGCCCCTGCCGTGCCAGCGGGCGGGGTCCCCGTCGCGCAGCTCCACCGCCTCCCGGGCGCCGGTCGAGGCACCGGAGGGGACGGCGGCGCGCCCCAGGGCGCCGCCGGCCAGGACGACATCGACCTCGACGGTGGGGTTGCCCCGGCTGTCGATGATCCGGCGGGCGGTGACCGTCTCGATGACGGCCTTGGCGGTGTCAACCGGCGTGCTGGACATGCGAGTCCCTTCCCGTTGTCGGGTGCCGTGGCCCCGGCTGCGGCAACGCTGGCGCTGGGCCCGACACCATCGACCATACAGCAATGCTGTGCAGTTTGGCTGTTCAGTTTCGCTGTCTAGCTCGCCTTTGGGGAGCCGTGCTGACCGGCCGGGGAGGCTGGTCAGCGGGGTAAAGTGCCCTATGTCCACCCCGGAAGCCGCCGCCATCGCCGCCGAACTGCGCACCGCGATGGGCAAGCTCACCCGACGCGTCAAGCACGAGGACCGCATCCCGCTGGGCCAGATCGCCGTGCTCGGCGCGCTCGACCGCGACGGCGCCATGACCACCAGCGACCTCGCCGCCGACCAGCGCGTCCGGCCCCAGTCGATGGCCAGGGCGGTGGGCCTCCTCCTGGAACAGGGCCTGGTCACCCGCCGGGCGCACCCGACGGACGGACGCAAGTCGCTGGTCGAGCTGTCGGACGCCGGCCGGGCCGCGCTGGAGGCGGAGCGCGGCCGGCGGGCCGGCTGGCTGGCACGCGCCATCGAGGTCGAACTCAACGACGAGGAGCGGGTGTTGCTGGCGCGCAGCGCCGCCCTGCTGGAGCGGCTCGCGGCCCGCTAGGGGCCGGGGCGCGGCGGGGCCCCGGGGGGCGGACGGCGGCGTCGGAGGTGGCCCGAGGGGTTGAGTTGTCGATCGCGACCCGCCTAGGGTCGACTCCCAGAAAGCGCTTACCGCTTTGTTTGGGAGCCCCGCGCGATGACCCTCACCACCACCCACACCCACGGCGACCGGATCACCGTCCGGGCCGGCGACGTCCCGTTGCTCTCCTACGTCTACCGGCCGGACCCGATCGCCGTCGAGTCGGCCAAGCCCTACGTCCACCCGCTGCGCACCCTCGCCGGCAACCTGGTCTCCGGCTACCGGCCCAACGACCACCGCTGGCACAAGGGCCTCCAGCTGACCTGTAGTTACGTCTCCGGGCAGAACTTCTGGGGCGGCCGCACCTTCCTCCGCGACCGGGGGCCGACCTGGGACCCGGAGCGGGTCGGCGCCATGCGGCACGACGGGTTCGCCGCCCTGGAGACCGGCCAGGACCGCTGCCACCTGGCCGAGGACCTCACCTGGGTCACCCACGCCGGCGCCGAGTGGGCCAGCGAACGACGTGGGGTGACCGTGCACGCGGTGGACCCGGCGGCCGGCGCCTGGGCGCTGGACTGGTCGATCCGGCTGACCAACATCCGCGACGAACCCCTGGTGTTCGGCTCCCCGACCACCAACGGCCGGGAGCTGGCCGGCTACACCGGCCTCCAGTGGCGCGGCCCGCGCGACTTCGTCGGCGGCACGGTCTTCGGCCCCGACCCGGCGCAGGGCGCCGAGCGGGGCGGGGAGTTGATGGGCACCAGCAGCCCCTGGCTGGCGTTCACCGCCCCGCACGACGACGTGGACGCGCACTCCACCCTGGTCTTCGCGCACGCCCCGGAGAACCTCGACCCGGCGCGCGCCATCCACGACTCGCACTGGTTCGTCCGCTCCACGCCCATCCCGACGGTGGCGTTCTCCTGGGCCTTCTTCGAGGAGTTCCGCCTCCCCCCGGGCGGGTCCTTCGCCTACCGGTACCGGGTCGTGGTCGCCGACGGCGCCTGGGACCGGGCGCGGGTGGCCGACCACCTGGCCGGGCTGCCGTGGTGAACCGCCGGACGGCCGGGGCGAGTCGAGCGACAGGGAGACGATAGGGATGGCTGAGCGAACCGACAACGACGGCGGCGCCCCCGAGCGGGCCCGCCCTGACTTCGACCACTCGCCCTGGCGCTTCTGGTCCGAGGGCGACCAGGACGAGCACGCCCGCCAGCTGGCGCGCCAGCGGCAGTTGGCCGCCGGGCCCGGCGCACACCGGTTCGGCGAGCGCTGCTTCGTCTCGGAGCTGGCCTCGGTGGAGATGGACGAACTGCGGCTGGGCGAGGGCAGCTACGTGGCGGCCGGCGCCTACCTGACCGGCACGCTGCGCACCGGCCGGGACTGCACCATGAACCCGTACACCGTGGTGCGCGGCGACATCGAGCTGGGCGACGCGGTGCGGATCGGCGCCCACACCTCGCTGCTGGGCTTCAACCACACGATGACCGACCCGGACGTCGAGGTGCACCGGCAGCCGATCACCTCCCGGGGCATCCGGGTCGGGAACGACGTGTGGATCGGCTCCCACGTGGTGGTGCTGGACGGGGTGCGAGTCGGCGACCGCTCGGTGATCGGCGCCGGCGCCGTGGTCACCAAGGACGTGCCGGCCGGCGCGGTGGTCGGCGGCAACCCGGCGCGGGTGCTGCGCTGGCGGGTGCCCGAGCTGGCGCCGCCGGCGGACGGCGGTTCGGTAGACGGCGGTTCGGCGGACGGCGGTTCGGCGGGGCGGGCGGGTCACCTGGCGGGCGCCTCGGGGCAGTCGGCCGCCGCCCGGCCAGGTGCACTGGCGGGCGCGCTGGCCGCGTTCGCCGACACCGCCCGCGAGCAGGCGGAACGGGTGCTGGCGCGCTGCTTCGACCCGACGGCGCTGGACGGCGGCGCCTTCGTCGACCGGCCGGGCGCCGCCCCCACGGTGCGGGCGCAGTGCGACGCGATCGAGATCGCCGACCTGCTGCTCGGCCGGGCCCCCGACCAGCTGCCCGCCGACGAGCAGGTGCGGCGGCTGCGTTCCTGGCAGGACCCGGCGACCGGGATGGTCGGCCCGCTGCTCCCCGACGGGACTCAACGCCCGCCGGAGGCGGGCCTGTTCGACCCGGCGGCCGGCTACCACGTGCTCTCCGTCGGCTACGCCCTCGACCTGCTCGGCAGCCGGTTCGCCGAGCCGGTCCGGGTGGTCGCCGAGGCGGAGGCGGCGGAGATCGTCGCCGGGCTGGAGCGGCAGCCGTGGCGGGACGGCGCCTGGCAGGCCGGCGACTGGGTGGACATCCTGGGCACCGCGTTCAGTTGGAACCTGGAGCTGGGCGCGCCCGGCCAACCGGGCGCGCGGGAGGCGCTGTTCGGCTGGCTGCTGGCCCGGGCCGACCCGCGCACCGGGATGTGGGGCGAGCCGCGCCCGGCGGACGGGCTGCTCCAGATCGTCAACGGCTTCTACCGGGCGTCGCGCGGCACGTTCGCCCAGTTCGGGCTGCCGGTGCCATACCCGGAGCGGGTGGTCGACACGGTGCTGGCACACGCGCGGGACGCCCGGTACACCGATCCGCGGCGGCAGAACGCGTGCAACATCCTGGATATCGCACACCCGTTGTGGCTGACCAGGGGCGCCGGGCACCGGTCGGCCGAGGTGACCGCGCTGGCCGAGCGGCTGCTGGCCGAGGCGCTGGGGCACTGGACGGCCGGCGCCGGCTTCGGCTTCCAGGCGCCGCACCCGAAGAGCGCCGGCGTGCCGGCGACCGAACCCGGGCTCCAGGGCACGGAGATGTGGCTGGCCATCGTCTGGCTGCTCGCCGACCTGGTCGGCCTGGCCGACCAACTCGGCTACCGACCACGGGGGGTGCACCGCCCGGAGGCCCGCCGGACGCTGGTCCGCTGACCGCGGCGGCGGTCGCGGTCGCGCTGGCCGCGCGGCCGCCCGCCGGTGCCCGCCGGCAACGGGCGGCCGCGCCGGGGCGGGGTCCGGGCCTGCGGCCCGGAGCGCGCGCCCCGGGCGGTGCGCCGATGACGGCGGGGTGATCGCGCCCGGAGCGCCGGCCCCAACGGGGGGCCACCACAGGCCGGTTGGCCCCGGCGGCGCGTCCGGCACGGGGGCGGCCAGCCCTCGGTGGCGTCACCGTGGCGGGGTGTGGCTCCCCCGGTCCGGGCGGGTTCGGGCACTGTTCGAGTACCCCCGATCGGGCGAACTTCGACGCCCGCAGGGGACGTTCGCGTGGCCGTGCGGCGCGCCGACCTCGGGGCGGCGCCGTTCGATTCCCGTGGCCGGGGCAGTTATGGACCACCCGGGGGTCAGACTTTCGCCGTGACCTGCGCCGGGGCGCCGGCCCCGCCGCCCGCGCGCGGGCGTCACGCCGCCGCCGGCCCGGCCCGCGGGCCGGGCCGGCGGTGGCCCCTCCGTGCGACCAAGTCGACGCCCCAAAGCCGCCGTTGACCGCCCATCGGGAGTGCGTGTGGCGGCGGCGGGCGTGGTAGAACCTGGCACGCATGACGGGGTGGGCGGCGCGGACAGGCGCGGGCGGAGCCGGTCCCCCGCCGCACGACCTCAGCAGCCCGCCCGACAACCCGCGGGCGCGGCACGCTCCCGTCCCCCCACCGCTCACGAGAGGGCCCGCACCCCCACCATGCCGAACGTCCGAGCCGTTCCCACCCTTCGCCGGCGCCGCCTGGGCAACGCGCTGCGCGGCCACCGACGCGACGCGCGGCTGAGCCTGGGGGCGGCGGCCGGCCCCATGGGATGGGACGAGAGCAAGCTGTCCCGGATCGAGACCGGGCAGGCCCGCATCCAGCCCCAGTTCATCGCCCCGCTGCTGCGCCAGTACGGGGTGGGCGACCCCGAGGTGGTCGGCGCCCTGGAGGAACTGGCCAGGGACGCCGGCCGGCGCGGCTGGTGGGCGGGATACGGCAACCTGGTCGACCTCAGCTACCGCGACTACCTGACCCTGGAGACCGACGCGCTCGGCACCCAGGTCTACTCGCCCGGCGTGGTCCCCGGCCTGCTCCAGACCGGCCGCTACGCCCGGGAGGTCATCGCCGGCACCAGCACCCGGCCGCCCGAGGAGATCGCCTCGCTGGCCCACCTGCACGGCACCCGGCAGGCCGTGCTCACCAGCCGGGACAACGGCCTGCCGCCGCTGCGGCTCTGGGCGGTCATCCACGAGGGCGTCTTCTACCAGCGGTTCGCCGCCGGGCCGGCGCTGATGCGGGAGCAGCTGCGGCACCTGCTGGAGGTCTCCGAACTGCCGCACGTCACCGTGCAGGTGATGCCGCTGACCGCGCCCCCGCACCCCGGGCTGCTGGGGCTGTTCGAGATCATCCGCTTCAAGCACCCGTCCCCGCCGGTGGTCAACCTGGAGACCGTCAGGGGCGGCCACTTCGTGGAGGGCGCCGACGACGTGCGGCGCTTCGAGGAGGCCTTCGAGCGGATCGCCGCCACCGCCCTCCCCGCCGACGACTCCCGCACCCGCATCGCCCACCTCATCGACCGCACCCGCCCCTGACCACGAGCCCGCTGCCCCTGTGGGCGACCGTTCCGCCCGGCCGACTCCGTACCGGCGCGTGCCGGGCGGCCGAGGGCGTTGGGGGTGCCGTCGGAGAGGTGGGGCGGGCGGGGGTGGGGCCTGGTCAGGGCGGCACCGATGAGTTCTCGCCGCCCGCCAGGTCATCCCCTGGGGAACACCCAGCACATCGGTCACGACTAGAAGGAGGGCCATGGCCCAGCTCCTGCGGGTGCAGAACTTCAGCGTCTCCAGCGACGGGGTGGCCGCCGGGGAGGCGCAGACCCTGGAGAGTCCGTTCGGCCTGCCCGGCGCCGAGCGGCTCTTCTCCTGGGCCGGCGCCACGGCGAGCTGGCCGGGGCGCACCGAGCCGGGCGGCAGCCGGGGCCTGGACGACTACTTCACCCGGGACTTCAGCCACCACATCGGGGCCGAGATCATGGGCCGCAACAAGTTCGGGCCGCAGCGCGGGCCGTGGACGGACCACGAGTGGCGCGGCTGGTGGGGCGATGAGCCGCCGTTCCACACCCCGGTGTTCGTGCTGACCCACCACCCGCGGCCCTCGTTCACCCTCTCCGACACCACGTTCCACTTCGTCGACGAGGAGCCGGCCGCGGTGCTGGCGCGGGCTCGGGAGGCAGCGGGCGGGCTGGACGTCCGGCTCGGCGGCGGGGTCAGCACCATCCGGGAGTTCTTGGCGGCCGATCTGGTCGACACTCTGCATGTGGCGGTCGCCCCGGTGGAGTTCGGCTCGGGGCTGCGGCTGTGGGAGTCCCCGGCGGAGCTGTCCGACCGGTTCCACCACGAGTCGGTGCCCAGCCCGAGCGGCGTCACCCACCACCTGTTCTGGCGGCGCTGAGCCCCGCCGGGCGGGGGCGCGTCAGGGCCGCAGGCCGTCGAGGAGGACGGTCAGCAGCCGGTCGGCCTGGGCCGTGTCCCGGTGCCGGCCGAGGAGCCAGGCCGCCGCGCTGACCAGGGCGAAGATGTCGTCGGGGGTCAGCTCGGCGCGGATCGCGCCGGCGGCCCTGGCCCGCTCGGTCAGGGCCCGGCCGGCGGCCGACAGCCGCGCGCAGGCGGCGTGCAGCTCCGAGTCGGGGTCGTCGAGGCCGCCCCAGAGCTGCTCGGCGAGGCCGGTGTAGCCGGCGCCGTGCGCGGCGACGGCGCGCATCCAGCGGGTGAGCGCCTCGAACGGGGGCGGCGCCGTGGTGGTGGCCAGCAGGGCGTCGCCGAGCGTGAAGAGCGCCTCGTGCCGGTCCCGGAGCAGCGCGTCCAACAGGGCGGCGCGGCTGGGGAAGTGGCCGTAGAGGGTGCCGACGGCGACGCCGGCCCGGCGGGCGATCCGTTCCAGTGACGCCTCGGTGCCCTGCTCCCGGAAGGCCGCGTCGGCCTCGGCCAGCAGCCGTTCGCGGTTGCGTTGGGCGTCCGCCCGCCGGCGGCGGGGCGCGTGATCCCGCGCGGTCTCCGACATAACCTGAGGCCCCCTCGATTTGGCGTGCTAGCGTTTCCTGAGACGGCCTCAGGTTACTAGGGGGAGCGGATGATTCTTGTCACGGGTGCCACCGGCACCATCGGTCGACAGCTGGTCGGCCTGCTGCGGGAGCGTGGGGCTCCGTTCCGGGCGCTGGTCCGGGACGCGGCCCAGGGGCGGGCGCTGGACTGTCCCTTCGTGGTGGGGGACTTCGACGAGCCAGCCTCCGTCGCCGCCGCCCTGGCCGGCGTGGACCGGCTGCTGCTCAACAGCGGAGGGGCGCTGCCGGTGCCCGGCCCGCAGCCGATGGTGCGCCAGCAGACCGCCGTGCTGGACGCGGCCGGCGCCGCCGGGGTGTCGCACGTGGTCAAGGTGTCGGCCTGGCGGCCGTCGCCGGCGGCGAAGCTGTCGGTGCGCGGGCACTGGGAGATCGAGCGGCACCTGATCGCCTCCGGCGTGCCGTACTCGCTGCTGCGGCCCACCGGGTACATGCAGAACTTCTTCACCGGCGAGGGCGGCTTCACCGCCGCCGACGCCGTCTCCGGCCCCTACGGCGCCGGCCGGGTGGCCTATATCGACGCCCACGACATCGCCGCCTGCGCCGCCGTGTTGCTGACCGGCCCGGGCGCCGAGGACCGCGCCTACGACATCACCGGCCCGGAGGCGCTCAACCACGCGGAGATCGCCGCCAAGCTGGGCGTGCCGTTCCACGACCAGACGCCGGCCGAGGCGGGCGCCGGCCTGCGCGCCCGGGGCCTGCCCGACTGGTTCGTGGACGATCTCCTGTGGCTCTACGCCGACCTGGCCGCTGGCGGTGCCTCCGAGGTGACGACGGCGGTCGAGGAGCTGACCGGCCGGCCGCCGCGCACCTTCGACGCGTTCCTGGCCGCGCGGGCGCCGCGCTGAGCCGCGGCCCGTCGGGGTTCAGCCGCCGCTGCCGCCGTCGGGGTTGGGGGCGCGGTAACGGCGGGTGTCGGTCTCCCAGCGGATCGGGGCGTCCCGGTCCAGTTCGATCAACAGGTCGGTGGGGTCCGGGCGTTGGGCGTCCTCGGTGACCCACAGCCGGGTGCCGCGGCGGGGCACCCGGCCAGGCCGGGTGACCAGGTGCGCGTCGGCCCACACCCGGGTGCCGTCGGGGCCGGCCGCCGGGTAGGAGACCCGCACCCGGAGCATCGGGTGGCCCCGGCCGGTCCACCGCTGGTGGAACGCGACCGCGTCCAACCGTCCCGGCACCCGCCGACCGGTGGCCCGCAGCTCCCGGTACCGCCGCTGGACGCGCCGGGCGTCCCGCCAGCGGCGGGCGCAGAGCGCCACGGTGACGCCGCCGGCGGCGAGCACGGTGCCCGGCAGCAGGAGCGCCAACGACGTGGGGAAGTCGAACAGCCGCGGCAGGTGGGCGAACGGGAACATCCCCCCGCCCAGGCCGAGCAGGAAGACGCTGACGGTCAGGCTGGTCCCCACCGACTGGCGGCCGCTCAGCCGCGCGGCGAGGTAGTGGCAGCCGACGGCGGCGACCGAGCCCACCAGCAGCAGCGCGAGCGGGACCAGCGGGTTGGTGCCGGCGAGCCACTCCAGGGCGCCCCACACGTGCGCCAGCCCGTCCGGCATCCAGGCGGGCCCGTCGGACGGGGTGGCGCCGTCGTCCCCGTCCCAGGACAGCTCGTCCCCGCCCTCGGCGTCCTCGAAGACCTCCCGGAGCCGGCGGCCGAAGAGCAGGTGGCCGGCCGCGGCGAGCCCGCCGAGGCCGAGCGCCAGCACCGCGGCCAGCCCGCGCACCGCGGCGGCGGTGGGCGGGGGGCGCTCCCGCACGATGGCGTCGCCCCGGTGCCGGGTGGAGAAGAGCGGCGCCTCGTCCGCCGGCTCCGCCGAAGGGTCCGCCTGGTCCCCGGTCATCGCTGCCCAACCCCCGTTCGCCGCCGGCACCGACCCGGTCATGGTGCCGCCCGACCGGCGGGCGGTCCACTGCGCCGGCGGCGGCCCGCCGGTGACTCAGCCGCCGGCCTCGGGCCGGCCCGGCAGCGCGACCTCGCCGACCGCCTCCCAGACGTGGGTGTCGTCCCAGCCGGCCCGGCCCGCCTGCGGGGCGCAGTCCGCCAGGTAGACATCGGCCTCGCCACCGGCCGCCAGGCACTGGCCGGTGGCGTGGCTGCGCAGGACGAAGTGGGGCCCCTCGGTGAACCGTGCCCACTGCTGCTCGGCGGGCAGCTCGGCGTGGCACGCGCCCAGCGGCACCGGGTACCCGGTCACGCCCACGTCCAGGCACTGGTTGTAGGTCACGCTCCGCACCGCCCGGTCGCCGGCGACCTCCCACTGCTGGTAGCCGCTGCCCGCGTCGCACGCGCCGGCCGCGTCCCTGGCGTGCAGGCACCAGCCGGTGGCGACGTTACGGAGCGCGCTGACCTCGGCGCTGGCCACCCAGCGCTGCCCGTCGTCGCCCGAGCAGGGCGCCAACCCGACCTCGAAGTCCAGGCCGAACGGGACCAGGCAGCGGTCGGTGCCCAGGTTCCGCAGCGCGCCGGCGGTCTCCGTCATCTCCCACCGCTGCGCCTCGCCGCCGTCGCAGCCGAGCGTCAACGGCTGCTCGGCGTCGGTCAGGCAGTGCTGGGTGGCCTGGTTGCGCAGCGTGCCGTCGTCGAACACCTCCCAGACCTGGAACCGGCCGCCGTTGCAGGCCCCGGCGTAGGCGACGGAGCCCTCCTGGCCGCCGTCCAGGCAGACCTCCTCGGTCAGCCGGAAGACGGTGTTGCCCCGGTGCCGCGGCGGCTCCGGTTCGGTCGGCTCCTCCGGCTGGTCGTCCGCGCCGTCCGCGCCGTCGGCGTTCGCCGCGTCGTCGGCGTCCTCCACGTCGTCGGCGCCGTCGGCGCCTCCCGTCGTCGGCTCCCCGGCGGCGTCGTTCCCGGTGGCGTTGTCCGAGTCCCCGTCGCCGCCGAGCAGTTGGCTGGCGGCCAGCAGCGCGCCGGCCAGGGTGAGCGCGGTGACCACCGAGGCCACCGGCCACCACCGTCGGACGTCGGTCCGGGCGGCGGGCGGCACGCCGCCGGGCGGGCCGGCCGGGCCGGGCCCGGCGGGGGCGGCCGGCTCGGTCGGCGGGGGCAGACTCGGCCGGGCCAGCACGTCAACCGAGACCCGGGCGTCCCGGGCCGTCGGCACCGGCGGCTCCGCCGGCACGGCCGGCCGCACCACCGCCGTCGGCGGCAGCGGCGGGTGCGGCGGCGGAGCCGGCGGCGGGGTGGCGGGCGGCGCGGCGGGCGGGACCAGGAAGCCGGCCGGCAGCCAGCCCGTGGTGGGCAACACCGCCTGTTCGTCGCCCAGTTCGTCCAGCGCCTCGCGGCACAGCGCGACCACCCGCTCCGGCGTCGGCCGGTCGGCCGGCTCCTTGGCGAGGCAGGCGCGCACGAGGGGCAGCAGCGCGGCCGGCGTCTCGTCGAGCCGGGGGTCCTGGTGGTCGATGCGGTAGAGCACGGCCCCGACCGGGCCGGTGCCGAAGGGGTGCGCCCCCGTGGCGGCGATCTGCGCGGTCAGGCCCAGGGCGAAGACGTCCAGCGCCGGCGTCATCTCGCCGGTGCCCCGCACCTGTTCGGGGGCCATGAACGTCGGGGTGCCGATCCGGGTGTCCGTGCCGGTCAGCGGTGTGGCCTCGGCGGCCCGGGCGATGCCGAAGTCGATGACGGCCGGGCCGTCGTCGGCGAGCAGCACGTTGCCCGGCTTGAGGTCGCGGTGGATGACGCCGGCCGCGTGGATGGTGTCCAGCGCGTGCGCGACGCCGGCCGTCAGCCGCAGCGCCGCCGTCAGCGGCAACGGGCCGTGCTCGGCGACCGCCTGGGCGAGCGAGGGGCCCGGCACGTACTCGGTGGCCAGCCAGGGCACCGCGCCCTCGGTGTTGCTGTCCACCACCGGCACCAGGTACCGCCCGCGCACCCGCCGGGCGGCCCGCACCTCACGCTCGAACCGCCGGCGGAACCTGGGGTCCTCGGTCAGGGACGGGTGCACCGCCTTCAGGGCGATCGGCTGCCCGCCCCTGGTCGCCGACCGGTAGACCGTGCCCATCCCGCCCTCGCCGAGCCGGCCCTCCAGGACATAGCCCGCTATGTCCCGTGGGTCCCCCGGTCGCAGTGGCCCGACCCCACCCATGCGGTCCTCCCCCTCGGCTCACCGTGCCCGCCCGCGTCCGCTCGCGCCCGCGTACGACGTCCGGTCGCATGGTACTGACTGCCCACCGCCCCACCCCACCGGGTGAGTTGGGCCGCGCGGCGGGCCGTCACGCGCCGAGGTAGCGCAGCACGGCCAGCACCCGCCGGCTGTGGGTGGGGGCCGGCGCGGCGCCGGTGGTCAGGTCGAGCTTGGTGAAGATGGCGTTCACGTGCTTCTCCACGGCGCTGCGGGAGATGAACAGCCGGGTGGCGATGGCCGCGTTGGTGTGGCCCTGGGCCATCTCCGTGAGCACCTCGCGCTCCCGGGGGGTGAGCCGGTCCAACGGCCCCTCGTGGCCGGCCCTGGCCAGCAGCTGCCTGACCACCTCGGGGTCGAAGGCGCTGCGGCCGGTGGCGACCCGGTGCAGCGCGTCGAGGAACTCCTCGATCTCCACCACCCGGTCCTTGAGCAGGTAGCCGACGCCGTCCGGGCTGCCGGTCAACAGCTCGGTGGCGTACCGGCGTTCGACGTACTGGGAGAGGACGAGCACGCCGACCGACGGCCAGCGCGACCGGATGGCGAGGGCCGCGCGCAGCCCCTCGTCGCGGTGGCCGGGCGGCATCCGGACGTCCACCACGGCGACGTCCGGCGGGTCGTCGGCGACGGCCGCGAGCAGCGCATCGGCGTCGCCGACGGCGGCCAGCACCTGGTGGCCCTCGTCGGCCAGCAGGCGGGCCAGGCCCTCCCGGAGCAGGGTCGAGTCGTCGGCCAGGATCAGGCGCATGGCAGCTCCGCGGTGATGACGGTGGGCCCGCCGGGTGGGCTGTGCAGGTGGAGTCGGCCGTCGAGGGCGGCGGCCCGGCGGGACAGGCCCAACAGGCCGCCGCCGGCCGGGTCGGCGCCGCCGACGCCGTCGTCGGTGACGGTCACGGTGAGCCGGTCCCGGCCGGCGGCGACGTGCACGGCGACGGTGCTCGCGTCGGCGTGCTTGACGGCGTTGGTGACCGCCTCGCAGACCACGAAGTAGGCGACCGTGGCCACCGGTCGGGGCGGTTCGCCGGCCAGCCGGCAGGTCAGTTCGACGGGCAGCGGGCAGCGTTCCGCGACGGTCTCCAGGGCGGCGGCCAGCCCGGCCTCGTCCAGCACCGTCGGGTAGATCCGCCACGCGACCTCGCGGAGTTCGGCCAGCGCGGCGCCGGCCTCCTGCCGGGCCTGGGCGAGGAGTTCGTCCGCGCGCTCGGGGGAGCGCTGGGCGCGGCTGATCGACAGGCCGAGCGCGACCAGCCGTTGCTGCACCCCGTCGTGCAGGTCACGCTCGATGCGGCGGCGCTCCTCGGTGATGGCCTCCATCACGCCGGCCCGGCTGTTGGCGAGTTCGGTGATCCGACGGCGCAGGATCTCCGGCTCGCTGGGGCCGAGGAAGTGGTGGGCCAGCCGGGCCTCCAGGCCACGGAGCCCGGTGATCCCGTGCACGGTGAGGAAGAGCAGGAACGCGCCGCCGATCCCGGACGGCACGGTGGCCACGGGTGAGAAGACCAGCCAGGCCCAGACGAGCAGCGAGCCGTAGAGGACGCTGACCAGGAGGGAGGCCAGCACCAGCGCGCCGAGCGCGGCCAGCCCGAGCCGGCAGCTGAGGTAGGGCAGCGCGCGGTCCCGCGGGTACCGGTCGGCCACCTCGACGCGCAACAGCCGGGTGAGGCGGGCCCGTTCGAGCCGGGTCAGCCGGTCCAGCAGGGGCGTGAGGGGCGGGTCGAGGCCCGGCCCGCGGGCCCGGGTGGCCGCCCGGGCCAGCCAGGCGAGCGGCACCACGGGCAGCAGCAACAGGCCGGTGCCGACCCCGGCGGTGATCCCCAGCAGCTCCCGGAGCCGCCGGCGTAGCTGGTGGGTTAGCTGTCGGCGCACGAGGCCGACGCTAGGCGACGGCGCGGGCGGGCGGTACTGCGGTCGACCACATGAGGCGCGGCCCGATGCCACCACGGGACGCGCGCGGCGCGGCCGACCCCGGGACGCGGGCACTGCGGCGGCACCGCCGGCTCACCGCCGGGACGTGGGTGGCACGCGGTCAACCACGGGCAGTGGCGGGGGAGTTCAGCCCTGGGGGCGGTACGCCGGTGCAACCCCGCTCAGCGGCGCCATGGTGCGACCACGGAACGCGCGCCCGGCGTTCGGCCACGGGACGAGGGCGCTGCGGCGGCACCGCCGGCTCACCCCCCGGACCGCGCGCCCGGCGTGCGACGCCGCGGAAGCGGCGCCGGGGTTCAACCCCCGGAGGGGCCGTCGGTGCCGGTGATCCGGCGGTGCAGGTCGGCGTGGTAGGCGCGGGTGGAGAGGCGGAACAGCTCGGCCTGGTGCTCCCCGAGGAAGCCGGTGTGGCCGAACACCTCAAGCACCACCAGGCCGTGCAGGTGCCCCCAGGCGCTCAGGAAGAGCACCCCGGCCGCCGGCGGCAGCCCGTCGGGGCTGGTCAGCGCGGCCTGGAAGGCCGGCGACGGCGCGGGGCCGGCCACCGCGGCCAACCGCTCGCGCGGGTAGCCGTGGAACACCTCGCGCTGGAAGATCGCGCCCATCCGGCGGACCGCCGCCGTGGTCGGGCCGTCCACGGGGGCCGCGTAGTCGCGCAGCGGGGTGCCGTAGATCAGCTGGAAGCGCTCGGGGTTGGCGACCGCCCACCCCCGGTACGCCTCGGCGACGACCACGAGACCTGGCAGCTCCGGGTCCCGCGCCGGGTCGGCGGTGGCGGCCTGGAGGGCGTCGGCCAGGTCCTCGTAGGTCTTGGTGATCAACGCGGTGACCAGCGCGTCCCGGTGCGGGAAGTAGTGGTAGAGCGCCTGCACGGTCATGCCGAGGTCGCGGGCGACGGCGCGCAACGACAGCGCCGCCGGGCCGCGTTCGGTGAGGTGCCGCTCGGCGGCCTCCAGGATCTCCCGGGTGGCGGCGGCCCGGCGCCGCTCGCGCAGCGTGGGCCGGGCGGGCGGCGCGGGGGTGGGGTGGTCGGCGGGGTCCTCGGGCATGGCGATCACCTCGACATCGTTGCCGCGCCCGGGAGTCGGGGCGGCGGCGCGAACAGAGCCGGAACGTTAGGAAAATCTAACACTGCCAAATTCTCTGTCACCTCACTAACGTCTGATCCGGCGACGAAGAGCGCGCGATCCCACCCGTGGTGTCCGGGGCGAGCAGCCCCGCCGGGCCGCGCGCCGCCCCTCGCCCGGCGGTTTGCCCCGCTCCGCGGTGTTTCGCCGTTCCCGTCCGAACCCCAAAGGAGAACGCTCGTGTTCGAGCGCATAGCCGAGCTGGCGCTTCGCCGGACCCGGCTGCTACTGGTCCTCGCCACCCTGGCGGTGGTGCTCATGGGCGTCGTGGGCGCCGGCGCCTTCACCAAGCTGGTGGACGGCGGCTTCGACGACCCGGACTCCGAGTCCAGCCGGGCCACCGAGGTCATCGGGGCCCGCTTCGACGGGGAGACCAACCTGGTCCTGCTGGTCACCGCCGACGACGGGGACATCGACGCACCCGCCGCCACCGAGCGCGGCCGGGCCCTGGCCGCCGACCTCCGGGCCGAGCCCACGCTGGTCAACGTGATCGCCTACTTCGACGACGGCAACCCCGCGCTCCGCTCGACCGACGGCGACCAGGCCGTGATCCTGGCCCATGTCGAGGGCGAGGAACTGGAGTTGGCGGAGAACGTCAAGGCGGTCATCGACGAGCACACCGGCACCCTGGACGGCGGGCTCACCGTGCGGGCCGGCGGCGGCAGCGCCGTCGGCAACGACCTGTCGACCCAGGTGAACAAGGACCTGCTGCTGGCCGAGGCGATCGCCGTCCCGCTGATCCTGATCCTGCTGCTCTTCGTGTTCCGCAGCCTGGTCGCGGCGCTGCTGCCGCTGCTCATCGGGGTGGTGGCCATCCTCGGCACGCTCGCCGAACTCTCCCTGCTCGCCGAGGTGACGGACGTCTCCATCACCTCCGTCAACCTGACCACCGCCCTCGGCCTCGGTCTCGGCGTCGACTACGCGCTGCTGATGATCAGCCGGTTCCGCGAGCAACTGGCCGCCGGCGTCGCGGTGCCCGAGGCGGTCCGGCACACCATGCGCACCGCCGGCCGCACCGTCGCCTTCTCCGCCGCCACCGTCGCCGCCGCGCTCACCGCGCTGCTGGTCTTCCCGCAGGCGTTCCTCCGCTCGGTCGGCTACGCCGGGATCGGCGTGGTGCTGATCGCGGCGGTCAGCGCCCTGGTCCTCATGCCGGCGCTCTTCGCGCTGCTGGGCCACCGGATCAACAACGGCCGGCTGCCCTGGGTGCGGCCGGAGCCGGCGACCGACCGGACGCCGCTGTGGGGCCGGCTGGCCAGGACCGTCATGCGGCGCCCGGCGCTCACCGCGCTGCCCGTGCTGGCGGTGCTGCTGGTGGCGGCCGCCCCGCTGCTGGGCGTCACCTTCGGCACGGCCGACGAACGGGTGCTGCCGGAGAGCGCCGAGAGCCGCCAGGTCTCCACCGCGCTCCAGGAGAACTTCCAGGGCAACGACGACACCGCGCTGCACATCGTCATCGACCAGCCGGTCGGCGCCGACGAGCTGCGCGGCTACGCGGTCGAGCTGTCCGGCCTCGGCGGCGTCGCCCGGGTCGAGACCAGCGCCGGCACCTACACCGCCGGCGCGCCCGCCCCGACCGGCCCCGGCAACCCGGCGCTCGGCCAGGCCGAGGCCCAGCGGGTCAGCGTGGTGAGCGCCCTGGTGCCCAAGTCGCCCGCGGCCGAGGCGCTGGTCGCGGACGTCCGGGACGTCGCGCCGCCGGCCGGCAGCGAGCCGCTGGTGGGCGGCGTGGACGCGGCCCTCGTGGACACCAAGGACTCCATCGCCGCCCTGCTGCCGCTCGGCGCGGCCCTGATGGTGGGCAGCACCCTGGTGCTGCTCTTCCTCTTCACCGGCAGCGTGGTGCAGCCGCTGCGCGCCCTGGCCCTCAACCTGGTCAGCCTGGCGGCGGCCCTCGGCATCGTCACCTGGATCTTCCAGGACGGGCACCTGTCGTCCCTGCTGGGCTTCACCCCACAGCCGATGGACACCTCGATGATCGTGATGATGTTCTGCGTCGCGTTCGGTCTCTCGATGGACTACGAGGTCTTCGTCACCAGCCGCATCAAGGAACTGCACGACGCCGGCGCCGACCCGGAGACCGCCGTGGTCGACGGCCTCGGCCACACCGGCCGCATCGTCAGCGCGGCGGCCGGCCTGATCGCGGTGAGCTTCTTCGCCTTCGTCACCTCGCAGATCAGCTTCATGCAGATGTTCGGCCTGGGCACCGGGCTGGCCATCCTGATCGACGCCGTCGCCATCCGGGGCGTGCTGGTGCCGGCCGCGATGCGGGTGCTGGGCCGGGCCGCCTGGTACGCGCCGGGGCCGCTGCGGCGGCTGCACGACCGGTTCGGGCTCAGCGAGGGCGGACCGACGCCGCCGGCGCCGGCCGCCGAGCCGCCGGCCGACCGCTTGGTCAGGAGCGGCTCGGGCTCCTGACCCCCGCGCCCCCGCGCCCCCGCCGCCACCCCCTTCGGCGCGGGGCGCGGGCTCGGCCGGTGCCCGGCGGCGAGCCGGCGGGCACCCTGGGTGACGGCCGCTCGGCCGCCCCTGTGGTCGGCCACAGGTCGGGGCGGGGGGAGGTCCGCGTGGCGGTGGAAGCGGAAGGACTTGTAGCGTCTGCCGTGTGATCGTATCCTCCGCATCTCACCAACTCGCCTCGTCCGCCGAGGACCCGGGCGGCATCGCCGGTTGGGCCACCGACCTGATGGAGGCGATGGGGGCGCCGGGCGCCGGCCTGGCCATCGCCCTGGAGAACCTCTTTCCCCCGCTGCCCAGCGAGATCATCCTGCCGTTGGCCGGTTTCACCGCCAGCCGTGGCGAGATGAACCTGTGGGCCGCACTGGTGTGGACGACGATCGGCTCCGTCGTGGGCGCGGTGGCGCTCTACTGGGTGGGGCAGTTGCTCGGCCGGGACCGGCTGCTGGCCATCGCGGCCAAGCTGCCGTTGGTGAAGGTCGCCGACATCGAGAAGACCGAGGCGTGGTTCCTGCGCCACGGCAACAAGGCGGTCTTCTTCGGGCGGATGATCCCCATCTTCCGAAGTCTGATCTCCATCCCGGCCGGGGTGGAGCGGATGCCGTTGCGCACCTTCCTGTTGCTCACCACGCTGGGCAGCGCCATCTGGAACACCGTCTTCGTGGTCGCCGGCTACCACCTGGGGGAGAACTGGGAGGAGGTCACCGACCTCGTCAGTGTCTACTCCAAGGTGGTGCTGGTGGCGGTGGTGGCCGGCGTGCTCGCCTACGTCGTCTACCGGATCACCCGGTCCGGCGGCGGCAAGCGGCGGGCCTCCTCCAGCCGTTCGGACGCCGACGTCGACTGACACCGACCCGCGACCCGAGGTCGTCGCGCGCACCCGCGGGGTGCCCCGTTCACCGCGAACGGGGCACCCCGCGGTCGTTCGCCGGCGTGGCCCTCAGTAGGCCACGGGCCAACCGCTGCTCCAGTCCAGCAGGTTGACGCCCAGCTTGGGCGCGCCGTTCGCCTCGCCGTCGTAGTAGTGGTAGACGAGCAGGTCGCCGTCCACGTCGTTGAGCACGCTCTGCCCGCCGGGCCCGATCCAGCGGCCGTGGCTCTCCAGCACGAAGGTGCCGCCGCCCTGCCGCAGGTCCACGCCGTTCGCGTCGAGGAAGGGGCCGGTCGGGCTGGTGGCCCGGCCGACGCGGATCCGGTAGGTGCTGTCGGTGCCGGCGCAGCAGGTGCCGTAGGAGTTGAAGAGGTAGTAGTAGCCGTCCCGCTTGATCAGCGCCGGGCCCTCGATGCCGCCGTCGGCGGCGGCCACGCCGTGCGGCTGCCCGCCGCCGGGGAGCGGCTTGCCGGTGGCCGGGTCGAGTTCGATCACCTTGATCCCGGTCCACCAGGAGCCGAACGCCAGCCACCAGCGACCGTCGTCGTCGACCAGCAGGCTGGGGTCGATGGCGTTGTAGTCGTCGCCCTCGTCGGTGCGGTGCACCTCGCCCTGGTCGTCCCAGCTGCCGGGGAGCCCGGTGTCGCTGGTGGCCAGGCCGATGGCCGAGGTGTTGCGGCCGAAGTTGGAGACCGCGTAGTAGAGGTAGTACCGGCCGTTGTGGAAGGAGACGTCGGGCGCCCACGGGTTCTGCTCCGGCGAGATCTCCGCCCACCAGTCCTCGGGGGCGGTGAAGGCCGAGCCGGCGTCGGTGAAGGCGGTCCGGTCGGTGGAGATCCGGGCCTCCAGCAGGTCGTTGGAGCCGTAGACCACGTAGCCCTGGTCGGTCCTGACCATGGACGGGTCGTGGATGCCGACGGCGCCGGTGACCAGCCCGGGCGCCGGGTAGGCCGCGGCGCTCGACGGCCACAGCAGCAGGGTGAGGGCCAGGCCGAGGACGGCGGCGATGCCGGCCCTGGCCAGGGATCGGGAACGGCGGGCCCGCCCGCGTTCCAGCCGGAGAAGACGCACAGAACTCTCCCATTCCAGACAGCAGTTGACGAAAGACGGTGGACAGCCGGAGGTGGGTGCGGGGGTGGCCGGAAGTTGCCGACCCGCGAGGTGATCAGCGTCACACCACCGGGGCGGGTCCGGCCGCCCACCCGGCCGAGCCCAGCGCGCGGAGCGCGCCCGACCCGGCCAGGCTGGGAAGGGTGGAGAACCATCGCACGGACGTCGGCCGCCGGGTCGCGCTCCGCCGGGAACAGCTGGGCCTGGACCGGGCCACCGTCGCCGAGCGCGCCGGGGTGGCCCCCGAGTACCTGCGCTACCTGGAGGAACGCCCCGCCTCGCCCAGCCTCGCCTCGCTGACCCGGGTGGCCAGGGCCCTGGACACCACGGTCGCCGAACTGAGCGGCGCCCCCGCCCCGACCGGCACCCCGCCGGCCCCGCCCGGCCACCGGGAGGGGCTGAGCGTCCTCGACGAGGACACCTGCTGGCAGCTGCTGGCCGGCCACAGCGTCGGCCGGATCGCGGTCGAGACCCCCGCCGGGCCCGCGATCGTGCCGGTCAACTACGCGCTGGACGGCCGCGCCCTGGTCTACCGCACGGCCGCCGACGCCACCCCGGCCCAGGTCGCCGAGGCCGACGAGCTGGCCTTCGAGGTGGACCACCTGGACGAGGCCCAGCGGGTCGGCTGGAGCGTGCTGCTGGTCGGGCCGGCGCACCCGCTGACCGACCCGGCCGAGATCCGCGCCCTGGGTCGGCGGCTGGCCGAGCGGGACGGCCAGCCGCCGACCCCGGAGCCGTGGGCCGGCGGCGAGCGCGACCTCTGGGTCCGGCTGGAGCCGACCCGGGTCACCGGCCGCCGGGTCACCCACCTCTAGCCCCCGCGCCGGGATCCCCTTGGTCCCGGTTCGAGCGGGTTTGCGGGGTGCCGGCCGTCGGGTTCCCATGGAGGGAGTGCCACGGCTGGTTCGTGGCCGTCTAGGGAGGCGGTGGTGCCCGGTGAACGCGAGCGTGCCGGACCTGTGGGAGTGCCATGCGGTGGTCTTCGACACCGACGGGGTGATCACCGACTCGGCCTCGGTGCACGCCTCGGCCTGGAAGGAGGCGTTCGACGAGGTCCCCGGCGTCGACCCGCCGTTCGACGCGGTCGAGGACTACCGCCGGCACGTGGACGGCAAGTCCCGGCTGGACGGCGCCGCCGCTTTCCT
This sequence comes from Streptomyces chisholmiae, assembly GCF_031845445.1. NCBI lineage: Bacteria > Bacillati > Actinomycetota > Actinomycetes > Kitasatosporales > Streptomycetaceae > Streptomyces > Streptomyces chisholmiae. The sequence continues at coordinate 529,582 of NZ_JAVREO010000002.1, read as the reverse complement.
CGCCGCCCGCGGCCTCGACCTGCCGGTCGGCGACGTGGAGGACCTCCCGGGCACCGAGACCGTCTGCCAGATCGCCGCCCGCAAGGAGGCCGCCTTCATGCGCCGCCTGCACGAGCGGGGCGTCGACGTCTTCGCCGGCACCGTGCGCCTGCTCAACAAGCTGCACGAGGCCGGCGTGCCGTGCGCCGCCGTCTCCTCGTCCCGGCACGCCAGGGACCTGCTGGCCAACGCCGGGGTGCGGTCCCTGCTGGGCACCGTGGTGGACGGCAACGACATGGCCCGGCTCGACCTGCCCGGCAAGCCCGACCCCGCGCTCTTCCTCGAAGGGGTGCGCCGGCTCGGCTGCGAGCCGGCCGAGGCCGCCGTGGTGGAGGACGCGCTGGCCGGCGTCGAGGCCGGGCACCGCGGCGGCTTCGGCCTGGTCGTCGGCGTCAACCGCACCGACACCGAGGCGGCGGCCACCGACCTCACCGAGCACGGCGCCGACGTCGTCGTGGACGACCTGGCCCAGCTCGTGCGGAGGTGACCCGCATGGACGCGGCACGGCCGGCCAACCCGGCGGACCAGGCCAACCCGGCGGACCCCACCCGGCCGCCGGACCCGGTGAGCCGGTGGGAGTCCTGGGCGGAGGGCGAGCGCCAGGTCGACGGCTGGGAGTGGGAGTACGTCGGCTACGACCCGCGCGAGGAGCGGCTGCGCGAGGCGCTGTGCACGCTCAGCAACGGCTACTTCGCGACCCGCGGCGCCGCCCCGGAGACCGCCGCCGGCCCCGCCCACTACCCCGGCACCTACGTCGCCGGCCTCTACAACCGGCTCACCTCCTCGCTGGCCGGCCGACGGCTGCCGCACGAGGAGGTGGTCAACCTCCCCAACTGGCTGCCGCTGCGGTTCCGCGTCCACCCCGAGGACGGCGAGGTCGGCGACTGGTTCACCCCCGACCAGCACCCCGACGGGCTGCTCCGCTATCACCAGCAGCTCGACCTGCGGCGCGGGGTGCTCACCCGCGAGCTGCGGCTCCGCGACCCGCGCGGCCACCACCTGAACGTCAGCCAGTCCCGGCTGGTCAGCATGGCCGACCCGCATCTGGCCGCGCTGCGCACCGAGTTCAGCGCCGAGGGCTGGTCCGGCAGCATCGAGGTCGAGTCCGCCATCGACGGCTTGGTCGGCAACACCGGCGTGGCCCGCTACCGCGACCTGGCCAGCCACCACCTGACCCGGATGGGCACCGGCGCCGAGGAGCCAGACGTGGTGTGGCTCAGCTGCCGCACCAGCACCTCCGACGTGCGGGTCGTGCTGGCCGCCAGGACCAGCGCCACCCCGGCCGGCCCACCGGAGGCGGTGCGCAACCGGCTCTCCGACTACCACGCGGCGCAGCGGCTGCGACTGCCCATCGCCCCCGGCCGGCCGGTGGCCGTGGAGAAGGTCGTCGCCCTGCACACCTCCCGGGACACGGTGATCGCCGGCCCGCTGCCGGCCGCCCTGGAACGGGTCCGCACCGCACCCGACTTCGCCGGACTGCTCGACGAACACACCGCCGCCTGGGCCAGGTTGTGGCGCCGCGCCGACCTCCAGGTGCCGGGCGAGGCGGGCCACGTGCTGCGGGTGCACATGTTCCACCTGCTCCAGACCCTCTCCCCGCACAGCGCCGACCTGGACGTCGGGGTGCCGGCCCGCGGCCTGCACGGCGAGGCGTACCGCGGACACGTCTTCTGGGACGAGCTGTTCGTGCTGCCCTACCTCAACCTGCACTTCCCCGAGCTGTCCCGGGCGCTGATGGGATACCGCCACCGCCGGCTGCCGGCCGCGCTGCGGGCCGCGGCCGCGGCCGGCCGGGAGGGCGCCATGTACCCCTGGCAGTCCGGCAGCGACGGCGGCGAGGAGACCCCCGAGGTGCACCTCAACCCGCGCTCCGGGCGCTGGCTGCCGGACAACTCCCGGCTCCAGCACCACGTCGGCTCGGCCGTCGCCTACAACGTGTGGCGCTACGGGCAGGCCACCGGCGACACCGAGTTCACCCACACCAGGGGCGCCGAGATGCTCACCCAGATCGCCCGCTTCTGGGCCGCGCTCGCCGAGTACGACCAGGACACCGAGCGCTACCGGATCCGCGGCGTGGTCGGCCCCGACGAGTACCACGAGGGCTACCCGGACGCGCGGCACGCCGGCCTCGACGACAACGCCTACACCAACGTGATGGCCTCCTGGACGCTGGCCAGGGCGGCCGAACTGGTCCGCACCATGCCGGCCTCCCGGCGCACCGAACTCGCTGACGTCATCGGCCTGATCGACGGCGAACCCGAACGCTGGGACGAGGTCTCCCGACGCCTGCGGGTGCCCTTCCACCAGGGCGTGATCAGCCAGTTCGACGGCTACGGCGAGCTGGCCGAGCTGGACTGGGACCGCTACCGGCGCCGCTACGGCGACATCCGCCGCCTGGACCGGCTGCTGGAGTCCGAGGGCGACTCGGTCAACCGCTACCAGGCGTCCAAACAGGCCGACGTGCTGATGCTGGGCTACCTGCTGACCCCCGGCGAACTCACCGAGCAGTTCGCCCGGATGGGATACGAGCTGACCGAGGAGCAGTGGCGCGCCACCGTCGACTACTACCTGCGGCGCACCAGCCACGGCTCCACGCTCAGCGGCGTCGTGCACGCCTGGGTGCTGGCCAGGGCCCGGCACCAGGACGCCTGGGAGCACGTCAAGGAGGCCCTCGCCAGCGACGTCGCCGACGTGCAGGGCGGCACCACCGCCGAGGGCATCCACCTGGGCGCGATGGCCGGCACCCTGGACCTGGTGCAGCGCGGCCTGACCGGGCTGCGCTCGGAGGGCGGCGCGCTCTGGCTCGACCCGTCACCGCTGCCCCAACTCCAGGAGTTCGGATTCTCGTTGCGCCACCGCGGGGTGGGCCTGCGGCTGCGGATGCGCCCCGGCCAGCTGTGGGCCGGCGTCCCCCCGTGGGAGGAGTCCACGGTCCGCCTCGTCCTCGCCGACCGCATGGTCGAGGTCGCCCCCGGCCAGGAGACCACCCTCCGCCTCCCGGACTGACCCAGCGGCCCGCCGGGGCCGACCGGTACCCCCGCGGGCGGCGTTCCCAGCCGCCCCGCCCCCGACCCGCCGCCCGTTTCGTCCCCGTCGGTCGGGGTACTCGGCGCCGGCCCCCACCAGGAGGTGATGACGCATGCCAGGTCGGAAGGAACTGCCGGCCACGCTGGAGCGCTCCCCCGCCGGCGCCCAGCGCACCTGGATCAAGGCGCATGACAACGCGGTGCGGGAGTACGGCGAGGGTCAGCGCGCCCACCGGGTCGCCTACGGCGCGCTGAAGCACACCCACGAGAAGGTCGGCGACCACTGGGAGCGGAAGGAACACGGCCGGAAGGGCCCGTCCGACCCGCGCTCGGCGCGGCCCCGGCAGGTCGGCGGGCCCAGCGCGGGAGGCGTGGACGAACACGACACCAAGGCGCACCTGTACCGGCTGGCGCGGCGCCTGGACGTGCCCGGCCGGTCCCGGATGAACCGGGCGGAGCTGCTGGACGCGGTCCGGTCGGCGAACCGCCGGGCGACCCGCCGGGCCAGGTCCAGATGACCACCGCCCGCGGTGGCCGGCGGGCGGCGCCCGCCGAGGGGCACGCGCCGGTCAGCGTGCCGGACGAGGCGACCCTGGCGGCGCTGGACGCCCAGTGGCGGGCCGCCAACTACCTGTCCGTCGGCCAGATCTACCTGTTGGCCAACCCGCTGCTGACCGAGCCGCTACGCCGGGAGCACATCAAGCCGCGGCTGCTCGGCCACTGGGGCACCACGCCCGGCCTGAACCTGGTGCACGCCCACCTGAACCGGGCGATCGTGGAACGGGACCTGGACGCGCTCTGCGTGTGGGGGCCCGGGCACGGCGGCCCGGCGCCGCTGGCCAACGCCTGGCTGGACGGCAGCTACACCGACACCTATCCGGACGTGACCCGCGACGCGGCCGGGATGGCCCGGCTGTTCCGGCAGTTCTCGTTCCCGGGCGGGGTGCCCAGCCACGTGGCGCCGCAGACGCCCGGATCGATCCACGAGGGCGGCGAACTGGGCTACTCACTGGCGCACGCCTACGGCGCCGCCTGCGACAACCCGGACCTCCTGGTGGCGTGTGTGATCGGCGACGGGGAAGCCGAGACCGGGCCGCTGGCCGCGTCCTGGCACGCCAACAAGTTCCTGGACCCGGTACACGACGGCACGGTGCTGCCGATCCTGCACCTCAACGGCTACAAGATCGCCAACCCGGCGCTGCTGGCCCGGATTCCGGAGCCGGAGCTGGACCAGCTGCTGCGCGGCTACGGCCATGACCCGCTCTACGTGGGCGGTGACCAACCGGCCGAGGTGCACCGGGAGTTGGCGGCGGCCCTCGACACGGCGCTGGACCGGATCGCGGATCTGCGGTGGGCGGCGCGGGAGCAGGGCGTGCGGGCCAGGCCGCGCTGGCCGATGATCGTGCTGCGCACCCCGAAGGGGTTCACCGGGCCGGCCGAGGTGGACGGCCTGCCGGTCGAGGGGACCTGGCGGGCGCACCAGATCCCGCTGGCCGACCCGCGCGGAAACCCGGCGCACCTGCGGCAGTTGACGGAGTGGCTGCGGTCCTACCGGCCGGCGGAGCTGTTCGACGAGGCGGGCCGGCCGACCGCCGCGGTGCTGGCCGGGCTGCCGACCGGGGAACGCCGGCTGGGCGCCAACCCGCACGCCAACGGCGGGCTCCTGCTGCGCGAGCTGCCGCTGCCGCCGCTGGCGGAGTGCGCGGTGGAGGTGACGGCGCCCGGCGCGGGCAGCCACGAGCCGACCCGGGTGCTGGGCGGGCTGCTGGCCCGGGTGATGGCGGCCACCGCGGAGCGCCGCGACTTCCGGCTGGTCGGCCCGGACGAGACGGCCTCCAACCGGCTGCAGGCCGTCTACCAGGCGACGGACAAGGTCTGGCAGACGGCGATCCTGCCGGTGGACGAGCATCTGGCGCACGAGGGGCGGGTGATGGAGGTGCTCTCCGAGCACCTCTGCCAGGGCTGGCTGGAGGGCTACCTGCTGACCGGCCGGCACGGCCTGTTCTCCAGCTACGAGGCGTTCGCGCACATCGTGGGGTCGATGGCCGGCCAGCACGTGAAGTGGCTGCGGACCGCCCGCCGGCTGCCGTGGCGGCGGCCGATCGCCTCGCTCAACTACCTGCTGACCTCGCACGTGTGGCGGCAGGACCACAACGGGTTCTCGCACCAGGACCCGGGCTTCGTGGACCAGTTGCTGAACAAGGCGCCCGAGGTGGTGCGGGTCTACCTGCCGCCGGACAGCAACACCCTGCTGGCGGTCGCCGACCACGTGCTGCGCAGCCGGGACTACGTCAACGTGGTGGTGGCCGGGAAGCAGCCCTGCTTCGACTGGCTGGACCTGGACGCGGCCCGGGCACACTGCGCGGCCGGCGCTGGCATCTGGGAGTGGGCCGGCACGGAGAACGGCGCCGGCGGGTCCGGCGAGCCGGACGTGGTGCTGGCCTGCGCCGGGGACGTGCCGACCCAGGAGGTGCTGGCCGCCGCCGACCTGCTGCGCCGGCACCTGCCGGAGCTGGCGGTCCGGGTGGTCAACGTGGTGGACATCGCCCGGCTGATGGCGCCGGAGGACCATCCGCACGGCCTGTCGGACCGCGACTACCACGCGCTCTTCACCCGCGACCGGCCGGTGGTCTTCGCGTACCACGGCTATCCGTGGCTGATCCACCGGCTGACCTACCACCGGGACAACCACCCGCAGCTGCACGTCCGCGGCTACCTGGAGGAGGGGTCGACGACCACCCCGTTCGACATGGTGGTCCGCAACGACCTGGACCGGTACCGGCTGGTGATGGACGTCATCGACCGGGTGCCGGGGCTGGACGTGCGGGCCGCGCGGCTGCGGCAGCGGATGGCCGAGGTCCGCTACCGGCACGGGCGTTGGGTGACCGAGCACGGCGCCGACCTGCCCGAGGTCGCCGACTGGCGCTGGGGCGCGCTGCCCTGACCGACCGACATCCCTGACGTTCGGTCATCGTGCGGGCACGGTACGTCAACACGCGGCGCATCCTCGGGCCGGGGCGGTCGTTGTTGTCTTCGCTGGCGCGCACCCGCGGCGAGCCGTCCGCCGCGCCCGCGGGCCGTGACCAGCGTCACCCGGTCTCCGGCAACCGAGTCGCCTTCCCAGGAGGTCTTACCGGCATGAGGATCTCGTTCCTGCTGCACAACGCGTACGGGATCGGGGGCACGATCAGGACGACGTTCAACCTGGCCCAGGCCCTCGCCCCGCGCCATGACGTGGAGATCATCTCCATCCTCCGCCACCGCGAGGAGCCCAACTTCTCGCTGGACCCGCGGGTGCGGATGCGCGCCCTGGTGGACCTGCGCACCGAACGCGACGACCCTCGCCACAGACGTCCGCCCAAGATCTTCCCGGCCGCCGAGTACCGCTTCGACCAGTACAGCGCCCTCACCGACGAGCGGATCGCCAACTGCCTGGCCGGCCTGGAGTCCGACGTGGTGATCGGCACCCGGCCGGGGCTCAACGTGCACCTGGCGCTCCAGGGGCCGCGCCGCGCGGTGCTCGTCGGCCAGGAGCACCTGACGCTGGACAACCACCCGCCCGGGCTGCGGAACGAGCTGCGCCGGGTGTACCCGCGGCTGGACGCGCTGACCACCGTGACCCAGGCGGACGCGGACGCCTACCGGCGGAAGATGCGGCTGCCCGGGGTGCGGATCGAGGCGCTGCCCAACAGCGTGCCGCCGCCCGCCCTGCCGCCGGCCGACAGCTCGGCGAAGATCGTGGTGGCCGCCGGCCGGCTGGTCCGGGTCAAGCGGTACGACCTGCTGATCCGGTCCTTCGCCCGGGTCGCGGCCGAGCGGCCCGACTGGCAGCTGCGGATCTACGGCCGGGGCGAGGAGGGCGAGCGGCTGCGCGCTCTGATCAACGAACTGGGCCTGTACAACAACGTCTTCCTGATGGGGGCCGCGCGCGCCATGGAGGCCGAGTGGGTCAAGGCGTCGATCGGCGCCTCCACTTCGAGCTTCGAGCCGTTCGGCATGACCCTGGTGGAGGCGATGCGCTGCGGGCTGCCGGTGGTCAGCACCGACTGCCCCTACGGGCCCGGCGAGATCATCACCCCGGGCGAGGACGGCCGGCTGGTCCCGGTTGGCGACCAACAGGCGCTCAGCCAGGCGCTGTTGGACCTGATCCAGGACGACGAGCTGCGCCGCTCGATGAGCCGGGCGGCGCTGGCCAACTCGGCCCGCTACGACCCGGTGCCGATCATCGAGCAGGCCGAGGCGCTCTTCACCGAGCTGCACGCGGCCAAGGCCGCCGGCCGGGTCCGGCCGCCGCTGCGGGTCAGGCTGGGCGCCCGGGCGATCAGCCGGGGCCATCTGATCCGGGACGCCGCGTTCGCCGCCGCCGTCTCCACCATGCGCACCGTGCGAAGGGGTAACCGATGAGCCAGCGGACCAACGAGGAGGCGCCGCGGGTGGACTGCCGGGTCGACGCGGCCGGCCGGCTGGTCTTCGAGGTGGACCTGCCGGACGCGGTCGCGCCCCAGCTGCTGCTGCGGCTGCGGCCGAAGAAGGGCGAGGAGGAGACCACCGGACACGCCGTCGAGCTGCTCGCCGAACCGGAGGCACCCGGCCGCTGGCGGGCCGAGCTGGGCGACAACCCCCGCCTCACCGAGGGCCGTTGGGACGCCTACCTGCTGCCGGAGGCGGACCAGCCGCGGCGCCGGGTGCTGCCCGGGGTGCGGGACCTGCGGCTGCTCGCGCCGACCGCGCCGGTGGAGCCACTGCTCGACGGCGGGACGCTGCGGGTGCGGCTGCCGTACGCCACCAAGGACGGCTTCCTGGCGGTCCGGGCCTGGCAGCGCGCCGGTCACGCCGAGATCAGCAGGCTGGACCCGGCCGAGCACCAGCTGACGGTGCACGGGCGGCTGGTGGGGGCCGAGTTCGGCCCCGGCGCGGCGGCCCTGCTGCGCCGCCGGGGCAAGGGGGGCGTGGCCAGGGAGAGCGAGCTGACGGTGGGCGAGGACGGCGCCTTCCGGTTCACCGCCGACTACCGGGACCTGCCCACCGAGCCGGGCGCCTCCGCGGTGTGGAACGTCTTCGTCCGGCCGGCGACGGACGCCGCGCCGGTGCGGGTGAGTCGACTGCTGGACGACGTGGCGGACCGCAAAACGGTCTTCGTCTACCCCTCGTCGGTGGTGCGCGGCTTCACCTTCTGGCCGTACCACACGCTCGACAACGACCTGTCCGTGCAGGTCGATCCGGCCGACTGACACCCAGGGGGCCGGGAAGGCTGGCACCCTGGAGGCCCATCGTGGGGTCGGCCGGAAGAAGGCGAGAGAGATGAGTGGGGACGGGACCGGGGCCGGGACCGGGGCGGGACACAACAGCGTGTCCGGCTCGTCGGTTTCGGGACCGTTAGTGCAGTTCGGGCACGCGGGGACGGTCAACTTCGCGGCGCCGACGCCGCCTTCGCCCGTCCCCCGGCTGCTGCCCATCCGGCCCCCGCAGTTCGTCAACCGGGCCGGGCAACTCGAAGCGCTGGACGTCGAGTTGTCCCGGTGGGAGCACGGCGACCGGGACCTGTGCCTGCTGACCGTCTCCGGGGACGGCGGCATCGGCAAGTCGGCGCTGCTGCACGAGTGGGGCCACCGCCGGCAGGAGCACTTCCCCGGCGGCACGCTCTACGTCGACCTGGTGGGGTGGCGGCGGGCCGGCGGCGGCGTCGATCTGGGCACGATCGCGGCCGGCTTCGCCCGGGAGCTGGGCGCGGACCCGGCCGCGATCGGCGCCTCCCCGGCCGAGCGGACCGCCGCCTACCGGTCGGCCACCGCCGGGCGGCGGCTGCTGTTGGTGATCGACCACGCGGAGCAGGCCGCCGAGGTGCGGGCGCTGCTGCCGCGCCACGGCATGGTGCTGGTCACCAGCCGCCGCCCGCTGCGCCAGCTGCGGATGGACGGGGCGCGCCCGCTGCCGCTCGACCCGCTGGACGCGGCGGCCGGGCGGGCGCTGATCCGCTCCTGGCTGGACGAGAGCGAGGTCGGCGACGCCGCCCTCACCGAGCTGGTGCGGCTCTGCGAGGGCCGCCCGGTGCGGCTGCGGGCCGTCGGCGAGCAGCTGCTCGACGAGACCGGGGCCAGCGTGCACCGGGTGGTCGCCGAGCTGGCCACCGCCCGGAGCCAGCACCGGCCGGCCGCCGAGGCGGCGTGGGAGGCGGTGTACCGCGCGCTGCCCGGCTCGCGGCGTCAACTGCTGGCGCGGCTCTGTGGGTTGCCGGGCACGACGTTCCCCGGCGAGTTGGCCCTGGCGCTCGGCGTCGCGGACGCGCCGGCCGGCCTGGCGGCGCTGCGGGCCGCCGGCCTGGTGCAGCAGACCGCCCCCGGGCACTACGCGGTGCCCGGCGAGGTGGCCGAGCACGCCGACCGGCTGGTCGCCGAGGTGCCGGCGGCCGACCGGGAGGCGGCGCTGCGGGCGGCCGTCGGGTTCGCCGTGGCGGCCTGCGAGCGGGTGGACCGGGCGGTGCTGGGCGAGCGGCTGCGGCTGGCCGGGCGCGGGGCCACCGCCGCGCCCGCCGCCCCGGCCGTCCTGCCGGCACTGGACTCGCCGGCCGCGGCACTGGACTGGCTGGAGCGCGAACTGGGCACGGTGCTCGCGCTGTTGGACGCGGCCCGGGCACACGGCTGGCACGAGGCCGTCTGGCGCGGCTGCCAGGCGCTGTGGGCGTTCTTCCACAGCCGCAAGCCGTACACCGACTGGATCGCCTCCCACCTGGCCGGCATCGAGGCGGCCGGCTGGGACGAGCGGCCCGACGCCGAGCTGCGGATGCGCAACCAACTGGCCCGGGCCTACCTGGAGCTGGGGGACCACGCGGCGGCTGACGCGGCGCTGGAGCCGGCCGTGGCGCTGCTGCCCGTGGTGGCACAGCCGCAGCTGCGCGGGGTGATCCACGAGACCAGGGCGCTGGTCGCCCGGGACACCGGCCGGTTCACCGAGGCCGTCGAGCAGTTCACCGCGGCCAGGGCGGCGAACGCCGGCGACGACCGGGGTGTCGCCCTCCAGGGCTACCAACTCGCCGACACGCTCCGCCGGTTCGGCCGGCCGGCGGAGGCGCTCGCCGAGCTGGACGCCGCCGCCGCGCTGGTCCCCGGCGCGGAGCACGCCGCGCTGCACGCCAGGATCGGCCTGGTGCGCGGCCTGGCGCTACGTGATCTGGGGCACCAGACCGCGTCCTGCGCGGTGCTGGAGGAGGCGGCCACGCTGGCGGAGCGCCTGGGCCTGTGGTCGAAGGCCGAGGCGGCGCTGGCCGCCCTGGTGGCCCAGGCCGAGGGCCGGGACCGGGCGACGGCCGCCCGGCTCGCCGAGCGGCTGGCGGCCGTCCGACGCCGCACCGGCGCGCCGCGCGAGCCCTGACGGGTCCCTGACGTTCGGGGCCGGCCCGCCCCTCCCGGCGCGGTGGCGGCGCGGCCTATGCTGAACCCGGACCATTGCGCGTGCAACGTGCCGAGGGGTGAGGGGATCAGCGTGGGCGTCATCATGGGAGTGGTCAGCGCGGGGTTCCTCCTCGCCGCCGTCATCGGACCACGCCGGCTCTGGTGGTGGCTGAAGGCCTGGTCCTACCGGAACCCGGAGCAGAACGAACCGTCCGAGGCGGCCTTCGCCGTACAGCGGGCCGCCTATGTGGGGTTTGCGATCGTGTCCTTCATGATCGCCGTCAACACGGCGTGACGCCGGCCACGCTCGGCTCAGCGCCGGAACCGCCCTGCCGCCGGCGGTGGGGCGAGCCGGCACGGTCAGCTCAGCGCCGGGACCGCCGGCGCGGCAGGGCGGACCCGCGCCCGGCGCAGACCGTGCGCTGCCGCCCGCCCAGCCGGACCCCGGCCGAACTCGACCACCGCCACGTGGCGCACCGGACGGCTCGCGCCGTCCTCGCCGTCCGCCTGCCGCCCGGTGATCAGGCCCGTGACCACTCCACCGCGCGCCGGGCCCCGGCCGGCGGCGGCGGCCGGTCGGGGACGGCGGCACGCCACGGCCCGGCGGTGCCGCGCGGCGCCTGCGCCGCCCACGGCGGGGTGTGCGACGGTTCTCCCCCGCCCCGATGGCGCCCCGGCGCCGCCGGCCACCGATCACGGCCTCGCCCGCAAGCCGGCGGGCCACCCGGCGGCGTTCCCCGGCCGGCGGTCCGGCTCAGTCCGCCGCCGTGGCCGGCGACCGGCCGTGGAAGTGCACCAGGGTGCGGGCCCAGCCGGCCTCGATCGGCAGCCCGTCCGGCCAGTCCTGCGGCAACCTGCCCTCCGTCAGGCTGAGTTGCACGGCCGCCCCCAGCACCAGCGGGTCGAGTCCGGGCGCCGGCATCCCCCAGGCGCGGGCCGCCGTGGCCTGGAGCAGGGTGCCGTTCCGCAGCCGCAGCAGGTGTCGGTCGTCGCCCAGCGCCGCCACCGCGACCGACAGCCACGGCTGGTCGGCGAACCGCCGCTCCAGCCAGCGCTCCGGCGGCAGTTCGCCGCGCGGCTGGCGGCGGACCGCCACCTCGGCGGTCTGCGCCACCGCCGTGCCGGCGCCCTCCTCGGCGGTGACCGCGAGGAAGCCGCGCGCGCCCGGCCGCGTCGGGTCCAGCGGGTAGCGGGCCAGCCGGATCGCGCCGTTCGCCAGGCCGCCGACCACGTCGAAGGCGGTCGGCCCGTGGCCGGTCACCGGCGTGGGGTCCGGGTAGCGGTCCGGGCGCGGCGCCTCGCTCGGCGGGCGGGCCCGCTCGCCGAGCAGCTCGTGGAAGAGCTCCTGGAGCAGCTCCGCCGACTGGTCGGGCACGCCCAGCGCCTGCTCGGTGACCGCGCCGAGCCGCTCCGGCCGGTGGTCCCGTTCGGCGGCCCGGAGTTGGGCCAGCAGGTCACCGTCCGGGTCCAGCCGGGGCGCGCCGGCGCCGAAGGCGTGCATCGGGGAACGCGGGTCCAACTCGGCCTCCCCGCTGGCCGCCAGCAGCGTGGCCCGGGCCAGGCCGGCGCCGTAGAACGAGACCGAGCCGGTGTCGCCGACGACCAGGTCGGCCGCGATCAGCCCGGCCTGCCAGCCCCGTTCGGGGGTGACCAGCCGCAACCCGGCGTCCTGGCCGGCGCGGAGCCGGCGCTGTACCCCGAACACGGTGTCCTCGGACCAGATGTTGGGGTGCAGCACCACCGCCACCACGTACTCGTCCACCGGCAGCGCGCGCACCAGCCGCAACGGCAGCTCCGGATGCCGGCGGAACAACGAGTGCGGTCCCCAGGTGGAGTTGAGCAGCACCAGCCGGCGGCCGCCGACCGCGCCGAACAGCTCGCGGAAGTGGTCGCGCCAGCCGATGTTGGCGCGCATCCGGTCGAAGCAGGGGTCCCCCACCACCCGGGCGCGCGGCAGCGCGGGCGGGCAGCTGACGGCCAGCCGGGCCAGCTGCTCCCGGTGCGAGAGGCCGATCACGTCGGGCACCACCCGGCCCCGGTGCAGCAGTTCGCGCGGCGAGAGGCCGGCCGCCGAGGTGGCGTCCCCGGTGGAGCGGCGGGTCAGCCGGTTGTAGCCGGCGCCGTGCGGCAGCACCACCAGCGGCCGGCTCAGCCGCCGCATCGAGCTGTTGATCGCGCACGCCACCACCAGGTCGAACCGGCGCCGGGTGGCCTCCCGCCAGGACAGCACCGTGCCGCGCTGCCGGGCGAGGTACTCGGCGAGCCCGCCGTCGAAGGTGGAGCCCGGGTTGACCGTGAAGAAGACGCTGACCCCGTCCTCGGCGCGGAGCAGCGGCAGCACGTCCAGCAGCCGGGTGGCCGACGTCAGGTTGCGCACCACCCCGAGCACCTCGATGGGCCGGTCGCGCCGGCCCGGGTCGGGCGGGCGGCGCGGGGCGCTGCGGAAGAGGGGCACGTGCGGGCTCCGGGGGCGAGGGACCGGTCGGCGAACCGGGTGGACCGAGGTCGAGGGTAGCCAACGGGCGCGCCGAAAGCCGTCGTTCACGGGAGTGTTGACCGGGCGTCACCTGCCGGCCCGGTCGGCCCGGCCGCGCGGGCGCCGTGCCCCGACCGTTTCGCCGGCCGTTCGCCGTCCCGTCCTCCGGCCGTCCGCGAAAGTCGGCTGCCGGGGCCGCGGGGGGCGGCTACCGTGGGAGCGAGGGCGGGAGGGGTATCGGGATGGATCTGGTCGCCGGGTCGGGCATGGTGGTCGTCGAGGGCCGCCGGGTGCCGGTGCTGGACTCGGGCGGCGCGCCGGGGCTGCCGGTGCTGGTCGCCCTGCACGGCACCTTCGGCCGGGGCGCGGTCTTCGAGCGGCTGGCCCGGGACCTGGCCGGGCTGGTCCGGCTGGTCGCCCCCGACCAGCGCGGCCACGGCTGGAGCGAGCCGGTCTCCGACGGCTACGGCCGGGCGGCGTTCGTCGCGGACGCGGCGGCCCTGGTGCGAGCCCTGGACGCCGGCCCCGTGGTGCTACTCGGACACTCGCTCGGCGGCATCACCGCCTACCAACTGGCCGCTCGGCAGCCCGAGTTGGTCTCCGCGCTGATCGTCGAGGACGTGGGCCCCGTGATGCGGAGCCCCGAGGTGGCGCACCCGACGCTCGACGTCCGGGGCTGGCCGCGCTCCGCGCCCACCCGCGCCGAGCTGGGCGACCTGATCAGGGCCAGGGGCGTGCCGGACGCCGGCTACTTCCTGCGCAGCGCGGTGCCGGCCGAGGACGGCTGGCGCCTCCTCTTCGACTGGGACGTGATGATGGCCGTCCAGGCGGGCGGGGTGGGCGACTGGTCGGCGGACTGGCGCGGCTCGCGCTGCCCGGCGCTGCTGCTGCGCGGCACCGAGTCGACGCTGCTGCCCGCCGCCCTGGCCAACCGGATGGTGGCCGAGCGCCCCGGCACCACCCGGGTGGACTTCCCGGGCGCCGGCCACTGGGTGCACGACGACGCGCCCACCGAGCTGGCGGCGGCGGTCACCGAGTTCCTGCGCGCCCTGGGCCTGGCCGCCGAGCGGCCGCACGAGGACACGATGAACGACGGGAACGGGGAGGCGGCGGGCGGCTGAGCGCCGGCGGGCGCGTTGCCCCGGCGCCCGCCTTGTCACCGGAAACACGAGGAATGCCGGTGGCCGGAACCGGACGCCCCATAATGCCGACGAATTAGCACCCGGAGTGGTTTCCGCGCATTCCGTTCCCGCCGCCGCCTATCCGCTTTCCGGCGGCGCGCGATTCCGCCCGCCCATTTCCTCGAACAATCGATTCGGGCATTACCCGGGTCACCCCGCCGGCCGGCCGCCGGTGGCGCCGTCCACGGGCCGAGACGGGCCCAGCGGCCGGCCCGCCGCCGTTCCGGTCCGCGCACCGAGCGACTTCATGGCCGGCACCGCCGTCTGCTACCGTGCACTTCTACTCTTACCCTGGAAGGATCGCGTGGTGACGGAACTGCTCGCGACTACCCCGTATCGCGGTACCCGAGATCTCCTGCCGGAGCAGATGTCCGTGCGGCAGCAGTTCTTCCATCCGCTCTTCGAGGTGATCGAGAGTTATGGATTCGGCCGCTATGACGGTCCCATTCTGGAGCCGGTCGAGATCTACGAGGCGAAGTCCGGTGAGGAGATCGCCAACCAGCAGCTGTACTCGCTGACCGACCGCGGCGGCCGGCGGCTGGCGCTGCGTCCCGAGATGACGCCCTCGGTCGCCCGGATGATCGCGCGCAACCTCGGCAGCCTGCACCTCCCGGCCCGCTGGTACAGCCACGTGATCTGCCACCGCTACGAGCGCCCGCAGCGCGGGCGGCTGCGCGAGCACTGGCAGATCAACGTGGACATCTTCGGCTCGGACGGCGTCAACTGCGAGATCGAGCTGTTCGAGCTGATCCACGACATGATGCGGTCGCTGGGCGCCACCGAGGAGATGTGGGCGCTGCGGGTCGGCGACCGGGTGCTGCTGGAGAGCATCCTGCGGGACATCGTCAAGGTGCCCGAGGACCGGCGGCGTGAGGTGTCGTCGCTGGTCGACCGGTGGGCGAAGTACCCGCGGGAGAAGCTGGCCGAGGACGCCGAGAAGCTGTCGCTGACCAGCTCCCAGTTCGACCTGCTGGAGGAGACGCTGGCCAGCGGCGCCGAGGTGCTCACCGCGGTGCCGGCCGAGGTGGCGGAGCGCTCCCAGGTGGTGAAGCTGCTCAAGAGCGAGGCCGGGGAGCTGGTCACCTTCGACCCGTTCATCGTGCGGGGCCTGCAGTACTACACCGGCACGGTCTTCGAGGTCTTCGACGAGCACCCGGAGAACCGCAGGTCGCTCTTCGGCGGCGGTCGGTACGCGGACCTCGCCGGGCTCTTCACCAAGCAGCGCATTCCGGGCATCGGCTTCGGCATGGGCGACGTGACCCTCCAGGACTTCCTCGAGGTGCACGGGCTGCTGCCGACCGCCCGTCCGCAGGCGGACGCCGTGGTGATCCCGCTGGGCGAGGACCTGCTGGCGCCGACCCGCCGGATGGCGCGGCTGCTGCGGCAGGCCGGCGTGCGCACCAGCACCCCGCTGGAGCCGCGCAAGCTCAGCAAGGAGCTGGCCCAGGCCGACCAGGCGGGGGCCAGGGTCGCCGTGGTGGTCGCCGAGGACGAGTGGCGGCGGGACGCGGTGCTGGTCAAGGACCTGGCGACCCGGGAGCAGCACGAGGTGCCGGTCGCCGAGCTGGCGGAGCGGGTGGCCGCCGTACTCGCCTCCACCGCCCCCTGACCGACCCACCCGCAAGCCGGAACTCAGCCCGAACTCCCCGTCATCGGCGGGGAGTTCGGCGTTTCCCCGGGCCCGCCGCCCGGGCGGCCGTCCGGGCGCCCCTCGCCCGGGCGCACGCGCCCGGCGCGCGGTGTGGGCGGGTGCGGGGTTCGATGGGACGGGCGGTCCCGCACCGGGGGCCGGTCCGATCCGAGGAGGTGGCCGGAGGATGCACTTCGCTGATCGGCGGGAAGCCGGGCGGCGGCTGGCCCGGGAGCTGGCCCCGCTGCGCGGCGAGAACCTGGTGGTGCTCGGGCTGCCCAGGGGCGGCGTCCCGGTGGCCGCCGAGGTGGCCACCGCGCTGGGCGCGCCGCTGGACGTGGCGGTGGTCCGCAAGCTGGGGCTGCCCGCCCAGCCCGAGCTGGCGATGGGCGCCATCGCCGAGGACGACGCCCGGGTGCTCAACGACGAGGTGGTGGCCGGCGGCGGCGTCGACGACGAGCGGCTGGCCGAGGTCGAGTCCACCCAGCGCGCCGAGCTGGACCGCCGGGCCGCCGCCTACCGGGGCGAGCGGCCCAGGATCTCGGTGCGCGGCCGGACGGTCGTGGTGGTGGACGACGGGATCGCCACCGGCGCCACCGCCCGCGCCGCCTGCCGCTCGGTCCGGGCCAGGGGCGCGGCGCGGGTGGTGCTGGCGGTGCCGGTCGCGCCGGCCGACTGGGCACGGCGGATCGGCGACGCCGCGGACGAGCTGGTCTGCCCCGAGGTGGCGGACGACTTCCTCGCGGTGGGCCAGTTCTACCGGGACTTCGCGCAGACCACCGACGAGGAGGTGGTGGAGCTGCTGCGCCGGGGCGGCACCCGGGGGGTGACCATCCCGGCCGGCGGGGTGTCGCTGCCCGGCGAGCTGACGCTGCCCGCCGAGGCGCGAGGGGTGGTGGTCTTCGCGCACGGCTCCGGCAGCGGCCGGCACAGCCCGCGCAACGTCTTCGTGGCCGAGGCGCTCGCCCAGGCCGGCCTGGGCACGCTCCTTTTCGACCTGCTCACCGAGGAGGAGGCCGCCGACCAGGCGAACGCGTTCGACATCGGGCTGCTCGCCGGGCGGCTGGCGCACGCGACCGACTGGGTGCGGGACCACGGCGCGCCGCACGACGGGTTGCGGGTCGGCTACTTCGGGGCCAGCACGGGCGCGGCGGCGGCGCTGTGGGCCGCGGCCGACCCGGCGTCCCCGGTGGGCGCGGTGGTCTCCCGGGGCGGGCGGCCCGACCTGGCGGACCGGCGGCTGGCCGAGGTGCGCTGCCCGACCCTGCTGGTGGTGGGCGGCAACGACGAGCGGGTGCTGGAGCTGAACCGGGAGGCCGAGCAGTCGCTGTTCTGCCCGCACCGGCTGGCGGTGGTGCCCGGCGCCAGCCACCTGTTCACCGAACCCGGCACCCTCTCCGAGGTGACGGCGCTGGCCAGGGACTGGTTCCTGGAACACCTCGGCCGGGCCCCCTGAGCGGCATTCGAGCGGCCGGGCCGGGCGCCGGCCGGACTCCCCCGGCCGCCGGGCCGGCTGCTCCCGGCCGCCGGCCGGACTTCCCCGACCGCCGGCTCAACTCCCGCGGCCGCCACCCGGTTTGCGCAGGAAGCGGCGCAGCCGGGTCAGCGTCCAGGTGTTGATCACCTCGTCCGGGGAGAGCCAGCCGCGCTGCGCCTGCGCCACCCCGAACCGCAGGTGGGCCAGGTGGGCGGGGGCGTGCGCGTCGGAGTCGATGGCGAACCGCACGCCGTGCGCGCGGGCGCGCAGGATGTGCTCGTCGTTGAGGTCCAGCCGATTGGGATGGCTGTTGATCTCCAGCGCCGTCCCGGTGCGGGCGCAGGCGGCGAAGACGGCGTCCAGGTCGACGTCGATCCCGGTGCGCCGGCCGAACTTCCGGGTGGTGGGGTGGCCGATGATGTTGACGTGCGGGTTCTCGCAGGCCCTGACGAGCCGCCGGGTCTGCGCCGCGCGGTCCAGCTCGAAGTGGGAGTGCACGGACGCCACCCGGATCTCGAACTCCGCCAGCACCTCGGCCGGCCAGTCCACCTCCCCCGCCGGGTCGATGTTCAGCTCGGTGCCGTGCAGCAGCTTCAACCGGCCGTGCCGACCCGCGAGTTCGCGGAGCTGCTCGCGCTGGGCGCGGGCCTTCTCCAGGGTCATCCGCTGCATCCGCAGCTCGGGCGCGTGGTCGGTCACCGCGAAGTAGTGGTAGCCGCGCCGGGCGGCCTCGGCCACCATCTCGGTCAACGGGGCGACCCCGTCGGTGAGATCGGTGTGGCTGTGCAGGTCACCCCGGATGTCCCGCTCGGTGACCAGCTCGGGCAGCTCGTCCCGCTGCGCGGCGGCCACCTCGCCACGGTCCTCGCGCAGGGTCGGCGGGATCCACGGCAGGCCGAGCCGCCGGTACACCTGCTCCTCGCCGCGGGCCGCGCGCTTGCGCCCGGTCCTCGCGTCGAAGAGCCCGTACTCGGAGAGCTTGAGCTTCTTGCGGAGCGCGATCTCCCGGAGCCGGATGTTGTGGGCCTTGGAGCCGGTGAAGTAGATCATGCCGGCCCCCCAGGAGTCCTCGCCGAGCACCCTGAGGTCCAGTTGCAGGCCGTCCACGGTGCGCACCGTGGTCTTCGTCCGGCCGCGCAGCACCACCTCGTCCACCAGCGGCAGGGCGCGGAACGCGGCCATCACCGGCTCCGGGTCGTCGGCCGCCGCCAGGATGTCGATGTCGCCTATGGTCTCCTTCATCCGGCGCACCGAGCCGGCGTAGGCGCAGCGCCGGCAGCCGGCCACCTCGGCGAGCCTGGCCACCGTCTCCTCGGCCACGTCGAGCGCCGCGTCCAGCGCGATCCGCCCGCTGGACTGCCGCAGCACGGCGATCCCGTGCTCGATGTTCTCCCGCGCCTTGGGGCCGAAGCCCTTCAGCTCGGCCAGCCGGTCGTCGCGCAGCGCGGCGGAGAGGTCGTCCACCGAGGAGACACCCAGCTCGCGGTAGAGCGTCATCGCCTTCTTCGGGCCCAGCGTGGGCACGTCCAGCAGCGCCCGGACGCCCGGCGGGACGGCCGCCCGGCGCTCCTCGACGGCCGCGACCCGGCCGGTGCGCAGGTACTCCTCGACCTTGTCGGCGATCGACGAGCCGACCCCCGGGATCTCCCGCAGCCGCTTGGCGTCCAGGGTGGCCACATCGGTCGGGTGCCCGCCGATGGCGCGGGCCGCGCGCTCATAGGCGCGTTGCTTGAACGCGCCCTTGCCGGTGATCGCGATGAGGTCGGCGTACTCCCGCAGCAGCGCCTCGACCTCGGCGTTGGGCCGGGCCATGCCCCCAGTCTAGGAAGCCGGCCGGCATCCGGCACGGCGAGCGGTCCCGGGCCGGATGCCGGCGACGCGGGTTCGAGCGCCGGCCGCGGCGGCGCGCGTTCGAGCCGCCCGTCCCTGGGTACTCGCCGCGCCGACGTGGACTCCCCCGCCCCGAGCCGGCGCGGGGCGAGCCGACCGCGCGGCTATCGAGGCAGGTGAGCGAGGTGCGGGCGACCTTCACGCTGGGGCGGATCGCGGGAGTCAGGGTCGGGGTGCACTGGAGCGTCGTCGTGATCTTCGCGGTGATCGCTCTCGGCCTGGGCGTGGAACGGCTGCCCAACGCCTACCCGGACCGGAGCGCGGTCAGCTACACGCTGCTGGCGCTGCTGGCCGGGGTGCTCTTCCTCGCCTCGCTGCTGGCGCACGAGCTGGCGCACGCCGTGGTGGCGCGGAAGTCCGGGGTGCCGGTGCGGGACATCGTGCTGTGGCTGCTGGGCGGCGCCACCAGGACCAGGACGGAGGCACCCGACCCGGAGGCCGAGTTCCGGATCGCCGGCGCGGGCCCGGCCACCAGCCTGGCGCTGGGCGTCGTCTGCACCGCCGTCACCTGGCTGTTGGTGGCGTTGGACGCGGGCCCGGTGGTCGAGGTGGTGGCCTGGCTCGCGGTGATCAACTTCCTGCTGGCGCTCTTCAACGCCTTCCCGGCCGCCCCACTGGACGGCGGCCGGCTGCTGCGGGCGGCGCTCTGGCGCCGCTCCGGCGACCGGCCCCGGGCCACCGCCCAGTCCAGCGTGGCCGGCCAGGTCTTCGGCTGGGTGCTGGTGGCCGCCGGCCTGGTGGTGTTCCTGTGGAGCGGCGCCTTCGGCGCGCTCTGGCTGGCCCTGGTGGGCTGGTTCGTCGCCGGGGCCGCCTCGCTTGAGGGGCAACAGGCCCGCGTCCGGCAGCTGTTGGCCGGCGTGCCGGTGACCGAGACGATGACGCCCCGGCCGGCGACGGTGCCCGCCGACGCGACCGTCGGCGGCCTGCTCTCGGAGACCTCCCCCGGCTACGACCACCCGGCGCTGCCCGTGGTCTCATCCAGCGGCGCCCCGATCGGGCTGGTGACCAGGGAGCGGCTGCGCCAGGTCCCGGTGGAGAAGCACCGGGCGCTGACCGTCGCCGAGATCATGGTGCCGCTGGAGCGGGTCCGCACCACCACCCCCGACCAGGACCTCGCCGAGCTGCTGCCCCGGCTCGAACCGGGACCGGAACAGCGGGTGTTGGTGGTGGAGGGCGCGGAGGAGCCGGGGCCGGCCGGCGGCGGCCGGGCGGCGCCCACCCGACTGCTGGGCATCGTCTCGCCGTCGGACGTCAACCGCACCATCCGCCGGCTGTCGGAGCACCCGCGCCACCAGCCGGCCGGTCACTGAGCGACCGGCCGGCCGGGGGGTGGGGGGCGGCGGGTGGCCGGGCCGCCCACCACCACGGGGGCGGTCAGTTGTAGATGGTGGCTTCCTCGGCGGTCTCGGCGACCCCGTCCGGGCCGTTGAAGAACCGCTCGCCCCACTCGGTCAGCTGGTTCGGGTCGAAGTTGACCGACAGGTCCAGGTAGCCGACCTCGCTGCTGTTGCCGCTCCAGGACCAGCCCAGGTAGCCCAGGTCCAGCTCCTCGGCGGTGGCCATGATGGCGTCCTCGTCCGGGTCGCCGTCCGAGTGGTTGTGGCCGAACTCGCCAACCAGGATGGGCAGTCCGGCGTCCACGAAGTGGTTCAGGTAGTCCTGCACGGCGGTGGCGTTGTTGTACACGCCGTACATGTGGATGGAGAAGATGGTGTTCCCGGTCGGGTCCGAGTCGTAGACCGACTGGGCGCCCGCCCGCATGGTGCCGGTCCAGTCCTGGCCCCAGTTGGGCGCGTCCACCATGATGGTGTGCTCGAAGCCGGCGTTCCGCAGCTTGCCGATCGCGGCCTGGGTGTCGGCGGCCCACGCCTCGTAACCGGTGTTGCCGAACGGCTCGTTGCCGATGTTGACGATGATGTGGTCCTCTTCGCCGCGCAGCTGGTCGAGCACGCTCACCCAGTAGTCGGCGGCGGCGTCCAGCGAGACGGCGGCGCCCGCCTCGGGGTACCCGGTGGTGTCGTGCACCTCCAGCACGCAGATCAGCCGGTTGGCCTTGCACTCCGCGACGATCTCGGCCACCTGGTCGGGCGTGGTCTGCGCCCACTGGTGCCCGCTGCTGAGCACCACCCGGACGGTGTTGGCGCCCAGCGCCTTGATGTCCGCGAGCGAGCCGAGTTGGTCGAGGTACCAGGCGTGGGCGTGGTTGGCGCCCCGCATCACGAAGTCGTTGCCGGTGCTCTCCACCAGCCGGCCGTTCTCGATGTGCAGGCCGACGGCCCGCGTCCCCGGCTCGTCGGCGGTGGCCGGCTGCACCGCGAGGGCCACGCCCAGCGCCCCGGCGACACCGGCGGCGACGACGGTTCCGATTCGTTTCGTGCTCTTCATGGCCGTCTCCTCGAAGGGTCCGTCCCGTGGACCCGTTGGGGGGTGGGGGATTGACGAACGCGTGCGAGAACCAGCGCGGTGCGGACCCGCGTTGGAGCGCTCCCATGGAATCGCCCACCCATCAGGCCATCGTGTCGGCGCCATGTCAAGGAGATGGACAGAGCCGGCGGGATTGCCGGGCCGGGGAATGCCGCGAAGGCTCCACTAACGGGGCAACTCCGGCGCGACTTAACCGGATAACTCGCGACTCTACGTGTTGTCTCGGATACCAATCGCGACCGTGGCGCAGCGCGGCCCACCATCCGGCGCGGGCGCCGACAGGGGTGCGCGGCCCGCGCGCCCGGGGTGCGCCGACCCACCGGAGACCCAAACCTGTGAGAGCGCTCCCATCCGCCGGGCGCCCCGCCGGGCGGAGCCTCAGCCGCCGGTAGACGCCGGGCCGTAGGCGCGGAGGAAGGTGGCGGTGGCCGCGGCGGCCACCTCGCGGTACTCCGCGTCCGCCACCTCCCGGGTACCCATCCGGGAGCGTGCCTCCATGGGGCCGACCAGCAGCGCCATCAACTGCTCGGCCGCCAGGGCCGGTTCGGTGGCGGTCAGCCGGCCGGCGAGGGTGAGCCGGCCCAGCGGGTCCGCCAGCGCGCGCACCACCCGGTGCGGCCCGTAGGCGCTGACCAGCTCCAGCGCCTCGGGGAAGCGGGTCACCTCGGCGTACAGCAGCCGGCGCAGCGCGCAGGAGGTGGCGTCCCCGTGCACCCGCAGCAGCCGGTGACCGACCAGCCCCAGCGTGCCGGGCAGGTCGTCACCCGGCTCGTAGAGCGGCTCGATGGCGGCGATCCGCTCGTCGAGCTTGGCCCGGGCGGTGGCCTCCAGGGCACTGCGGAAGAGCGTCGCCTTGTCGGTGAGGTGGTTGTAGACGGTCGGCTTGGCCACCCCGGCCTCGGCGGCGATGTCCTGGACGCCGGCCGCCGCGTACCCCTTGCGGGCGAAGACGGCGAACGCGCCCGCCAGGATCGCCGCCCGCTTGTCGATCCGCCCCCGCGCCTGGGTCCCTGCCATGGGCCGATTGTACGGGCGGGCCCCGCCGAGACCCGGGGCACGGGGCAGCCGCCTGGCCCCGCACACCGAACTCCCCTGGCGACCCGCCGACTTCGCTTGCGTATGAACTAGTCAGAACATTAACTTGAACCCATGAGTTCAATATCTCGGGACCGGTTGGGTGCTCCCCTGCTGCGACTGATCGGCGTGCTGCTGCTCGGCGGGCTGCTGGGCATCCTGAACAGCACCATGGCCGCGGTCGCCACCCCGACGCTGGCCGCCTCGCTGAACGCCTCGCTGAGCACCGTGGGTTGGGCCTCCACCGGCTTCCTGCTCGCGGTGACCGCGACCATCCCGTTCGCCACCTGGGCCGTCGACCGCTTCGGCGGGAAACGGCTGTGGCTGACCGGACTCGGCGTCTTCGTGCTGGGCTCGCTCGCCTCCGGGCTGGCCTGGAACGCGGGCTCGCTGATCGTCTTCCGCCTCGTCCAGGGCGTCGGCGCCGGCCTGTTGGACCCGCTGCTGCTGGTGCTGCTGGCCCGGGCCGCCGGCCCGGCCCGGGCGGGGCGGGTGATGGGGCTGATGGGCGTGGTGCTCGCGCTGGGCCCGGCGGCCGGGCCGATCGCCGGCGGCGCGGTGGTGGAGGCGCTCTCCTGGCGCTGGATGTTCCTGCTCAGCGTGCCACTCGGGCTGGTCGCGCTGCTGCTGGCCCGGCGGACGCTGCCGGCCGACCAGCCGCCGGCGGAACGGCCGGGCGGCGGCCGCCTCGACGTGCTGGGGCTGGCGCTGCTGGCCCCCGGGTTCGCCGGGCTGGTGCTGGCGCTCTCCCAGACGGCGGAACGTGGCTCGGTCGGGGCCTGGTCGGCGCTGCTGCCGCTGCTGCTCGGCCTGGCCCTGCTGGCCGGCTACGGGCTGCACGCCGGCCGGGCGCGGGTGCCGCACCCGCTGATCGACCTGCGACTCTTCGCCAACCGCGGCTTCACCGCCGCGGTGACCATCATGGGGCTGAGCGGTGTGATCAACTTCGCCGCCTTCTTCGCCCTGCCGCTCTACTACCAACAGGTCCACGGCCACGGGGTGTTGGCGGCCGGGCTGCTGATGGCCCCGATGGGGCTCGGCGGCTCGCTGGCGATGCCGCTGGCCGGCCGGCTCTCCGACCGGTTCGGCTCCCGGGGCCTGGCCGCCGCCGGGACGGCGCTCGCCCTGGCCTGCACCCTGGGCTTCACCCGGGTCGACGCGGACACGGGTGAACTCCTCCCGGCGCTGGGCGCGTTGTTCCTGGGCGTCGGGCTGGGCTTCCTCAGCGCGCCGACCATGGGCTCGCTGTACCGGGCGCTGCCGGCCGAGCGGGTGGCACAGGGCAGTTCGGTGCTCTACATGCTCAACCAGGTGGGCGCCGCCCTCGGGGTCGCGCTGGTCACGCTGGTCGTGCAGACCTCGGGGGCGGTGACCGAGGGGCTGCACCGCGCGTTCTGGCTGGCCGCCGGGGTGCTGGCGGTGGTGCTGCTGACGGTGCCACTGCTGCCCGGCCCGCCCCCGCGCACCGGGCCGGACGGCGCCGTCGAGCCGGCCGAGCCAGCGGCGTCGGGCGGGGCGCGGCGGTCGGGACGAGCCTGACCGTGGTGGGAGCGGGCCCTACCGCCGGGGCCGCGCCGCGGCCGGGTCGGCTGGTCCGGCCGGCTCGGCCGGCGGCCGGGCGCGGAAGGTGCGGCGGTAGGCGTCCGGCGGCACGCCGACCACCCGGTTGAAGTGCCGGCGCAGCGTGGTGGCGGAGCCCATCCCGGCGGCCGCCGCCACCGCCTCCACGCCCCGCTCGGTGGACTCCAGCAACTCCTGGGCGCGCCTGACCCGTTGGATCAGCAGCCAGCGCAACGGGGTGGTCCCGGTGACCGCCTGGAAGTGGCGGCCCAACTGGCGGGTGCTCAGCCCCGCCTGGCGGGCCAGGTCCGTCACGGTCAGCGGCTGGTCCAGCCGCGCCAGCGCCCACGGCAGCAGCGCGCCGAGCGGGTGCTGGCCCGGCGCCGGCACCGGCGTCGCGACGAACTGCGCCTGGCCGCCCTCCCGGTGCGGTGGCACGACCAGCCGGCGGGCGACCGTGTTGGCGACCGAGGTGCCGTGGTCGAGCCGGACCAGGTGCAGGCACAGGTCGAGCGCGGCGGCCTTGCCGGCGGAGGTGAGCACGGTGCCCTGGTCCACGTAGAGCACGTCGGGGTCCACCGTCACCCGGGGATGGCGGGCGGCCAGCACCTCCGTGTGCGCCCAGTGGGTGGTGGCCCGGCGGCCGTCCAGCAGGCCGGCGGCGGCCAGCACGAACGCGCCGGTGCACAGCGAGGCGACCCGGGCGCCCGCCGCGTGCGCCGCGCGGACCGCGTCCACCAGCTCGGCGGGCGGCGGCACGTCGACATCGACCCAGCCGGGGACGATCACCGTGTCGGCGCGCGGCAGGTGGTCGAGGCCGTGGTCCGGCTCCAGCCGGAACCGGCCGAGCCGCACGGCGCCCGGGCCGCAGACCAACAGCCGGTAGCCGGGCCCGGCCACGCCGGCCAGGGGGGAGCCGAACACCTCGTGGGCGAGGGAGAGTTCGAAGGGCAGCATGCCGTCGGTGACGGCCAGCGCGACAGTGCTCACGTCCGAAACTGTACGGGCCATGGCGTTCCGGACACTCGTCCGCCGGCCGGCCGCCGGCCAGGATGGTCCACGAACGCACACCGAGTGGACAGAGCACGGGAGTTACCGATGGCGGCGGGACAGAAAGTAGCGGTGTACGGGGCCTCTGGGCACACCGGACGCTTCGTGGTGGCCGAGCTGCGGGAGCGGGGCCTCGTCCCGCTGCTCCTCGGCCGGGACGCCGCGCGGCTGGCGGCCCTGGTGCCGGCGGCCGGTCCCGGGGCGGCGGCCCGTGCGGCGTCGGTGACCGACCCGGCCGCGCTGGACCGGGCGCTGGCCGGCGCGGCCGCCGTGGTCAACTGCGCCGGCCCGTTCGCCACCACGGCCGGCCCGCTGATCGAGGCGGCGCTGCGTGCCGGCATCCCCTACCTGGACGTGGCCGCCGAGATCGAGGCCAACCTGGACACCTTCACGCACTTCGCGGAGCGGGCCGCGGCCGCCGGCACGGTGGTGCTGCCGGCGATGGCCTTCTACGGCGGGCTCGGCGACCTGTTGACCACCGCGGCGATGGGCGAGGACTGGCCGGCCGCCGACGAGTCGGTCATCGCCTACGGGCTGAGCGGCTGGCACCCCACCGCCGGGACCCGCGCCGCCGGCGTGGTGTCCAGGGAGCGGCGCGCCGGCCGGGGCGTGCGCTTCACGGCGGGGCGGCTGACCTACCACCGGGACGGGCCGACCACCCTGGAGTGGCCGTTCCCCGAGCCGCTGGGCACCCAGACCGTGGTCGCGGAGTTCACCATGGCCGACGTGGTGACCATCCCCAGCCACCTGGCCGTTCCCGAGGTGCGCACCCACATGTCACTGGCGGCGGCCAAGGACCTGTCCGCGCCGGAGACCCCGGCGCCGACGGCGACCGACCCACGGGGCAGGTCGGCGCAGACCTTCCTGGTGGAGGCCGTGGTGCGGCGCGGTGGCGAGGAGCGGCGCGCGGCGGCGGCCGGCCGGGACATCTACGCGGTGACCGCGCCACTGGTGGTGGAGGCGGTGGCCCGGGTCCTCGACGGCCGGACCAGGACGGTCGGGGTGGCCGCCGCCGGCGCGCTCTTCGACGCGGCGGACTTCCTGCGCGCCCTCGCCCCGCACCTCACCGTGACGCTGCCCGCGGCCGTCGGCTGACCCGCGCGGGGGCGTGTGCGGCGGGGCGCGTGACCGGGGCGCCGAGCCGGGGGCGTGCGGCGGCCGGGTCGGGTGGCCGGGTCTGGTGGCCGGATTGGCCCGGCGGCTCAGCCGGCCCGGTCGCGGCGGTAGGCGAGGAACTGGGCCTCCGCGAAGCCCGCCACGATCACCGCGCCGACCAGCAGGAACGCCACCCCGGCACCGGTCAGGTCCCCGACGCCGGCCAGCGCCAGGACCACCATGGCCACCCGACAGCCGGCGTTGGTCCCCACCACGGTCAGGGCAAGGGGCGGCCGGTGGCGCGGCGGCGGGCGACGGCCAGCAGCACGCCGGCGCCGACCAGCATGGGCCACCGCGAAGAGCGGCCCGACCCCCACCGGCAGGCCCAGCGGATCGCTGAGGAAGGGGGCGCCCACCAGCATCAGCACCCCGAAGAGCCCGGTGCTCGCGGCATCGAAGCGCAGCACGGCGTGCAGTGGGTGCGTCGCGGGGCGCTGGCACGCACGGCGCTGGTCACGGTCATTCCGGCCTCCCTGGTCCGACGGCCCAACCACCCGCTGCCGGGGGGCCGTTCCTCCCCGACGGTGTCACCGGGGCCGGCCCGGCCCAATGACCTCCCAGGCCATGGCGGCCCCGGCCGGCGACGCGGCCGCCCAGGGGCCGCCCAGGGCCGTAGAAAACCGTCGTCCACGGGATTGACGGGCTTGCTGACAGCTAGTCTCATAAAACCATGGCTCTCTCCGGTGACCTGGCCGACGTCACGACGCTGCGGGACGCGCTCGGTGCGCTCAAGGACCGTGAGCAGGTCGCCGAGCGACTGCTCGCGGCGTCGGCGCGGCACTCCTTCGACCCCGACCGTGACCTGGACTGGGAGGCCCCCTGGGTCGACGGCCTCTGGTACTGGCCGCCAGAACTGGTCTCCCTCTACGACACCCCGCTCTGGTACCGGATGAGCGAGGAGCAGCGGATCGCGCTCTCCCGCCACGAGGCGGCGGCGCTCGCCTCGTTGGGCATCTGGTTCGAGCTGATCCTGATGCAGCTGCTCGTCCGGCACATCTACGACAAGCCCGCGACCAGCGCCCACGTCCGCTACGCGCTGACCGAGATCGCCGACGAGTGCCGGCACTCGATGATGTTCGCCCGGGTGATCACCCACGGCGACACCCCGAACTACCCGCCGGTCCGCGCGCACCACAACGTGGCCCGGGTCTTCAAGACCTTCTCCACCACGCCGGGTTCGTTCGTCGCGACCCTGCTGGGCGAGGAGGTGCTGGACTGGATGCAGCGGATGACCTTCCCCGACGAGCGGGTCCAGCCGTTGATCCGCGGCGTCACCCGCATCCACGTGGTGGAGGAGGCACGCCACGTCCGGTACGCCCGTGAGGAGTTGCGCCGGCAGATGCTGATCGCGCCGCGCTGGGAACGGGAGTTGACCCGGGTGGCCAGCGGCGAGTTCGCCCGGATCTTCTCGGTCGCCTTCGTCAACCCCGAGGTGTACACGAACGTGGGCCTCGACCGGCGGGAGGCCGTCGCCCAGGCGCGGGCGAGCGCCCACCGGCGTGAGGTGATGCGGGAGGGCGCGCGGCGACTGACCGAGTTCCTCGACGACATCGGGGTGATGCGCGGGGTGGCGCGCCGCATGTGGCGCAGCTCCGGCCTGCTGGCCTGACCCGAAGGGCCGCCCGGTCGCCTCGGCCGGTCCCAACGGGCTTGCTCCGGCGCGCCGTTGGCCAGAACGGTCGGCGCGGGACCGCCCGCACCCCACCGGCGGCCGGCCGGCGGCTACCCTGCTTGTCATGAGCGGCCCCCCAGCACCCCGCGTGCCGGCCTACCGTCGGCTGAGCGTGGACGAGCGGCGTGCCCAACTGATAGCGACGGCCCAGGGGCTGTTCGCGCACCGCGTGCCGGAGGAGGTCTCGCTGGACGACGTGGCGCGCCGGGCCGGGGTCTCCCGCCCGCTGGTCTACCGCTACTTCCCCGGCGGGAAGCAGCAGTTGTACGAGGCGGCGCTGCAACACGCCGCCGAGGAGCTGGCCGCCTGCTTCGACGTGCCGGCCGGCGGCCCGCTCAGCGAGCGGCTGGGCCGCGGGCTGGACCGCTACCTGGCCTTCGTCCGCGAGCACGGCGAGGGGTTCTCCGCGCTGCTGCGCGGCGGCAGCGTGGTCGGCACCGCCCGCACCACGGCGATCGTGGACGGCGTGCGCCGGGCGGCGGCGGACCGGGTGCTGAGCCACATGGCGGTGCGCCGCCCCGGCCCCTGGCTACGCACCGCGGTGCGCACCTGGATCAGCGCGGTCGAGGCGATGTCGCTGATCTCCCTGGACGAGGGCGAGTTGGGCCTGGACGAGCTGCGCGACTACCTGATCGACCTGTTCGTCGGCCAGTTGGTGATCACGGCGGCGCACGACCGGCAGACCGCCCGGGTGGTGCGCGCCGCGGCGGCCCTGGAGCCGCCGGACGGGCCGGTCTCGGCGCTGCTGGACCGCGCCCTGCGCACCCTGGCCCCCGAGCCGACCGGCCCCTGACCGGCGGGCCGGCGGGCGCCGGGCCTCGGCGGCGCCGCGGTCCAGGAAACACGAAAGGCAAGGAGCGCACGCTCCCTGCCACTCTCAAGGTATAGCGCACGGGGGACCTTGCGGCAAGACCCCCCCGTTGGCCCAGAATCAGCGGCCCCGGTCCGGCCCCGCACCTGGTGGCCGGCCGTACACCACACCTGGGGGCTGAGTTGATCGACGTGATCGTGGCCGGCGGCGGACCCACCGGCATGATGTTGGCGAGCGAGCTACGGCTACAGGGCGTGCGGGTGCTGGTGCTGGAGCAGGCGGCGACACCGACCCGGCAGGTCCGGTCGCTGGGACTGCATGTGCGCAGCATCGAGCTGCTGGACCAACGGGGCGTTCTGGACCGGTTCCTGGCGCTCGGCACCAGATACCCCACCGGCGGCTTCTTCGCCGGGCTCGCCAAGCCGACGCCCACCGGTCTTGACACCGCGCACGGGTACGTCCTCGGCATCCCGCAGACCAGCACCGACCGGCTGCTCGCCGAGTGGGCCACCGAGTCGGGCGCCGAGGTGCGGCGCGGGTGCGCGCTGGTCGGACTGGCCCAGGACGCGGACGGGGTGACCGCCGAACTGTCCGACGGAACCCGGGCGCGCGCCCGCTACCTGGTCGGCTGCGACGGCGGCCGGAGCACCGTCCGCCGGCTGCTCGGCGTCGGCTTCCCGGGAGAGCCCAGCCGGGTCGAGACGCTGCTGGGCGAGATGGAGGTGGCCGTCCCGGCCGAGACGGTGGCCGCCGTGGTCGCCGAGGTGCGCGAGAGCCAGGTGCGGTTCGGGCTCGGGCCGGTCGGGGACGGCGGGTACCGGGTCGTGGTGCCGGCGGCCGGGCTGGCCGCCGACCGCGCCGTCCCGCCCACCCTCGACGAGGTGCGGGAGCGGCTGCGGGCGGTGGCCGGCACCGACTTCGGCGTCCACTCCCCGCGCTGGCTGTCCCGCTTCGGCGACGCCACCCGGCTCGCCGAGCGGTACCGGGTCGGCCGGGTGCTGCTGGCCGGCGACGCGGCGCACATCCACCCGCCGGCCGGCGGCCAGGGCCTCAACCTCGGCCTCCAGGACGCGTTCAACCTCGGCTGGAAGCTGGCCGCCGCGGTACGCGGCTGGGCCCCCGATGGCCTGCTGGACAGCTACCACGCGGAGCGGCACCCGGTGGCCGCCGACGTGCTGGACAACACCCGCGCCCAGATGGAGCTGATGTCCACCGAGCCGGGCGCGCGGGCGGTGCGCCGGCTGGTCTCCGAGCTGGCGGACTTCGAGGAGGTCAACCGCTACCTGACCGAGAAGATCACCGCCATCGGCGTCCGCTACGACTTCGGCCCGGGCCACCGGCTGCTCGGCCGGCGGCTGCGGGACGTGCGGCTGGGCCGGGGCCGGCTCTACGAGCTGACCCGCGGCGGGCGCGGGCTGCTGCTCGACCAGACCGGCCGGCTGTCGGTGACGGGCTGGGCCGACCGGGTCGACCGGGTCGTGGACACCAGCGACGAGTTGGACGTGCCGGCGGTCCTGCTGCGCCCGGACGGGCATGTGGCCTGGGTCGGCGAGGAACAGCGTGGGCTGGTCGACGCGCTGCCCACCTGGTTCGGCGCCGCCGCCTGAGCGCCGGCCCGAGCGCCACCGGCGGCCGGGCCTAGACTGCCCCGGTGCGAGCTGTGGAGACACCCTTTGTCGGGGGGCCGCTGGACGGCGAGACGCTGCCGGTGCTGGTGGGTGCCACGGGCCGGCCGCCCAAGGTCTACGAGGTGCCGGTGCCGGACGGGGACGGCGGCCTGGCGGCCGTGCACGTCTACCAGTTGGAGGCGGCCGGCCACACCAGGCGGCTCCGGCTGCCCAAGGGCTGGCGCTACGTCTACGCGCCGGACGCCCTCCCCGGCCGGGCCTACCGCAAGCGGCTGCGCCCGTCCGGCGACGACGACGCCACGCCGCCGCCGGACGGCTCCTGACGAGGCGGGGCGGGGCCGGCGGGACGGCGGGACGGCCGACCCGGGCGGCTCCGCGGGCTCCCGGCGCCGCCGGGCAGCCGTTTCGGGGCGCGCGGCCACCCGTTCGCGCCGTTCGGCGTGCGCGGGGTGCGGCACCGTGCACACCATCGCTGGGCCGATCCCGCCCGCGGGTGGCGTGACGGCAGGAGGAGCCGCCTGATGCCCCGACACACCACCGCCCTGGTCGCGCTGTTGCTCGCCGCCACCGTCGTCGGCGGCCCGTCCGCCAACGCCACACCCCGCGAGGCCGCCGACCAACCCGCCGACCCCGCTGCCCTGTTGACCGAACTACGCGAGCTGGCACGGGAGTCGGGGGCGGCCACCGAGGCGTACAACGAGTCGGCCGAGCGGCTGGCGGCGCAGCGGGCCGAGGTGGCGCGGCTGGACGCGCTGCTGGCCGACGCCCGGGGCACCCTCAGCGGCGCCAGGAGGACCGCCGGCCGGCTGGCCGCCGCCGAGTACCGGAACGGTGGCGGCGGCGAGCTGCCGCCGGTGCTGCGGCTGCTGCTCACCGGCGACGAGCCGGCGCGGGCGCTGCACGACACCACGGTGGCCCGGCGGGCGGCCGCCGGGCAGCTGGCCGAGATCCAACGGCTGGCCGAGGCGGAGCGGACCACCGAGACGCTGGCGGACGAGGCCCAAGCGGCGTGGGACGAGGAACGGCTGCTGGCCGAGCGGGAACGGGAGCGGCGGGACGCGGCGCACCACCGGATGGCCGAGGTGGCCGAGCTGCTCGCCGGCCTGACCGAGGAACAGCGCTCCGGGGTGACGGAGTTGGCGACCCGGGAGACCGCCGACGCGCAGCGGGAGTTCCTCGCCGCCCAGCGGCCGGCCGACGGGAGCGGGGCGGCGGCCGAAGGCGGCGCGGTGAGTGACGCGGTGACCGACGCGGTGACCGACGGCCGGACGGGCGACGCGGCCGGCGACGCGGCCGGGCGGCAGGCCCTGGAGTGGGCGCTCGCCCAGCGCGGCAAGCCGCACCGGCCGGGCGCCGCCGGTCCTGACGCCTTCGACCCGGCGGGACTGGCGCTGCGCGCCTGGGAGCAGGCCGGCGCCACCGTGCCCAGGACCAGCGCCCGGGCCTGGGAGCTGCTGCCCCGGGTGCCGCTGGATGAACTGCGCCCGGGCGACCTGGTGGTCTACCACGACGACGCCAGCCACATCGCGCTCTACGCCGGGGACGGCACGGTGGTCCACCCGCCCGCCCCCGGCCGGGAGGTGGCGGTCACCCCCGTCGCCGGGCGGCCGATCCTGGGCGCGGTGCGGCCCCGCACCCCCTGATCCCCGCGCCGCCTGACCCGCGCGCCGACGGCCACGGTCGCACTGTCAGTGGCGACCGCTACGGTGGGTAACCACCTGGGCGCGCGGTCCGCCACCCGGGTCCCGTCCCCTCGTCGAAGGCCGAGACCGCGTGCGTACCGACCGTTCCCCCCGCCCAGTCCCCCGTTCCGCCGGCCCGGCCCGGGTGGTGGTCCCGCCCCCCTGGGGACCACCGCCCGTGGCCGGCCCGGCGGCTGCCGCGCGGCGGGCCCGCCGCGCTCGTGCCACGACGTTAGGCGGCCCGGGCCCGGGCCAGGGCGTGTTTCACTCCTGCGTGAATCCGGGGACGGCGCGGGTGGCCGGCGCCGCCCCGCGGTCACCGGTCGGGGCCGTCCCCGCCGCCCAGCAGCCGGCGGCCCAGCGGGGTCAGGGTGTGCACCACGGCGTTCCGGCGGCGTTCGCTGAACAGCAGTCCCGCCGCGCGGAGCACCGCCGTGTGCTGGCTCACCGAGGACGGCAACGCGCCGGTCCGACGGGCCAGTTCGCCGCTGCTCGCGCCGCTCCCCACCTGCGTCAGCACCTCCGTCCTGGTGGCGCCGATCAGCGCGGCCAGCTCCCGCCGCCGATCCCCGTCCGGCGCGAGCGCCCCGCCCCGCCGCTCGGCGGGGTAGACCAGCACCGGGATACCGTCCTGCCTCAGCAGCGTGACCGCGGTGCGCCAGCAGAAGTAGGACGGGACCAGCAGCAACCCCCGCCCGCCGAGGTGGAGTTCCTGGCGCACCGGATAGTCCATCTCCAGGACGGGCGCGCGCCAGCGGATGCCGGGCGCCAGCCTCCCCAGCAGGGACTCCGTCCCCCGGTCCAGCAACTCCGTGGCCAGCCGCTCCCGTTCGGCCTCGACCGCGGCACGGACGTGCCGCCAGTGCGGGGTGATGGCCACCCGCTGGTAGCTGGTCAGCGCGCGGCCGAGCAGGTCCAGCGCGTGGTCGTCCCCCCGGGAGAGCGCCCTCACCCAGGGCGAGACGGCGCGCTCGGCGCCCAGCAGCTCGATGTCCCCGCGCCGCGCCGCCGGCGGGGTCCGCAGCACCTCGGCGACGCTCTCCCGCAGCCCGTAGCGCTGCCGCGCCGGGGTGAGAAAGTCCGGGAAGTAGCCCCGGGGCGGCACCAGTTCGGACAGCAGCCGGGTGGCGCGCGGCGCGCCGGCCGCCACCGAGCGGCGCCAGCGGCGCGAGACGTTCCCGCGCTCGGCGTGGTGCAGGCTGTGCAGGCTCAGCACCGTCTCCCAGGCCGGCACGGCGCCCACCGCCACCCGGACCCTGGCCAGGTCGTCTCCGTCGAAATGAACACGCAACACCGCTTCCCCCCGATGTATCCGCATCCCACGGCATCGCCCCCTTATCTACCGACAGGGGGGCGGGGACGCAAGAGGGAGGACCGCCGGAGCCCCCGCCGACGAGCGGCCGACGGACCCGGCCCGCCGGGACACCGGCCAGGTGCGGTCCCCCGGCCTAGTAGGGGCTGGTGGCCTGGCGGAGTTCGGCGCGGAGTTCCGGGGTGAGGAGGTGGCCGGCGCGGCCGACGAGCAGCGCCATCTGGTAGGTGACCACGCTGATGTCGACCGTCGGCTCGGTGTAGACGCCCAGCAGGGAGCCGTCCGAGATGGCCATCACCAGCAGGTTGCCGGTCTCCATGGCGACCAGCGTCTGCTTCACCTGCCCGCCGTCCATCAGCGAGGCGGCGCCGCCGGTGAGGCTGCCCAGGCCGGAGACCACCGTGGCCAGGTCGGCCGCCGCGCCGCTCGGCGTGCCGCCGGGCCAGCGCGGGGTGGGCGGCCCGGTCAGGAGCGGGGTGGTCGCGCCGTCGGCGCCCGACTCGGTGGAGAGCAGCGGCAGCCCGTCCGTGGAGACCACGGCGACCGAGAGCACCCCCGGCACCTCGTTCACCAACTTGCTCAGCAGCCACCGCAGGTTCTGCCCGCCGTGGCTCTGCGGGCGTTGCTGCCGCGTTTCGGTACCCGAGGTCATGACGGCTGTTCCTCTCCGTGTCGGCCAGGTCGTTCGCCGGGCCCTTCGCCTGGCCCGCGGCCGAGTCCCTGGCCGGGTCCTTGGTCGGCGGGGGCGCCCGGATGCGCGGGGAACTCCCCGGTGGCCAGCGCGGCGTCCCGGTGCCCCTCCCTGGCTCCCCGCTGGAAGCCGCCGAGCCGGCGGCGCAGCTCCTCCGGGTCCACCGTCCGGTTCCTCCCGGTGTCCGCGCCGGAGGGCCCGGCGGAGGCCACCCGGGTGCGGAGCGGCAGCCCGCTGTTGGTGGTCACGGGCGCGCTGTCCGGCGCGTGCGCGTGCTCGGCGCCGCGGGACCTGAGGTCGCGCACCGGGAGCGCGCCGGTCGGCGACCCGCCGGCGGGCGGCGTCCCGGCTCCGGCCGGGTAGCCGCCGGGCGCCGGCGCCGCCGGGTACCCGGCCTGGCCCGGCACCACGGGGTGCTGGCCGGTGGCCGGGGCCACCGGGTGCTGCCCGGTGGACGAGGCGATGGGGTGCTGGCCCGTGGTGGACGCCAGCGGGTACTGACCCGTGGACGCGTCCAGCGGATGCTGACCCGTCGTCGCGTCCAGCGGGTACTGACCGGTGGTCGAGGCCAGCGGATGCTGGCCCGTGGTGCCCGCCGGGGCGGCGTGCGCGCCGCCGTGGTCGGCCTGGACCGTCGGGTAGCCGCCGCTGGCCGGCCCGGCCAGCGCGTCGGTGGGGAAGCCACCGGGCTCGGCCCCGCCCGGCTGGAGCAGGCCGGCCGGCACCAGCACCTCGGCCAGGGTGCCACCGGCCGGGCGGGCCACCAGCCGGCAGCGCAGCCCGTGCCGGGCGGCCAGCCTGGCCACCGTGTAGAGCCCCATCCCGATGTGCTGCCCGTTGCCGCCGTCCGCGCCGGGCGGCGGGGTCACCGGGTCGGCGAGCCGGGCGTTCAGCTCGGCCAGCCGGCCCTCGGCCAGACCGCGTCCCTCGTCCTCGACGGTGAGCAGCAGCTCCTCCGCCTGCCAGTGGCCGGTCAGCCGCACCCGGGTGCCGGTGGGCGCGGAGACCGCCGCGTTGTCCAGCAGCTCGGCCAGCAGGTGGCTCACGTCCCGCGCCGCGTGCGCGGCGATCCGCATCGGCGGCGGCGGGACCGTCTCCACCAGGTCGTAGCGCTCTATCTCGCTGACCGCGGCCCTCGCCACGTCGATCAGCGGCATCGGCGAGGCCAGCGCCCGGACCGGCTCGGCGCCGGCGAGCAGCAGCACGTTCTCGCTGTGCCGCCGCATCCGCGCCGCCAGGTGGTCGACGGAGAAGAGCACGGCCAGCTGGTCAGGGTCGGTCTCGTGCTCCTCCAACCCCTCGATGACGGCGAGCTGTTCCTCCACCAGGTCCAGCAGCCGCTGCGCGTGGTGCGCGAACATGCCGTGCACCGCGCCGTGCAACGCGGCCAGCCGGGCGGTCAGTTCACGCTGCTCGGCGAGCAGCCGGTCGCGCTCGGCGCGCAGCCCGCCGCTGCTCTGCTCGGCCTCGGCGGCCTGCCGCTGGAGGTCCTCGGCGCGCGACCGCAGGGCGTTGACCGAGGCCACCACCTCCGCGAACTCGTCGTTGCGGCCGACGTACCGGACCGGCTCCTGGTGGACCGGGTCGGCGGCCACCCGCCGGGTGCCCAGCCGGACGGCGGCCAGCGGGCGGGTCAGCGAACGGGAGGTCTGCACGCTGACCGCGAGGGCCAGCAGCAGCGCGCCGATGATCACCCCGGCGGTGACCAGCAGCCGCGTCATCTCGTCGTCGCGCAGCGCCTCTACGGCCTCGGTGTGCTCGGTGGCCAGCGTGGCCAGCACCCCGCGCTGGAGGCCGGTGCGGGCCTGGAGCGCCTCGTCCACCGCGGCGGGGTCGAGCGCCCGGTCCGCCGCGTCCAGGACGGAGCCGTCGGTGAGGACGGCCAGGTAGTCCTCGGCTGCCTCGGCGTCGCC
Organism: Streptomyces chisholmiae; assembly: GCF_031845445.1. Lineage (NCBI taxonomy): Bacteria > Bacillati > Actinomycetota > Actinomycetes > Kitasatosporales > Streptomycetaceae > Streptomyces > Streptomyces chisholmiae. The sequence continues at coordinate 493,503 of NZ_JAVREO010000002.1, read as the reverse complement.
GCCGGCCACCGTGTGCCGGTAGGAGTCCTGCCCGTGCTGGTCGGCGATGGCCAGGAAGTCGGCCAGGGCCGCGGCCTCGGAGACCGCCTCCCGCTGGGCCAGGCCGGTCAGCTCGGCCTGTTCGCCGTCGCCTTCGAGGGCGGCCAGCAGCAGGCCCCTGGTCGCCGACGAGGCGTGCACGGCGCGGGCCAGGTCGGGCAGCGCGTCACTGGTGGGGCTGACCGCGTCGACCGGGGCGACCCGGCTGACGGAGCGCAGCAGCCCGTCCAGGCGCTCGATCACCGCCGTGTAGCTCTGGTGGATCTCCACCGGCGTGCGTTCGCCGGCGAGCGCCTGCTCGCGCTCCGCGGCGAGCGTGGCCAGCTCGTCCGACAGCGCGGGCTCCACCGCGTCCCGCAGCTCGGCGATCCGGCGGTCCGCGCGCGCCGTGGCGTCGTCGGTCAACGCCGCGGCCAGCGCGCCTGGTTCACCGGCGGCGGCGACCACCAGGGCGTCCCGCTCGTCCGCCAGGATGTGCGCCAGCGAGACCGACCGCTCCCCCAACGAGGAGTCGTCCAGAAGCTGTTGGCTGTCCGTCAGCGCCTCGTACTGGTGCAGCGCGGCGGGCGCGCCGGCGATCAGCACCGCGGCCCCGCTCAGCAGCAGGGCGACCAACAGCCGGGTGCGGACCCGGCCGCGGCGCCGGCGGGCCGCGCGGGATCCGGGGTCGGCGGCGGCCGCCCCCGAGGCGCCCTGAGGTGTGGAAGGGGCAGAACCACCTTCGTCCCGCGATGTCGTCTTCCGCACCTGTGCTCGCATTCTCGTCACTTCGGCTCCGACCTTGCCAGCGCCGACCGGGCGGGAGGCGAACCGGCCAGCCCCGCCACCCGAAGGAGTGAACAACACCCTGAAGTCGGCGGACAACTTCACGTCACCTGACCGGGGGACCGCGCCGTGAGTTCGGCTGGTTTTCGCTGGAATTCCGGCCGCGCTCCTGGCAAGATCAGCTTCCGCGCCGGCAACTATCGGCTCTTTCCCAGGCGAACGCCAACAAATGCCACCCTACGGCAGACTGTTGAGCATGCGCATCCAGTCGGCCACCGAACCGGGTTCACCGGGCCGCCCCAACGAGGACTTCGCCGCCACCGCCACCCCGACCGAGGTCGGCGACGGAGCACTGGTGGTGCTGGACGGCGTCACCGCACCAACCGGTGATTTCGGTTGTACACACGGGGTCGCCTGGTTCTCCGCGCGGCTCGGCGGCACGCTGCTGCGGGCACTCACGAGCGCCCCGGCACGCCCGCTGACCGACGCGCTGGCGCACGCGATCGAGCGCACCGCCGACGCCCACCGGGGCTCGTGTGACCTTTCTCACCGACGCACCCCGCAGGCCACGGTGGTGTGTTGCCGATGGAACGCCGGCGAGGTGGAGTATCTGGTGCTCTCCGACTCGGCGTTGTTGGTCGAGGAGTCAACGGGCGTGGTGCGGCCCGTTCTTGACGACCGACTGGACCAACTCCGGCCATTGGCATGGCGACAGCCGGCCGAGCGACGGGCCGCCTTCGTCGAGGCACACCGGAACGCGCCGGACGGCTTCTTCACCGCGGCCGCCGATCCGGCCGTGGCCGCCCGCGCGGTGACGGGCCGTCTCCCCAGGGAGCGGGTCAGCTCGCTGGCCGCCGTCACCGACGGGGTGGGGCGCTGGACGGAGGTCTTCGGACTCGGGGACTGGTCGGCGCTGCACCGGTCGCTGGTCGAGCGGGGCCCGGCCGGGCTGATCGCCGAGGTGCGCGCGGCGGAGTCCGCCGACCCGGCGGGCGCGGCGTTCCCCCGGGGCAAGACCCACGACGACGCCACCGCCGTCCTCGCCGTGCTCTGACCGTCGCAACGCGCCCACGGGCGCCAACCAGCCTCGGGCCCGGGGGCGTTCACCCGGCGTGTCCGGGGGCGGTGCGCCGCCGGGTCGCGCGGCCGGCCGTGCGGCGCCGGGTTTCACGCCGTTCAGCGGCCTGGACCACCGCTAAGGCCGTTTCCTCCTTCCCTGTCCTGTCTACCCGCGTTACCGTCGAGTTGGGCCATTGGCATGGCCACACCAGCATGCCGTCCCGGCCCGACTGTCCCCCCACACCACGGTTCCGGAAGGCACACCCATGCCCGTTCCCGACCTGGGTACGCGCGGCCACACACGTCGCCGGCGCGCCCCACGCACCCTCCCCATCCTGCTCGGCACCCTTCTCGCCGCCCTGGCCCTGCTGTTGGCCACGCCGACGGCGGCCGGCGCGGCCGCCCCGCCCGACGATCCGGAGCGGCATCCCGACTTCGGCTCGGCCTACCTGGGCTCGACCGTCCTCGAACACGAGGGCGGCGACACCAGCTACGTCCCGCCGGCGGCGGACCCGCTGGCCAGCGTCGAGGGCGTGGACGTCTCCAGCCACCAGGGCAACGTGGCCTGGTCCACGCTCTGGGACAGCGGCGTCAAGTTCGCCTACGTCAAGGCGACCGAGGGCACCAGCTACCGCAACCCCTACTTCACGCAGCAGTACAACGGCTCCTACGACGTCGGGATGATCCGCGGCGCGTACCACTTCGCGGTGCCCAACGCCTCCAGCGGCGCCGCGCAGGCCACCTACTTCGCCAGCAACGGCGGCGGCTGGTCGGCCGACGGGAAGACGCTGCCCGGCGTGCTGGACATCGAGTACAACCCGTACGGCTCGACCTGCTACGGGCTGAGCCAGTCGGCGATGGTCGACTGGATCCGGGACTTCAGCGACACCTACCGCGCGCACACCGGCCGGGACGTGGTCATCTACACCACCACCGACTGGTGGACCCAGTGCACCGGCAACAACGCCGGCTTCGGCGCCACCAACCCGCTGTGGATCGCCAGGTACGCGTCCACCCCCGGCACCCTGCCGGCCGGTTGGGGCTTCCACACCTTCTGGCAGTACACCTCGACCGGCCCCACGGTCGGCGACCACAACCTCTTCAACGGGGACTACAGCCGGCTCCAGGCGCTGGCCGACGGCTGACCGCGGCCGCCCCCGGGACCACCGGAAAACCCCGGGGGCGGCGGGGTGCCGTGCGGGAGGATGGCCCCATGGCACCCTCAGCGCTTCCCGCCCCAGGCACCGCCGGCCCGTCGGCCGGCCAGGACGCGGCAGACGGCCGGCCCGTGGTGCTGGACCGGCGGACCGGGCCGTTCGGCGAGGTGGTGCTGCGCCGGCACGGCGCGCTGCTCCAGATCATCGCCAACGGCTGCTTCCTGATGGACACTTCGGACGGCCGTTCCGAGCGGCTCCTGGTGCGCGCCGCGCTCACCGAACTGACCTCCGGTAGCGGAGCCGCCAGGCCGCACCCGCCCCGGCTGCTGATCGGCGGCCTGGGCGTGGGCTTCTCACTGGCCGAGGCCGCGGCCGAGCCGCGCTGGGGCGGCATCGACGTGGTGGAGCGGGAGCCGGCGGTGCTCGACTGGCACCGCGCCGGCCCGCTCGCGGCGCACTCCGGGGGCGCGCTGACCGACCCCAGGGTGCGGGTGGTCCAGGCGGATCTGCTGGCCCATCTGCACAGCGTCCGGGGCCGGTACGAGGCGCTCTGCCTGGACATCGACAACGGCCCGGACTGGACGGTGACCGAGGACAACGACGGCCTCTACTCCCCGGCCGGGCTCGCCGCCTGCCGCGCGGCGCTCACCGAGGGTGGGGTGCTCGTTGTGTGGTCCGCACAACCCTCGGCGACATTCCCCGACTTGCTGGGCGATGCCGGGTTCGTCGGAGTTCGCACCGAAGAGGTGTCGGTTGCCCGAGGTGTTCCCGACGTGCTGTTTCTCGCCAGCCGACATTCCGCCACCCGGTCCGCGTAGCCGGGGCCCGAGTTTCCGCTCTACGCTGCTTAGCGGTGCCCCAGGGCACCGTCTTGTCAGCACCAGCCGGCTGACACCACGCGACACCCCGGGGCGGTACCTCATGACCTCAACAGAAACCAGGAATGCGCCGATGGACCGAGAGCACCAGGAGAAGCCGTTGCCCACGGGCGACCCGACCGAGCCGGAGACGGCGGAGCGGAGCGGTCACCACAACGCGACCGTGGCAACCCCCGGAGCCCAGCGACGCGTTCTGGTCGTCGAGGATGACCCCACCATCGTCGAGGCGATCGCGGCCCGGCTGCGGGCCGAGGGCTTCCTGGTGCAGACCGCGGCGGACGGCCCGGCCGCGGTGGAGACCGCCAGCGCCTGGCACCCGGACCTGCTGATCCTGGACGTCATGCTGCCGGGCTTCGACGGCCTGGAGGTGTGCCGCCGGGTGCAGTCACAGCGCCCGGTGCCGGTGCTGATGCTGACCGCCAGGGACGACGAGACCGACATGCTGGTCGGGCTCGGCGTCGGCGCCGACGACTACATGACCAAGCCGTTCTCCATGCGCGAGCTGGTCGCCAGGTCGCACGTGCTGCTGCGCCGGATCGAGCGGGCCGCGGTGGCCGCCACCACGCCCAGGCCGGGCAGCGTGCGCCTCGGCGACCTGGAGATCGACCGGACCCAGCGCCGGGTGCGGGCCGCCGGCAAGGACATCCACCTCACCCCCACCGAGTTCGACCTGCTGATGTGCCTGGCCCGCTCGCCGCGCGCGGTGCTCACCCGGGAGCAGCTGCTGGCCGAGGTCTGGGACTGGGCCGACGCCTCCGGCACCAGGACGGTGGACAGCCACGTCAAGGCGCTCCGCCGGAAGATCGGCGCCGAGCGGATCAGGACGGTGCACGGCGTCGGGTACGCGCTGGAGACCCCGCCCGGGTTCGCCGGCGAGCCCACCGTCCGTGGCCAGGCCACCGCGGAGGGCTGAGCTGACCGTGCAGCGGGAGTCGACCGCGCGGCGCTACGGCCACACGCTGTGGCGGGTGCTGCGCCCGCTCGACCCGTTCCGCTCGGTGAAGGCCGCGCTGGGCGGCCTGGTGATCATCTCGGTGGGCATCACCACCGTGCTGCTGCTCCTGGCCTACCGGTCGGACATCGGACTCCAGGTGATCGCGATCATCGCGATCATCGCGTCCCTGCTGGTCACCCAGTTCGTGGCCCAGGGGCTGGCGTCCCCGGTGCTGGAGATGACCTCGGCGGCCAGGGCGATGGCCAGGGGCCGGTACGACCGGCGGGTCCGGGTGGCCCGCCGGGACGAGCTGGGCGACCTGGCGCACGCCTTCAACCGGATGGCCGCCGACCTGCAGGCCGCCGACCGGCAGCGCAAGGAGCTGGTGGCCAACGTCTCGCACGAGCTGCGCACCCCGATCGCCGGGCTGCGGGCGGTGCTGGAGAACGTGGTGGACGGGGTCTCGGACGCCGATCCGGAGACCATGGCCACCGCGCTGCGGCAGACCGAGCGGCTGGGCCGGCTGGTCGAGCAGCTGCTCGACCTCTCCCGGCTGGAGAACGGCGTGGTGCCGCTCCAGGCCAGAGACTTCCGGGTGGAGCCGTACCTGACCACCGTGCTGGCCGACGCCCGGATGGCGCTCGGCCGGGGACACGCCAGGACCGACGTCCGGATCCGGCTGGACGTGGTCCCCGGCGGGCTGCGGGCCAGGGCCGACCCGGAGCGGCTGGACCAGGTGGTCACCAACCTGGTGGACAACGCGGTCAAGCACAGCCCGCGCAACGGCACGGTCACCGTCGTGGCCCGGCCGGGCGCGGCGCCCGGCGGGCTGGTCATCGAGGTGCGGGACGAGGGGCCCGGCATCCCGCAGGAGCAGCGCGAGCTGGTCTTCGAGCGGTTCGGCCGGGGCACCATCGACGGCGTCCAGGCGCACGACGGGGGCACCGGGCTGGGGCTGGCCATCGCCCGCTGGGCGGTGGAGCTGCACGGCGGGACGATCGGCGTGGCGGAGTCCCGTCGGGGTTGCCACATCCGACTCACCCTGCCGGGTAACGCGCAGGCAAATAATTGACGTAGGGTCGCGGTCAGGGCCCGAAGGCGGGCCCGCTGACCTCGGGCGCCGCCGGGCGCCCTCGGTCGCGCGCCCCGGCGTGCGGCCCGGAGCCCGGCGCATCGTCGCAGTTGAACGCGGGGGTCCTCGCGGTCCTGTTCGACGGTAGTCCCGTTGTTGCCAATTCGTTGCCTGTTCACACCAAACTTGATGCAATTCCCGCGCGTTCCTGCCCTGAAACGCGGGCTTCGGTGTGGTGTAGGCCACGTCTGGCGGCTGCGGACTGCGCCGGAGGCGTAGGGGGGCGTAGCCTTGATTTCCGCTGTCCATGACCTTGCGAAGCGGAAGAGGGCGGTTGCCGCCGTGTCGCCACAGTCCCCGAACACCTCAAGCGTTGACGCCGACCGAGAAGCGCAGAAGAACTCTGCCGCCGGCTTCGGAGCCAACGAATGGCTTGTTGACGAGATCTACCAGCAGTACCTCCAGGACCCGAACTCCGTTGACCGTGCCTGGTGGGACTTCTTCGCCGACTACCAGCCGGGAGGCGACTCGGCACCCGCCGCGCCGGCCGGCGCGGGCTCGGCCCCCGCCGCCGCGCAGGCCCAGCCTCCGGCGGCGCCCGCCCCGGCGGCGCCGGCCAAGCCGGCGGCGAAGCCCACCGCGACCCAGCCGGCCGCCCAGCCGGCCCCGGCCAAGCCGGCGGCGAAGCCCGCCGCGGCCAAGCCGGCCGGGGCCAAGGCTGCCCCGGCCAAGCCGGCCGCCGAGCCGACGGCCGGTCCCGAGCTGGTGACGCTGCGCGGTCCCGCCGCCGCCGTCGCCAAGAACATGAACGCCTCCCGTGACCTGCCCACCGCCACGTCGGTGCGCGCGGTCCCGGTGAAGCTGCTCTTCGATAACCGCATCGTGATCAACAACCACCTGAAGCGGGCCAGGGGCGGGAAGGTCTCCTTCACGCACCTGATCGGCTACGCCATGGTGCAGGCGATCAAGGCGATGCCGGCGATGAACTACTCCTTCACCGAGAAGGACGGCAAGCCGACGCTGGTCAAGCCCGAGCACGTCAAGCTCGGCCTGGCCATCGACCTGGTCAAGGAGAACGGCGACCGCCAGCTGGTGGTGGCCGGCATCGAGAAGGCCGAGACGCTCACCTTCTTCGAGTTCTGGCAGGCGTACGAGGACATCGTCCGCCGGGCCAGGTCCGGCAAGCTGACCATGGCCGACTTCACCGGGGTCACCGTCTCGCTGACCAACCCGGGCGGCATCGGCACGGTGCACTCGGTGCCGCGGCTGATGCCCGGCCAGAGCGTGATCCTCGGCGTGGGCGCCATGGAGTACCCGGCCGAGTTCCAGGGCAGCTCCCAGGCGACGCTCAACCGCCTGGGCATCTCCAAGGTCATGACGCTCACCAGCACCTACGACCACCGGGTGGTCCAGGGCGCGGCGTCCGGCGAGTTCCTCCGCCAGATCAGCCAACTGCTGCTGGGCCAGCACGACTTCTACGACGACATCTTCGAGGCCCTGCGGATCCCGTACGAGCCGATCCGCTGGCACCGGGACATCGACGTCAACCACGACGACGAGGTCACCAAGGCGGCCCGGGTCTTCGACCTGATCCACTCCTACCGGGTCCGCGGCCACCTGATGGCCGACACCGACCCGCTGGAATACAAGCAGCGCCGCCACCCCGACCTGGACATCACCGAGCACGGGCTCACCCTGTGGGACCTGGAGCGGGAGTTCGCGGTCGGCGGCTTCGCCGGCAAGTCGATGCTCACCCTGCGGGACATCCTCGGCGTGCTGCGCGACTCGTACTGCCGGACCACCGGCATCGAGTACATGCACATCCAGGACCCGAAGGAGCGGACCTGGATCCAGGACCGGGTGGAGCGCCCGCACAGCGCGCCCGAGCGCGAGGAGCAGCTGCGCATCCTGCGCCGGCTGAACGCCTCGGAGGCGTTCGAGACCTTCCTCCAGACCAAGTACGTCGGTCAGAAGCGGTTCTCGCTGGAGGGCGGCGAAACGGTCATCCCGCTGCTGGACACGGTGCTGGACGAGGCCGCCGGCGACAAGCTGGACGAGGCCGTGATCGGCATGGCGCACCGCGGCCGGCTGAACGTGCTGGCCAACGTGGTGGGCAAGTCCTACGCGCAGATCTTCCGCGAGTTCGAGGGGAACCTCGACCCCAAGTCGATGCACGGCTCGGGTGACGTCAAGTACCACCTCGGCACCGAGGGCACCTTCACCGGGCTCTCCGGCGAGCAGATCAAGGTCTCGCTCACCGCCAACCCGTCGCACCTGGAGGCCGTCGACCCGGTGGTCGAGGGCGTGGCCAGGGCCCAGCAGGACATCATCGGCCGGGGCGGCAAGGACTTCACGGTGCTGCCGATCCTGCTGCACGGTGACGCGGCCTTCGCCGGCCAGGGCGTGGTGGCCGAGACGCTCAACATGTCGCAGCTGCGCGGCTACCGCACCGGCGGCACCATCCACATCGTGATCAACAACCAGGTGGGCTACACCGCGACGGCCGCCGCCGCCCGGTCCTCCACCTACTGCACCGACGTGGCGCGGATGATCGAGGCGCCGATCTTCCACGTCAACGGCGACGACCCGGAGGCGGTCTGCCGGGTGGCCCGGCTGGCCTTCGAGTACCGCCAGGCGTTCAACAAGGACGTCGTGATCGACCTGGTCTGCTACCGGCGCCGCGGCCACAACGAGACGGACAACCCGTCCTTCACCCAGCCGCTGATGTACGACCTGATCGACAAGAAGCGCTCGGTGCGCAAGCTCTACACCGAGTCGCTGATCGGCCGGGGCGACATCACGCTGGAGGAGGCGGAGCAGGCGCTCCAGGACTTCCAGGGCCAGCTGGAGAAGGTCTTCAAGGAGGTCAGGGACGCCACGGACACCCCGGCCCCGGCCGAGGTCCCGGTGCCCAGGCCGGAGTTCCCGGTCGCGGTGGAGACGGGCGTCTCCGCCGAGGTGGTCAAGCGGATCGCCGAGTCCCAGGTCAACATCCCGGAGCGGATCACGGTCCACCCCCGACTGCTGCCGCAGCTGCAACGGCGCGCGGCGATGGTCGAGGAGGGCACCATCGACTGGGCGATGGGCGAGCTGCTCGCCATCGGCTCGCTGCTGATGGAGGGCACCCCGGTCCGGCTCGCCGGCCAGGACTCCCGGCGCGGCACCTTCGGTCAGCGGCACGCGGTGCTGATCGACCGGAAGACCGGCGAGGACTACACCCCGCTGCTCTACCTGGCGCCCGACCAGGCCCGGTTCAACGTCTACGACTCGCTGCTGAGCGAGTACGCGGCGATGGGCTTCGAGTACGGCTACTCGCTGGCCAGGCCCGAGGCGCTGGTGATGTGGGAGGCCCAGTTCGGCGACTTCGCCAACGGCGCCTCCACGGTGATCGACGAGTTCATCTCGTCGGCGGAGCAGAAGTGGGGCCAGACCTCCGGCGTCACCCTGCTGCTGCCGCACGGCTACGAGGGCCAGGGCCCGGACCACTCCTCGGCCCGGATCGAGCGGTTCCTCCAGCTGTGCGCGCAGAACAACATGACGGTGGCGGCACCCACCCTGCCGTCGAACTACTTCCACCTGCTGCGCTGGCAGGTGCACAACCCGCACCACAAGCCGCTGGTGGTCTTCACCCCGAAGTCCATGCTGCGGCTGAAGGCGGCGGCCTCGCGGGCCGAGGAGTTCACCAGCGGTGCCTTCCGGCCGCTGATCGGCGACGCGGCGGCCGACCCGCAGCAGGTCCGCAAGGTCGTGCTGTCCGCCGGCAAGGTGCACTACGACCTGGCGGCGGAGCGGGAGCGGCGGAACGCCTCGGACGTGGCGCTGCTCCGGCTGGAGCGGCTCTACCCGCTGCCCAGTGAGGAGCTGCGCGCCGAGCTGGCCCGTTTCCCGCACGCCGAGCGGGTGGTGTGGGCCCAGGAGGAGCCGGCCAACCAGGGCGCCTGGCCGTTCGTGGCGCTCAACCTCCCGCAGCAGGTGCAGCTGCCCGGTCAGCTGATCCCGGTGACCAGGCCGGCCTCGTCCTCGCCCGCGGTCGGTTCGGCCAAGCGGCACCAGGCCGAGCAGCAGGCGCTGGTCGAGGAGGTCTTCGAGCTGTGAGCCAGTCCCTGGCCGGCCGGGTTCGCCCCCGGCCGGCCAGGGGCGGCGGCGAGGACGACGAGGGGGGCCACCGCGGACGCGGTGGCCCCCCTCGTCGTCGGGTGACCGTGGTCGGCTGGCCAGCGGGCCGGTGATCAGCCCGACCAGCGGGCCCGACGTCAGGTGATCAGCGGCTCGAAGTCCCAGAAGGGGCGGACCCGCGCCCGGGCGCTGACCGTGTGCACGTGCTGCGAACCGAGGGTGGAGATCAGCCCGGAGAGCGCGTCCTCCTCCGCCTTGTCGGCCTCCGCCCGCTGCCGCAGGTTCCGCAGGTCGGTGGCGAGGGCCACCTTGCAGGACAGGGTGAGCGGGTGCTCGCGGCCCAGGCCCCGGTTGTTGGCGGCCCGGCGGGCGGTGTCCCGGCTCAGCTCGGCGGCGCTCTCCACGTCGCCGGCGATGTTGCGGTCGGCGCTGAGGTTCAGCGCGATGCCCAGCCGCCAGGGGTGGTTGGGGCCCACCGCCTCCGTCATCCGGGTCAGGCACTGCTCGTTGAGGTCGAGCGCCTCCTCCCGCTCCCCCGCCGCGCGCAGCACCAGGGCGTGGTTGGCCAGCGTGCCGATGGTGTACGGGTGGTCGGGGCCCAGCGCCTGGCGGTACTGCCGGACGGTCCGCTCGCCGAGGGTCCTGGCCAGGTCGAGCCGGCCGTGCGCGCGCAGCACGAAGGAGTAGCAGGTGGCGATCTGCTGGGTGAGCGGGGAGCGTTCCCCGAGCACCCGCTCGACCCGTTCCAGCAGGTCGGCGAGCCGGTCATGGGCCAAGGGGCGCTCGCCGGCGCGCAACAGGCACAGCGCGAGGTTCAGCTCGGCGCTGAGCGTCTGGGGGTGGTCCACGCCCAGCACCGCGCGGTGCACCTCGACGCTCTGTTCCTGGAGCGACTGGGCCTCCGAGTAGCGGCCGAGCAGCCGCAGGTCCAGCGCGTAGGCGGTCTCCGAGGAGAGCGTCGCGCTGTTCCTGGCGCGCATCAGCTCGCGGCGGGCCTGGAGCGTGCGCCGGTCCTCGGCCAGCGCCGTCCGGTACTCGCCGAGCAGCCGCAGCGTGACGGCCAGGTTGCTGCGGGCGTTGAGGGTGCGGAAGTCCTCCTCGCCGATGAGGTCGAGGTTGCCGGCGAGCACCCGCTCCGAGGCGTCCAGCGCCTCCTGGTACCGGCCCAGGCCCCGCAGGTCGGCCGCGAGCCCCTCCAGCACCCGGAGCGCGCCGAGCGACTCGGCGCGGCCCTCGGCCGCCATCCGGGCCAGCAGACCGCGGTTGATCCGCTCGGTCCTGGCGTACTCGCCGACCGCGCGCAGCATGCTGGCGTGGTAGGAGGCGAGGTCGCTCATCAGCGGGTGCTCCTCGCCGAACAGCTCACGCCAGGCCCGCTCGGCGCGTTCGACGAGGTGGATGCCGGCGGTGTACTCCCCCGCGACGTAGAGGTAGTGCAGGCAGTGGTAGATCAGCCGGTGCACCCGGGTGTGGCGGCTGTGCAGCGCGCCCGAGCTGTCCAGGTGCGGCACGATCCTGGCGTAGGCCGGCCAGTTCCTGGTGTCCGTCGGCGTGCCGGGGTCGGCGGCGGACAGGCCGTGCCGGACCGCCCGGGAGAAGATCTCCCGGTCCGTCTCCGACATGCCGGAGCGCACCGTCTGGTGCACCATGCGGTGCAGGTGGATGGTGCCGGCGGCGTGCGGCTCGTCCTCGGCGTTCGGCGGGTCCCACTGGATCACCGAGTACTGGACCAGGCGGTTGGTCGCCGCGTTCCAGCGCAGCGGGTCGGACATCAGGCCGACCAGCTGCTCCGGCAGCCGCTCCGCCGGGATCTCCCGCAGCAGCTGGACCGGGATGGCGCCGGGCGCGAAGAACGCGCACAGCCGCAGCAGTTCGACGGCCTCGGGCACGGTCTCCCGCAGCCGGTTGAGCAGTATCGAGAACGCCGTCGGGTAGGAGGTGTCGAAGTCGGCGGCCACCCGCAGGCCGACCTCGATGTCCTGGTCGTCGCGGAGCATGGCGACGTACTCCTGGACGGTCATGGTGGAGTCGTTGAGCCAGCCGGCCGTCTGGTCGAGCGCCAGCGGCAGGTCGCCCAGGGTCTCGGCCAGCAGGTCGGCGTCCGACCGGCCGATCCGGGGGGCGCGGCGGCGGACGAAGGCCACCGACTCCTCCCGCTGGTACACCGGGACGGAGAGCAGGTGGGTGTTGTAGGCGTCCCAGTCGCGGTTCTGCGAGGTGATCAGCACATGGCCGGGGCCGCTCGGCACCAGGTCGTCGATGGTCTCCGGGCGGTCCGCGCCGTCCAGCACCACCAGCCAGCGAACGTGCGGGTCGCCGCGGCGCAGCGCGTCGCCGACCGCGCGCAGCCGCTCGCCGTACTCGTGGCCGGTGCTCAGGCCGAGGGCCGGGGCCAGCTCGGCGAGGCCCTGCCGGAGCGTGCCGCGCTGGTCGGCGGCGACCCACCAGACCACGTCGTAGGACGACGCGAAGCGGTGCGTGTACTCGGCGGCGGCCTGGGTCTTGCCCACCCCGGAGAGGCCGAGCAGGGTGACCACCCCGGCGCCCGGCTCGGCGCCCTGCAACTGGTCGTGGATCTCCTGCAACAGCCGCTCGCGGCCGGTGAACCGGGCGTTCCGGCGCGGCACCCCGCCCCAGACCCGCGGCAGCTCCATCGGGAACCGGGCGCCGCGGACCCCGGCCAGGGTGTCGAGGGACGGGTCGTGCGCGTCGAAGGCGCCGACCAGCCGCACCAGCCGCCGCTCGGCCTCCCGGGCGCCCAGCCCCCACAGCTCGGTGGTGCCGCCGAACGCCGCCGAGGCGGTGGGCATCGGGCTGGTGGAGACGGAGACGGCGGCGAACCGGCGGGAGTGCGGGGCGACGACGGTGCGCAGCGCCTCGTTCCACTCCTGGTCGGTGCGCGGACCGAGCTTGAAGTACCAGTCGCTGAGCACCACCAGGATGCGGCCCTCGACCAACAGCAGGTCACTCAGCGCCTCGGCGAGCGGCGTCTCGATCGGCGGGTCCCAGCGTTGGAAGGAGACCTGCCAGCCGTACCCCTCCAGGCGGTCGGCGATCCACACCGCCCAGGCGCGGTTGTACCCCGCGTGGCTGATGGTGATCCGCTGCTCCTCCGCCCTCGGAGCCGTGACCTGAGCCGAACCTTGCACGGAGCCTCCCTCAGCGGCCAACCGACCGACGCGTTCGCTCTGCTGACGATCCGGACGCGTGCGACCCGACGCCCCGTCAGACATCCCCCTGGGAAACATACACCTCGCCACCGTCAGGTAACCGTGCCACGAGCGTGCTGCCGCAGCCAGCCGGCCCGCGCGGTCTCCACGTACGCCCGGGCGCGCACCAGGTGGCCCTCGGGCGGGGCCGGCGAGCCCAGCTGGCCGTGCCGGTCCGCCATGGCGGCGACGAACAGCCGCCCGTCGTCGGTGAGTCGGCGGGCGGCGCGCAGCGTCGGGAGCACGGCGCCCACCTGGGTGTGGGCGCGGCAGTGCGCGGCCCACGCCTGGTCGCGGGCCGCCGGGTCGGCGAGGCCCAGGGCGAGTTGCTGCCAGAAGCCGGCGAGCGCGAGATGCGCGTAGGCGCCGTGCAGCAGCCCGTCGAAGGGGCGCGGGTCGGGGCGCCAGGGGGCCCAGTGCCGGGCCCTGGGGCCCTCGTGGTGCAGCGGGTTCAGCTCCTGGACGGCGGCCAGCTTGGCGTGCTGCAGCTCGTGGGTGAGGCCGGCGGCCAGCAGCGCGGCGCTGGGCGGGGCGCTGGCGAGCACCGCGCCGAACGCCCCGGCGCTGGTGCTGCTGACGTGCCCGGCCCGGCCGCCGCCCCGGTGCAGCAGCGGCACGATGCAGTTCAGCAGGGTGAGTTCGGCGGCCCTGGCGGCCCCGCCGAGGCGCAGCAGCGGCAGCGCGGCGGCCCACAGTCCGGACCAGTGGGCGCGCTCCGCCGGGCGCAGCGCGTGCCGCGGCGGCCCGTCGCCGGCCTGGTTCGGCGTGGGGCGGCTGGGGTCGAGGTCGTCCAGCAGCACCGGCCGGGGGCCGCCGCCCAGGGTGTGCAGCGGCAGCCAGCGCGGGTCGGTCGAGCGCCAACCCCCGCTCGGCTCCGGCCGGATGACCAGCGGCGGCCCGTCCGGCAGCCGGAGCGTCAGCCCGCCGTCCCTGGCAGTCAGCTCGGCCGGCGTGCCGTCGGGCGCGCCGGTGCTGACCGCGCCCAGCGTGGGCAGCGCCAGCCGGCCGCCGCCGACGTCGACCCGGAGCCGGAAGTCGAGGCCGGCGCGGAGCGCCGCGGCGGCCGCCAGCCCGCCCAGGTGCCCGAGGTCGCGGGCGGCCTCCTGGCCGCCGCCGGTGGTCAGGCGGCGGGCGCAGCGCTCGGCCCAGGTGCCGGTCAGCGGGTAGAACAGCACCCGGCGGGCGGCCGCGGGCGCGGCCCGCTCGGCGCTCTCCAGCAGCGCGGCGTGCTCGTGCGCGAGGGCGGCGGCCGGGGCCGGCGCGGCCGGCAGCGCGTCGAGCAGCACCCGCAGGAGCAGCAGCCGTTGGGTGTGCTGGCTGGCGGCCAGGGCGGCCAGCGTCGGCTCCGCGCCCTCGGTGCGGCCGAGTTGGGCCAGCTGCGCGCGGCTGAGCGGCTCGGTCACCGGGCCGGTGGCCGGGCCGCTCACCGGGGCACCGCCCGGCGGACGGCGGCGGCCAGGTGGTGGGTGAGCCGGGCCAGGTCGGCGCAGTAGACCGAGGGGTTGGCGAAGCCGTGGCCGGCGCGGTACCGGTGCGCGTAGTGCCCGCCGCCGCACACCGCCAGCAGCGGGCAGGCGCGGCAGGCGGCGGCCAGCGCCCCGGCCCCGCCCTGGCGGGCGGCCACCCCCGGGTGGCCGAGCGCCGCGTCGAAGGGGTCGGTGGCGATGTGCAGCCCGGTGGCGGCGGCGCCCGGGTAGGCGCTCTTGAGCGAGTCGGACTGCTCGATGGCGCCGTCCGTCTCGACCACCACGGCGCTGAACGGGGCCAGCCCGAAGAGGTCGCCGGCGGTCGGCTGGCGGAGCAGCGCGGCCAGGCACTCCTCGAAGATCCGGATCCGCACCCGGCGGCGGTCGGCGTGCCACCACGCGTCGAAGACGGTGGTCAGCCAGTCCGCGTAGGGCGTGGGCCGGTCGACGCCAGGGCGGGCGTCGGCCAGCCCTGGCGGCGGGCTGGTCCAGTTGCCGTGCGGCAGCAGGAAGTCCACCGCCGGCGGGTCGAGTTCGAGCAGGGAGCGGTAGACCTCGATCGGATCGGTGTCGAGATCGATCACGCTGAGCACGCCGGTGTAGCTGTCCCGGTGGGTCGGGGAGGCCAACAGCCGCGCGGCGCGACGGATGCCGGGCCAGGCGGGCCGGCCGGCGTGGTCCACCCGGGCCGCGTTGTGCCGGGCCAGGCCGCCGTCCACGCTCAGCCCCACGCCGATCCGGTGCCGGGCCAGGGCGCGCAGCCGCGCGCCGGTCAGCAGCGTGCCGTTGGTCTGCACGACGGCCCCCACCCGGCAGCCGGCCGGGACCGCGGCGCGGACCAGGTCCACGAAGCCGCCCAGCACCTCCGGATCGGTGAGCAGCGGCTCACCGCCGTGCAGCACCACCTGGACGGCCGGCAGCCGGTGCGTCGCGGCGTGCTCGGCGATCCGCCGGGCCAGCCGGTCCAGGGTCGCGGGCGCGATGCTGACCGGCTGCGCCCGCCAGCCGGGGTCGGCGGCGAAGTACATGTAGCAGTACCGGCAGGCCAGGTTGCAGCGGCTGTTCACCTTCACGACGAACTGCCGGAACGGCTCCGGACCCGGTCTCCTCCGGCGGCTCGCCTGGACCGTGGTGTGCATCGCGCGTCCGTCCCCTCTGGGCCGCGCCCGCTCCCGTCCTCGGATGGGGACCTTTCCGACGACGCGGCGCCGGGAAACCCCGTCGTGCGATTCCGGTCGGTCAACCGGCGCAACTCGACCGAGAGTTGCCTACTTCTCTCGTTCCTTCCCGTCCCCCGGCATCGTCTGGCCGAAGTCCCACAGGGTCTCCCGCGGGCTGGCCACCCGCTCCCGCAGGTCGGTGAGGACCGCGTCGAGCACCGGATGGTCGATCCGCCGGACCTCGGCCAGGCTGAGCGCCAGCAGATCCGGTAACTCCGGCAGCGGCTCGAAGGCGACAGCCTCCTCAGGAACCATCGACATGCTCTCTCCCCGACATCTCGCCCACGGCGGCGCACGGCCGATGCGCCGCACCGGAGATTCCCGCCCCGCCGGGCCCGGAAACGAAACGCTGGCCGCGCGCCCCCGGCGAGCCAGGGCGAACCCGCGCGCCCCCCGCACCACCCGCCGCCCCGGCGCGGCTCAACGCTCGCGCGCGAGCGCGGCCAGCCGGGCCGCCGTCTCGGCGCCGGCCTTCTCCCCGTCCGGCAGCCGCCGCCACTGCTGGAGCGCCGAGCGGTAGGCGCCGCCCGCCGCCAGCGGGCGGCCCGCCGTCTCGAAGACGGCGCCCCGCTCGTGCAGCGCGGTCGCCGCCAGCCGCACCGGCTCACGCGGATCGACCGCCCCCGTCTCCGCCGCCAGCGCCGCCGACGCGGCCCGGCGGAAGGCGTCGGCCGCCTGGTCCAGGCGCTCGGGGCGGTGGGTGTGCCCGAACGCCCGCCGGTGGGTCTCCCCCAGCTCCAGGTAGGCGCGGGCCACCGTCAGCGGCTGCTCGGCCCGCCGGGCCGCCCGGTGGAAGAGGTACTCGGCCTCCCGCAGATCCACCAGGTCCCCGGCGTCCCGGTAGCGGGCCGTCAGGGCCTGCCCCAGCCGCAACAGCCGCCCCGGCAGCCGGGGATCGCCCTCCGCCGTCTCCATCCGGCAGTCCCGTAGCACCCGCACCGCCCGGGAGACGAACGCCGCGCCGTCCTCCCGCTGCGCCCGGAGCAGCAGCGCCGCGCCCCACTCCTCGATCAGCGCGCTGTACTCCGGGCGGTCCCGCGAGGCCAGCCGGCCGGCCTCCTCGAACCGCGCGGCGGCCGTCTCCAGCTGGACCACCTCGCCGTCCACCTCGTAGGCGCGCAGGGCGAGCCGGCCGGCCCGGCTCAGGCAGCTGGCGCGGGCGGCCGGGTCCTCGGCCAGCCGGCCGGCCGTCTCGATCACCTCGGCGGCCCGCCGCCACTCGTCGTCGGTGCGCAGCAGCGCGTCGGCCAGGTCCAGCAGCGCACTCACCCGGGCGCGCGCCGGCGCCCGCTCGCTCTCCAGCGCCCAGCAGCCCTGCCGCAGCGAGTCGGCGGCCTGGCCGGCGTGCACCCGGGCCCGTTCCAGGTCGGGGGCGGCGTCGGCCAGCCGCAGCAACGTCCGGCCGTGCGCCAGCCACAGCCCGCTGGGCTGCGGCTGGTCCGCCGGCCAGGCGTCGGCCACCGCCTCCACCATGCCCACGCACTCCTGGAGCAGCGCGGTGTCGCCGCCCAGCCGCCACTGCGCGGTCAGCACCTCGACCCGGTCCAGAGTGACCTCAAGGGCCGCCTCCCGGTCCAGCCCCGGCGTGGTGTGCACGGCGGCGAACTCCCGGTCGGCCAGCCGCCACAGCTCCAGCGCGCCCCTGGTGTCGCCGGCGGCCCGCCGCTCACCGGCCGCCGCGTGCAGCACCCGGGCCAGCACCCGGCGACCGGCCGGCGAGCCGAGGTGGGCGGCCGCCGTCTCGGCCGCCTGCCGGGCCTCGACCAGCAGCTCGCCGTCGCGCTGCGCCCGCCACAGCCGCAGCAGCGCCTCGGCCAGCTCACCCCACAGCTCCGGGTCGGTGCGCTGCCCCGGCTCCAGCCACTCCGTGGTGGCCTGCCGCAACAGGCCGACGGCGGCCAGCAGATGCCGGACCTGGCCGTCCTCGGCGAAGGCGGCGGCCAGCGTCCTGGCCCGGGCCACCACCCGGGACGGCGAGGGGGCGGCCGACCGCGCGGCGTCCCGCGGCGGCGGCGGGGCGGCCGGCAGGAAACGCCGCAGCACCTTGGCCGCCACCTCGGCGAACGGGCGGGGCAGCGACTGCTCCGCGTCCTCGGCCGCGCCGGTCAGCGGGTCGGGGCCGGCCGGCTCGGTGCCGGCGAGCTGGGCCAGCGCCAGGGCCGGGAAGTTCGGCCCGGCGCCGCCGAACCGCCGGCTGACGTAGCCGGAGCAGTGCTTCAGCACCAGCAGCGCCTCGTCATGGCCCAGCTCGGCGAGCAGCTCGTCCTGCACGCCGTCCACGAAGGCGAACCAGAGGCCGTCCCCCGCGGCCTCGGCGGCCGGCCCGTCCAGCCGCCGCAGCAGGCCGCTGAGCAGCACCTCGGACAGCTCGGCCGGCCCCGAGTCGGGCAGCATCGTGCGCTGGATCAGCTGCATCACCGGGAGGAAGAGCGGCGCGGCGGCCAGGTAGACGGCCAGCCGGACCGCGCCGGGCGAGGCCGCCGCGCGGAACCTGGCCAGCGCGGCCGCGGCCGAGGGCGCGCCGCCCGGCCGGGCCCGGCGGCGGGCCGCCGGCGGCTGGTCGGCGCGGACCCAGCCGACGGCCGCCGGCACCTGGCCGGCGCCGGTGCCGGCCAGCAGCCCGGCCCAGGCGCCGAGCGCGGCGGAGGTGGGCGGCAGCAGCGGCACGGCGACGGCGGCCGGGTCGTGCGGCTGGCCGGCGGCCAGGCCCTCCGCCGCGAACCGCAGCCGCACCGAGCCGGCCGGGCCGGCCTCGCGCACCAGGGCGCCGTAGCTGGCTGGCAGCCGGGTGCGCGGCCAGAGCCGCTGCGGGAGCGGCTGCACCACGGCGACCGGGGCGTGGCGGGCCAGCGCGTGCAGCAGCCGGTGCGCGGCGCCCTCCCGCCAGAGCGGGCCGGCGCAGTCGCTCACCACCACGGTCAGCCGCCGGCCGGTGGGGTCACGCAGCTGGCGGGCCGGGCGGAGCGCGGCGCCCTCCGGCTCGAAGCGGCGGCTCACCGCCGGGCTGCCGTCCGGGGAGCGGTGCAGATAGTGCACCTGGATGTCCCGGAAGGCGCCCAACCGGCCGAAAACCTCGGCCAGTTCGGTCAGCATCCGCTGCCAGACCCGCATCGCGGGCGCGGCGTCCATCAGCAGCTGCAGCTCGGTGTGTCCGCGCGGCTCGGCGCGGAAGACCGGGGTGAGCAGCCCGCCGGCCCTGGCGGTCCGCTCGGCGGTGGCCGGCTCGTCCAGCACCAGCGCGCGGGTCGACCGGCGGGGCGGGCCGGTCGGCGGGGTGTAGCGCCGCAGCGGGCGCAGCGCCCGCTCCATGCCCAGCAGCCCGGGCAGCGCCCTGGCCTCCGGCACGCCGACCGGCAGCGCCTCGCCCGGCGGCCGGTCCGCCGCGCCGGCGAGGCCGCCCGGGTCGGCGTAGAGCAGCACCGTCTCGTCCTCGGGGCGCGGCAGCCGGCCGGCGCCGGCCGGCCGGTCGGCCGGCGCCCGGGCCGGGTCGGGTGCCTCGTCCGGCGGCCTGGCCGGCTCGTCGGCGGGCGCGTCCGCCTCCCGCGCGCCGTCCACGCCCCGCGCGCGCTCCCCCGAGCCGGCGCCCGCCCCGCCGGCCGCGCCGCCCCGGGTGTACTGGGCCAGCCAGAGGGCGTCGGACAGCTCCGTCCAGGAGGGGTCGCACCCCGCGCCACGCAGGGCGGCGACCAGGGACGCCAGTCGGTCGGGGCGCGCCGCTTGGGACATCGGTGCCTACCTGGGTTGATCGAGGCGTTGGATGAGCATGTCGGCCAGTCGGTCGCGGGTGGGGAGCTCCGCGTGGTGGGTGAGGTAGATGGCGTTCAACAACTGGTCGGTGGCGAGTTGTTCGGTCCGGGACCGCTCCAGGAAGCGGCTGATGAGATCCTCCCCAACCCGCGTCAGGTCATCCCCCAGATGGGCCCGCACCACGGTGGCCAGCCGCTCGTGGTCCGGGCGCCGCAGCTGGAGCGGGATGCAGCGGCGCAGCAACGGCGCGGGGAAGTCCCGCTCGCCGTTGCTGGTGAGCACGACGAACGGGAAGGAGTGGCACCGCACCCGGCCCTCCCGGACGGTGACCTTGGTGCCGTCGTCGGTGAGCACCTCGACCTGCGGCTCGCGTTCCGCGATCCGCTGCAGCTCGGGGATCGAGAACTCGCCCTCCTCCAGGACGTTCAGCAGGTCGTTGGGCAGGTCTATGTCGCTCTTGTCCAGCTCGTCGATGAGCAGCACCCGGGGCTTGGCGGTCGGCAGCAGCGCCGTGCCCAGCGGGCCGAGCCGCAGGTAGCTGCCGATGCCGCCGGGCACGGCGGTGGCCGGCAGGCCGGCGGCCCGGCCGCTGGCCGCGATCTGGGTGTCCTGCAGGCGGGCGATGGCGTCGTAGTGGTAGAGGCCGTCCTCCAGCCGGCTGCGGCTGACGATCGGCCAGTGCAGCACCCGGCCCAGCCCCAGCTCGAAGGCGACCGAGTGGGCCAGCGTGCTCTTGCCCGTGCCCGGGCTTCCGGTGACCAGCAGGGGGCGGCGCAGATAGAGCGCCGCGTTTATGATCTCCAGCTCCTCGGCGCTGGGGCGGTGCATCTCGGCCAGGTGTCGGAAGGCCCCGAGCCGCCGGTCCGAGGCGCTGTCGGTGTCCGGCCCCGGCGCGACCAGCGGCTGCCGGTGGCCGTCGAAGTCCCGCCACGGCGGCGGCTTGGGCAGGGCGTGGATGCCCTCGTGCCGCTCGCCGGTGCCCCGGTAGATCAGCCACTCCCCGTCCGTCGCCTCGCGGTCGGTTGACCCTTCCTGCCCGTTGGTTTCAGAGACTGCCACCGCGTCCTCCTCGTCGGTTGTGCGCCGTCCGGACGATCGCCTGGGCCTGGACGTTCCCGACCGTAGCCGGGGACGCGGGCCGCGCCCAGTGGCGTGGCGACGTTCGCGTCAAGGTGGCCGAATGCCTCACGGCGCCTCCAGGTAGTCGCCGTCGAGCGGCTCGGCCGCCGGGTCCGCGTAGAGCAACGCCACGTCCGCCGCCCAGGCGGCGTGCGCGGTGCCGTCGGCGGCGGCCTCCCGCAGCCGCCACAGCGCGGACGGCAGCCAGCCGGCCCGGCCGGCGTCCTGGACGGCGCCGACCACCCCGTCGTGGAACTCCTCGCACCACAGGCCCCGGGCCGCCAACTCCCGGCGCCACAGCACCACGTTGTACCCGCTGGCCATCACCCGGTGCAGCGCGGCCGGCTCGCCACCGCTGGACGGCGTCCGGCAGAGCACCGGCACCGTGCCCATCTCGCGGCCGATCAGCGCGGCCGGCTCGGGCAGCGGGCGGGCCCGCTGGTCGTGGCAGTCCAGCACGTCCGCCAACATCGGGCCGCGGTGCACCGCTGCCCAGCGGTCCCGGCGCAGCACGGCCAGCTCCTCGTTGTCCTCCGCGCCGGGCACCGGGTCCGTACAGCGCACCACCACCGGGCGGCGCTCGCCCAGCGTCGGCCAGTCGGGCATCAGCCGCCAGCGCTCGAAGGCCACCGGCAGCAGCGAGTAGGGCACGGCCACGTGCAGCGGCACCGGGGCGCCCGGCTCGTCGCCCCGACGGAAGGCCTCGGCCAGCGCGGCGCGCAGCCGCTCCGGCGGGTTCTCCAGGTCGCTGGCCTCGAAGTCCTCGGCGATCGGCGCCAACCCGCCGTCCTTGGCCGAACAGACCCGCCAGTCGTACCGGCCCCACTCCCAGAACCGGGGCACGATCTGCAGCAGCACGAACGACTCCACCGCGCCGGGCGGCGCGCCCAGCGGGCCCGGGCCGAGCGGCCGGTCACCGCCCGAGTCGTCCCGCCTCGGCGGCGCCTCGCGCGCGGTCCGCCGATCCAGCCGGACGCTCTCCTCGTGGAGGAGTCGGTTGCGGACCATGCGGGACAGCGTCGGCGTCTCCTCGGCCAGCCGGTGCACCCAGCGGAGCAACCGCTCCTCGGCGTGGGGCTCCGCCGGGTAGGGCCGGTCCTCGGTGGCGGCGTAGAGCGCGTAACCGAGCACCGCCTCCAGGCCGGTGACGCCCTGCCGGAGGTCGTAGAGCAGGCCGAGGCCGTCCCGCCAGGCGCGGGGCGCCGGGAGCTGACCCTCGTAGGGGCGGCCGCGCACCTCGCCGACCACCTTGTCCAGCTGGGGGGTCGAGACGGGGGGCGGCAGCGCCGCGAACAGGCCGAGCAGCCGCACCCGCTGACCCGGCGTAAGCACGGTGGGCGCGGTGAAGCTCAGCTGGCTCTGCACGTCGGTCCAGGTGGTCTCGCCGGAGTCGGCGTCCTGGTGACGCTCGGCGTGGTAGGCGTCGTGCGCGTGCAGCACGGCCTGGTAGGCGTCGTCCGCCAGGCTGGCGACCGGCCCGCCGGGGTGGGGCAGCCGGCGTAACTGGATGACGGAGGCGGCCAACCCGCCGTCCCTGACGTCCCGTCGGGCCTTGAGCACGCCGATCACCTCACCTCGCTCCAGGTCCACCACGGGACCGCCGGAGACGCCGTGCGGGAACTCGTCCTCGTTGCCCAGCCGGAGCAGACCCTCGGTGCCCATCTCGCCCTTGATGGTGCACCGGCCGCTGATGTCCACATAGCTGCCGGCGATCTCGGCGGCGCCGAAGAAGGCGACCTCCTTGCGGGTGAAGACCCGGGCGGTGCGCTCGCTGAGCCAGACGCAGCCCGGCCCCTCGGGACCCGGCGGCGGTGGGCCGAGGAGGCGGACCAGGGCCAGGTCGGGGGCCGGCCACATGCCGCCGGCCGGGGGCGGTTCGTCGGGCTGCGCCCAGACCACCCGGCCGGGCACCGGGCGGTCCACACCTCTGAAGGTCAGCCCCACCTCGCGCCTCCCTCCCTGGACGCCGTCCCCGCCGAGGGCCACGTGGGCGCAGGTGAGCACCCACTCGGGAGCGACGAAGAACCCGCTGCCCCAGGGGGGCGGGGCAGGCTCGCCCTCGGCATACCCCCTCGGCGGTGGATGGATGCGTACCGTGGCGGCGGCGACGAGCGGCGCGAGGAGTTCGAAGGCGTCACCCTCCCACGGCTGTGCGCCCCCCGCGCCACCCCATGTCACGCCGCGTCCCCGCCGGAGGCCGGCGGCGGGCCGCCCTGCCAGGTGAGGGTGACCGTGATGGCACCCTTGGCCTCGCCCTCGGCGAGCAGGCCGACGATCTTGCCGGCCTTGGCGGTGAGCTCGATGCCGAAGCTCACGCTCACCTCGTCCGGCCTGGCGTCCCGCAGGCCGTCGGCGACCGACGCGGCGACGCCGCCGATGAGTTCGCGCAGGCTCTCCATCTGGGCGGCGGCGCGCTGCGCGAACCCGGTGTCCGAATAGCCGCCGCGCGGCTGCTGTTCGGGCAGCCGCGTCGACGACGCGTCCGCGATCCGGGCCCACACCGGCGTGCCGTCCGGCAGGGTGACCCGGGTGACCTCGCTGCTCATGACTTCCCCCCGTCGCTCCAGATGTGCCCGAAGGTTACCGGCCGCCACCGACAGTTGCCTATCCTTGACCGCGCCTCCTCCCCCGCCCCCGTCCCCGCCCCTGGCCGGCGGGCGGCCGCCCCTCGGGTGGGAGCGGACGGTGGGGCGGCGGACGCGCTGTCCTATCGTTCCTGGGTCCACCTTTCTGTACTGGGAGCACGACGTGTACTTCACCGACCGAGGCATCGAGGAACTCGCCCAGCGGCGCGGCCGCGAGGAGGTCACGCTGGACTGGCTGGCCGAGCAGTTGCGCACGTTCGTCGACCTGCACCCGGACTTCGAGGTCCCGGTGGAGCGGTTGGCGACCTGGCTGGCCCGGCTGGACGACGAGGACGACGAGTAGCCGGCACCGGCCGGAGGGGTACCGGAGCGACCGATGGCGCCCGTGGTGCGCGCCCGGCGTGCGCGCGGTCGGCACGCAACGGCTGGTCGGCCGGAGTGACGCGGTCCCCCTTGACGTGCGAGACACGCGATATATCGTCTTCCGGAGAATGCGATATATCGATGGTCGGCGCGTGCCGGCCGTGACGCTCCGGGAGGCGCGATGACGCGAGACGACGGGTGGTCCGTCGCCGAGCCGGGGACGCTCCGCTTCGACGACGATCCGATCCAGGAGGCGGAGATCCGCGTGATGGGCGGCGCGGTCAACGTCATCGGCACGGACGAGCCGGTCGCCCGGCTGGAGATCGCCGCGGTCGAGGGGCCGCCGCTGCTGGTCAGCGTCTCCGGCGAGCGGCTGGTCATCGGCTACCGCGACCTGCCCTGGCAGGGCTTCCTGCCCTGGCTCGCGCACCGCCGGCGGCGTCGGGCGGTCATCTCGCTCTC
Source organism: Streptomyces chisholmiae (assembly GCF_031845445.1). NCBI lineage: Bacteria > Bacillati > Actinomycetota > Actinomycetes > Kitasatosporales > Streptomycetaceae > Streptomyces > Streptomyces chisholmiae. The sequence continues at coordinate 469,312 of NZ_JAVREO010000002.1, read as the reverse complement.
GCTGCCACGGGCGAGCCGGGTCTCGGTCGGGGCGGTGGGCGCCCCGGTGACGCTCAGCGGGCTGGCCGGCCGGGTCACGGCCAGCAGCCTCCGCGGGGACATCCGGCTCCTCGGCCTCGGCGGCCCGACCCGGGTGGAGACGGTCTCCGGCGCGGTGGAGGCCGTCGGCCTCCGCGGCCCGTTCCACTGCCACTCGGTCTCCGGTCCGCTGACGATGGTCGACGGCGCCTCCCCCAGCGTCCGGGCCGAGTCGGTCGGCGGCGACCTGGTGCTCGATCTGGCCGGCACGGCCCCGCCCGACGTCCGGCTCACCACGGTCTCCGGCGAGTTGGTGGTCCGCGTCCCCGAGACGGCCGGCGCCGCGGTCTCCGCCAGCAGCGTCAGCGGCGTCCTCTCCTGCCGGCTCCCCGGCCTGCCGCTGGACGCCCGCGGCCCGCGGTCGTTCGCCGGCCGGCTGGGCGCCGGCTCCGGCACCATCAGCTGTTCGTCGGTCTCGGGGCCCATCACACTGCTGCCGCGGCCCGTCCCGGAGCACGAGCGGCCCGCCGCCTCCCCTCTGCGTAAGGAAGTCTGAGATGCCTCCCGTCTTCGGCCACGGCCGGCTCCGGCTCTACCTGCTCAAGCTCCTGGCGGAGGCCCCCCGGCACGGGTACGAGGTGATCCGGCTGCTGGAGGAGCGTTTCCAGGGGCTCTACGCCCCCTCGGCGGGGACGGTCTACCCCCGCCTCGCCAAGCTGGCGTCCGAGGGGCTGGTCAGCCACACCGAGGAGGGCGGCCGCAAGGTCTACTCGCTCACCCCGGCGGGCGAGCGGGAGCTGACCAGCCGGGCGGAGGAGCTGACCGCCCTGGAGCGGGAGTTGCGGGACTCGCTGACGGCGCTGGCCGCCGGCATCCGGGCCGACATCAGCGAGACGGCGACCGACCTGCGGGTCGAGGTGCGGCGCGCCGCCGCCTCCGCCCAGGCCGACGCCGCGGAGGACGCGCCGTCGGAGGACTTCGCGGCCTGGCGCCGGCGTGGCCCGCGGAGCCGGCGGCCGGCCGGCCGCGCCCGCTGGGCCGAGGCGCCCGACGCGGAGTCCGAGCGGGCCGGCTCGGGCCAGCCCGGCCGGGGGCAGCCGGGTCAGGAGCGCGCCGGCCGGGAGGAGTTCGGTCCCGAGCCGTTCGAGCGGGCGGCCCGCCGGATCCAGGACCGGGTCCGCTCCCGGGCCAACGCGGGAGACTGGCAGGGCGCCGTGCAGGCCGGGTTGGACGGGCTGAGCAGCGAGTTCGGTGGGTGGAGCCGCCGTGCCGAGCCGGGCGGCGCGGGCGAGGAGGCGAGTGGCGCGGAGCGCGAGCGGCCGGCGGAGGAGCCGGTGCCGGACCCGGCGCGGGAGTTGGAGCGCCTGCTGGACCGCTTCCGGGACGACGTGCGGGACGCCGCCCGGGATCACGGCGTCGACCAGGAGCAGTTGCGCGAGGCACGGCGGCAGCTCTCCGCCGCCTCGGCACACCTGGTGGCGCTGCTCCGCTCCCCGTTCGGCTGAGCCGCCGGCCCCCACGGCCGGCCCGATCCTCCGCGCCCGGCGGTCCGGGCCGGGGGGCCGGGGTGGGCGGGCCGGGGGTGGTCAGCTGGTGAGGACGATCTTCCCGAAGACGTCGCCGCGTTCCACCCTGGCCAGCGCCTCGGGGGCCCGGTCCAGCGGCAGTTCGGAGTCGATCAGCGGGCGCACTCCCTTGGCCTGACAGAAGCTCAGCAGCGCCGCCAGCTCGTCCCGGTCCCCCATGGTGGTCCCGACCACCCGCAGCTCAAGGAAGAAGATCCGGGTCAACTCCGCGTCCGGCAGCGCCTGTCCGGAGGTCGCCCCGCTGATCACCAGGGTGCCGCCGGGCCGCAGCGAGCGCACCGAGTGCTGCCAGGTGGCCGCGCCCACCGTCTCCAGCACCGCGTCCACCCGGTGCGGAGGCCGCTCCCCCGGGGCCAGCGCCACCTCCGCGCCCAGCGCCAGGGCCCGCTCCCGCTTGGCCGGGTCCCGGCTGGTGACCAGCATCCGCAGCCCCGCCGCGGCGCCCAGGATCACCGCGGCCGTCGCCACCCCGCCGCCCGCGCCCTGCACCAACACGCTGTCCCCCGGCCGGACGTCGGCCGCGGTGAAGAGCATCCGATAGGCGGTCAGCCAGGCGGTGGGCAGGCAGGCCGCCTCGGCGAAGGTCAGCTCGGGCGGCTTGGGCAGCAGGTTCCAGCGCGGCACGGCGAGATACTCGGCGAAGGACCCTTGATAGCGCTCGGAGAGCAGCGACCGCCGCTCGTCCGGCCCCACCCCGTGGCCGGTCGCGCCGATCACCGAGTGGACCACCACCTCGTTGCCGTCCTCGTCCACGCCGGCCGCGTCGCAGCCCAGCACCATCGGCAGGGCCTCCTGGGCCAGCCCGACCCCGCGCAGCGACCACAGGTCGTGGTGGTTGACGGAGGCGGCGCGCACCCGGACGAGCGCCCAGTGCTCCGGCACCTCGGGCCGGGGCCGTTCGCCCATCTCCAGTCCGGTCAGGGGACGGTCGCGGTCGAAGTGGGTGGCATAGGCGGCGAACATGCCCCGCACGCTAGTGCGCCGGCGCGCGCGGGGCCAGCCCCCACCGCACGCTCCGTTCCCCGAACCCCCGTGGAGTGGGAAGATGGCCCATCCCCGGAATCCCCGGGGCGACTTTGGGGGACATCACCATGGGCACGCTGTTTCTCCGTCGGCTGACCCGCTGGCAGGCCGAGACGGAACGGGAGCAGATCGTGGACCTCCGGATCGCGGCACATCAGGAGTCGCACCCCGAGGCCGCGCCGCCCGACCGCGCCGAACTGCTGCGCGCCTTCATCGACCAGGACGTCCAGCGGCCCGACTTCGACCTGGTGCTCGCGGGTGATCCGCGACCGGCTGGCTGCGCCTACGGGTTCCGGGCGGAGCCGGACGACAGCTGGTGGTCGGGGTTCCGGGAGCGGCCCGACGAGCTGCCCGCCCTCGCCGGGACCCGCACGGTCTTCGTGGTGGCGACGCTGGTGGTGCATCCCAGGCGCCGACGTCAGGGGCTGGCCGGCCGGCTGCAGCGGGAGCTGCTGTCCCGGGCCGGCGCGCCGCTGGCGCTGGCCCTGCTCACGCCGGACAACGGCCAGGGGCAGGCCACCGCCCAGGCCCTGGGCTGGAGCAAGGCGGGCCAACTGACGCCCAGGGACGGCGTCCCGCTCGACGCGTGGAGCGTTCCGCTGGGCCAGCGGGGCTGAGCGCCCCGGCACGCCGGACTCCTCGGGGCGCACGGCGGACCCGGCGCGCCCCCGCGGGCGACTCAGCGCCCCGCCGGCCGGCCCGGGCGCCTCGCCCGCCGGCCCGGCCGATCCCGGCGGCCGACCCGACGCCCGCGGCCCGGGCGGCGCCGCGGGGACGGGGCGCCCTGAGGGGTCAGAGCACCTTGGAGAGGAAGGCCCGGGTGCGCTCCTGGCGCGGGTTGGCCAGCACCTCGCGCGGGTCGCCCGACTCGATGACCAGCCCCTCGTCCATGAAGACCAGGCTGTCCCCGACCTCCCGGGCGAAGCCCATCTCATGGGTGACCACGATCATGGTCATGCCGTCCTCGGCGAGGGCGCGCATCACGTCCAGCACCTCGCCCACCAGCTCGGGGTCGAGCGCCGAGGTCGGCTCGTCGAAGAGCATCAGCTTGGGGTCCATCGCCAACGCCCGTGCGATGGCGACCCGTTGCTGCTGCCCGCCGGAGAGCTGCGCCGGGTAGTTGGCCATCCGGTCGGCGAGCCCGACCCGGGCCAACAGCTCCTCGGCCCGTTCCCTGGCCGCCGCCCGCTTGATCCCCTTGACCTGGACCGGGGCCTCCATCACGTTCTCGGCGGCGGTCATGTGCGGGAAGAGGTTGAAGCGCTGGAAGACCATCCCGATGTCCCGGCGCTGCGCGGCGACCTCGCGCTCCCGCAGCTCGTAGAGCTTGTTGCCACGCTGCCGGTAGCCGACCAGCTCGCCGTCCACGTAGAGCCGGCCGGCGTTGATCTTCTCCAGGTGGTTGACGCAGCGCAGCAGCGTGGACTTGCCGGAGCCGGAGGGGCCGACCACGCAGGCGACCTCACCGGGTCGCACCTCCAGGTCGATGCCCCGCAGCACGTGCACCGGGCCGTAGTTCTTGTGGACCTGCTCGGCCCGCACCATCGGGGTGGTGGACTCGTCCGTCGCCGTCATCGCGTCCTCCCGCCGCTCGCGTCCGCGCCGCTCTCCCCCGGGTCCACGGCCTCGGGCCCGCTCGGCGCCACGGCGCCGACCCGGGGCCTGCGGACCTGGGTGACCAGGGCCAGCACCCGCTGCCAGAGCGTGGGGGGCAGCGCGCGCTCGCCACCCTTGGCGTAGTGCCGCTCCAGGTAGTACTGACCGATGCTGAACACCGTGGTCAGGATCAGGTACCAGACGGTGACGACGATCAGCATCTCCATGACCGCGAGATTGCGCGAACTGATCGATCTACCGGCCCGGAAGAGTTCCGTGTACTGGATCGCGTAGACCAGCGACGAGGTCTTCAACATGTTGATGAACTCGTTGCCGGTCGGCGGGATGATCACCCGCATCGCCTGCGGCAGCACGATCCGCCGCAGCGTCCTGCCGTTGTTCATGCCCAGCGCGTGCGCGGCCTCGGTCTGTCCCCGGTCCACGGACTGGATGCCGGCCCGGGCGATCTCCGCCATGTAGGCGGCCTCGTTGAGCCCGAGCCCCAGCAGGGCGGCGAGGAACGGCGTCATCGCGTCGTTCATCTCGTCCTTGTAGAACCCGAGGTTGATCGTGTCGAAGACGTACGACAGGTTGTACCAGAGGAAGAGCTGGACCAGCACCGGGGTGCCGCGGAAGAACCAGATGTAGCCCCAGGCGACGCTGGCCAGCACCGGGTTCCCGGAGAGCCGCATGATCGCGAGGATCACCCCGAGGACCACGCCGAGCAGCATGGAGACCAGGGTGATCCACAGCGTCTTGCCGGCGCCCTCGATGATCGTGTCGTAGGTGAGGTACTCCCCCACCACGCCCCAGTTGATGTCCGCCCCGCGCAGCGCCTGGACCAGCGCGCCGAGCAGCCCGAGCACCACCAGGACGCCGATCCACCGGCCCCAGTGCCGGACCGGCACGGCGCGGATGGGCTCCGCCGCCGGCCGGCGCTCGTCGGGCGGACCGCCGCCGGCGGCCGTGCGGTCGTGACCTGGCGGGTCGTCCCCGTCGCTGGGGGCGCCGGCCGGTTCCTTCGACAGTCGATCGTGGGAATCTGACACGAAGATCGCCCTCGTTGGCTCGCTCTCGGCGGTTACTGACCGGCGTTGACGGTGGCCTCTTCGATCGCGCCGGCCTCGGCGCTCCACTCGGCCAGGATCTCGGCGTAGGTGCCGTTGTCGATGATCTCCTGGAGCGCGGCCTGCAGCGCGTCCCGCAGCTCGGTGTTCTCCTTGGCGACGGCGATGCCGTAGGGCGCCGCGTCGATCTGCTCGCCGACCACGGTGAACAGCCCACCGTCACCGGCGTTCAGCTCGTTGTAGAGGGCCACCGGGTAGTCGGTGATCACGGCGTCCGCCCGGCCGCTCTGCAGCGCGGTGATGTTCTCGCTGTCGACCTCGTTGATCACCGGGTCGATCGCCTCGTCGCAGCCGGCCTGCGCGTCCTCCAGCACCGTCTCGTTGGCGGTGCCCTGCTGCGCGGCGACGCTCAGGCCGCAGAGGTCGGCGACGCCCTCGATGCCCTCGGGGTTGTCGGCGGGGACCAGGATGGCCGAGCCGGCCTGGAAGTAGTTGACGAAGTCGGCGCCGCCCTCGGCGTCCTCGCTGATGCCCTGCTGCCGCTCGGCGGTGTCGGTCATCGCGGACATGATCACGTCGTGGCGGCCGTTGTTGAGGCCCAGGATCAGCCCGTCGAAGGTGCCGTTCTCGAAGACGAAGTCGACGCCGAGCACCTCGCCGAGCGCGGCGCCGATGTCCGGGTCGATGCCGGCGATCTCGTCGTTCTCGTCGATGAACTCGATGGGCGCGTAGGCGATGTCGGAGCCGACCTTGATCTCGCCGGCCTCCTGGATGTCGGCGGGCAGCAGGTCGAACAGCTCGCCGGCGGCCTCGTCCCCGCCCTCCCGCGCCGACTCCTCGTTGGCGGCCGAGTCGTCGCCCGAATCGTCCGTCTGGTCACCGCAGGCGCCGAGCAGCAGGACGCCGGCTGCGGCGAACGCGCCGGCCGCCGCGAGGCGGGGACGGCGAGTGAGGCGAACGGTCATGGCGTGATCCTCCTGGGCCGGGGTATTCCGAGGGGGTCGGGCACGCGTCGTCGAGTGTCGCGACGGAGTGGAGCTGTTCAGTGCCTGGACATCCTGCCATCCCCATCCCCAACAGAACCGGTCAGTACATCAAGATCGGATAACGGACAGCGAACACCGATGGCCGGAAGTGGACAACTGCTGTCTATGCGCGTTCGTTTACGCAATGCCGCTGAACACTCGTGAGAGATACCTCACCCGCGGGCCGCCCGGCCGGTCAGCGACCGGGCACGGAGCGGTACCGGCTCGTGGCTTACCCACCGGCGCGCGCCCGCCGAGCGGTCGCGCCGGAGCCGATCCGTAACCAAAGTCCGGAACGTGCGCGCCCGTCTTTGGCGACTTACTGAGCGTTTCCCTGCTCGAAACCCAATGCATTCGTCGGCGCGCCATGTCATCGGGTAGAACCGTGCGTTACACCCCTCACCCGGGGACCTGGGCGCCTGTGCGAAGCGCCCGGCGTCCGCATCCGACCCGCGTCGGCAGCCAACTGCCGGCCGAATGGCGGACGTGGTGCCCGCCCGCGCCCCGATCGGAGCGCGACCACCCTCAGACGACGACGTTGTACCAAAGGGGTTACACCAAGTGGCATCGGAGATCATCAATCCGCGCGGAGAACTGTCGGAGACCGAGCTGGACCCGGCCTTCGCCCTGCACCGCGGCGGCAAGATGGCCGTGCGCGGCACGGTCCCACTGCGCGACGCGGAGGACCTCTCGCTCGCCTACACGCCCGGGGTCGCCCGGGTCTGCGCCGCCATCGCCGAGCGGCCCGAACTGGTCCACGACTACACCTGGAAGTCCAACACGGTCGCGGTGGTCACCGACGGCAGCGCCGTGCTGGGGCTCGGCGACATCGGCCCGGCCGCCTCGCTGCCGGTGATGGAGGGGAAGGCCATCCTCTTCAAGCAGTTCGGCGGGGTGGACGCGGTCCCCGTGGCCCTCGACTGCCGCGACCCCGACGAGCTGGTCGAGACGGTGGCCCGGATGGCGCCCTCCTTCGGCGGGATCAACCTGGAGGACATCTCGGCGCCGCGCTGCTTCGAGATCGAGCGCCGGCTCCAGGAGCGGCTGGACATCCCGGTCTTCCACGACGACCAGCACGGCACCGCGGTGGTCACGCTGGCCGCACTGCGGAACGCGGCCCGGCTCACCGGCCGCACGCTGGCCGAGCTGCGGGTGGTGATCTCCGGCGCGGGCGCGGCCGGCGTCGCCATCAGCCACATCCTGCTGGGCGCCGGCGTCGCGGACGTGGTGGTCTGCGACCGGCGCGGCGTGGTCTCCGCCGACCGGGATGATCTGACCGAGGTCAAGCGGAAGTTGGCGGCCGTCACCAACGCCGGTGGGCGGACCGGCTCGCTGGCCGACGCGCTGGCCGGGGCCGACGTGTTCGTCGGCGTCAGCGGTGGCACGGTGCCGGAGTCGGCGGTGGCCACGATGGCGCCGGGCGCCTTCGTCTTCGCCATGGCCAACCCGGACCCGGAGGTCCATCCGGAGGTCGCCGCCCGGCACGCGGCCGTGGTGGCCACCGGGCGCAGCGACTTCCCCAACCAGATCAACAACGTGCTGGCCTTCCCCGGCATCTTCGCCGGCGCCCTGCGGGTCCGGGCCACCCGGATCACCGAGAGCATGAAGCTGGCCGCGGCCGAGGCGCTGGCCGCCGTCGTCGCGGACGAGCTGAGCCCGGACCGGGTCATCCCCTCGCCGTTCGACGAGCGGGTCGCCCCCGCGGTGGCGAACGCGGTCGCCGAGGCGGCCCGCGCCGCCGGCGTGGCCCGCGCCTGACGGCCGGCCGCTGACGGCTGACGAGGTGGTGCGGTGGGGTCGGGACACCGGCCGCACCACCTCGCCGGGCCGCGCGGCTCAGCGCAGGGCCAGCACCATCGTGTCGTTGAGCGACGCCCAGGCCACCCGGGCCTCGGCGAAGCCGGCCGCCCGCAGCGTCCTGGCGTGCCACTCGAACGACGGCATCTGCCCGTCGTCGTGGTCCCCCTGGGCCGGGTCGCCGAAGATCCGGAACCGCTCCGCGGTCGGCTCGGCCAGCTCGGGGGCGGCCAGCGCCTCGGCCCACCAGGCCGGCCAGTCGGCCCGCCCCGCGGCCTTCTCCCGCGCCCGCCGCGCCTCGTCGAAGGCCGCCACGGCCGCCGTGATCCGGGGCGTGGCCTCGTGCGGCATGTGGTCGGCGTTCAGGAAGACGCCCCCCGGGCGGACCAGCCCGGCCAGTCGCCCGTAGAGCCCGGTCAGCGCCTCCTCGGTCAGCCAGTGCAGCGCGGTCGAGGTCAGCACCGCGTCGAAGGAGTCGTGCGGCAGCGCCTCGGCCCAGTCCCGGTCGGTGAGGTCGGCCCGGACGAAGGTGGCGCGCGGCTCGTCGGCGAAGGAACCCCGGGCGATGGTCAGCAGCGCGGGATCGAGGTCGACGCCGACGCTGGTCGCCTCGGGGAAGCGGCGCAGCAGCCGCTGGCTGATGCTGCCGGTGCCGCAGGCCAGGTCCAGCACCCGCGGCCGGTCCCCGACCAGTGCCTCGACCGCGTCCAGCATCACCCGGAAGCGTTCCTCCCGATCCGGCAGGTACCCCTCCTGCTGCTGATCCCAACTCCGCTGCCAGACAGACCAGTCGGTCATCTTCCCTCCCTGGGGGTCGACGCGCGCCACAGTCCGCGGGTAAGGGCCCGGTTCGATAGCCACCCATTACCATGGCCCGGCCGACTATAGAGCCCCCGGGTAAGGAACACAATTGGAACTCACCTATTACTCGGACTACGCGGTGCGCCTGGTCAACACCGAGCAGCCACTCCGCCACACCGACACGCTCACCTCGGTGGCGGCCGTCCGGGCCCTCTTCGGCGAGGCCCAGCAGGCCGCCCGCCGGGCCACCGACGCGGACGTGACCCGGCTACGCGGCGTGCGCGCCCGGTTGCGCGCGGTCTTCACCGCCGCCGCCGAGGGCGACGAGTCGAGCGCCGTCGACCTGCTGAACGCGCTGCTGCTCGAGTACCCGGCCAGCCCACAGATCTCGGGCCACGACTTCCTGGACGAGGCCGGCCGTCCCCGTTGGCACCTGCACCTCGCCGAGCACCCGTCGAACGCCACCGCCGGCTACGCCGCCACCGCCTGCATGGGACTCGCCGTGCAACTCACCGACCTGGGCGTCGACCGGCTGGGCATCTGCGAGGCGACGCCCTGCCGGAACGCCTATATCGACACGTCGACCAACCGCTCCCGGCGCTACTGCTCGGACCGCTGCGCCACCCGCGCCAACGTCGCCGCCTACCGGGCGCGCAAGCGCCGGGAACGCGCCGTCAGCGGGCGCACCGCGCCGGGCAACCTGCCCACCGCCCCGGCCAACGCGACGACGCGGGCGCCAGAGCCGGACCTGGACCGCCCGCCGGCCGACGGCTCGGGCGCGGCCGCGAGCCCCGCCGGCCCCTCGACCCCGGCCGGCTGAGCGGCCGCCAGCGGCGAGCGCAGCCGCAGCACCGCCCGGGCCACCAGCAGCCCGTCCGGCACCACGCCGAACTCCCGGCTGTCGTTGGTGACCGCGGTGTTGTCCCCCAGCACCCACCAACCGTCCGGCCGCCGCTCCGCCGCCCGCTTGACGATCAGCAGGTCGTGCTGGAACGGGTGCCGGAGCACCACCACGTGCCCGGCGCGCACCCGGGCGCCGTAGGCGAGCAGCAACTGGTCGCCGGGACGCAGGGTGGGCAGCATCGAGGGGTTGTAGACCTCGGCGAGCCCGAACCTCATCGCATCCTCACTCCTCGTCCCCGAGCCATGCTCCCCGGAGCCCCCGTTGATCGCACGTCCGGTTGACCGCGCGGCCGCCACCGGCGGGCGCGCCACCGTCCCGGACATCCTCCCCGACGCACCCCGCCGGACGCCCGCCCGCCCCTGGGCCGTACGGCCCGCGCGCCCTTCGGACTTTCGACCTAGGCCCCCCTGGCAGAGCCGGGTCGGCCGAGAAAACGGCCCCTGCACGGAGTAATGTCGGCCGGGAGAAGACGATCACGAGGAAGGACAGCTCTATGCTCTCCCGCCTGTTCGCCCCCAAGGTTCGGGTCAGCGCCCACTGCGACCTGCCCTGCGGCGTGTACGACCCGGCCCAGGCCCGCATCGAGGCCGAGTCCGTCAAGGCCGTCCAGGAGAAGTACCAGGCCAACGACGACCCGCACTTCCGGGCCCGCGCCACCGTCATCAAGGAGGAGCGCGCCGAGCTGGCGAAGCACCACATCTCGGTGCTCTGGAGCGACTACTTCAAGCCCCCGCACTTCGAGAAGTACCCGGAGCTGCACCAGCTGGTCAACGACACCCTGAAGGCGCTGAGCGCGGCCAAGGGCTCGACCGACCCGGCGACCGGCCAGAAGGCTCTGGACTACATCGCCCAGGTGGACAAGATCTTCTGGGAGACCAAGAAGGCCTGACCGCCGCCGCCCCCCGGGGCACCACCGTCCGCACCCGGAACCACGGGCCGCCACCCCAGGCGACCACGCGGTCCGGGTGCGGCTCGTTCCGCGCCCCCCGCGCAGCCCCGCCGCCGCCCCCGCCCGCGAACCGCCCGCCCCGCTCAGTCCCGGCACTCCACCAGACCGGTCAGACCGGCCGGCGGCGCCGCGCCCGGGTGCAGCACGCCCAGCCGCCGGGTGGCCCGGGTCAGCGCGACGTACAGGTCGTTCAGCCCGCGCGGGGAGTCGGCGACCACGCGGTCCGGATCGACGACCAGCACGGCGTCGAACTCCAGCCCCTTGGCGGTGGCCGGGTCGAGCACCACGATCCGCCGGTCGCCGCCAGCCGCCGTCACCGCCCGCTCGGTCGCGGCCAGCAGCCCGCCCGGCACCAGCACCGCGACCCGCCCGGCCGGCAGCCGGTCCCGCTCGGCCACGGCCAACTCGGCGGCCTCGGCGGCCAATCCGGCCGGCCCAGCCCCGGTGGCCCGTCGCCACCACGGCCGCTCGCCGCCGGCCCGGACCGCCAACGGCGCCGTCCGCGCCGGGTCGATCCGGGCCAGCACGGCGGCGGCCACCTCGGCGATCTCCGCCGGCAGCCGGTAGTTGACCGTCAGCTCGGCCAGCCGCCAGCGCGCGCCCACGTGCGGCCGCAGCACGGCCGCCCAGGACGGGGCGCCGGCCGGATCGCCGGTCTGGGCGATGTCCCCGACCAGTGTCATCGACCGGCCCGGGCAGCGCCGCATCACCAACCGCCAGGCCATCGGCGACAGTTCCTGCGCCTCGTCGACCACCACGTGGCCGAAGGCCCAGGTCCGGTCGGCCGCGGCCCGCTGCGCCGGGGTCCTGGTGTCCGCCTCGGCCTGCCGGTCGGCGAGTTGCTCGGCGTCCACCAGGTCCCAGGCCGCGAGCTCCTCCGCTCCCCCGTCGTCCTCGTGTTCGGCGGCCCGCGAACCGTAGGCGACCGCCAGCGCCTCGGCGGCCAGTCGCACCGACTCGGCGCGCTCGGCGGCCCGCGGGTCGGGCCCGTTCGCCGGCGGCGGGCCGAGCAGCTCGGCCGCCTCGTCCAGCAGCGGCACGTCCGCCACGGTCCAGTCGTCGGGCGCGTCCGGCCGGTACAGCGCGGCCCGTTCCGGCTCGGTCAGCCCGGGCGCCGCGGCGGCCAGCCGGACCCGCGAGCCGAACAGGCCGGCCAGCAGGGCCGCCGGGGTGAGCACCGGCCAGAGCGCGTCCAACGTGGCCAGCACCCCCGGATCAGCCGCCAGTTCGTCGCGGATGTCGGACCGGTCGGCCGCGGTGAGGAGCGGAGTGCCGTCCAGCACGTCGGTGCCGTACCGCGCCGCGACCCGGTCGGTCAGCTCGTCCAGGAGCAGCTCGCGGAAGACCGGCCTGGCCTCGTTGTGCCGCAGCCCGGTCCCGGCGGCCCGGCGCGCCAGGCGGGCGCAGGTCTCGACCGACAGGTCAAGCGGCTCGCGGTCGAGGACCAACCGGTGCCCCGCCGCCGGCGGCCGTCGCCGGTCGGCGAGGGCGGCGGCCAACACCTCGACCATCGCCAACCGGCCCTTGACCACGGCGCTCCCCGCCGGCTCGGGGCGCCGGGCGGTGACGCCCGGGTAGAGCTGGCCGAGGGTGGCCAGCAGCACGCCGCCCTCGCCGAGCGAGGGCAGCACGTCCCCGATGTACCGCAGGAAGGTGGCGTTCGGCCCGACCACCAGCACCGCGCTCTTCGCCAACGCCGCCCGCCGGGTGTAGAGCAGGTAGGCGGCGCGGTGCAGGGCGACCGCCGTCTTGCCGGTCCCCGGCCCGCCCTGCACCACCAGCACCCCGGCGTGCGGCGCCCGGATGACCTCGTCCTGCTCGGCCCGGATGGTGGGCACGATGTCGCTCATCCGGTCACCGCGGGCGGCGTCGAGCGCGGCGATCAACGCCGGGTCGCCGCCCACTTCGGCGGTGCCGGCGAAATCCTCGTCCCAGATCCCGGTGACCCGCCGCCCCAGCGACTGGATATGCCGCCGCATTCGCACCCCCGCCGGGTGGCGCGCGGTGGCGACATAGAACGGGCGGGCCGCCGGGGCCCGCCAGTCAATCAACAGCGGGGTGCGATCCGGGTCGGCGGTCCGCAGCCCCAGGCGGCCGATATAACGCCGTTCGGGGCCGGCTTCGGCCGGCTGCTCGGGGGATTCCGCCATATCGAGCCGGCCGAAGCACAGCCCGCCGTCCACGTTCTCGAACCTGGCCACCTGGCGGGCCAACTCGCTGGCGGTCAGGTCGCGTTCCACCAGCCCCTGGTGGGTGAGTCCGGTGCTGGCCAGCGTCGAGTCGAGCCGCTCGACGGCCTCGGCCCGCAGCACGTCGAGGCGGGCGTGGAGGAGTTCGACGTACGCCTGTTCCCGGGCGATCTCGGGGCTTTCCTGGCCACTTGACAAAGCAATCGCCTCTTCGTTAGAATTCGCTTGGGAGTTGACTTGTTCCGACAGTCGCCGAATGTCAAACAAGCCAATATAGCGAGGAATTCACCGCGTCGACAAGGCGCGGTTTTTCTTTTTCCTCCCGGTCGCCACACGTGCAGTGCAACGCCTTCGCAACAAGGCGCGCCCCCCGCCTTCCGCGCGCCGCGCGGCGCTGACATCGTCAACACACGCCGCTTCGCGGCGGCGTCTTGCGTTACGCACCGGGGGGAATCGATGATCACGCCTGCGCCCACGGGGCCACCCGTGCCGTCCCACGCGCCACCGGACCCACCGCCGCCGGCCCCCGCCACGTTCCGCCGGGCCCCGGCCGACCACGCGCCGCGCTACCTGGCCACCGGGCTGCTGCTGTTGGCCATGGGCGGCGGGGTGCTCGGCTGGCTGGCCCACGGCCTGACCAGCCCCCGGCTCACCCTCGGCGACCTGCTGTGGAACGTGGTGAACCCGCACCACCCGGTGTCCGCCGACGCGCTGACCCCGCTGGAGTGGACCTTCGCCGTCGCGCTGCTCACCGTCGCCGCGCTGGCCCTCCGCCGGCGCCGGGCGGCCAGGGGCGGCGCGCTGCTGTTGGCCTTCCTGCTGCTCGGACTCTGCCTGCGGCAGGGGGTGGGCGCCCTGGACGAGCGGTACCGGCTGGGCTTCGAGACCCCCACCTACGGCCCCTGGGCCCTGGCCACCTACGCCGTCGGCCTGCTCGTCGCCGTCGCCGTGCTGGCCCTGCTCCTGCCGCGCCCCGAACGCCCCGCCGGCCGGTACCAGGAGGACGGCGAGGGCCGGCCGCCGGCGCTCGGCGCGGCCGGCGCCGTGGCCGGCGCGGCGCTGATCGTGCTGGCGCTGGTCCGGATCGGCTGGCTGCTGGACAACCAGCGGCTGGCCGCCCGGTACGACCTGCGGACCTGGAACGAGTACTTCAGGGAGCTGGTCGACCCCTCGCTGTCCTCATCCCCGGTCTCGCTGACCGGCGGCAGCCCCTACTACGAGGCGGCGCTGCCGGTCGCCATGCTGCTGGTGGGCGGGCTGGCCTGCGCGGGCCGCCCGGTGGCGCGGGGCGCCGGGCTGACCCTGCTGGGCATGCTCGGCTACCTCCAGTACCGGGCGCTGGCCGGCGTCGACGTCAACGACCTGGACCTGTACTTCGACTCGGGACGCGGCACCCTGTGGCTGGCCAGCGCGCTGGGCTCGGCGCTGGCCGTGCTGGCCGGACTGCTCGCGCTGGCCGGGGCCGGGCGGGGCCGGCCGCGCGACCGGGCGGCCGACCCAGGGTGGTCGACGCGGCCGGGCCCGCCGCCGTTCCCGCGCTGACCCGCCCCCGGCCGGCGGGTCCGCGGCCCGCCCTCGGCCCCCTCCCCCCGACCGGATATCCGTTCCCGCGGGCCGGGGCGCGGTGCATAGGCTGGGGCCCATGTCAGCCCCCCTGCCTCCCGCGATCCAGTCCATGACGATGCTGGCCGCCGCCGTGTTGGTGCACGACCGCGCCACCGACCGGGTGCTGCTGCTGCGGCGCGGCCCCGGGGCCAAGTTCGCCCCCGGGATGTGGGACCTGCCGGTCGGCAAGTGCGACCCGGGCGAGCCGGTGGCGGCCGCCGCGGTCCGGGAGTTGCGCGAGGAGACCGGCCTGGCGGTCGCCGAATCGGCGCTCCGGGTGGCCCACGTGCTGCACGCGGCCAAGGGGGCGGAGGCGCCCAACGGCTTTCTCACGGTGATCTTTTCGACCGAGACCTGGCACGGGGAGCCCCGCAACGTCGAGCCGCACAAGCATTCCGAGGTGCGGTGGGTGAGCGTGAAGGCACTTCCGGAGAACACCGTGTTCGGCACCCATCGCGTGGTCGACCAGTGTCTGAACGAGAAGGTCGGGCTCACCCAACTCGGCTGGTCGTGACACGGGGACCGAACGGGGCAGTACGATCAACCACCATCGCGATGATCACGCGCAACATCTGCCGTGGACAGGGGATTTGACGGCGCCTCACTGGGCACACTACGCACCGAGTGCATTACGATGAGTAATACCGCTGAGGTGTTCAGGTCGGTCGGTCGCGTCCCCGGGGCCAGGCGACAGCGTGTGGTGGATCGCGGTAGCGTCGCAGGGCGGCCAGGGCACCAGGAAGAGGTGCCCGGGAGCGCTACGAGCTGTGAGTCTCTGTGGAGGTGAGGGTGTCCCAATTCCCAGGTGAGCCCGGATCGCAGGACTTCGTCGAAGTCCGGCTGCCGGCCGCGGGTGCCTATCTGTCGGTGTTGCGCACGGCCACGGCCGGCCTCGCCGCCCGATTGGACTTCACCCTCGACGAGATCGAGGACCTCCGCATCGCGGTGGACGAGGCCTGCGCGATCCTGCTCCAACAGGCCATCCCCGGCAGCGTGCTGGACTGCGTCTTCACGCTGGTCGGCGACGCGTTGCGGGTGACGGTCTCGGCCCCGACCACGGAGGGCCACGCCCCGGAGCGCGACACCTTCGCCTGGACGGTGCTCAGCGCGCTGGCCGGGGAGGTCGAGTCGGCCGTCGCCGAGGACAAGACGGTCAGCATCAGCCTGCACAAGACGCGAGGCGCCGCCCCCGGAACGCCGTGACCGGCGCCCAGGGGCCGCCACGGGACGAGGGGGCCGAGGTGAACGAGGTGGACCAGACAGCGCGCGCGGCGCGCCAGGAGCCGGCTGGCACGGCCATTCCGGGGCAGGTCGACACCGGTCAGGTGCCGAGTCGACAGCCGCGGGAGGCGCCGGCGACCCGGCGTCGGGTCGCGCCGGATCCACAGGACCGCAGCGCCGCGCGCGGTCTCTTCGTCGAGCTGCGCACCCTGCCCGAAGGGTCGGCGGAGCGCGCGGAGTTGCGGGACACCCTGGTGCGGATGCACCTGCCGCTGGTGGAGCACCTGGCCCGCCGCTTCCGGAACCGCGGCGAGCCGCTGGACGACCTCACCCAGGTCGCCACGATCGGGCTGATCAAGTCCGTCGACCGCTTCGACCCGGAGCGCGGCGTGGAGTTCTCCACCTACGCCACGCCGACGGTGGTCGGCGAGATCAAGCGGCACTTCCGGGACAAGGGCTGGGCGGTGCGGGTGCCGCGTCGCCTCCAGGAGCTGAGGCTCTCGCTGAGCCAGGCCACCGCCGAGCTGTCCCAGCAGCACGGCCGCGCCCCCACGGTGCACGAGCTGGCCCAGCGGCTGAACATCTCCGAGGAGGAGGTGCTGGAGGGCCTGGAGTCGGCCAACGCGTACAGCACCCTCTCGCTGGACGTCCCGGACACCGACGACGAGTCGCCGGCCGTCGCCGACACCCTGGGCGCCGAGGACGACGCCCTGGAGGGCGTCGAGTACCGCGAGTCGCTCAAGCCGCTGCTCGAACAGCTCCCGCCGCGCGAGAAGAAGATCCTGCTGCTGCGCTTCTTCGGCAACATGACCCAGTCGCAGATCGCCCAGGAGGTCGGCATCTCCCAGATGCACGTCTCCCGACTGCTGGCGCGCACCCTGGCCCAGCTGCGGGAGCGCCTGCTGGTCGAGGAGTGACCGCCGCGGAGTGACCGGACCCGTCAGGCCCGGCCGGGCCCCACGCCGAGCGCCTCGGTCGCCGTGGGGCTGAGCAGACACCCCAGCACCAGCAGCGCCGAGGCCGCCAGCGGCAGCGCCGCCCCGACCCAGGCTCCCCCACTGCCCAGCAGGGTGAACGCGATCGGCAGCGCCAGCAGTTGGGCCATCACGCCGGGCCCCCGGCTCCAGCGCCGCAGCCGCCACAGCCCGTGCCCCGCCACCAGCGGCACCACCGCCAGGGCCAGCAGGGTCAACGCCCCGGCGACGGCCTGGGCGCGGTCCCCCGGCTCCCCGCCGACGGCCAGCACCAGCATCACCGCCGCGACACCGGCCAGCACCGCGCCCTGCGCCCCGCACACCGCCGCGGCCACCGCGACCCTGCGTGGCCGTACGGCGTCCGTCCGCTCCGCTTCCCGCGCGCTCTTCTCACTCACCCGGCCAGGGTATAAGGCACCTCGGCGGCGCCCCCGGCGGCAACCTGGGTACCCTGCACCCATGCGCGCACTTCTCGTGGTCAACCCGGTAGCCACCACCACCAGTGCGCGGACCCGGGACGTGCTGACGCACGCGCTGGCCAGCGATCTCAAGCTGGACGTGGCGGCCACCGAGTACCGGGGGCACGCCCGACGGCTGGCCCGCCAGGCCGCCGAGGCCGGCACCGACCTGGTGATCGCGTTGGGCGGCGACGGCACGGTCAACGAGGTGGTCAACGGCCTGCTGCACGAGGGCCCCGACCAGGACGGCAGCCTGCCCCGGCTGGCCGTGGTGCCGGGCGGCTCCACCAACGTCTTCGCCCGCGCCCTCGGCCTGCCCAACGACGCGGTGGAGGCCACCGGGGCACTGCTCGACGCGCTGCACGAGGGCTCGGAGCGGGCCATCGGCCTGGGCCTGGCCTCCGGCACCCCGGGTACCAGGGACGCGGAGGTGCCCAGGCGCTGGTTCACCTTCTGCGCCGGCTACGGCTTCGACGCCGGGGTGGTCGGCCGGGTGGAGGGCCAGCGCGAGCGCGGCAAGCGGTCCACCCACGCGCTCTACGTGCGGCAGGCCATGCGGCACTTCCTCGGGGACCGCCAACGCACCCAGGGCAGCATCTCGTTGACCCGGCCCGGCGCGGAGCCGGTGGACGGTCTGGTGCTGTCGATAGTCTGCAACACCGCGCCCTGGACGTTCCTGGGGAACCGGCCGGTGTACGCGGCCCCCCGCGCCTCCTTCGACACGGCGCTCGACGTGCTCGGCCTGTCCCGGCTCTCCTCCGCCGCGATCACCCGCTACGGCGCCCAACTGCTGCGCTCCAGCCCGGAACGAGGGCCGCATGGCCGGCATGTGGTGGCATTGCATGACGAACCGGAGTTCACCTTGCAATCGCAGGTGCCGCTGCCGTTTCAGCTTGATGGTGACCACCTGGGACTGCGAAACAGCGTCTCCTTCACAGGCGTGCGCCGTGCACTGCGTGTGATTGTGTGAGCGGAACCGGCAAAAGTCCTTGTAGTCGAACGTTTAGCGCAGACTCCACCCAGGGGAATTAGGGTTGTGAGCTAAGCGACACCAAGGATTCAAAAAAAACTTCTCGGAAGGGGTTGTATCCGTCGCCGAGGTTTGCGAACCTCTTCATGGCGATCGGGACGGCCAACACCGGCCCCCTTGAGAGCCCGAATCCCCCCTCCTCCCTCCTACAGGGGCACAGCGGGGCACTCACCCAGAGCGATGTCTATGTGACAGCTCGTTCTTCGTGAGAGGATTCGTGAAAGCGTTCACATTCACAAGCAATGTAACTGCAACGTGCAGGAGATGGAGCAGACATGGACTGGCGTCACAACGCCGTTTGCCGCGAGGAAGACCCCGAGCTGTTCTTCCCCATCGGCAACACCGGTCCCGCGCTGCTGCAGATCGAGGAAGCCAAGGCCGTCTGCCGCCGCTGCCCCGTGATGGAGCAGTGCCTGCAGTGGGCGCTGGAGTCCGGCCAGGACTCCGGTGTCTGGGGCGGCATGAGCGAGGACGAGCGCCGCGCGATGAAGCGCCGCGCCGCCCGCAACCGGGCGCGCAAGGCCACTGCCTGACGCGCCCGCGCCACCACCCTTCGCTGCCGCGAGTCGCAGCACCCGCACCGCCCAAGGTGCACATCGCGTAGGACGTGATGAGCCCCGGCGCCCGGCCGACATCGGCCAGGACGCCGGGGCTTAGTGCTGGGTACCGCGATGCCGCGCGCCGGCACTGTGGACGTTCCGTGTGCCCGCTCCGGCCGGATCGGCACCGCTCACCCGCATGCCGTTCGATTCCCTGACGGGCGGTCAACTGCCGGCCCGGCCAAGGGCTTCAGCGCTTCTCCGG
Source organism: Streptomyces chisholmiae (assembly GCF_031845445.1). Classification (NCBI taxonomy): domain Bacteria; kingdom Bacillati; phylum Actinomycetota; class Actinomycetes; order Kitasatosporales; family Streptomycetaceae; genus Streptomyces; species Streptomyces chisholmiae. Next base: position 450,265 of record NZ_JAVREO010000002.1, on the reverse strand, counting down.
CTCCAGCGGCAGGTCGAGCACCACCCGGGTGCCGCGCTCTTCGGCCGGCACCATGTCGAACCGGCCGCCCAACTCGCCCTCGACCAGGGTGCGGACGATCTGCAGGCCGAGGTTGCCCCCGCCGCGCGGGTCGAAGCCGGCGGGCAGCCCGCGCCCGTCGTCCTCCACCGTGACCAGCAGCCGGCCCGGCCCGCGCGGGACCTCGGTGCGGACCGCCAACACGTCGATGGTGCCCCGCTCGCTCGGGCCGAAGCCGTGCTCCAGGGCGTTCTGCAACACCTCGGTGAGCACCATGGAGAGCGGGGTCGCGGTGGCCGCGTCGAGGATGCCGAACCGGCCGGTGCGGCGGCCCACCACCCGGCCGTCCGGGGAGAGTTCGGCGACCATCATGATCACCCGATCGGCGATCTCGTCGAACTCCACCCGCTCGTCCAGGTTCTGGGAGAGCGTCTCGTGCACGATGGCGATCGACCCGACCCGGCGGACCGCCTCCTCAAGCGCCGCCCGGGCGTTGGTGTCCCCGGCCGCGCCGATGCGGCGCGCCTGGAGGCGCAGCAGGGCGGCCACGGTCTGCAGATTGTTCTTCACCCGGTGGTGGATCTCCCGGATGGTGGCGTCCTTGGTGATCAATTCGCGCTCTCGGCGACGGAGTTCGGTCACATCGCGGAGAAGTATGAGCGATCCGATGCGCTCGCCTTTCGGCTTCAGTGGAATCGCCCGCAACTGGATCACACAGTCGGCGCCCTCGATCTCGGCCTCCCTGGGCGCCCAGCCGCTGGCCAGCTTCACCAGCGACTCGTCCACCGGGCCCCGGGTGGGGGCCAGGTCGGCGGTGGTCGGCCCCAGCGGCAGCCCGACCAGGTCGGTGGCCAGGCCCAGCCGGTGGTAGGCGGAGAGCGCGTTGGGGCTGGCGTACTGCACCACGCCCTCGGCGTCCAGCCGGATGAACCCGTCGCCGACCCGTGGCGCCCGGTCCATCCCAACCTGCTGCCCGGGGAACGGGAAGGCGCCGCCGGCGATCATCTGGGCCAGGTCGGAGGCGCTCTGCAGATAGGTGAGCTCCAGCCGGCTCGGGGTCCGGACGGTCAGCAGGTTGGTGTTCCGGGCGATCACCCCGAGCACGCGGCCCTCCCGGCGCACCGGGATGGACTCCACCCGGACCGGCACCTCCTCGCGCCACTCCGGGTCGCCCTCGCGCACGATCCGCCCCTCGTCCAGCGCGACGTCCAGCAGCGGGCGCCGCCCCCGGGGGACCAGGTGGCCGACCATGTCGTCCTGATAGGAGGTGGGCCCGGTGTTCGGCCGCATCTGGGCGACGGAGACGTAGCGGGTGCCGTCCTCGGTGGGCAGCCAGAGCACCAGGTCGGCGAAGGAGAGGTCGGACAGCAGCTGCCACTCGGAGACCAGGAGATGCAGCCATTCCAGGTCCCCGGTCCCCAGCGCGGTGTGCTGGCGTACGAGATCGTTCATGGAGGGCACACCCGGAGCTTACCGGCGTACGCCTTGAGACGGTTCCGATGCGCCATGTGATCAACTTGTGACGGGGAACGACGAAAAGGGGCAGGAAGTCCGTTCAGAGCATGGACACATGGGAGGGCCCCGGGACAGAATGAGGGACGTTGACTTCTGCTCTCCCCGCACAAGAGAGCAGAGCGGGGTCCGGCGCTTTCTGCCCTGACGGCGCCCGGGCCCGATATCGCTCCGGGCTGCGGTGCCAAGAGGGTTGAGGGTCCCTCTTCGGTGCCGCGGCCCGTGGGTGTTTCTCCCCCTCTCCTCCTCCCGTCCCGCCTCCCCTCCGCCCCCCTCCGTTCCTCGCCGCGCCAGCCCGCCGCCGGCTCAGGCCGGCCCGGTCAGCTCCGCCGGCCAGGCGCCCATCGCCAGCTCGGCCACAGCCGCCAGCTCGGCGCTGCTCGCGCCGTCCCTGGCCTGCTGGCTCATCCCCTGGATCACCGCACCCGTGTACCTGGCCAGGGCACCCGCGTCCACCGACGCCGGCAGCACCCCGGCCGCGACGTCCGCCGCCACCCGGGCCTCCACGGCCCGGACGTTGCCGTGCCGGACGGCCCGCAGCCCCTCCGCGACCTCGTGCGCCGACTCCTGGTAGTTGGTGACCGCCGAGACCACCAGGCAGCCGGTCGGGAGATCCGCCCTGGCGTACTCCACGGCCGCCTCCCGGAGCACCCGGTGTACCCCGGACCTGGCGGTCGGCTCCTCGGCCATGGCCCGCCTGATGAACGAGCCGTAGTGCTCGATGTAGTACGCCACCACCTCCTCGAAGAGGGTGCGCTTGTCGCCGAAGGCCGCGTAGAGGCTGGGCGCGCCGATGCCCATGGCGGCGGTGAGGTCGGCGATCGAGGTGGCCTCGTAGCCGTGCTCCCAGAAGGCGCGGGTGGCCTGCTCCAGCGCGGTCTCTCGGTCGAAGGAGCGTGGGCGTCCACGCGTTCGGGTGGCCATGACGGAATTCTATAGCGTCCGCTTCAGAAGGGGTGTACGGTTCTTTCTGTAACGACCGCTAGGAAATTGTGGCTGGCCGCTGGCTGACGGCGGACAGCTGATGACAGAGGGGTGGGCGCGGCATGAGCACGCTCAAGGGCAGGACGGCGCTGGTCACCGGCGGCAGCCGCGGCATCGGGCGGGCCGTCGCGCGGCGGCTGGCCCGGGAGGGCGCCCGGGTCGCGGTGCACTACGGGCGGCGGGAGACGGCGGCCAGGGAGACGGTGGCGGCCATCGAGGAGGCCGGCGGCAGCGCCTTCGCGATCGGCGCGGAGCTGGGCCGGCCCGGGGATGCCGAGGCGCTCTGGGTCGCCTTCGACGAGCAGGCCGACGGCCTGGACATCCTGGTGCACAACGCGGGGATCACGGGCGAGCGGGCCGGCCTCGCCGGCACGACGGCCGAGGAGTTCGAGCAGCTCCAGGCGGTCAACGTCCGGGCCCCGTTCTTCGTCACCCAGCGGGGCCTGGGCCGGCTGCGGGACGGCGGGCGGATCGTCAACGTCTCGTCCGGGTTGGCCGGGCGGGCCGGGATGATGCCCGCGGTGCTCGCCTACTCGATGACCAAGGCCGCGATGGAGGCCTTCACGGCGGGCCTGGCCAAGGAGCTGGGCCCGCGCGGGATCACGGTCAACGCGGTCTCCCCCGGCATCGTCGACACGGAGATGAACGCCGCCCTGGAGCTCGCGGCCCCGGAGCGGCGGGCCGCGGTCGCCGCGATGTCGCCGCTGGGCGAGGTGGGGTCGCCGGCCCACATAGCGGATGTCGTCGCGTTCCTCGCCTCGTCCGACGCCCGGTGGGTCACCGGCCAGTCCATCGATGCCACGGGGGGCGCGTTGCTCTGAGCGGGCAGGCGGGGCCGGGCGGGCCGCGTCCGTCTCCCCGGGCCGCGCGGCGGCCCGGGCGCGGCCCCGCGGGACTGATCAGCGGCTGTGCCCTACCGCGTCTCGGTGACCTTGGCCAGGGCGCGCGGGGCGTCGGGGTCCTGTCCCCTGGCCCGGGTCACCTCGTAGGCGAGGAGTTGCAGCGGGATGATCTCCAGGATGGGCTGGAGTTCCTCGACGAGGCCCTCGGTGGGCAGCGCGAAGCCGGCCGAGGCCCCGGCCAGTGCCGACTCCGGCCCGACCACCATCAGGTCGGCGCCCCGGTCCCGCAGTCGGTCGAGGACGGGGCGCAGCGCCTCGCCGCCCCGGCCGTCGGTGACGATCGCGATCACCGGGGAGACGTTGTCCACCATGGCGAGCGGGCCGTGCAGCAGGTCCGCGCCCGAGTAGGCCAGAGCCGGCACGTAGCTGGTCTCCATCAGCTTCAGCGCGGCCTCCCTGGCCGTCGGATACCCGTAGCCCCGGGAGGTGAGGACCATCCGTTCCGCGAAGCGGTAGCGCGCCGCCAGGGTCCGTACCTCCTCCTGCCGGGCCAGCACCCGTTCCGCCAGCTCGGGCAGGCGGGCGGCGGCGGCCGTGCCGTCCTCGCCGGCCAGTGCGGCGACGAGGAGATAGAGCGCCAGCAGCTCGGCGGTGTAGGTCTTGGTCGCGGGCAGCGCCTGCTCGGGCCCGGCCAGCACGTCGATGGCGAACTCACTGGCCCTGGCCAGCGGCGAGTCCGGGTTGTTGGTCACGGCCAGGGTGATGGCGCCGCCCTCGCGGGCGGCGGTGGTCGAGGCCACCAGGTCCGGGGAGCCGCCCGACTGGCTGACGGCGATCACCAGGCAATCGGCCAGGTCGGGCTTGGCACCGTAGGCGGTGGTGGTGGACATGGAGGTGAGGCCGCAGGGCAGCCCCAGCCGGATCTCCAGCAGGTACTTGGCGTAGAGCGCCGCGTTGTCCGAGGTGCCACGGCCGGTCAGCAGGACGAAGCGCGGCCGGCGCGCCGCGATCTGTTCGGCGACCTCGGCGATGGGCCGCGCCCCCTGGCTCAGCAGTCGGCGCAGCACGGACGGTTGCTCGGTCATCTCGGTGAACATCAGCCGGCCTGGCTGCGTGGCGGACATCGGGCTCTCCCAGCCGGAGGGGGACGGACGGATTGCGGGGACGGCGGGCCCGGCCCCGCCGTGGTGGCGGGGCCGGCGTTCGGCGGCCTGGGCGGCTCAGCCCGGCTGGTGGCCGGTCAGCAGCTCGGCGACAGCCTGACCACAGACCCGGGCAGCGCCATAGGTGGCCAGATAGGTGTCGCCCACCGGCCCGGCGTGCGGCACGCCCATCTCCACCACGACGGTGTCCGGGCGGGCGGCGAGCAGCTCCGCGACGGTCTCCGCCACCCAGGGGTGGCGGTGCCGGTCCCGGAAGACGACGACCAGGGGCCGCTCCCCCGCCGTCGCCAGCACCTCGGCGGCCAGCCCGGCGGGGCCGGCCCGCTCGGCGTCGGCGGTGGCGTGCCCGCTGGTGGTGGTCCCCGGGAGGAGCCTGGCCAGCTCGGGGCCGGGCCCCCAGGGCGTCTGGTCGCCCACGGCGATGTTGGCCGCCGAGCTGAGCGTTGCCACGTGGGCCGGCCGGGTCAGTGGCCTGAGCCGGCCGTCGGCCGGCCGGCTGACGCGCACCGCGCGCCGGGCGGCGGCCAGTCCGATCTCCGCGTCGGCCGCTGCGTCCGCCGGGCCGGCGGCGGCCAGCCGGGCCCGCTCGTCGGCGGTCCAGCGGCCCAGGGCGCGCACCCGTTCGGCGGCCTCGTGGAGCCGCTCCTCGGGGAGTTCGCCGGACCGCACGGCGTTGACCAGGGCGTCCCGCAGCCGCAGCACCTCGGCCTCGTCGGACGGGCTGCCGCCGATGCACAGGGCGTCGGCGCCGGCGGCGATCGCCAGCACGCACCCCTGGTCCAGTCCGTAGGTCTCGGCCACGGCGCGCATCTCGATGGCGTCCGAGTAGATCAGCCCGTCGAAGCCGAGGCCGCCCTCGGCAACCGGCGCGCGCAGCAGGCCGTTGAGCACGGCCGGGCTCAGCGTCCCCGGCCGGTCGGGGTCGAGCGCGGGCACCAGGATGTGCGCGCTCATCACGCACCGGGTGCCGGCGGCTATCGCCGCCCGGAACGGCGCCAGCTCACGCTCGTGCAGCGTGCCCAGGTCGATGTCGATCCTGGGCAGCGCGTGGTGGCTGTCCACGTTGGTGTTGCCATGGCCGGGGAAGTGCTTGACGCAGGCGGCCACGCCGGCCGACTGGAGCCCCTCCACATAGGCGACGGTGTGCCGGGCCACCAGCCCCGGCTCCTCCCCGAAGGAGCGCACCCCGATCACCGGGTTCTCCGGGTCGGAGTTGATGTCGGCGGACGGCGCCCAGTTGACATTGACCCCGCAGGCGGCCAGCCGGCGTCCTATCGCGGCGCCGACCGCCCTGGTCAGCTCCGGGTCGTCGACGCTGCCCAGGGCGTGGTTGCCGGGGACGAACGAACCACCGTGCACGTCCAGCCGGGTGACGTCCCCGCCCTCCTCGTCGATCGCCACCAGCACGTCGGGCCTGGCGCTCCGCAGGTGGCCGGTCAGCTCGGCCAGCTGCGCGGTGGAGACCACGTTCCGGCCGAACAGGCCGACGCCGGTCATGCCGTTCTCCAGCTGCGCCAGCAGCCAGTCCGGGGCCCGGTGGGTGCCGACGAAGGTGGGTTGCAGAACGGCCAGCGCGTCCCTGGTGAGGGTGTCGGAGTCGGGTACCACGGTGGTCATGGCGTGTTATCCCTTCACGGCCCCGGCGGAGAGCCCGCCGGTGACCCGTCGCTGCAGCAGGACGAAGACGATCAGGACCGGGATGGTGAACATCGAGGAGGCGGCCATGGTGGCGCCCCAGTCGTTGCCGAAGTTGGTCTGGAACTGGGTCAGCCACAGCGGCAGCGTGGCGGCCTCGGGCGACTTGTTGAGCACCAGCACCATGGCGTACTCGTTCCACGCGGCGATGAAGCCGAAGAGCGAGGTGGCCATCAGGCCGGGCGCCAGCAGCGGGAAGATCACCCGCAGGAACGCCTGGGCCCGGTTGCAGCCGTCGATCATCGCCGACTCCTCCAGCTCCTTCGGCACCGCGGCGATGAAGCCGCGCAGCGTCCAGATGGCGAAGGGCAGGGCCATCACGAAGTAGATCAGCGTCAGGGTGAGCAGGCTGTTGAGCATCTCGGCGTCCCTGGCGTTCAGGTACACCACGATGATCAGGATCTCCCAGGGCGCCATCTGGGCCATCATCACGGCGAGCACCATGCCCCGGCGGCCCTTGAACTCCATCCGGGCGATGGCGAAGCTGGCGGCCAGCGCCACCACCAGGGCGAGCAGCACCGCGCCGACGGTGACCACGAAGCTGTTGGCCACGTAGGTCCAGAACAGCTCGACCCCGGTCGCCGTCGAGTAGTGCTCGAAGGTGGGGGTGAAGAAGAAGACGGGGTCCTTGGTGAGCACCTGGGAGTTGCTCTTGAAGGAGGTGCTGAACATCCAGTAGACCGGGAAGATGAACAGCACGGACACCACCAGGGCCGTGCCGTTGAGCCAGAGCTTCCTCATGAGTTCTCCTTCTCCTGCTTGAGGATCAGCCGGAAGTAGAAGGACATGGCGACCAGCAGGATCACCAGCGTGAGCACCGAGATCGCGGCGGCCATGCCGTACTGGTTCTGGCCCATGCCCTCGACGTAGGCCATCACGGGCAGGGTCTCGGACTCCCGGTTGGGGCCACCGCCGTTCATCGCGTAGATCTGGGCGAACGCCTTGAAGACCCAGATGATCTCCAGGAACGTGGTGATCATGAAGAACGGCCGCATGATCGGCAGCAGGATGGACCAGAAGATGCGGGCCGCCGAGGCGCCGTCCATCCGGGCGGCTTCCCAGATCTCGCCGCTGACCGTGGTCAGCCCGGCGTAGAGGTTGATCGCGACGAACGGGACGGAGGTCCAGACGATCAGCACGGTGACGATGGCCAGCGTGGAGAAGCCGCTGCCGAACCAGTTGTGCTGGTCGTAGCCCTCGAAGCCGAGGGTGCGCATCAGCCAGTTGGCGACACCGAACTGGGTGTCGAAGAGCCAGCGGAAGACCGTGGTGGTGGCGATCACCGGCATCGCCCAGGCGGCCACCAGCGAGATGGCGAGCACCAGCCGCATCTTCTTGCCCAGGGCGTTGAGCAGCAGGCCCAGCAGGGTGCCGAGGACCATGATCAGCACCACGTTGACGGCCATGAAGACGAAGGTGCGGAACACCGAGTCCCAGAAACGTTCATTCTCCAGGACCGCGCGGTAGTTCTCGATGCCGGTCCACTCGGTGGTCCGGGAGATCAGCTGCTTGCGGCCGAACTCCTGGAAGGAGATGAGCACGTTCCGCGCCAGCGCGTAGCCGAGGACCGCGAGGATGGCGATCACGGCGGGCGCCAGCAGCAGGTAGGGCACCAGTCCGGAGGGGACTCTGCGGCGCGGGGGACGGCGGTCCCCGTCCTGGCCGCCGGCGCCGCGGACCGGGGGCGGTGGTGCCGGTGCTTCCTCGATGTGCACGGTCATGCGTGACTTCCCTCGGGTGGCGAACAAGGGGGAGGGGTGCCGTCGGTCGGCGACGGCACCCCCGGGTGGTGTCGGCTACTCGCGGTTGATCCGTTCGGTGATCTCGGCGTCGGCCTCCTCGGCGGCGGACTGGTAGTCGTCGCCGTTGAGCGCCTGGGTCATCAGTTCCTTGATCGGGTTCGGCAAGGTCTCCACGTTGGCCCAGCCGGTGGTCAGCGGCGGCAGGTAGCCGACGTCGGCCGAGGCCACCATCGCCTCGGCGAAGCTGCCCGGCTCGGGCGAGGCGGTGACGTCGGTGCGGTTGGGAACCACGCCGCCGTTGTTGGCGTCGACGAACTTCTGCGCCCACTCCTGGGAGGTGGCCATGCGCAGCCACTCGTTGGCCAGCTCCGAGTTCCCCGCCCGCCCGGAGACGGCCAGGTTGGAGCCGCCGAGGAAGACGTGGCCGAGCTGGTCGGCGGTCTCGCCCGGGACCGGGAAGTAGCCGAAGTCGGCCTCGCCGCCCTGCTCCTCGATGGCCGCGATGGCGCCGGCCGCCTCCCAGCCGAGGCCGATCCAGGAGGCCACGTTGCCGTTCGGCACCACGTCGGTCGACTGCTGCGGCTCGGCCTCGTCGATGTCGGTCGGCGCGTTGGAGAAGGCCTGGAGCTCGGCGTAGAACTCCATGCCGGCCTGCCCCTCCGGGGTGGCGAGCGAGCCGGCCCAGCCGTCGCCCTCCTCGACCGCGAAGGTGCCGCCCGCGTCGGCGACGAAGCCGCCCATCACGTAGTAGCTCTGACCGGGCAGGTAGATCGGTTCGGCATCGGTGTTCTCCTGGATGGTCTCCAGCGCGGTGATCCACTCGTCGCGCGTGGTGGGCACCTCGGCGCCGGCCTCCTCCCAGATGCCCTTGTCATAGATCACCACGCGGTTGGCGCCGTACCACGGCACCGCGTAGAGCGTGTCGTCCACCCGCGTCGACTCCAGCATGGGGGCGTTCCACGGCTCATCGGCGAAGTCCGCCAGGTCGGCGAGGCCACCGGTGTTGGCGTAGCCGACGGTGTGGGTGTTGCCGATCTCCAGGACATCGACGGTGCCGTCCTCGGAGAGCGCGGTGATCACCCGGTCCTGGATGCCGTCCCACTGCTGGATCTCGACGTTGACCTCGACATCGTGCTCCGCCTCGAAGGCGGCACTCAGCTCCTCCACCCAGGGCTCGGGGGCGGACCCGTCCATCAGCCAGACGGTGATGGAGTCGGAGCTGCCGCCGCTCCCACCGTCGTCACCGGAGCCGCAGGCGGCGACCGTCGCCGTCATGGCGGCCACCCCGATAGCAGCGATCAGCTTGCGCTTCACGGCACCCTCCTCATCAAAAGCCGGGACCCGTCCACATCGTGGTGGCGTCGGGACGGCCGTCGCGTTAGTGGTGTAGACAAGAGGTTTAGACCAGTTGCACGGAGCCTGGACCAGACCAGGAATGGTGTCAAGGGGCCCGCGAGCCGCCGGGCGGGTCCGTTACCGGACCGACATCTGCCCTGGGGCGGCGGCCCGGCCGGGCCCGTGCCACGATGTCAGCTGCGATCTTTCGGAGGAGCCGGTGACGGCAGCACACAACGAGTCGGAGGGGTGGGACATGGCCAGCGAATCAGGTGCCACCGACGCCGCCGACCGGGTTCGCACCGCACGCGTCCCGAAGTACTACCGCCTTAAGCGTCATCTTCAGCAGATGACGGAGACCATGCCACCCGGCACCCCGGTGCCGCCCGAACGTTCACTGGCAAGCGAGTTCGACACCTCCAGGACCACGGTGCGTCAGGCGCTCCAGGAGCTGGTGGTGGAGGGCAGACTGGAACGCATCCAGGGCAAGGGCACCTTCGTCGCCAAGCCCAAGGTCTCACAGACCCTGCAACTCACCTCCTACACGGAGGATATGCGCGCACAGGGTCTGGAGCCCACCTCTCAGCTGCTGGAGATCGGCTACATCAACGCCGACGAACGGCTGAGCCGCCTGCTGGACCTGCCGGAGGGCGGGCGGGTGCTGCGGATCGAACGGCTGCGGCTGGCCAGCGGCGAGCCGATGGCCATCGAGACCACCCATCTGTCGCAGGAGCGCTTCCCCGCGCTGCGCCGCAGCCTGGTCCGCTACTCCTCGCTGTACACCGCCCTCGCGGAGGTCTACCAGGTACACCCGGCACGCGCCGAGGAGACCATCGAGACCTCGCTGGCCAACCCCCGGGAGGCCGGACTGCTCGGCACCGACGTGGGACTGCCGATGCTGATGCTCTCCCGGCATTCCCGGGACACCCGGGGTGAGCCGGTCGAGTGGGTCCGTTCGGTGTACCGGGGCGACCGGTACAAGTTCGTGGCCAACCTGGAGCGTCCCCGCCCCACCTGACCAGCGGGGACCGGGGCGCGCCGCGCGCCGCCGGGCGGCGGCGCCGGGCCCGAACGGGCCCGGGGCGCGCGGCCCTGGCGCGAACGCCCCCGCGCACGCCCCATGGTCAAGGCGGCTTCCGTGGCCTAGATTCCCCGCGTCGGTCATCGAGGACCAGCGGGAAGTCGCGGGAGGCACCCCATGCAACTCCTGGGTCAAGCACGCCAGGCACGCACGCGTTCCATCGTCATCTGGACCACCGTCTCCGTGGTCGCGGCCACCGGCTGGGCCATGCTGGCCCTGTCCCGCGGGGAGGACGTCTCCGCGGCCTGGATGGTCGCCGCCGCGCTCGGCAGTTACGCGATCGGATACCGCTTCTACTCACGCTTCATCCTCCGCCGGGTGTTGCGCGCCGACCACAGCAGAGCCACCCCCGCGGAACGGCTGGAGGACGGGCTGGACTACCAGCCCACCGACCGCAGAGTCCTGCTCGGCCACCACTTCGCCGGGATCTCCGGGGCCGGGCCGCTGGTCGGGCCGGTGCTGGCGGCCCAGATGGGCTACCTGCCGGGGACCATCTGGATCATCGTCGGCGTGATCTTCGCCGGCGCCGTCCAGGACATGGTGGTGCTCTTCTTCTCCACCCGCAGGGACGGCAAGAGCCTCGGCCAGATCGCCCGCGAGGAGATCGGCCCGGTGGGCGGCGTGGCCGGCGTGCTGGCCATCTTCAGCATCATGATCATCCTGCTGGCGGTGCTGGCGCTGGTCGTGGTGAACGCCCTGGCCGAGTCGCCCTGGGGCACCTTCTCGGTCGGCATGACCATCCCGATCGCCCTCTTCATGGGCATCTACCTGCGCTACCTGCGCCCGGGCCGGGTCTCCGAGGTGACCGCCATCGGAGTGGCGCTGCTGCTCTTCGTGATCATCGCCGGCCGCTGGGTGGCCAACTCGGGCCTGGCCGAGACGTTCACGCTGGCCCCGCGCACCCTGGTGATCTGGCTGGTGATCTACGGCTTCGCCGCCTCGGTGCTGCCGGTCTGGCTGCTGCTGGTCCCCCGGGACTACCTCTCCACCTTCATGAAGATCGGCACCATCGGCCTGCTGGCCCTCGCGCTGGTCTTCACCCTGCCCACGCTGCAGATGGAGGCCGTCACCGACTTCGCCAGCAACGGGGAGGGGCCGGTCTTCGCCGGCTCGCTCTTCCCGTTCGTCTTCATCACCATCGCCTGTGGCGCGCTCTCCGGCTTCCACGCGCTGATCTCCTCCGGCACCACGCCCAAGATGATCCAGAAGGAGACCCAGGTCCGCAGCATCGGCTACGGCGCCATGCTGATGGAGTCCTCCGTCGCGGTGATGGCGATCACCGCCGCCTGCGTGCTGGACCCCGGCGTCTACTTCGCGATGAACGCCCCGCCGGCGGTGATCGGCGACACCGTGCAGGCCGCCTCCGAGGTGATCACCTCCTGGGGCTTCGTGGTCACCCCGGAACAGCTGGCCGCGGCGGCCGAGTCGGTGGAGGAGGGCTCGCTGCTCTCCAGGACCGGCGGCGCGCCCACCCTGGCGCTGGGGCTGGCCGCGATCTTCTCGGACATCCTCGGCGGCGAGACCATGATGAGCTTCTGGTACCACTTCGCCATCATGTTCGAGGCGCTCTTCATCCTGACCGCCATCGACGCCGGCACCCGGGTCGGCCGGTTCATCCTCCAGGACGCGCTGGCCAGCACGCACCCCCGGATGGCCCGCTTCCGGTCCACCGGCTGGCTGCCCGGCATCCTGCTGACCAGCGCCGTGGTGGTCGGCCTGTGGGGCTGGCTGCTCTGGGTCGGCGTCAACGACCCGCTGGGCGGCATCAACACCCTCTATCCCATCTTCGGCATCTCCAACCAGCTGCTGGGCGCGCTGGCGCTCGGCCTGTGCACCGTGCTGCTGATCAAGTCCGGTCGGCTGCGCTACGCCTGGGTCACGGCGGTGCCGATGGCCTGGGTGGCCGTGGTGACCCTCACCGCCAGCTGGCAGAAGGTCTTCTCCGGCGACCCCGCGGTGGGCTTCCTGGCCCGCCGCGACCAGTACCAGGCGGGCATCGACGCCGGCGAGCTGCTGCCGGGCGCCGCCGACATGGGCGAGATGCGGACCATCGTCAACAACGCGCTGCTGGACGCCGTGCTCGCCGGCGTGCTGGCGCTGCTGGTGCTGGTCGTCTTCGCGGACGCCTTCCGGGTCGCCTGGAAGGCCGTCCGAGCGCCGGAGACGGTGCGGCTGCACGAGGCGCCCTACGTCGAGTCGCGCCTGATCGCCCCGGCGGAACTGATCGCCACCAAGGCGGAGAAGGCCGAGCTGGCCAAGGCCGGCCTCGGCCCGGGCGGCGGGGTGCCGGCGCAGCGACGCGCCACCGAGCCGGCGGCCGAGCCGACCGACGAACGGGAGGCCGGGCGGTGAGCGCGCGCACCGCGCCCCGGCGCGCGCTGGCCTGGCTGCGCTGGTACGTCACCGAACTCACCGGGGAGAACGCCTACCAGCGGTACCGGGAGCGGGCGGAACGCACCGACCCGGGCGGGCCGGTGCTCGACCGCCGGGCGTTCGAGAGGTGGCGTACCGACCAGAAGTACGCGGACCCCACCAAGCACCACGGCTGCTGCTGAGCCCGCCCCGGCGGGCCTTCCCCGGGCCGAGCCCCCGTCGCGCCCCAGCGGCCCGGCGGGGCTCGGCAGGGCCCGGCGGGGGCCGGCCGGTCAGAACCAAGCGGCCTCGCCTAGCGTTTTCGCTGTCGAGGCTCCCCGGCGTGGGTTCGGGGAGCGCGGTGGCGAAGGAGCGGCATGGAGACCATCGAGCGGGACCGGACGGCGCCGGAGGGCCGGCCGGCGGCGAGCGCCCGGCGCTGGCGGTCCGGCGCCCCCGCTCCCTACCTGCTGGCCGGCGTCTTCTTCGCGCTCTACACCGTGCTCTCCGTCGGCCGCTTCCGCGATCTGCGCACCCGCTCGTGGGACCTGGGCATATTCGAGCAGGCGGTCCGCTCCTACGCCCAGCTCCAGCAGCCGGTCGCCGACCTCAAGGGGCCCGGGTTCCTCATCCTGGGCGACCACTTCAGCCCGGTCACCGCGCTGCTGGCCCCCGCCTACCGGCTCTTCCCCACCCCGATCACCCTGCTGGTGGCGCAGGCCGCGCTGTTCGCGCTGGCCGTCGTCCCGGTGACCAGGGCAGGCACCCGGCTCCTCGGCCAGGCCAGGGGGCTGGCCCTCGGTGTGGTCTTCGGGCTGTCCTGGGGCGTCCAGCAGGCCGTCGACTTCGACTTCCACGAGATCTGCTTCGCCGTGCCGCTGATCGCCTTCGCCCTGGAGGCACTGCTGCGGGAGCGGTGGTACGCCGCCCTGGCCTGGTCGTCGCCGCTCTTCCTGGTCAAGGAGGACCTCGGACTGACCACGGCGGCCATCGCGTTGGTGGTCGCGCTCCGCGCGCGCGGACGGGCGCCCGGCGCCGCCCGGGTGGCCGGGCTGGTGGCCGCGGCCGGGGCCGTCCTCTGCGCGCTGACCCTGGCCGTGCTGATCCCCGCCTTCAACAACGCGGGGGACTACGACTACTGGACCAAGCTCAGCGAGGAGGGCGGTGGCGGCGGGCCGCTCGGCGCGCTGTCGGCCGGCTGGGGCGAGAAACTCCGCACCCTGGTGTGGCTGTTGCTGCCCACCAGCGGCCTGCTGGCGCTCCGTTCCCCGCTGCTGCTGGTCGTCCTGCCGACCCTCGGCTGGCGCTTCGTGTCCCACGAACCGCACTACTGGGGCACGGACTTCCACTACAGCGCGGTACTGATGCCGGTGGTCGCCCTGGCCCTGGTGGACGCGCTGGCCCGGGCCCGGCACGCCAGCTGGCGCCCGCTGCGGGACTACGCCCGCTTCCTGCCCGCCGGGCTGTTGGGCGCGACGCTGGCCCTCGGCGGCTCGCTGCCGGTCTCGACCCTCGGCGACGCCGAGACCTGGCGGCCCGGCCCGACCGCCCGGGAGGGCCAGCGGGTGCTGGCGGCCGTCCCGGACGACGCCGAGGTGGCGGCCAACGTCCGGCCCATCGCGCAACTCACCGGCCGCGCACGGGTGTTCTGGATCGGGGACCCGTCCGTCCCGGCCCCCGAGTACGTCGCCTACTACGACCCGGGGATGACGACGGCCGGCATGCTGCGGCGCGCCGACCAGCTCTATCCGAAGATCGGCTACACCGTGCTCGACCAGGGCGCCGGCTTCTTCGTGCTGCACCGCGACTGACCCTCACCACCGGCACCCGCCGCCCCGCCTGACTGTCGGCGGCCCGTGGTAGCGTCCCGATCACGCGGGGGAGCCAGGGGAGACACAGAGCGGGGTGGGGACGATGCCGGACACGCCGGCGATCAGTCTGGAGAAGGTGCGGGCGGCGGGCGGCCAGGAGCTGGCCCAGGCCTACGAGTCCGCGCGCGTCTCGCTGACGAAGCTCGGCCTCGGCGGTCAACGAGCCGCCGTCTACCTGGTGTTGGACCGCTCGGGTTCGATGCGCCCCAGCTACCAGGACGGCACCGTCCAGCACCTCGCGGAGCAGGCCCTGGCCCTCTCGGCCAACCTGGACGACGACGGGGTGGTGCCGGTGGTCTTCTTCTCCACCGAGGTGGACGGCATAGCCGAGGTCTCGTTGGGCGCGCACCGCGGCCGGATCGCCGCGTTGAACGAGTCCTACGGGCACATGGGGCGGACCAACTACCACCTCGCGATGCGGGCCGTGATCGACCACTACACGGCCTCGGGCGCCAGCGAGCCGGCCTTCGTGATCTTCCAGACGGACGGCGGCCCCTCCTCCCGGTCGGCCGCCGAGAAGGCGCTCTGCGAGGCCGCGCGGCTGCCGATCTTCTGGCAGTTCGTCGGCTTCGGCGATCCGGCGGCCAAGCACTTCGCGTTCCTCCGCAAGCTGGACGAACTCCCGGTGCCGACCCGCCGCGTGGTGGACAACGCGGGCTTCTTCGCCGCCGGCACCAACCCGCGGGCCTTCTCCGACGAGGCGCTCTACGACCAGTTGATGGCCGAGTTCCCCGAGTGGCTCGTCGCCGCCCGCCGGGCCGGCATCCTCGGCTGACCACCGCCGCTGCCGCCGGCGTCGCCGTTACCGCGGCCGTTGCCCTCGTCCCTGCCCGCGGCGTCGGTTAGCCGGCCTCGGCGCGGGGCCGGGGCGGACGACGGGTCTCGGCCAGCGTGGCGGCGTGCCGCCCCGCGACCAACGCCGCCCGGCCCGGCCGGTGTCGCGGCCGGCGCCCCGGCCCCCGTGGCGAACTCCGGGCACCGCCCGGGCAGCTCGCGGCGGCCAGCGACCGCTTAGCCGAACCGCGGCCACCCGGCCGGCGTTTCCCGACGCCCACCGCCGTCGGCGACGGCCGCGCCGCCGTGCCACTCCCCCGGCCACCGCCTCGCCCGGTACACACCGCAGCGGCCCGTCGGGCAGTTGTTTGAGCCATTTCGGCGGCGCTCGGCACGGCCGGCCGGCCCGACCCCGCTCGCCGTTCCGACGCCGCCCCGCCTCGCACCCGGCCCATGGGGCGTCCGGGCGGGCCTCCCCGCCGCGCCCCGGCGCCCGGGCCCGTCCGGCCCGCGGGCCAACCCCGGTGCACGCCCCACGATCCCCCTCCCGCCAAGGCCGGCCCACCGCCCGGAGGCAGGTGTTCGCCGGGCTCGGGCCCGGGCCCGCGACCTCCGGCCGGGGAGGATCCTCTCATCGGCCGGAAGCGGTCCCGGCGGCGCCCCGAGTGTCAGTGCCGGAGCGCAGACTGGTACTCATGAAGGTGAGTGGGCGAGCGTCGAAGCCGGCGGAGTTGGCCGCCGTCGGCCCGTGCCGACGGGGGCGCGCCGCGCCGCGCGCGGCCGGTCCTGGGCGTGTCGCGGCTCGGCGTCGGTCGCGACTGCACACGCCCGTCCGGCCCGGCGGCCGGCCCGGCCGGGCCCCGGCGACGCCCCGGGTGTTCGCAGGTGAACTGCCGACGCAACGAGACAGAGAACACAACATATAGGGCTGCTCGTTGGCAGCGGCACAAGATGTATGCTCGTGCTCGCTGTCGCCGCAGGGGAATCCGGTGCGAGTCCGGAACTGTCCCGCAACGGTGTGTCATGGCCTGCTTGTCGCCTGCCATGACGAGTCCGAGTGCCTGCCAACAGCTGATCACGTCCAAGCCCCGAGGGCTGGGCCGAGGGACGCGGAGCGGTTTGCCATGCCTGGCACAGCCATGCCCGCTTCCGGTCTCGGCCCGTCCTCGGAGCGCATCGCACCCGAGGGAGAGCACCGAGTGACCATCGCGCCCGCCGCCCCCGCAGAGCCGGCCACAGCCGCGCTGACGCGCACCCTGGCCGACCTCACCGCCGACCTGCCGGCCGCCGATCCCGCGCGGGTCGCCGCCGCCGTCGAGCGGGGCCGGCATCCCGGTTCCGACGAGGCCGAGTTGCGGGAGTTGGCCATCGAGGCGGCGGCCGGTCTGATCGCCGAGGAGCCCGCCTACTCCCGGCTGGCGGCCCGGTTGCTCACCCTGGAGATCCGGGCGGAGGCCGCCGGGCAGGGCGCGGTGAGCTTCTCCGCCTCCATCGCCGTCGGCCACCGCGAGGGGCTGATCGGGGACAGCACGGCGGCGTTCGTCCGCGCGCACGCCACCGAGTTGGACGCGCTGCTGGACCGCACCGTGGCCGAGGGCGCGGACGACCGGTTCGAGTACTTCGGGCTGCGCACCGTCCAGTCGCGTTACCTGCTGCGCCACCCCATCGAGCGGCGGGTCATCGAGACGCCACAGCACTTCCTGCTGCGGGTGGCCTGCGGCCTGGCGCCGGACGACTCGGCGCGGGCGCTGGCCCAGGTCGCCGAGTTGTACCGGCTGACCAGCTCGCTGGCCTACCTGCCGTCCTCGCCCACCCTCTTCAACTCCGGCACCAAGCACCCCCAGATGTCCTCGTGCTACCTGCTGGACTCGCCGGCCGACGAGCTGGACTCGATCTACGAGCGTTACCACCAGATCGCCCGGCTCTCCAAGCACGCCGGCGGCATCGGCCTCTCCTACAGCCGGGTGCGCGCCCGTGGCTCGCTGATCCGGGGCACCAACGGCACCTCCAACGGCATCGTGCCGTTCCTGCGCACGCTGGACTCCTCGGTCGCGGCGGTCAACCAGGGCGGCCGGCGCAAGGGCGCGGCCTGTGTCTACCTGGAGACCTGGCACGCCGACATCGAGGAGTTCCTCGAACTCCGCGACAACACCGGCGAGGAGGCCAGGCGCACCCACAACCTGAACCTGGCGCACTGGATCCCGGACGAGTTCATGCGCCGGGTGGACGCCGACGGCGACTGGTCGCTCTTCTCACCGGCGGACGTGCCGGAGCTGACCGACCTGTGGGGCGAGGAGTTCGACGCCGCCTACCGGGCCGCCGAGGCCAAGGGCCTGGCGCAGCGCCAGGTGCCGGCGCGGCAGCTCTACGCCCGGATGATGCGCACCCTGGCGCAGACCGGCAACGGCTGGATGACCTTCAAGGACGCCGCCAACCGCACCGCCAACCAGACCGCCAGGCCCGGCAACGTGGTGCACTCGTCGAACCTCTGCACCGAGATCCTGGAGGTCACCGACGACGACCAGACGGCCGTCTGCAACCTGGGCTCGGTCAACCTCGCCGCGCACCTCGGCGAGGACGGCACGATGGACTGGGCGGCGCTGGACGCCACGGTCCGCACCGCCGTCCTCTTCCTGGACCGGGTGGTGGACATCAACTTCTACCCGACCGAGCAGGCGGAGACGTCCAACTCCCGCTGGCGCCCGGTGGGCCTGGGCGTGATGGGGCTCCAGGACGTCTTCTTCCGGCTGGGGCTGCCGTTCGACTCGCCGGCCGCCCGGGAGCTGTCCACCCGGATCGCCGAGCGGGTGATGCTGGCCGCCTACGAGACCTCCGCCGAGCTGGCCGAGCGGCACGGCCCGCACGCGGCGTGGGAGGACACCCGCACCGCGCGGGGCGTGCTGCACCCGGACCACTTCGCGGACGTGTCGCACACCTGGCCGGAGCGCTGGGAGGCGCTGCGGGCCCGGATCGCCCGCGGCGGCATGCGGAACTCGCTGCTGCTGGCGATCGCGCCGACGGCCACCATCGCGTCGATCGCCGGGGTGTACGAGTGCATCGAGCCGCAGGTCTCCAACCTCTTCAAGCGGGAGACGCTCAGCGGTGAGTTCCTCCAGGTGAACACCTACCTGGTCGCCGAGTTGAAGCGGCTGGGCCGCTGGGACGAGGAGACGCGGCAGGCGCTGCGGGCGGCCAACGGCTCGGTGCGGGAGCTGTCGGGGCTGCCCGCGGAGGTGCGGGAGCTCTACCGCACCGCCTGGGAGATCCCGCAGCGGGCGCTGATCGACATGGCCGCGGACCGCACCCCGTACCTGGACCAGAGCCAGTCCCTGAACCTCTTCATGGCGGCGCCGACCATCGGCAAGCTCAGCTCGATGTACGCGTACGCCTGGAAGCGCGGCCTGAAGACCACCTACTACCTCAGGTCCCGTCCGGCGACCCGGATCGCGCAGTCAGCCCGGTCGAGCACGGCAGCCGTGCTGCCCGACCCCGTCGCCACCACCGTCCCCGTCCCCGAGCAGGCCGTCGCCTGCTCCCTGGAGAACCCCGAGTCCTGCGAGGCATGCCAGTGACCGTCCCCACCCAGAGCCAGTCGGCCGACCAGCCCGCGACCCCGGCCCGCCAGAAGAACCTGCTGGACCCGGGCTTCGAACTGACGCTGCGCCCGATGCGCTATCCCGAGTTCTACGAGCGCTACCGGGACGCCATCAAGAACACCTGGACGGTGGAGGAGGTGGACCTGCACTCGGACGTGGCGGACCTGGCCAAGCTCTCTCCCGGCGAGCAGCACCTGATCGGGCGGCTGGTGGCGTTCTTCGCGACCGGCGACTCGATCGTCGCCAACAACCTGGTGCTGACCCTCTACAAGCACATCAACTCCCCGGAGGCGCGGCTGTACCTGTCGCGGCAGCTCTTCGAGGAGGCCGTGCACGTCCAGTTCTACCTGACCCTGCTGGACACCTACCTGCCCGATCCGGACGAGCGGGCCGCCGCGTTCGCCGCGGTGGAGAACATCCCGTCGATCCGGGAGAAGGCGGAGTTCTGCTTCCGCTGGATGGACTCGGTCGAGAACATCGCGCAGCTGGAGTCGAAGGCGGACCGGCGGCGTTTCCTGCTCAACCTGATCTGCTTCGCCGCCTGCATCGAGGGGCTGTTCTTCTACGGCGCCTTCGCCTACGTGTACTGGTTCCGCTCCCGCGGGCTGCTGCACGGCCTGGCCACCGGCACCAACTGGGTGTTCCGGGACGAGAGCATGCACATGGAGTTCGCCTTCTCGGTGGTGGACACCGTGCGCCGGGAGGAGCCCGAGCTCTTCGACGAGGAGCTGGGCGGGCAGGTCACCGAGATGCTGCGGGAGGCGGTCGAGGCCGAGCTGCAGTTCGCCCGGGACCTGTGCGGTGACGGCCTGCCGGGGATGAACACCGACTCGATGCGGGAATACCTTGAGTGCGTGGCCGACCAGCGGCTGGCCCGGCTGGGCTTCAAGCCGGTCTACGGCTCGCAGAACCCGTTCGGCTTCATGGAGTTGCAGGACGTCCAGGAGCTGACCAACTTCTTCGAGCGGCGCCCCTCGGCCTACCAGGTCGCGGTGGAGGGCAACGTCTCCTTCGACGACGAGTTCTAGGCCGGGCCTGAAACACCGGAGACCGCGGCCGGCGCTGAACAGCGCCGGCCGCGGCCGTGGGTTCGGGTACCGCGGCGCGGATCAGATGCCGCAGCTGGGGGCGGACCAGAAGCGTCCGCTCTGGGTGCCGAGGTGCGCGTGGTCGTTGTGACCGGGGTAGCCCGGGCCCAGGATCTCGTTGAAGCCGTGGTAACGGGCCTGCTGCACGATCTGGCAGAAGGTCGGCGAGCCGACCAGGTCGATGCCGCGGCCGTAGAGGTGGTTGCTGTTGGCCGCGCCACCGGCCGCGCTGTTGCAGGCGTAGGAGCGGAAGCCGCTGCTGGTGTTGAGCGGCCGGTCACCGAGCGCGTGCCGGAGGGCCTCCAGCTTCCACATGGCCTGGAGCGCGTTGGCCCGGGCCGTCGCGGCGTTGACCGCGCCACCGGACCAGTCACCGTTGCAGCGGTTCATCTCCGCCCAGGTGAAGTGGATCGGCGTGCAGTCGTTGTCCTGGAGGTCGTAGATCTTGCCGAAGGTCTGCTGGCCGGCGATGCCGTCCGCGGACAGACCGTACGCCTGCTGGAAGCGGGTGACCGCGGCGGCGGTGGCCGGGCCGTACTGGCCGTCGATGGCCAGCACGTTGCCGTAGCCGGGGTAGCCGGCGACCCGGATCTGGAGCTGGCGAACGTCTTCGCCGCTGGACCCCTGGCTGAGGGTGCGGTTCCAGGTGTAACAGCCGTCCGCCTGGGCGGTCCCGGCGGTCGCCACGGTGCCGACCACCGCAGCTGAGGCGATCATGACAACCGTGAGGAAGACGCGCAGAAAACGTCTGAACATGTTGCCTCCGTGAGGGGAGAGGGACGAAACGAGAGTGCCCGAGCCAGTCAACGCGCGTCAACCTCTCACGGGGCACCAGTAGTTGGGACCTACCGGCACCCCGTGGACTTTCTCCCGCTTACTCCTCGTTGGGTACCGTCTCGTAACGCGGCGTTCCCTCGTCCATCATCTTCAGCGCGCGCTTGCGGTCCCGCTTGGAGAGCCGGTCGATGTAGAGCCGGCCGTAGAGGTGGTCGGTCTCGTGCTGGAGGCAGCGGGCGAAGTACCCCGTGCCGCGGACCACGATCGGCTCGCCGGCCGCGTCCTGCCCGCGCACCACCGCGTAGTCCGGCCGCGCCAGCTCCGCGTAGGCGGTCGGCACCGACAGGCAGCCCTCGTTGTTGTCGTCCAGCACCCGGCGCTCGGCCGGCAGCTCGTCCAACACCGGGTTGCAGACCACGCCGACGTGCCGCACCCCCTCGTCGTCCTCGCAGTCGTACACGAAGACCTTGCGGTCGACGCCGATCTGGTTGGCGGCCAGCCCCACGCCCTCCGCGGCCCGCTGGCTGGCGAACATGTCGTCGATCAGCGCCGCCAGCGCCTCGTCGAACTCGGTGACGTCCTGGCACTCCCGGTGCAGCACCGGGTTCCCCACCACCGTGATCGGCCGGACCGTGCCGCGCTCCCGGTACGCCCGCTCCCGCTCCGCGGCGTCCGTGGTGTCGTCGATGAACTCGGCACCGCGCTCGTCGGTCTCTTGTTCCGCCATGATCCGCCGTTCGCCTTTCCGGTCCTGCTCGCGGGCCGGGCCCGCACTGCCGGGACAAGCTTACGGCGCTGACGCGGCTGCTCCGTTCGCGACCGAGGCCCACCGGCGGCCGCCCCCAACCGGCGGGCTCAGCACACCTCTTCGAGATCCCGCCAGGCCCGCGCGTCCGGCCGGTCCGCCACCCAGCCGTCCAGCAGCCCCCGCACCAGGCCGCTCGGCGCGGCGATACCGCACTCACGCTCCGGCGACCAGCGGGTCCCTGCCCCGGTGTGGCCGAGCGGCCCCGGCCGGCCCGGCACGCTGTGGTCGTGCGGATCGTGCTGGGCCAGCCCGTCGCCCTCCTCGCTGGGCATCCGGCTCTCCGAACAGGAGCGGCACAGCAGCCGCACCGAGGACGACCAGTCCTCCGCGGCGTAGCCCGCGTCCGCGGCCAGCCGCTCCAGGGCGTCCCGGTCCTCCTCGCTGGCCGCCTCGATCAGCACCACCCAGGTCGGCACCGCTGAGGGCGCCCACAGCTCGATCTCGTCGAAGACCGGGAAGACCGCCGAGCCGCCGTCCAGCACCGTGGTCCGCTCACCGCGCGGCACCCCGTCGTGCAGCACCACCTCGCCCCAGCGGCGACCGGAGGAGGGCAGCGGGATGTTGCGCACCTCGATCCTGGCCGGATCGAGCCGGTGCCCCCACACCACCTCGGCCTCCCCCTCGGGGGACAGGCGCACCGCCGCGCCGCCCAGCTCCATGCCCAGCGGCTCGTCCGCCACCGACGAGGCGCCCGGCACCGGCAGCCCCCACGCCTGCCAGGCCCGCCGGGCCAGCGGCCAGTCCTGCAGGGCGGTGGCGGCGATGCCGACGTTCCACCAGTCGGGGGCGCCGGCGTCCTTCTCCAGCAGGGCGACGGCGCGCAGCCCGGCGGAACGCGCCTGCTCCCAGTCGTGCCGGAACTTGTGCAGCAGCGCGAGGTTGAACCAGGACTCGGAGAGCCAGGGCTCCAGATCGGCGGCACGGGTCAGCAGCGCGTCCGCGTCCTCGTAGCGGCCGTCGTCGATCAGGGTGAAAGCCCGGTTGGTGGCCAGCCGCCAGTCCGTGGACGGGCGCTGCCGGACCCTGCCGAAGATCCTCACGGTGTCCTGCCTGATTCCCGCCTCGTAGCGTGCACTTCACAGTTCTCCTGTCCGTCCCGGACCGCATCCAACCATGGGGGGACAGGTGCCTGCTCACAGCATGGGTCAGCGGGCGGGCTCACGCGAGACGGCGACGGACCAGCGGGGTGAAACAACGGCGCCCGGGGCGCGGGCGCGCTCCGGGCGGAGTGGGGAGGCCGGGGCTTCGGGGCTCGGCTTCCCGGGGCCTCAGTGCTCGGCTTCCAGCGGGCCGGGCGCGGCCCCGGCGTCGGGCACCGGCCCGGCCGGCCGGCGGTCGCCGTCCCGGATCGCGTCGATCCGCTCAAGCACCTTGGCACGCAGGTCGGCCGGCACCTCGTCCTGGCCGCAGCAGCGCTTGACCAGCTTCTTGACGGCCTGCTCCAGGCCGTACTTCTCCAGACACGGAGAGCAGTCGTCGATGTGCTCCTGCATCTTGACGCTGTCCCCGTCGGGCATCTCGTGGTCGAGATACTCGTAGAGGTGGTCCAGGACCTCCGAGCAGTCCGTGGGACGCGGCTCTTCGCCTGTCATGACCCTGAACCCTTCTGCGCACCGGCTGGCACCAGGCCGCGCTCCCGCGCGTAGTCCTCAAGCATGTCGCGCAGCTGACGCCGGCCACGATGCAACCGGGACATCACCGTGCCGATGGGGGTACCCATGATGTCCGCGATCTCCTTGTACGCAAAGCCCTCGACGTCCGCGAGATAGACCGCTATCCGGAACTCCTCCGGAATCGCCTGCAGCGCCTGCTTCACGTCGGAGTCCGGCAGGTGGTCCAGCGCCTGCGACTCGGCGGACCGCAGACCGGTGGACATGTGCGACTCGGCCCTGGCCAGCTGCCAGTCCTCGATGTCCTCCGCCGCACTGCGCTGCGGCTCCCGCTGCTTCTTGCGGTAGGAGTTGATGAACGTGTTGGTGAGGATGCGGTACATCCACGCCTTGAGATTGGTGCCCCGGCGGAACTGGTGGAACGAGCCGTACGCCTTGGCGTAGGTCTCCTGGACGAGATCCTCGGCGTCCGCGGGGTTCCGCGTCATCCGCAGCGCGGCCGAGTACATCTGGTCCAGATAGCCGAGGGCGTCCCGTTCGAACCGGGCGTTCCGCTCGGCCTCGGTCTCCTCGGCCAGCTCCGCCTCCCGCGGCGCGCCGTCGTCGGTGCCGGTGACCTGACCCACCTCCCTTGAGAACCCGGCGAGCCCGAACGCGGGCCCACCCGACTGGGAGGATAGACGACGAAGCGGTCGATCCGCCGATGTGGAGGCACCCTCGGCGGCGAGCCGCAGCGTCGCCCAGTCCACCTCGCTGGCACGCGGCTGACGCTGCTCGGCGGGACGTGACGGGCAGGCGATGGAACCCATCTGGCGGTCTCCCTCTCTCGCCCCTGGCGAGGCACGGGTCGCTGACACGATCACCGGGCACAACACCGAACCCTCCCCGGGTATTCCGCGCCCCGGCGGCCGGGCGACGCGAGGGGTCGGCGCGGCGAGGCGAGCGGGCGGCGCGGCGGCGGGCCGCCGGCCCGCGCCGGCCAGAAGCCAGAAGCCAGAAGCTAGAAGCTAGAAGAGGGTGATCTCCTCCGGCCCCGGCAGCTCGGCCACCAGCTCCGGCCCGTTGTTCCGCACGTTGCTGACGCTGGTGGCGACCGGGTAGGCCCGGAAGGAGCCGGGCGCCGGGGCGGCCAGCAGGCCACGTATCCGCTCCGGGTCCCGGAGGGCCGGATCCAGCCAGGCGTCCCACCGGTCAGGCGGCAGGGCCAACGGCATCCGGGGGTGGATGTCGGCCAGGGTGCGCGGCCCCTCGGCGTCATCCCCACGGCCGGGCAGCGGGCTGACCTCCGCCTCCGTGGTCACCACCGTGCAGGTGGCCCACCAGGCCGACGGGTGGTCGTCGGGCAGGGTGCCGTCCCGCCAGAACTCGTAGAGCCCGGCCAGCGCCATCACCGAGCCGTCGCTCGGCGTGACGAAGTACGGCTGCTTCCGGGGCCGCTTGCGCTTGCCCTTCTCCTCCTCGGCACGCTCCGCGTCCCCGGTCACCCACTCGTAGTAGCCGTCGGCCGGGAGCAGGCAGCGGCGGGCGGCGAACGGCCGGCGGTAGGCCGGCTTCTCGTGCACCGTCTCGGCCCTGGCGTTGATCATCCGGGCGCCCCCGTCGGGGGACTTGGCCCAGGACGGGACCAGCCCCCAGCGCAGCCGGCGCAGCTGCCGCACCGGCTCCGGGCCGGCCTCCTTCACCGGACGCTCCAGGACCGCGTAGACCTCCTTGGTCGGCGCGACGTTCCAGTCCGCCGGGAGGGGGTCGCCCGGGTCGAGCAGCGCCACGTCGAAGAGGCCCGCCAGATCCTCGGGCCGCCGGCTCGCGGCATACCGTCCACACATGGCGCCCAAGGGTAGCGCCGGGCGCTGACAGTCCGGCGCTCCCCGTGCTCCGAGCGGCTCCCGAGCCGCCCGGGAACCGCGTTGCGCGAAGGAACAGTTGACGTCTCATGGGGCTCGGGTGCCCGTTCCGTCGGGACCGTATGGAGGCGCTCCCACGGCGCTAGGGTGTGCGAATTCCCACGGGGTCATCGCACGGAACGGGGAGCCATGGACTACTGCGTCACCTGTCGCCGCCACATCAACGGCGCGCTGCTCTGCCCGGGCTGTGGGGAGCTGGTCTCCTGGCCGGCGGCCGGTCAGGACGCCGGCGGCACCGAGGGCCCCACCCCCGACCGGCCGCCCACGACCGCCACCACCGCAGCCGCCGACCGGACCGCGCCACGGCCCGCCGAGGCCGGCGCGCCGGCCGACGCCGGCCCGGCCGAGCCGGGCCCGGCCGAGGCGCCCGAGGCCGGCGCCGGCGCGGCCGGCCCGCGGCCCCGCTCCCGCCGGCACGCCGCCGGCGGCGGCCGGAGCCGGCGCCGCGCCCTGCTCGCCGGCGTGCTCGGCGTCGCGGTGCTGGGCTTCGCGGTCGCCGAGGTGGGGGACCGCGTCCTGCCGGGCGGCGAGGCCACCGCGGCACGGGACGTCGAGGCGGCCGACTCCCCCGCGCCCCGGGAGACCGAGACGACCGAGCCGGCCACCCCGGAACCGGACCCCACCGAGCGGGCGCCCGAGCCGACGGGGGAGACGGCCCCGGCCGAACCGGCCGAGACGGCGGCCGACGAACCCACCGAGGACGCCGCGCCGCCCAGCTCCGAGCCGCCCCCGCCCACCGAGCACGGCGGCACCGTCGAACCGGCGGAACCGGACCCGACCGAGCCGACCGACCCGACCGAGGAACCCGCCCCGACCGAGCCGACCGACGAGGAGTCCGGCACCCCCGACCCCGGCGACGGAGGCGACGACGGGTCCGGCGGCGACGGCGGCACGGGGGACGGCGGTGGCCAGGACGACGGGGGCGAGGAGGAGGACGACACCGTCTGCGTGATCTTCTGGTGCTGGTAGCGGCCTTCTGGTGCTGGTAGCGGCGTACCCACGGGGTGGACGTCCGGACGCGGGCACGCCGAGGGCCCTGGTGCGCTCTCACCAGGGCCCTCGGTGGTGCTGGTGACCGGCCGGAACGGATCACGCGCCGTCCGCTCCGGCCGCTCGTGCCACGGGCGGAATCCGCTCCGCCCCCGGCTCTCCCACGTGTCCGCGCCGGTTCCTACGCGTCCTCTCCGAAGAGGTTGGTGTAGGTGGCCAGGGCGATGGCGATGTCGGCCTGCGCCCAGAAGCGGTGGTAGGTGAACGTCGGCGCCTCGCCGCCGTTCAGGTACGCCTCCACCTGCGGCCAGTCCGGGTCGTCCTGGTAGAAGGACCGGAGCGACTCGAAGGTCGCGCCCGGCTCGATCACGTCGCCGTTGGGCATGGTGCCGCTGAAGCCGGCCGGGACGTAGACCTCGTCGCCGAAGCGGCCGAAGTCCTCGCGGACCTCCTCGGTGGCCACCCCGATGTCGTCCGAGTTGGCGACCAGCGCGTCCAGCAGACCGGCCGCGGTCTCCTGCGCCGCCGTGTCGCCGCTGGCCGCGGCGTAGAACGAGAGCGCGTTGGCCAGCGAGCCGGCGACGCCCACGTCCTGCGAGTGGCCGACGACCTCGACGTGCAGGTCGGCGTTGTCACCGGGGTTCGCCGGGTCCCAGGTGTCCGGCTGACCGGACCAGGCCAGCGTGGCCGGGATGGCGAAGTCGGCGCCGTTGCCCACGGTCACCTCGGGCAGCACCCAGGCGACCCACTTGTCGAGGACCTCGCCGGCCAGCGCGTCGCCCGACTCGTAGTAGTACTCGGCCAGCCGCTGCATCGACCAGGCCTGCATGCCGAACCACTGGTTCGACGGCGGGTCGTGGTAGACCGGGTCCTCGTCGTACCACATGCCGTAGAAGGTGGAGGTGCCGGCCGGGGGCTCCGCGTAGGCGCCGTCCCAGCTGTTGTTGGCGCCGCCGGCGATGCCGCCCTCGTCGGACTGCAGCCAGCGGTAGAACTCCACCATCCGGTCCAGGCTCGTGCCCCAGTCCTCGCCCGCGCTCGGCGAGTCGGGGATCAGCGCCTCGTCCGTGGACAGGGCGTAGGCGGCGAGCGGGTTCTGGTAGCCGAAGTGGTTGAAGCTGGACCCGATCCGCCAGGACCAGCCGGCGGAGGTGTCCATCGCGCCGCCCCAGGCGTAGTACCAGGACATCAGGTACTGGGCGCTGTTCTTGCCACTGCCGGCGGGGCAGGTGGTCGGGCCGACACACTCGCCGACCTGCTTGAAGTACTTGTCGTACATCGAGTACCGCAGGTAGTCGCCCATCTGGGCGGCCTTCTCCACGGTCGCCGCGACCTGCGCCTGGTTGCCCTGCTCCGAGGCCCACTGGTTGGCCCAGTAGGCGGCCTGCACGGCGCGCGCGTCGGCGTCGGGCGCGTTGGTGTAGCGCCACTGGGCCGAGTACGCGGCGTCGTCGGTGAACAGGTCCAGGTAGCCGTTCTCGCCACCGAAGGTGAAGTCGTCACAGGAGGGGTGCGGCACGGTCTCCCACACCGACTCCTGCGGACCGCGCTGGAAGGTGTTGATGAACGACGGGCCGTCGGCGTTGCCCCCGCACGGGTCGCCGGGGGTGTTGCCGTAGCCGTAGACGTTGTCCACGTCCTGCAGCCAGTGCATGCCGTAGATGTCGTCCGTGCCGTAGGTGGACGACAGCTCGCCGGCCAGCGGGTCGTCGCCCACGGGGACGTTGCCGTCCAGCTCGGCCGGGTAGTTCGAGGGGTCGTTGGACTCCGGCGCGTAGGTCGCCGGGGCCGACGGGTCGTAGAAACTGCTGGTGGGCTGGTCCGCCGCACCAGGGATCATGTACTCCTCCATCAGCGCCCAGGCGTCGTTGAACGGCGCCCAGTCACCGGTGACCTGGCCGTACTGCGCCTCCAGCCAGATCAGGTAGGAGTAGGCCTCGGAGGTCGTCTCGTGACCGTGGTCCGGGGCCTCGACGATCAGGGTCTCCACCGAGTGGTACGGGATGCCCTCGGGGGAGAAGTACCCGTTGGCCGGGTCCTTGATCTTGTCGTACAGCTCCAGGAACTGGTCCTCGTACTGCTGCACGCCGACGCCGCTCTCGGCGGCCGCCGGGTTGGCGCTGCCGCTGTTGGCCGCGACCAGCCCCAGGGGCAGGGAGAGGGCCACGGCACCGGTGACCCACAGACGGCGGCTCTTCTTGCGTGCTCTCGCTCTTGCTGAAGTCTCGATGGGAGATCCACGGTGGATTCGCATCGCACCTCCTCGCGACTCGGCGGTGGGAGAACGTGCCCGTCGGGTGACGCGCACCAGGACCAGTGGGAGCGCTCCCAAGAATCAAAGCATTACCTGAACACGTCAACCCCTCGAACAAATCCCATGCTTAAGGGGCAGGTCAGCGGCAAATTCTTGAACGACCCCTTGGCGAACGGGGGTTGATTGGCCTACGGTCCCTTCAACCAGTGGGAGCGGTCCCAAGCTGTGGACGGCGTCGAAGTCAGGCGCCGGACGATCGGAGCCGCTTCCGAATGCACCCCCATCCCCCACCCCCACCCCCACTTCCGGAGATCTCGGCCACCCCTCCCGGCCCGCCGCCCGCGGGCTCCGGGACGTGCGGAGGGCCCGCAGGCCCTTCGGCCGGTTTCACCGGCTTCCCGTGGACAGGTGACGGCGACGGGACCCGGCGGCACCGTCAACAGGTCGTCCGGCCCCGCTCCTCGTCCACCCCGCGCGGGTCCGGTGAACCCACCGGTTCGCCCTTCCTTACCTGACGCACGACGGTCCGACGCGCACCTTCGCCGGGCTGAACGCAACCATCTGGAGGAAGTACCGCAATGAGCCGCACCAACCCCCCACCGCACCGCAGCAGGAAGAAGAAGGCCACGCTGGTCGCGGGCGCCCTGATCGGCGCCGGCGCGCTGACGCTCGGCACCCTCGGCATGGCCAACGCCAACGAGGACGTCCGCCCCCTGGAGCGGGTCGACAACCCGTACGAGGGCGCCGGCGTGTACGTGAACCCGGACTGGTCGGCGAACGCCGCCGCCGAGCCGGGCGGCGAGGCCATCGCCGACGAGCCGACCGCGGTCTGGCTGGACCGCCGCGCGGCGATCGAGGGTGGCTCGGCCGGCAACAGCACCGGTCTGCGCGAGCACCTCGACAACGCGCTGGTCCAGGCCCAGGACCACGAGAACTTCGTGTTCCAGGTCGTGATCTACAACCTGCCCGGTCGCGACTGTGCCGCGCTCGCCTCCAACGGTGAGCTGGGGCCGGACGAACTCGACGTCTACCAGTCGGAGTTCATCGACCCGATCGCGGAGATCCTCGGTGACCCGGCCTACGCCGACCTGCGGATCGTCACCGTCATCGAGATCGACTCGCTGCCGAACCTGGTGACCAACATCAGTCCGCGCGAGACGGCGACGCCCGAGTGCGACGAGATGCTGGCCAACGGCAACTACGTCAACGGTGTCTCCTACGCGATCGACACGCTGGGCGACATCCCGAACGTCTACAACTACATCGACGCCGGCCACTACGGCTGGATCGGTTGGGACGACAACTTCGGCGCCTCGGCCGAGCTGTTCGCCGAGACCGCCAACACCGGCGGCGCCACGGTGGACGACGTGCACGGCTTCATCGTGAACACGGCCAACTACGGCCCGGCGGTCGAGCCGCACTACGGCATCGACGACACGGTGGGCGGCACCTCGGTCCGCGAGAGCGACTGGGTCGACTGGAACCGCTTCGTGGACAACCAGTCCTTCGCCCAGGCGTTCCGCACCGAGCTGGTGTCCCAGGGCTTCAACTCGGACATCGGCATGCTGATCGACACCTCCCGTAGCGGCTGGGGCGGCCCCGACCGGCCCACCGGCCCCGGCCCCGAGACCGACGTGAACGCCTACGTCGAGGGCAGCCGCGTCGACCAGCGCTTCCAGACCGGCAACTGGTGCAACCAGGCCGGTGCCGGTCTCGGTGAGCGGCCCGAGGTCGCGCCCGCCGAGGGCATCGACGCCTACGTGTGGGTGAAGCCCCCGGGTGAGTCGGACGGCTCCAGCGAGGAGATCCCGAACGACGAGGGCAAGGGCTTCGACCGGATGTGCGACCCCACCTACGAGGGCAACCCGCGCAACAACCACAACATGTCCGGCGCGCTGGCGGACGCCCCCATCTCCGGGCACTGGTTCTCCGCCCAGTTCCAGGAGCTGCTGGCCAACGCCTACCCTCCGCTGTGACCGACTCCTGACCACAGCGTGAGCCACACCCTGCCGGCCGGGTGACCGGCCGGAAGGTCCCGGGTGGCGCACACCACGGGAAACCCCCCACACACCCGCCCCCGGTGCCGGTCCCGGCACCGGGGGCGCGGTGCGTGCCGGGCACCGCGCCCCGGCGCGGGGGACCGTCCACGGAGGCTCCGACCGGAGCGGGCCGGGGAGGCGGCGGGTGCGGCGGCGGGCGCACTCGGCCGGGACGGTGGTCGGACGCGGACCACGGACGAGGCGGACCGCCGAGGCATCAGTCACTCAGCCGGGCGTCGCCGGCGCCTCAGGGAAGAGCGGTGGCCCGGGGGCGGGCGGCCCGTCGGGCAGCGGCCAGCGCCGGGCGCCGTACTGCGTCACCGTGACCAGGGTCCGGCCGTCCGGCGAGAGGGCCACCCCGCCGTCGGCGCAGCCGAAGGGTATCTCCACCAACATCCGGCCGGACTCGGCGTCCCACACCGCACCCCAGCCGTGACTGCCCGGGAAGTACGCCCGCGGGCCGGCCGCCGACCAGACCAACTGGCCGTCCGGCTGGTCGTGCATCGGCAGGTCGCGCACCGCGGTGACCGGCGGGACCGCGGCCCGGCCCACCTCGTCCCCCAGGGCCAGCCGCCACAGCCCGGCGTGCCCGCGGTGGGTCGCGCCGGCCACCGCCAGCGTCCGACCGTCCGGCGCGAAGGCCAACCCGGTGACCTGGCGCAATCCGGCCGGCACCGCGACCGGGACGGTCGAACCGCCCACCTCCCGGACGACCACCCGGCTCACCGCGTCCCTGACCCCGAAGGCCAGCCGCTCGCCGGTGGCGTCCAACGCGGCCAGGTCCACCCTGGTCCCCCGCCAGGCGACCGTCTCGCGGGCGGACTCGGCGAGCGAGAGCAGCGGCTTGCCGGAGGCCACGTCCAACACCACGACCCGACCGGTCACATGGGCCGTCAGCGCCACCCGCGAACCGTCGGCGCTGAACGCCGTCCGCAGCCGCTCCTCCTCGTCCCAGGGCACCGGCGGCAGGGTGTACACCCAGCGGGTCCCACCGGCGGCCACCTCGTCCAACACCAGCGCCGAATCCTCGCCCAACAGCCCTCTGGCCAGTACCTCGCCGGTCGGGGAGAAGGCCAGGTCGGAGAGGTAGGAGGCGCCCGGCACCGCGGGCAGCAGCCGCACCTCGGGGGCCACGCCCGCGCTGGCGCCGTCCGGCCAACGACACAGCACCTGCGGGCGGCCGACGGAATCGCGGTCGAGCTTGGCGCAGAAGGCCAGCGCCCGCGCGTCGTCGGCCACCGCGGCGACCCGCACCGACCAGTGCGAACAGGGCAGTTCCGCCCCGGCGGAGCCACCGGCCGGGGGCCCGCCGCCCACCAGGGCGGGTGGCAGCCCGGACAGCAACACCCGGCCGGGCGCCGGCTCCGCCGCCGGCGGCGGCTCGTCCGGACGCTCCAGGCCCGCCACGAACCAGACGTCCATCTCCTCCTGCACGACCACCAGGGCGCGGCCGTCGGGGGTGAAGGCGCCGACGGCGCCCGCCGGATCCGCCCACAGGGTGCGGCCCGAACCGTCGAAGAGCAGCGACCCGAAGTCCGCGCCGACGAACCCCAACGGTCCGTCCGGCGTCCAGCAGGCGCGGGCCGTGCTGGCGGCGGACGGCGAGTCCGCGTCCAGGCCCTCGGTGAACTCCGCGGGCCGCAACAGCTCGTGCCCGGTGAGCCGCACCGTGCCGTCGGCGGCCCTGGCCACGGTGAACCGGCGGCCCGCCGGCCGTGCCGTGGTCGCCAGACCGGCGCGCTCCGGGACCCCGCCCACCACGCCGCCCACCACGAACAGGCCGTCCCCGTCCGGCGCCAGGGCCAGCGCCGCGATCGAGCTGAGCCCGGTGTCCGCGACCGCCAGCACCCGGCCGCCGGCCACCTCGCGCAGCACCACCCGGCCGGCGGGCCCGGTGTGCGCCAACAACGCGCCGCCGGCGTCCAGGGCGGCGGGGCCGAAGGCGTCCTCTCCCTCCGGCACCCGCAGCAGCACCTCGCCCGTGTCGCTGGCCAGCACCGCGACCACGTCGGACCCGCCGGTCCCCACGGCGAGCCGGCGGCTGTCGGCCGAGAAGCCGAAGCGCACCAGGTCGTCCATGCTGACCTCGATGTCCTCCGGGTCCAGCGCCAGCTCGCCGCCGGCGGCGGCGTCGGCGGTGTGCGGGAACACCCGCCACAGCCGCTCACCGGTGGCCGCCGACCAGGCGTGCCACACCCCCTCGACGGCGGCCACCACGATCTCGCCGTCCGGGCTGAGCTGGAGGTCGTAGGACTCGTCGTGGTGCTGGGCCCCGTCCAGGTACCAGACCAGGGGGGCGTCCCTGGTGGTCTCCCAGCGCACCATGTCCCCGCCGTTCTGGTGCCACTCGGCCGTCGCGGCCAGGGCCAGCCAGCGCAGTCCGGCGGGGGCGGCGACCGCGCTGGCGCCGTTGTAGAAGTAGGCCGTGCGGCCCTCGGCGCCGGCGTCGACCCCGCCGAACCCGGCCCCGGCGGCGGCGACCTCGGCCTCGACTCCGGTGCCGGCGGCGGTCACCCGGCCGGTGCCGGCACCGGCCGGCGCGTCCTCGGTGCCGTCCTCCGCCCCGTCGTCCGCCCAGTCCTCCGCCACCGGGTGGGCCACCGTGCCCGTCTCCACGTGGTCCAACCGCCCCAACGCCCGGGTGCCGGCGAAGGCGTGCTGGGGGCGGAACTCCCCCGCCGTCCACTGCGCCCACCAGCGGTCCGGCATCGGCCGCTGGGCCGCCGGCCAGCGCAGCGCGAGGGGACGCAAGGAGGCCAACCGCGCCGGCTCGACCCGGTCCAACTGGTCGCAGACCGCCCACCAGCCCGCTTCGCTCGGCCGGGCGGCCAGCAACGCCCGCGCCACCTCCTCGGGCGAGCCCGCCGCGTCGCCACCGGGCACGGCGGGCCGTGACGCCCCGGGGTCGGAACCGGCGGAGTCAGGGGCGGCGGGGTCGGAGGAGGCGGTGGGCTCGGAGGCTTTCATGACGTCCGTCCTTGGTTCGGCGGGCGAAGTCAGGGTCGACGAGGGTCAGTCGAGGTCGTGGGCGGACACCTCGGCGGGGGAGGCCACGACCAGCGCGCGGCCGTCGGGGGTGAGCGACCAGGCCGTGGACCGGCCCAGCTCGGGGATGGCGGCCAGGGCGGCGCCGGCGGCCAGGTCCCACACGGTGACCGTGCGGCCGACCCGCAACGCGGCCCGGGGGCCGGCCGCGCCCCAGACCGGGCGCAGCGTCTGCTGGGCCGCCTCGGCCGGCAGCGCGGTGAGCCGGCGCCGCTCGACGACCGCGTCGTCGGCCGGCCGGCCCGGGGCGAGGAAGACGGCCTCGGCGGCGCCGGCCGCCACGCCGAGCACCACGAGCAGCTCGCCATCCGGCGCGAAGGCCAGCCCGGCACACCAGTCGAGGCCGGTGGGCAGCACCGTCAACGCCCCACTGCGCGGGGCCAGTACGGCGATGCCACCGGCCGGCGCCCGCTCATAGGGGCGGCAGAGCCGGAAGGCCAGCCGGGAGCCGTCGGCGTCGACGGCGATCGCCTCGCTGCCGCCGACCCGCGGCGGCTCGGCGGCGCCGTCGACCAGCCGGTCACCGTCGGCCGCCGACCAGGCGAGCACGCTGCGACTGGCCTGGTCGCAGCCGGCGACCACCCGGCCGTCACCACTCACCGCCAGCCGCAGGCCGCCGTACTCGCCGAAGCCGGCGTAGACGGGCCGGCTGAGCGCGCGGCGCCAGCGCTCCTCACCGCTGGGACGCAACGCGAAGTGGGCCACCTGGCCCGGTTGTTGCTCCTCGCTGCCGCCGAAGGAGACGGTCAGCGCGGCGTCGCCCGAGCTGAACAGCAGGTCCCGCACCACGGCACCCGGCGGACGCCGGGCGATCGGCAGCCGCGCCGGCGGGGACTGGCCGCCGGGGGCGAGCACCAGCAGCTCCGCCAGTCCGGGGAACCAGGGCGCCGCCGTGGCCACCGCGATCCGGGTCAGCCCGGCCGTGGCCGCTACCGCCGTGACGCGCTGCGCCGCGGCGGGACGCCCGGGCAGCGGCCGGCGAAGATCCAACTCGCCTGGCGCACAGAGTAGTCGAACAGCCATGCAAGGGACCATAGACCGCCACACCGACAGCGGGGACCACCTTGCCCCACTTCCGACCCTCGATCCGGACGGTCGGTTGGCCGAGAAGTGCCTCGTGGGAGCGCTTTCGCTGAGCTTGGCACCGCATGGATACGGCCAACCTCCACGCCCCGTCCCCGCCGGGCCGGGGCCGGCCGGGCGCCCCACGCCGACGACGGGGCCGGCGGCGCGCCGGCCCTCGGGGCCCCGCGCCGCCGGCGGTCCGACGCCCGCGCCGGACTCAGGACGAGGCCCGGCGGACCAGCTCGGTGGGCAGCACCAACCGGGGCCGGTCCGGCCCGGCGTCACCGATCTCGGCCAGCAACGAGCGGGTCATCGCCCGGCCCATCCCCTCCATCGGCTGCCGGACACTGGTCAGCGCCGGATCCATGTGCCGGGCCAGCGCCGAGTCGTCGAAGCCGACGAGGGCGACATCGCCCGGCACCGAACGTCCCAGCTCACGCAGGGCCCGCCGGGCCCCGATGGCCATCAGGTCGGAGGCGCAGAAGACCGCGTCCAACTCGGGCCGCCGAGCGATCAGCTTGTGCATCGCGGCGTGCCCACTCTCCTCGGAGAAGTCACCGCGGGCGATCAGCTCCTCGTCGGGCTCCCGCCCCGCGGCACGCAGCGCCTCCTGGTAGCCCTCGACCCGGCAGCGGGCCACGTACATGTCGGACGGCCCGGTGATGGTGGCCACCGTGGAACGCCCACGGCCCAGCAGGTGTTCCACGGCCAACTGCGCCCCGCCGACGTTGTCGCAGTCCACGTGGGGGACCAACTCGTCCGAGGAGCGTCGGCCGTTCATCACCACGGGGATGCCCATTTCGGCCAACTGATCGGGCATCGGATCGTCACCGTGCACCGAGACCAGCAGCACGCCGTCCACCCGGTGGCTGGCCGCGTACTGCGAGAACCGCGCCCGTTCCTTGGGGGTGCGGATCAGTGTGAGCAACAGTTGGATATCGGTATCCGCCAACTCGGCGCTCACGCCCCGGATGATGCCGGAGAAGTAGGGCTCGGCGAAGAGCCGCGTCTCGGCCTCGGGCACCACCAGCGCGATGGCGTCCGACCGGTTGGCGGCCAGCGCCCTGGCCGCGCGGTGCGGGACGTAGCCCAGATCGGCAATGGCCTGCTCAACGGCCGCGCGGGTGCGTTCACTGACCCGAGGCGAGCCGTTGATGACGCGGGACACCGTGCCCCGCCCCACGCCGGCGCGGGCGGCGACCTGCTCCAGAGTTGGTCTTCCGTCGCGACCGGTGCCGCGCCTTGTCACTGCCATCGGTTCCTCCCGTTTGCGCCCCAGAGTCCAACTACATCACGGATACCGAAGCGACCTGTTCTATGACTTGACACTCGCCAAGGCCTCAGGAAGCCTTCAACCCATCACATCTGGGAGCGCTCCCACGCGACCAAAACCCTACAGAACCCGTACGTTCCGAGCCCAGGCCCCACCCCCACAGCCGCAGCAGAACCCCGGCCGGGAAGGCAACGTCATGTGTGCGCCAGGAGGACCAACCCGTTATGCGCGATAGAGCACGCACCATCCACCGTCCCAGCCGCAGAACCACCCGCGTACTGGCGTTCGGCGTCGCCGCCACCCTGGCCAGCGGTCTGCTCGCCGGCTGTGGCAGCGACGATGACGAAGGGGGCGACGGCGGCGACGTCGAACTCACCATCGGCGTCTTCGGTCAGTTCGGCTTCGAGGAGGCCGGGCTGTACGAGGAGTACATGGAGCTGAACCCGCACGTCACCATTACCCAGGACTCGATCTCCGAGAACGCCGACTACATCCAGCAGCTGCGCACCCGTCTCGCGCAGAACAGCGGACTGATGGACGTCCAGGCCATCGAGGTCGGCAACATCGCCGAGATGACCGGCGACCTCAACGGCCGCTGGGTCGACTTCACCGAGTACGAGGACGTCGACACCGGCCACTTCCTGCCCTGGAAGCTGGACCAGGCCACCACCGAGGACGGCCGGATCATCGGCCTCGGCACCGACATCGGCCCGACCGGCATCTGCTACCGGAAGGACCTCTTCGAGGAGGCCGGGCTGCCGAGCGACCGCGAGGAGGTCAGCGCCCTCTTCACCGACTGGAACGCCTACCTGGAGGTGGGCGAGCAGTTCGCCGCCAACACCCCGGGCGACGCGGACTACGTCGACTCCGCCGGTGGCGTCTTCAACGCGGTGGTCTCCGCCTACGAGGAGCGCTACTACAACAGCGCCGGCGAGATCAGCTACCAGGACAGCGAGGGCGTCCAGACCGCCTGGGACCTGTCCGTGCAGGCCGCCGAGGCCGGACTGAGCGACGCGCAGCAGCAGTTCAGCGACGAGTGGAAGAGCGCGCTCGCCAACGGCGCCTTCGCCACCATCGCCTCCTGCCCGGCGTGGATGCTCGGCAACATCAGGGCCGAGGGCGGCGAGGCCGGCGTCGGCCTGTGGGATGTCGCGCAGTCGCCCACCCCGTCCAACTGGGGCGGCTCCTTCGTCGGGGTGCCGGAGGCCGGCAGCAACAAGGAGGAGGCCGTCAAGCTCGCCGCCTGGCTGACCGCCCCCGAGCAGCAGGCGAAGCTCTTCGCCGAGCGCGGCAGCTTCCCCAGCTCCGCCGCGGCGCACGAACTGCCCGAGGTGACCGAGGCGACCGACGACTACCTGACGGACGTGCCGATCGGGCAGATCTTCACGGCCGCCGCCGCCGACATCCCCACCCAGGTGATCGGCCCCCGGGACCAGGTGATCCAGGAGAACATCACCAACGGTCTGGTCGCGCTCGAGCAGCAGGGCCTCTCCTCCGAGGAAGCATGGGACTCGGTCGTGAGCCAGCTGGACAACGCCCTCGCGGAATGACCAGGACAGGTAGATGACGACTGATCACGCATCGGCCGCGCCCCCCGACTCCTCGGGGGGCGCGGCCCCGCGCCACGATTCCGGCAAGACCGGGAAGAAGTCCGCCAAGAAGTCCGGCAGGGACTTCTCGGCCCGGGAACTGAAGCAGGCCGAGCGGCGCTCCCGCTGGTACCGATGGGACCTGAAGTACAGCCCCTACGCCTTCGTCTCCCCCTTCTTCATCTTCTTCGCCGCCATTGGCCTCTTCCCCCTCCTCTACACGGGCTGGGCGGCGATGCACCAGGTGTCGCTCACCGACCCCAACCAGATGGAATGGGTGGGCTTCGAGAACTTCTCCCGGCTCTGGGACGACGAGTTCTTCTGGAACGCCCTCCGCAACACCTTCACCATCGGCATCATCTCCACGGTGCCGCAGCTGGCGATGGCCCTGGGCCTGGCGCACATCCTCAACTACAAGATGCGCGGCAGCATGTTCTTCCGGGTGGCTCTGCTCACCCCCTACGCCACCTCGATCGCCGCGGCCACCCTGGTCTTCGCCATGCTCTACGGGCGCGACTACGGCATGATCAACTGGGCGCTCGGCGTGGTGAACATCGACCCGGTCAACTGGGAGGCCGGCACCTGGTCCTCGCAGTTCGCCGTCTCCAGCATCGTGATCTGGCGGTGGACCGGCTACAACACGCTGATCTACCTGGCCGCGATGCAGGCCGTGCCCAACGACCTCTACGAGTCGGCCTCGTTGGACGGCGCCTCCCGGTGGCAGCAGTTCCGGCACATCACCATCCCGGCGCTGCGGCCCACCATCATCTTCACCGTCGTGGTCTCCACCATCGGTGCCACCCAGCTCTTCGGTGAGCCGCTGCTGTTGGCCGGCAGTGAGAACGGTGGCGCGCAGAGCCAGTACCAGACGCTGGGCCTCTACATGTACGAGACCGGCTGGTTCAACCTGCATCTCGGCCGCGCCGCGGCCATCGCCTGGGCGATGTTCGTGCTGCTGATCATCATCGGGCTCATCTACTGGCTGCTCACCCGGCTGGTGGGCAAGAGCAATGGCGAGGAGGCGTGATGGCGAGCACCACAGACGTCGCCGCCCCGGACACGCGGGAGACGCCGGGCACTCCGCCCCCGGGCCAGCGCGGCCGGAGGCGGACCGCGAAGACCGCGGGGGCTGGCAAGGCGGGCGGGCACCTGCGCGCCGGCTGGCTCACCTATCTCATTCTCGCCGTCTTCGCCGTCGGTTCGCTCTTCCCGCTGGTGTGGTCGGCGATCGCGGCCTCGCACCCCCACTCCCGGCTGGCCGAGGCCACCCCGCCGTTCT
This sequence comes from Streptomyces chisholmiae, assembly GCF_031845445.1. NCBI lineage: Bacteria > Bacillati > Actinomycetota > Actinomycetes > Kitasatosporales > Streptomycetaceae > Streptomyces > Streptomyces chisholmiae. The sequence goes on along the minus strand of NZ_JAVREO010000002.1, from coordinate 411,579 downwards.
GGTTCGGGGACCGGCTCTTCACCAACCTGGACACGGCGTGGAACGACGCCAACATGGGCAAGGCCATGATCAACACGTTCTTCGTGGCGGGGACCGTGACCGCCACCACCGTGTTGTTCGCCACGCTCGCCGGGTTCGCCTTCGCCAAGCTCAGGTTCCGCGCCAAGAACCTGCTGCTCCTGCTGGTCATCGGCACGATGATGGTGCCGCCGCAGCTGACCGTGGTGCCGCTCTTCATGGCCGTGGCCGAACTGGAGTGGACCGGCCACCTCCAGGCCGTGATCGTGCCGACCCTGGTCAGCGCCTTCGGCGTCTTCTTCATGCGCCAGTACCTGCTGCAGGCGCTGCCCACGGAGCTGATCGAGGCCTCCCGGGTGGACGGCGCCAACAGCCTGCGGGTGGTGTGGCACGTGGTCTTCCCCGCGGCCCGCCCGGCGATGGCCGTGCTGGGGATGCTGACCTTCGTGCTGGCCTGGAACGAGTTCTTCTGGCCGATCATCGCGCTGACCCAGCAGAACCCGACCGTCCAGGTGGCGCTGACCGGACTTGGCCGGGGCTACGTCCCCGACCGGGGCGTGATCATGGCCGGGGCGCTCCTTGGCACCCTGCCCCTGCTCATCGCGTTCGTGGCGTTCGGCAGGCAGATCGTCGGCGGCATCATGAACGGCGCGCTCAAGGGCTGAGCACTCCACCGGTCCCCCTTCGGTACCCTCATCACGAGCAAGAATGGGAGCGCTTCCATGACTGAAAACCAACCACGGGTCTTTCCCGCAGACTTTCTGTGGGGATCCGCGACCGCCTCCTACCAGATCGAGGGCGCGGCCCGTGAGGACGGCCGGACGCCGTCCATCTGGGACACCTTCTGCCGCACCCCCGGCAAGGTCTACCAGGGCGACAACGGCGACGTGGCGTGCGACCACTACCACCGGTGGGCCGACGACCTCGACCTCATGTCCGAACTCGGGCTCCAGGCCTACCGCTTCTCGGTGTCCTGGTCCCGCGTGCAGCCCACCGGCCGCGGCCCCGCCGTGCAGCGCGGGCTGGACTTCTACCGCTCCCTCGCCGACGGCCTGCTGGAGCGGAACATCACCCCGGCGATCACCCTCTACCACTGGGACCTCCCCCAGGAGCTGGAGGACGCGGGCGGCTGGCCCGTCCGCGAGACCGCCGAGCGGTTCGCCGAGTACGCCCAGCTGGTCGCCCAGGCCCTGGGCGACCGGGTGCAGCTGTGGACCACGCTCAACGAGCCCTTCTGCAGCTCCTTCCTCGGCTACGGCTCCGGCGTCCACGCGCCGGGCCGCACCGAGCCGGAGTCCGTGCTGAAGGCGGCCCACCACCTCAACCTGGCGCACGGACTGGGCGTCCAGGCGCTGCGCACGGTGCTGCCGGCCGAGGCCCAGATCGGCATCACCTTCAACCCCGGGGTGGTCAGGCCGCACACCGACTCCCCCGAGGACCTGGACGCCGCCCGACGGATCGACGCCCTGCACACCCGGATCTTCACCGACCCGGTGCTGCACGGGAGCTACCCGGAGGACCTGAAGCGGGACACCGCGCAGGTCAGCGACTGGTCCTTCGTCCAGGACGGCGACGAGGCCGACATCCACCAGTCGCTCGACTTCCTGGGCCTGAACTACTACACCCCCACCGTGGTCTCCGGCGCGGACGGCACCGGCGACGCCTCGCGCAACGACGGCCACGGCAACTCGGAGCACTCCCCCTGGGTGGGCTCGGAGCAGGTGGAGTTCCACCTGGCGGCCGGCGACCGCACCGACATGGGCTGGGTCGTCGACCCGACCGGGCTGGTGCAGCTGCTGCGGCGCTTCGGGGACGAGGTGCCGGACCTGCCGCTCTACGTCACGGAGAACGGCGCCGCCTTCGAGGACAAGATGGACGCCTCCGGGGCCGTCCACGACCCGGAGCGGGTCAACTACCTGCACGGGCACCTGGACGCCGTGCACCAGGCGATCGAGCAGGGCGTGGACGTGCGCGGCTACTTCCTGTGGTCCCTGCTGGACAACTTCGAGTGGGCCTACGGCTACAGCAAGCGCTTCGGCGTGGTGCACGTGGACTTCGAGAGCCAGCGCCGGACGCCCAAGTCCAGCGCGCGCTGGTACTCCGGCGTGATCGCCGACGGGCGGCTGCCCGCCGCGGGCTGACCCCGGTCGGGAGACCCCGGCACACTTCCCCTGTCCTACCCGGAAGCCTCGCCGGAACAGCGCGCCACACCGGGCGACCACTCGCCCCAGCCGGCCGCCCCGGCGAGGAGGACAGGGGGGAACCGCCCCCGCCCCGGCACCGCGCCCAGCGCGGCCGGGGCGGGGGCGGGCGCGTCCCCGGGCCCCGCACCCGGCCCGCCCGGTGTCCGTCGTCCGTGTCCGTCGTCCCATGCCCGCCCCCAGAAGTGCTCTTCGCGTCCAGTCGAGCACACTGTGTCACGGGGGTCTGACAGCGGCCGTGGATCAGCGGAAGACCCCCTCCGGCGGAGGCGGCGACGGCCGGGCGGTGGCATCGGTGACGACGGCGGCGCCGCCCGTGAAGTCGGCCAGTTCCCGGCCGGTCAGCAGCCGCGCGGGGAACGGGTCGCCCGCCGCCCGGCGGGTCAACTCCGCCACCGGCAACGGCTGCTCGGCCGCGCACAGCACCCCGTTGCCGTAGCGCCGGCCGCGCAGCACCGCCGGCTCGGCCAGCAGGCAGACCTCGGGGAACCGGGCGAGCAGGGTGGCCACCTGCCCCCGCAGGTGAGCCAGCGGCGGTCCGTCCGTGCAGTTGACGGCGTACCAGCCGCCGGGGGCCAGTGCCTGGCGCACCTCGTCGACGAACTCGACACTGGTGCAGTGCGCCGGGGTGCGGGCGTCGGCGAAGACATCGGTGATCACCAGGTCGGCCCAGCCGGGCGGGATCCTGGCCAACGCCGCCCGGGCGTCCAGCGCGCGCACCCGGACCCGCGCGCCGTCCGGGAGCGGTAGGCGCCGCCGGACCAGTGCCGTCAACCGCGTGTCAGGCTCGGCCACCTGCTGACCGGAACGCGGCCGGGTCACCGCCACGTAGCGGGCCATCGTCAACGCGCCCCCGCCCAGGTGCAGCACCTGGACCGGACGGCCGGCGGGAGCGAGCAGATCGACCAGGTGCCCCAGCCGCCGCTGGTACTCGAAGGCCAGCCGGGTGGGCTCGGCGAGGTCGACATGGGACTGGGGGGCGCCGTCCACCAGCAGCTCCCACGCGTCGTCCCGGTCCGGGTCGGGAAGCAGTTGGGCCTCGCCGCCGTCCACCGCCTCGATCGCCTGCTCCTGCTCGGCCGCGCGCCGCGCTCGTCTACCCGCCATCGGGCCAGTCTCCCCCGGGAACGGGGGGCGGGCGCACCCGGGGCGGCACGAGCCCCGCGCCGCGCCCAGCACGTCCGTCCGCCCCGGACGGCTCGCACGCCGGTGTGCGAGCCGTCCGGTAACGCCCGTGCGCGCCGGCGCCTCAGGCGCCGGCGCGGCGGGGCCTGGCGCCGCTGCCGGCCCCGCCGCCGCAGCGGTCCACCACGGCCAGCAGGTTGATCGCCTCGTGGATCGCCGCCCGCAGCCGCTCCGGCTCGGTGGCCCGGGCCACCGCGCCCTCCGGCGGCACCAGCCAACAGCTCCCCGTCACCGGCGGCCTGGCGCCCCCCGGGTGGGCGGCGGCCGCCCTGGTGCAGGCGCTGCCCGGCAGGTTCCACCGGGCGGCGGTCCCGGGTGGCACCAGGAAGCCGAGGGTGTCGCCCTCCCGGTCGTGCAGCACCGGGCCCACTCCGTGCCGGAGTCGCAGCAGGTCGACGGCTTCCAGTCCTTGCCGTGCCGGAACCGTGACCAGGTCGCAGGCCGCCGTGTCGCCGGTATCCGCCATGGGTTCCTCCCGAGGGTGCGGTCGAGTGCGGTTGTTTAACGGCGGACCACCGTCAACAGCTACGGCCAGAAGCCCCACCATTGGATGGCAGTTCATGGCAGATCGACGGCCCGACGGCTGTTCCGGCCCGGAACGGCGGGTGCGCGGCTGGCTACAGCCGGTACCTTCCCGGCCATGACGAGGCCATCATCCACGTCTCGAAGCACCGTTCCCAACGAGGTCTTCCGGCAGCTGCGCGGCGGGCTCTCCCCCGGCGAGTTCGCCGCCGCGGTGCGCCGCGCCGCCCGCGAGATCGGCGAACGGGTCTCCTGTGACGCCCGCTATGTGGGACGCGTGGAAGCCGGCGAGATTCGGTGCCCTAACTACGCGTACGAACGGGTATTTCTTCATATGTTCCCGGGACGCACGCTGACCGACCTCGGCTTCCAACCGCGGGAGACCGTGCGCGGGCGCGGGGCGCGCCCGCGCACCGCCCCGGCCCCTGGGGCCGCGTGGCTGGCCGGCTGCGGCGCGCCCGCCCACCGCCCCGTCCCGTGGCGCGCCGAGCCGGCCCGCCACCCCCACCCCCACCATCCCCCGGGCAGCCGACGGCCGGTGGCCGTCCCAGCGCGGGCGCGACGCGGCGCCCCCGGGTGAGCACCCCCACGACCTGGAGGAGGGCGACGTGCTGCGTCGCGCGTTCATGACCGGCGGTCCGGCCGCCCTGGCGTCCCTGACCGCCCTGGGCGCGGCGCCGAGCGCCGCCGCCGGCCGGGCCCGGCCGGGTGCCGCCGAGGTGACCCGGGTCCGGCAGGCGGTCCGCGACATTCGGCTGCTGGATGACCAGCATGGCTCGCAGGCGCTCTACCGGCCGGCCGGCGAGGCCCTGCGCACCGCCTACGAGCTGCTGGACATCGGTGCCAAGCGGGCCACCGTCAACGGCGAACTGCACTCCAACACCGGCGAGCTGGCCCTTTCGGTCGGCTGGCTGGCCCACGACTCACGGCGTTACGCGGAGGCCCGTTCCTACTACGCGGAGGCCCTGGCCACCGCCCGGGTCGGCGGTGACCCGGCCCTGGAGGCGCACGCGTTCTGCAACACCGCGTTCCTGGCCAGGGACACGGGGCGGCCGCGGGAGGCGGTGCGCGCCGCGCAGGCCGGCGCGCGCGCCGCGCAGGGGTTGGCCTCGGATCATCTGCGCTCCCTGCTCGCGCTGCGCGAGGCGGCCGGCTGGGCCGGCATGAGCGACCGGGGCGGCGCCCAACAGGCACTCGCCCAGGCCCGCGCCGCCTACGAACGCGGCCGCTCGCCGGAGAGCCCGGAGTGGATGAGCTTCTTCGGCGACGGCGAGTTCGCCAGCCTGGAAGGCCAGTGCTGGGCGCTGCTCGGCGACTGGCGGCGCGCCGGCGAGTGCGCCAGGCGAGCGGTCGCCGCGGCCCGGCGGGACCCGCACTTCGCCCGCAACATCGCCCTCTACTCCGCCGAGTTGGCCGGCTTCCTAGCCCGCGCGGGCCAGCCGGAGGAGGCGGCCGAGGTGGGCCACCAGACACTGGACCTGCTGGACGGGGTGCACTCCACCCGGATCACGGAGCTGCTCGCCGACACCACGGCGCGGCTGCACCCGGCCCGCGGGGACGCCACGGTCGCCGCGTTCCTCCAGCGGGCTCGTTCCCGGCCCGTCCTGCCGTCCCCCCCGATGACCGCGCGCGCCCGATGACCGGGCCACGGCCGCGGCGTGCCCGGCGCGGGGGCGCGCGCCGGGCGGGCGGCCCGCGACGGGCTCCCTGGGGCGCGCCCCGACCGGATCAGGCCGTCTCGGACAGGTGCGCGGTGTCGTTCCAACGCTCCACCGCCGGCTGTCCGTAGGCCCAGGAGAGGACCGAGAGGGCGGCGGCGTCCAGCCGCAGCCGGGCAGCGAAGGCGACGTCCTGGTCCAGCCACCGGGCGGCCACCGCCCGGAGGACGTGGCCGTGGGCGAAGACGACGGCGTCCCGCTCCGCCGACCTGGCCCAGGCCACCACCGCGTCGGCCCGCTCGGCCAGCCGCGCCATGCTCTCGCCGTCGCGCACGCCGTCCCGCCAGATCACCCAGTCCGCGCCGCGCTCGCGGGTGATCTCCTCGGTCGTCAGGCCCTCTTCCCTGCCGTAGTCCCACTCCACCAGCGCGTCCCAGGCGGTGGCACGGTCACCGAAGCCGGCGAGGGCGCAGGTGTCGGCGGCCCGGGCGAGCGGGCTGGTGCGGACCTCGGCGTCGGGCAGCCCGTCCCACGGGGCCGCGCGCAGCCGGTCGCCCAGCGCCCTGGCCTGGTCCCGTCCCTCGTCGAGGAGGGGGACGTCGGTCAGCCCGGTGTGTCGGCCGGACACCGACCAGGCCGTTCGCCCGTGCCGGACCAACAGGAGGCGAGCAGGCATGCGGTTCCTCTCGTACGGTGCGCTCGCGGGGGCGCGTTCGCGGTCGCTGGTGGGATCTCGTCCGTCCCGAGCGTCACACATCATCCCGTACGCAACCGACAAGGGGCCCCTGGGCGTCTCTCCGACAGCGGTTCGCCTTACGGTGGACTGTCCTGTGCGTTATCAACAGTTGACCACGAGATGATCCGGAGTGCGCACCCATGCTCAAACAGCGGCCACGCTGGTGGACCGAGCTGCTGCTGCTCCTGGTCGCTTACGGGGCGTACTCCTGCGCGCGGTTGCTGGCCAGGGGAGATGTCAGCACGGCCGTGGACAACGGGCTGAGCATCCTGCGCCTGGAGCGCGCCCTGTGGCTGCACGCCGAGGAGCCGCTCAACCGGCTCTTCACCGAGGAGCCCTGGCTCGGGGTGCCGTCCTCGTTCGCCTACGCCTCGCTGCACTACCTGGTCACGCCGGCGATCCTCATCTGGCTCTTCCGTTGCCACCCGACGCGCTACCGGTTGATGCGGACCTGGCTGATGGCCTCGACCATGCTGGGCCTCGTGGGCTTCACGCTGATGCCGACCAGCCCGCCCCGGCTGCTGCCCGGCGGCCACGGCTTCGTGGACAGCCTCGCCCAGTACAGCGGCTGGGGTTGGTGGGCGGACGACGCCAGCGCGCCCAGCGGCATGGGCGACTTCACCAACCAGTACGCGGCCATGCCGAGCCTCCACGTGGGCTGGTCGGTGTGGTGTGGCGTCGCCCTCTGGCACTACGGCGGCCGGTCGGGCTGGGTGCGGGCCGCCGCGGTCGGTTATCCGTTGATCACCACGATGGTGGTGATGGGCACGGCCAACCACTACTTCCTGGACGCGCTGGCCGGGGTGACGGTGATGGTCGTCGGGCTGCTGGTGGCCAGGCCGCTGCTCCTGCTGGCCGCCCGGATCAGGACCCGGTTCGGATGGCAGGAGTCGGCCGCCACGCCGGACTACCCGTCGCTGCCGACCATCGAGGACCAGGACCGGCGTCCGCGCCGGCGTGCGGATCAGGAGAGCGCCCCCTCGGGCGCCTCTGGCGCCTCCCCCGGTGTCCCCAGGGCGCGGCAGAATGGTTCTCCGACCCCGAGGAACACCGTCTGACGCCGCCGTCCCGAGCAGGAGGCTGATCCCTCGCATGTCCGAATCCGGCCAGGGCCGCGAGCCCTCCGGCAGCCAGCCACAGTTCCGCCGTCCGGCCGCGCTCTTCTTCGAGCCGCCCGCGGAGCCCGCCGACGAGGAGCACTTCTTCTCGCTGGAGTCGATCAACGACCCGCACGAGCTGCTGGGCCGGGCCACGGAGCTGGCCACGGCGTTCCAGTCGGCCGCCGACCGCTCCGTCGAGTACCAGGCGATGGCGGCGGCCCAGCTCGCCGATCCCACCCGGTTCGACCGGCTGACGCCGGCCGCCATCGCGGACCGCGCGGGGTGGACGGAGGACTACGCGGTGAAGATGATCGAGTTCGGCCGAGGACTCCTCGGGCGCCGGGCGTGATCCCGGGTCCCGGCCGCCGACCGGCCGCCGTCTGCCGGTCGGCTCCCCGGTGGGCGCAGCCACTGTGGGCTGGGAAAACGCCAGAAAGAGCCCACCCGGGAAGCGATTTTTGCTTCACCGGTTCGGGGTGCTAATGTTTACCACGTCAGCAGGCGCCGCTAGCTCAGTTGGTTAGAGCAGCTGACTCTTAATCAGCGGGTCCGGGGTTCGAGTCCCTGGCGGCGCACCGACAGGGGAAGCCCCCCACCAGCCGGAGACGGCGGGTGGGGGGCTTCTTCGTGTGCCGGCCGTCCCCTCCGGGACTACGCCAGGTCGACCCGGAGGTGCCAGCCGCCGCTCGCCGTGCGTTCCCCGACCTCGACCCGCACCCCGGTCTCCGGGTCGGTGTAGCTCTCACCGGTCTCCAGCGGGGCGTCGGCCAGCCTGGGGTGGACCGAGGTGCCGTGGCAGGCCTCGGTCTCCGGGTGGCCGTCCACCACCTCGATCGGCCCGTCGGCGGACGGCACGTCGCTGCGCACCCGGTAGAGCAGGACGCCCCGGGTGCAGATGTCGCTGTCGTTCCCGATCGGCGTGCGCGCCTCCGCCACCAGCGCCTCCGTGGGCCCGGTGCGGACCACCACGACCCGGGTGTCGGCCGCCGGGTCACGCTCGTCCAGCGGGGCGCCCAGCGGCTGGAGGGTGTGCCGGCTGCTGCCCGGCGTCCGCACGCAGTCGACGTGCTCGGTGTCCAGCCAGCCCAGCTTCCACTTGTGCCAGCCGAAGAGGTCGGGGGCGAGTCCGAACTGGCTGCCCATCAGGTCCCAGTCACCCACATGGGTGTCCCAGTCGCCCGCCCCCTCGGTGGGGCGGTTGTACAGGTCGGGCAGGTCGAAGACGTGCCCGGTCTCGTGGGCCAGGACGTTGCGGTCCGGCCGGCGGTGCTCGAAGACGGTCACCAGCCGGCGGATCTCGGCGTCTCCGACGGTGATCGGGGAGTTGAAGTTGACGACCTTGGTGGCGTCCGAGTCCACGCCCGGCGCGTCGGGGTCGGCGACCAGGTAGATCATGTCGAAGGCGGCCAGGTCGGCCTCGGGGGCGATGACCGAGAGGGCGTCGTGTAGGTAGTCGGCCCGCAGGTCGGCGGGCCAGTCGCGTTGTATGCCGTAGTCCACGGAGTCGGCCGGCATCTCCAGCCACTCGGCCACCAGCTCGGTCCGCAGCGCGAGTCGGCCGTAGGAGGAGTGGTCGAAGTACTCGGTGGTGGCCGGGAAGTACTCCTCGGCGATGCGCTCGGGGTCCAGCTCGGGCTCGGCGTCGGGGAAGGAGAGGAAGAGCATCACCGCGTTCAGGGTGCCGACCGGGCGTGGGTAGTCGTCGTTCCAGCTGTCCAGCCCCTCGGAGTGGTGCACCGCGGAACGCGGCAGGCCACAGGGCTCGTCGGCGATCGCTCCGGTGCCGGGGGCCGCGGTCATGGTGGTGGCCAGCAGCGCGCCGAGCGCGGTCAGGACGGCGGCTGGGCGGCGGTGGTCACGGAGCATGCGGCCTCCCGTCGAGCCATTGGATGTGCCGAGTCCACCTTGTTTGTTTTCGCCGGGATACGCCCTGTTTCCATAGCCCGGTCAGGTAACGCGTCGCCGATTACCGTGCGTGCACATCAGTCCTGACCGATCAGCAAGGTAAAGCGGGCGGGCAGAAACGATCAGCTGGTCGAAAACTTGTCGCAAGCGCGCCGCTAAGGAATCGAGACAGGCCAACCAAGCACTGGCTCAGTCCGCGCCAGAACCTCTATGATCGGCACATTTCCAGCGTGGATACGCCATGCGGGCAGCCGGGGAGTGCCCGACGGCACCATCCGCGGGCGCCCCATCCCCTCCCGGAGCAATCGGTGAACGGACCCCCCAAAGGACCGGGCCAGAACCCCGGAGGCGGCCTCGCCGCAATTCCCCACGCCCTCACGGAGAGTGAAGTTCTCCGGGATTACCAAGCCGCGTTCCGGATCGCCACCCTGCCGATGGCCCTGGTGGGCAGATCAGGACAGATCCTCTCCGCCAACCCGGCCCTCGGCTCCCTGCTCGGGGTCGCCCCCGACGAGCTGACCGGCCGCTCGGCCGACGCGGTCACCGGCATCGGCATCGACGACCGCACCCAGGGCTCCTACCACGCGGTGCTCGCCGGCCAGCGCGAGCTGCTGCACTGCACCCGGCGGCTCAAGCACACCGACGGACACGCGCTCTGGGCCGACATCACCGTGGCCCCCACCGGAGGGCGGCACACGGTGGCGCTGCTGACGGTGGCCGACATCAGCGAGCGCCGGGAGCTGAAGGAACGGCTGCGCCACATCCAGATGCACGACCCGATCACCCGGCTGCCCAACCGGAGGCTCTTCTTCGAACGCCTCACCAACGCCCTCGCCGACTCGGCCACCGGCCGGATCGGCCTCTGCTACCTGGGACTGGACGGCTTCAAGGCGGTCAACGACACCCTGGGGCACCGGATCGGCGACCAGCTGCTGAGCGCAGCCGCCCAACGGCTCACCGAGTGCGCCACCGGCGCCGGCGGCCATCTGGTGGCCCGGCTCGGCGGCGACGAGTTCGCCGTGCTGGTGGAGAGCTCGACCAGCACCGAGCAGCTGACGGTGCTGGCCGGCGCGCTGCTGGCCGCGCTCCAGCACCCGTTCGACCTGGCCGGTCAGCGGCTGGCGGTTTCGGCCAGCATCGGGGTGGTGGAGCGAGAATGCGCCACCACCACGCCCACCGACCTGATGCAGGCCGCCGACACCACGCTCTACTGGGCCAAGGCCGACGGCAAGGCCAGGTGGACGCTCTTCGACCCGGAGCGCAACGCGCACCGGATGACCCGTCAGTCGCTCTCCTCCACCCTGCGCCGCGCCGTGGAGCGCGGCGAGTTCATCCTGGAGTACCAGCCGATCGTGGGGCTCGCCGACGACCTGGTGCGTGGCGCCGAGGCGCTGGTGCGCTGGCGGCACCCGCAGTTCGGGGTGCTCGGGCCGGACCGGTTCATCGGGCTCGCCGAGGAGAACGGCGCCATCGTCCCGCTGGGCCGCTGGGTGCTGCACGAGGCCTGCCGCCAGGCCCGGCGCTGGCAGCTCGAACACCCGGGGCCACCGCTCTTCGTCTCGGTCAACGTGGCGGTCCGTCAGGTGTGGGACTCCGACCTGGTCAACGACGTGGCGTGCGCGCTGCGCGAGTCCGGGCTGCCGTCCGGCCTGCTGCAGCTGGAGCTGACCGAGTCGGACGTGATGGGCTCGGCCGGCCGCCCGTTGCAGGCCCTCCAGGCGCTCTCCGACATGGGCGTGCGGATCGCGATCGACGACTTCGGCACCGGCTACTCCAACCTCGCCTACCTGAGCCGGCTACCGGTGCGGGCGCTCAAGCTGGACGGCACCTTCGTGCGCGGCTTCCGCACCGCGCGCCACCTCAACCCGGCGGACGAGACCATCGTGACCTCGCTGGTCCAACTCGCCCACAAACTGGGCCTGACCGTCACCGCGGAGTGCGTCGAGGGCGCGGCCCAGGCCGAGCGGCTGCGGCGCATCGGGTGCGACACCGGCCAGGGCTGGCACTACGCCAGGCCGCTGTCCCCCGACCACCTCGCCGCCATGCTGGCCGGGCGCCGCTGACCCGACCGTGACCGACGCCCCAGGCCCCGCCGCCGTCTCCCCCCTGTACTGCGCCCGGAGTTGGCGGAATACTGCCCATCCATGAAGATCATGGCTGAAACCATCACCCCGGAGAGACTCGACGCCCTGCTGGCGGACGAGACCATCCCGGCGGTGCACCGCGCCCTGTGGCAGCTGCTGTGGGAGACCGACATCCGCGTCCTCGACCTGCTCTCCCTCGATGTGGCCGAGGTGGACGGCGAGCACGGTCAGGTCGTCAGGTCCGGGACGTCTCCCGTCACGCTGGGCCCCCGCGCCCTGGAACTGCTCGCCCCGCTGCTCGCCGACCGGGCCAAGGGCCCGCTCTTCGGCACCGGAACCGCCCGGGTGCGCGCGCTGAGCTGGGAGGAGGCCGTGCGGGGTGCCCGGGCTCAGGGGCACGCCATCCACGGCTTCCGCACCGCGGGCAAGCGCCACCGCGCCCCGACCGCGCCGCCCGCCGCCGCGCCGCCAGCCGCCACGCCACCAGCCGCCGGGGCGACCACGGCCTGACCGACCGCGCCGCGCGCGCCGGGGACCGCCCGGCGCGCGGCCCCGGGACAGCGCCGCCGCGCCGCCTCGCCGCGCTCCCGCTCTCAGCCGCCCGGACGCGCCACTCGCGGGGCCCTCAGGCCGCCGGCCGCCCGCCGGCGAAGAGGGTGCCGAGGCTCGGGCAGACGGCGGCCACGCCCAGCAGCCGCAGCCCCTCCCAGACGGTGACCTGGTTGGCGGTGAGCACCGGCTTGCCCAGCACCGCCTCCAACTCGGCCACCCAGGCCGCCGAGTGCAACGCGGTGTCCGGGAGCAGCACCGCCTCGGCCGACGGATCGTCCCCCGCCTCGGCCAGCCGCAGCACCTCGTCCCGGCCCCAGGTGCCGACCTCGGCCGCCGTGATGATGCCGCTTCCCCGGGTGGCCACCACCTCGATGCCCGCGGCCTTCAGGAAGTCGGCGAAGAGGCCCGCGACGTCCGCCGGATACGTCGCCGCCACCGCCACCCGGGTGACGCCCAGGGACGCGACCGCGCGGGCGAAGGCGAAGGAGGTGCTGGAGGCCGGCAGGCCGGCCGCGGCCGCGAGCCGCCGCACCTGCTCCCCCGCCCCCTCGTAGCCGAAGACGAAGCTGGCCGAGGTGCAGGCCCAGACCACCGCGCCCAGCGGGTGGCGCCCGGTCAACTCGCCCAGGACGGCGGTCAGTCGATCGACGGACCCCATTTCCAGCAGCGCGTCCACCCGGTGCGCGTCGGTGCCGATGTCGGTGTGCGCCAGCGGCAGCCGCACCGCGGCCCCCGCCTCGTTGAGCATGGCCTCCAGGCGGGGGTAGTCGTCCTCGGCCGAGTACCCGGGGTAGAGAAAGCCAACCGTGGCGACCATCGGTCACCTCACCTCTCGTCGTCGGGGAAGCCGTCGGGAAGACCGTCGCCGAACGGATCGGGGAAGCCGTCCTGGTATCCGGGCTGGGGCTCGACGGCCTCCGCCAGCGCCGGCTCGGGCAGCGGGGGCTCGTCGGCCCGCGGCAGCGGCGCCATCGACGCGGGGCCGCGCCGCGCGGCCGGGTCCAGCAGCGCCTGGTAGGGGCCGACCGCGGCCTTGCCGACCCGCCGCAGCGCCGCCCACATGGTGACCTGGTTGGCCGAGATCACCGGCATCCGCAGCTCGGCCTCCAGCTGCGGGATCACGTCGTAGGTCGGGAGGTTGGTGCAGCTGATGAAGAGCGCGTCCGGGCCCTCACGGACCGCCTCGCGCGCCATGTCGACCACGTCGCGGTAGCCGACCCGCCAGATCTCCCTGGTCAGCCCCAGGTAGCTGCGGCCGCAGACCTGGACGCCGGCCTCCCGGAGATAGTCCTCCAGGGAGTCGGTGACCGACTTGGTGTACGGGGTGACGACGGCGATCCGGCGCGCGCCCAGCTCGCGCAGCGCCAGCAACAGCGCCCCCGAGGTGGTGCACGCCGGGACCTCGCCGGCCTGGGTCATCGCCGTGGACATCGCGCGCTCGCCGGCCAACCCGCCGACGAAGCTGCCCGAGGTGCAGGCGTAGGCCACCGCCTGGGGCGACACCGCGATCAGGGCCCGCACCGCCTCGCGGAGCGTCTCGTGCTCGCTGACCAGCCGGGCCAGGTCGAGGCTGACCTCGACCGGGACGAACGGGGTGCGGGTGAGATGGAGCGAGACATCGTCGGGAACCCAACGCCACAGCTCCCGGTCGAGGGCGAAATCGAAGGGTGCGACAACTCCGATACCGCGCTGCGGTTGCGGCCCACCCAAAAACGAGACATCCATGTCGGGACCCCGATTCACAACGGAGGGGCGGCTTGGAGGTTGAGGGAAACCCCCGGCCGGGATACTGGCTTTCGCAGATGCCTTCGTTGACGAAGGTAGTTCCGGTTCCTAGCGTGGTCAATCCTCGTCATCCCAACTCAAACAGCCATTCGTTTCGGAACGGTTTCTCCCTCATGACCGCACCTCGTGTCCTGGTTCTGGACGACGATCCCCTGCCCCGCCTCGACCGGCTCGCCGGCCGCGCCGACGTGCTGCACAGCAACGCGAAAACGCTGGCCAGCCGCCTGCCCGAGGCCGATGTCCTGCTGGTCTGGGACTTCACGTCCGACGCCGTCAGACACGCCTGGCCCGGCCCCGGCGCCCGCCCCCGCTGGGTGCACACCGCCAGCGCTGGGGTCGACCGGCTGCTCTTTCCCGAGCTGCTCGCCTCCGACACCGTGATCACCAACGCCCGTGGCGTCTTCGACCGGCCGATCGCCGAATACGTGGCGGGGCTCGTGTTGGCGCTGGCAAAGGATTTTCGGGGCACCTGGGCGGCGCAACAGGAGCACCGCTGGGTACACCGGGAGACCGCAAAGGTCTATGGAAGCAACGCCGTGATCGTCGGCTCGGGGCCGATCGGCCGGCGGATCGGCGCCATGCTCCAGTCCCTCGGCGTCGCCGTCGAGCTGGTGGGGCGCCGGGCCAGGGAACGGGACCCGGCCTTCGGTCGGGTCCACTCCGCCGACTCACTCCCCGAACTTCTGCCCGAGACGGACTGGGTGGTCTGCGCGGCCCCCCTCACGCCGCAGACCACCGGGATGTTCGACGCGGAGACCCTCGCCCTGCTGCGGCCGAGCGCCCGACTGATCAACATCGGCCGGGGCGCCCACGTGGTCACCGACGACCTGGCCGACGCGCTGCGCGCCGGCCGGCTGGGCGGTGCGGCGCTCGACGTCCTGCCGGACGAGCCGCTCCCGCCGGACAGCCCGCTGTGGGACGTCCCCAACCTGCTGATCTCGCCCCACATGAGCGGCGACACCTTCGGCTGGCGGGACGACCTCGCGGACCAGTTCCTGGACAACTTCGATCGCTGGCACGCCGACCGCCCCCTGTTCAGCGTCGTGGACAAGCAGCTCGGCTACGTTCCATCGGAGGACACATGACAGATCTGGCCACGCTGACCGCCGCCGAGCTGGCCGCCGCCTACGCGGCGCGCGCGGCCTCGCCCTCGGAGGCGGTCGCGGCGGTGCTGCGACGCGCCGAGGTGGCGCGCGAGACGTTGAACGCCTTCGTGCTGATCGATCACGAGGGCGCGACCGAACAGGCGAGGGCGGCCACCGAACGCTGGCGCCGGGGCGAGCCCCTGAGCCCGGTGGACGGGGTGCCGGCGACCGTCAAGGACATCCTGTTGCAGCGCGGTCACCCGACGCGCCGCGGCTCGGCCGCCGTGCCGGCCGGCGAGAGCTGGCCGGAGGACGCGCCCTCGGTGGCCCGGCTCCGCGAGGCGGGCGCGGTCCTGGTGGGCAAGACCACCACCCCCGAGTACGGCTGGAAGGGCGTCACCGACTCCCCGCTGCACGGCGCGACCGGCAACCCGTACGACCCGGCGCGCACCTCCGGCGGGTCGAGCGGGGGGAGCGCCGCGGCGGTCGCGCTGGGCGCCGGGCCGTTCAGCCTGGGCACCGACGGGGGTGGCTCGGTCCGCATCCCGGCCGCGTTCTGCGGGATCTTCGCGCTCAAGCCGACCTACGGCCGGGTGCCGCTCTACCCGGCGAGCGCGTTCGGCACGCTGGCCCATGTCGGGCCGATGACCAGGGACGCGGCGGACGCGGCGCTGCTGCTCGACGTGATCAGCCGGTCCGACTCCCGGGACTGGTCGCAACTCGCGCCGCCCAGCAGCCCGTTCACCGCGGCGCTGGTGGGCGGCGCGGCCCGGGTGCGGGGCCTGCGGATCGCCTACTCGCCGCGGCTGCGCGAGGTGCGGGTCGACCGCGAGGTCGCGGACGCGGTGGACCGGGCGGTGGACCGGCTGGCCGGGTTGGGCGCCGAGGTGACGCTGGTGGACCCGCCGCTGCCGTCCTTCGACGAGATGCGCGAGGCGTTCCACGTGCTGTGGTTCAGCGGTGCGGCGCGGGTCACCGAGTTCTTCGACGAGCGGCAGGTGGCCGCGCTGGACCCGGGGCTGGCGGAGGTCCGTGCGCAGGGCGCCAGGTACAGCGCGCTGGACTATCTGGCCGCGGTGGATGTGCGCATGGCGATGGGGCGGGCGATGGGCGCCTTCCACGAGGCGTACGACCTGCTGGTGACGCCGACGCTGCCGATCACCGCCTTCGCCACGGGCGTCGAGGTGCCACCGGGGTCGGGGCAGCGGCGTTGGACGGAGTGGACGCCGTTCACCTATCCGTTCAACCTGACCCAGCAGCCCGCCGCCTCGCTGCCCTGCGGGCGGGACGCGGCGGGGCTGCCGATCGGGCTCCAACTGGTCGCGCCACGGCACGGCGACGCGACCGTGCTACGGGTGGCGCACGCGCTCTACGAGGCGGGGGTGGCCGGGGTGCCCGAGCCGCCGCTGCCGCCGGCGGCGCCGCCCGTCACGCGCGGCGGAAGCTGAGTGTCTCGCCCAACGCGCCGGCGCGCCACAGGTCCTGGCAGGCGTCCGCCATCCGGTCCAGGCCGTCCACCACGGCGCCCCAGACGATGCCGGGCACCCAGCCGGCGTCGCCGTTGATCAGCAGGTTGTTCCGCTCGTAGAAGAGCGCGAGGTCGACCACCGTGGCCTTGCCCTGGTGCTTGGCATGCTGCTCGTAGCCGTAGGAGCTGGTGGCCAACTGGGTGTCGGAGAAGGTGAAGTAACACAGGTCGCCGGGGATGGGGGTGATCGTCGGGTTCTCCAGCGGCGGCTCCTGCGGGGCGAACGGGGGCACCAGAGCGTAGATCTCGTTGCGCGCGTACTTGGCGTGGTAGACGTCCCCGCCCAGGGGAAGGGCGTTCCAGACGGCGTCACAGGTGAGCGGCGCCTTGTCGGTCAACAGCTTGGCGGTAGCGCTGACGCCTCGTTTGTCCAGCGAGACGGTGATGAAGCGCTCGGTCTCACGCGTGTGGTCGGACATCGCAGCTGCCTCCTCGGTCGTGCACGGCACTGTCGGGGGCATCGTCGCACGCGCCCCCCGCCGGGGAGGTTTCCCAGAGAACGCGGGCAGATGTCCGAAAACGGCACCGGGCAGTCGATCCGCCGCCCCGCCGGCGGCGCGCCAACGGCCGGCGCCGCGGCCCCACCAGTACGCGCGGATCAATCAGTTCTCGAACGCCGGAGGCCGTGGCGGGAATTGAACCCGCGTAACTCGCTTTGCAGGTCTGCGTGGGACGGGAGGCGGCCGTTCGGGCGCGTCCAGGGTGGTGCGCGACATGGGCCCTGACTCAGCGGCGGACGTTGCCCGGACCTGGGCGGACGTACGCGAATGAGACGGAAAGTGAGACGGGCGCGCAGTCGGCTCGCCGGGCGCCTACCGAGTCGCAGCTGGCCGGAGAGCGCCAGGAAGGCCTGATCCCGGCCCTTCACCACCCGCCCCGTCCAGCGCTACTGCCTCTCGTTGGGAACCAGGGGCGGCGAGGAGGTTGGTGGGGGACGTGCGGGCTACGACAGGGCCCCTGCGGTGGGGCGGTGTCTGTGGTCGTGGCCGTTGCTGTACTTTGCTGCATTCAGCGCTGACGCTGCGCCTCGCCGGATCGCGAGGATTGTTACTCCACCTGGCACCCTCGGGGTCAGCACCGACAAGACACATAAGTCCGTGGCCGACCTGACTCTGCCTACGGCCCCCCTACACGCAACAGCGACGGTCCGGAAATTAACTTTCAGCCACTAGCAACCCGCTGACTACACGTTAATCTTCCGGTATCCTACTCACACCCCTGCCAACTTCAGGAAGGACGCGATATGTCGACTGCGGCAACTAATTTTTCGCGATCTACCAATGTGCAATCCATCGGATGGTTCCTGGATCTTCATTCCTCTGGGCGGCTAGATCTAGACCCACCGTATCAGCGGCGAAGCGTCTGGAATCTCCAATACAAGCAATTCTTCATCGATTCCTTGATTCGAAATTACCCCGCACCGACCATCTTCCTGCAGGTCGATGTTTCGGTTGATCGCCCCATGATCTACCGGGTAATTGACGGTAAGCAGCGCCTCAGTGCCCTTTTCGAATTTCAGCGAGACGAGTTCACAACCCCGGATGGACTCAACGACCTAGACCTAGGAGATAAATACTTCTCCGAACTCCCAGAGGAAGTCAAGCTGGAGCTATTGGAGTACGTTTTCACAGTCGAAAACATCAAGAAGGCATCGACGGCAGAATTGAATAATGCCTTCGATAGGCTCAATCGAAATGTCGGCCGCTTGAATAAGCAGGAACTGAGGCACGCAAAGTTTGATGGCGCCTTCATCCGCAAGGTTGAAGAGTTGGCGGAGCACCCCTTCTGGGCAGAAATTGGCCTGGTGACCCCCGCGAGGGTTCGACGAATGCAGGATGTCGAGTATGTTTCGGAGCTATACATCGTCTCTCTTGACGGCATCCAGGAAGGCAAGGACTACCTTGACGACTTCTACGCTAATTACGATAAGGAAATCCCCGGGAAAGTTGCCGCAGATGAGCGCTTTATTGCAGTTCAGGACTACTTGAAGAAGGTACACCAAGCCACTCCCCTGAAAGGAAGTCGTTTCTCCAATGTGGCCGACTTCTATTCATTGTGGGCTGCAGTAACAAGCCTGCACGAAAGCGGCCTACTGCCTGAGGTAGAGGACTCGGGGGAAAGGCTTAATAATTTCTCGGCCGAACTAGCGGATCAGGAAACCCCTAGGGCAAGGAGGTACCGTATCGCCGCCCTGCAGGGATCGAACAAGAAGTCCAATAGGGAGCTGCGCTCTGCGCTGCTGCGTGACGTCTTGCTGGGGAGCTAATGCGACCCATCGTGCCTGCTTCCTTCCGAGGCGCATACAGCGAAGTAGTGCAAGAGCTGGAATCTGGAGCGGAATGGCTCAGGGCACGCCTTCGGGCGGACCTTCACGATCTCCACCCCGTTACGATCCAAGTTCGCACGAAATCCACTGAATCCGTATTCGCTAAACTGCAAAAAGGGGACTATGGAGACCTCTGGGAAATTGAAGACCTAATCGCCGCCCGTGCCGTACTTTTGCATCCGACTGACATAAAGGCCGCGATTGACCGCGTCCGCCTCATGCTCCAGTTTCTGGATGCGAAGAATATCGACGCCGGGAGACCAAGCGACTTTCGCTACCAGCAGCCGCATCTCATTTCGATGTTCCCCTCGGATTACATTGAGCGGCACCCCGAAGTCTCTAGGGTGAAATTAGAGATTCAGTTCACGACCTACATTCAGCATGCTCTCCAAGAATCCACTCATGACGTGATCTACAAGGGTGAACGCTTTTCCTGGAGGGAAGCACGGCTGGACGGACGACTTCGCGGCCTTCTTGAAATTGTAGATGACGTGTTGGCAAACATCTCCAATATGGCGCAAGTGGATTCCGATCCATCCTACGAGATCTTTGACAAGAGAAATGAAATCATCGACGCGGCCCGGAGCATCTGGCGTCAAGATCAGCTACCGTCAGACATGAGACGTTTCGCAATCACCGTCGAAGGGCTACTATCCGCCTCCGGAGTCTCGATCCGAGAGTTTATCGAACTTTGTGGTCGACATTGCGACCTCATTGAAGCTTTGTCCCTGAGTCCAGTAGACAAGACCGTCGGGGTGTTGCTGCGTGAAAGATACGATCAGCTGTTACGCGGTATCAAGAAGCGCAGGATCTTGATTTCTAGTGAGCTGGAAGATTTGGTGCCCGAAGCTCGCAGGTGGCCGAAAGAGAAACGAGTCGTTCTTTGGTGAGATCGAAGGCAGTCGTCATCATGGGAGTGTCAGTGGAGCGAGCTTGGGCGGCGTCCTGTCGGGCGGAGCCCTGCCCAGTTAATGCGACCGATGTCCCCTGGTCGTGTCCGAGGCGGGTCCCGAGTCCGGCAGGTGCATAAAGCCGTCGAACCGTCCCATCCACGACGGCGCCCAAGATTGCACTCCCGATGGCTGATGGCTGGTTGTCGATGCGCGCGGTCGGCAGGCCTGGGCCGAGGCGGGGGCAGCGATAGCAGCGGCGGCCCCCGGGGGCCGCCGCTGCCGTGTGTGCCGCGGTTGTGCGGCGCCTTGGTGTCGTGGAGAACTTCGTTACTCGTGATGCCGGGGGTCGCTGGTAATGCTGCGGGCCGTCTCGACTTCGGCTTCGAGGTCGGTGAAGGTGAATGCGTCCAGGGTCACGACGAGTTGGCTCGCGATGACCCACTGGATCTGGGGGTCTCCGAAGGGGATGCCGGCAGCGTCGACGAGGACGGGGCCGAGGGGGCCGGGTTGGTACAGGGCGCCGAAGACGCCGGCCAGGGTTCCGGTCTGGACGCGGAGGGCGACGAAGTGGCGCCGCAGGTGCGGGCAGCTTCGGACGGACAGGGTCGCGCAGGGGAGGCAGACCGGCGGGTGCATGGTCTCCATTCCCTGGGGCCAGGACCCGGGGTTGTCGGGGTCGTCGCCGAGCAGCCAGAGGATGCCGTCGTCGTTGTGGTCCGCGGGACCGCCGCAGACCTGGCAGCGCAGGTCGGCCATAGCAAGGCGTTGGCGGAGCGGGTGGATGCCCGCGAAGTCGGGCTTGCCCTTGCCCGGGGTTGAGGGGGCGCGCCGCCACAGGATGCCGCCGGCGTCGCGGTCGAAGTGGCGCTCGTCGGCATAGGCCAGCCGCCCGCGCCGGGTCACGACCTTCGGGGACGCCGAGTGTTCACCGGTCCACTGGGTGATGTAGGGAACGGTCCCCTTCGCAGCAGCAGCCGTCCGGCTTATCAGGGAGGCCCCTTCCTGGTGCGCGGGGCGCAGGGATGGGCCGGCGCTGTTCGTGGTCCCTGGAGTCTCGGGGCTGGCGGGTTTGGGCATGGCTGATCGACCTTCCGGGCGGGGCCGGCGCGGTGAACGCGGCGGCGGAGGTTCGAGAGGGTGTTGGTTCTTCGGGGGCGTCGAGCCGGACAGTGAGACCGGTGGGACAGCCGCCCGCGTGTTTCAGCTCAGTTGGGCGGCGGTACCGCCCTGCTGTAGATGGCTTCCGCGCGGTCGCCCGCGAAGCGGAGGACGGCGGCGGCCGCAACGCGTCCCGTGGTGTCGGTCGTGGTGCGGGTGATTTCCAGCAAGGCGATGCCGCCGCTGAGGTTCATCGCCTGGGCCTCTTCGGCCGTGGGCGGCCGTGCGGTGACGCGCTCGGTGACCTCGGCCAACTCAACGCCGGCCGCGACCAGAGCCTGGTGGAGGTCGTCGCCCCACGGGCTCGGAGCGGTGCCGGCGATGAGATCGGCCTCGATGTCGGGATGGACGTAGGCACGCACGAGGATGTGGGGCGCGTGGTCCAGGACGCGGGTGGTGTAGCGGTGTTCGGTCAGGACGGTGGCGACGGGGACGGCCAGCAGGGCCGACAGTTGGTGGTCCGCGGTGGTCCGATGCGTGGTGTGCTGGGTGAGGTGCTCGGGGGTGGGCTGCCAGTCGGCCCAGGTGTGCCGGTCGTCCCGGTACTGGGTGCGGGGGCGGGGCGCCCGGACGAAGGTGCCCTTGCCGTGCTGCTTGTCCACCAGCCCTTCCATCTCCAGCAGGGCCATCGCCTGACGGACGGTCGGAACGCCGACGCCGTAGCGCGTGCTGAGTTGGTGCTCAGAGGGAAGGCGGTCGCCCGGGGAGAGTTGTCTCTCGGTGATCTGTTGGCGCAGGTCGTGGGCGATGCGCTGGTACTGGACGACGCGCAACATGTTCACCGCCTCCGCAGCGGGGCGACCGGCCGCCGCCCCGAGGAGGGAACGGGCACGGGGCGCACGCCGCTGAACCAGGTGCGGGGCGTCATGGTGAGGATCTCGCCGCTCTCGAAGATCACGAGCTTGTAGCCGGCCCGGGGCGTGTGCAGGTCGGACACCCGGAGCTGCTGGCCGCCGATGGTGACGACGTCCCGGCGGCGCACCGTGGTGACGGTGAGGATGACGGGGGTGAGCGCTTCGTCGGTCATCGGCGTCCCTCCGGCGTGCCGCTCAGCGAGGTCGAGGCGGAGGCCGGGCGCTGGTTGAGGGGCACCAACTCCTCGCGCTGCACACAAGGCGGGCAGGCGTGGAGTCCCCAGCCGGCGCCGGTCTCGCCGCCGATGATGTCGATGAGTTCGAGTTCCTCGGTGGTGGCGTCGCACCAGTGGCAGTACCGGTCGGCGGCGTTCACGGGCGCCCTCCGGTGCGGTGACGGCCGGTGGGCGGCAGGAAGAGCTGTACCACCCGGGCGGTGGCACGGTGGATCAGGTCGAGCACGTCATCAGCTCCCTGTGGCTGGTGGCCGCGCCCCCGGGCGGTGTCTGGCCGCCGCGGGGGTCTGGCCGTGGTGGACGTGGGTCCAGGCCGTTCGTTTCTCCGCGTCACCCGTCAGCCCGAACCGGTCGCCCAGGTCGAGGGCGGCCAGCAGCAGGCGCCAGCGTTCCGTGCTGACCGGCTCCGCCACGTCCGTCTCGATGCGGATGTGGGTGGGGTGGTGGGTGAGCCGGGGTGTGAATCCCGCAGCGGTGAGGCGCGCTGCGATGTCCTGCGCACGGGAAACAGGTGCGGGCACGGCGAATCCTCCGTCGCTGCGGAATCACTGACGGTGAAGCTAGTTAACTAGATTAGAGCTAGTGGACTAGATTTGGCTACATGCCTGAGCAGCCGCCTTATCTCCGCATCGCTGACGCGCTCCGGCAGCGCATCGCCAGCGGGGAATGGTCACCCGGGGACCGACTGCCCTCCCGTGCCCGGTTCGCCGAGGACTACGGCGTAGGGGACAACGTGGTCCGCCGGGCGCAGGAACACCTGATCTCACAGGGACTGTTGGAAGGCCGGGCCGGCTCAGGCACGTATGTCGCCGAGCCACGGGAACGGGTCCGGATGGTCCGCAGCCTGGTGCGGGAGAAGCGCGGCGGGTCGCCGTTCCGCGCGGACATGTCCGCGCTCGGCCGCGCCGGCAGCTGGGAACACCGCACCGAGGCCAAGGTGCCGGCACCCGAGGGGATCGCCCGACGACTGGGCATCAAGCCGGGCGAGCTGTGCGTACGCACGTCGTACGAATTCCTCGGCGACGGCAAGCCCGTTCAGCTGTCGACGAGTTGGGAACCCTACGAGCTGACGGGCGGGACGCTGATCGTCCTCCCCGAGGGCGGGCCGCACGCCGGCAAGGGTGTGGTGGACCGGATGGCCGCCATCGACATCACCGTCAGCCACGCCATCGAACAGCCGGAGCCCCGCGCCGCCACCACCGAGGAGGCCCACCTCCTCGGCGTGCAGCGCGGCGCGCTGGTGACGGCGATCCAGCGGACCTACTACGCCGAGGACGGCCGCCCGGTGGAGACGGCCGACATCGTGGTGCCGGCCGCCCACTGCGAGATCGTCTACGAGATCCCGATCAACCGCCCATAGCCGGGAACCGCCAGCCGCTCAGCGCTTCCAACGCCCGGACGCGGGCTTCGGCGATAGCGGCACGGGTGCCGCGCTCGCCCTTGTCGGTGTGGGCGGGCAGGGCGGTGACCTGACCGGGCCACTTGCGGTAGTACAACCCGAACTCCCGGGTGAACCAGCCGCGGCTCACGGTGTTCAGAGCCAGCAGCAGTCCGGTGTCCTCAGACGCCGGCAACGCCATCCACCCGCCGAGCGCCACCACCAGGTCGGTCCTGGCGCACATCGAGGCCGGCATGACCTGCGGGCGGTAGTCGTTGGCCTGCCAGTGCCGGAACACGGCGCCGCGCTCTATCGGCCCGTCCTCCGGGTCCAGGTCAAAACCCTTTGTGGTCCCGTCCGGCAGCAGATCCAGGGCCCGAGAAGTGGTCCAGCCGACGTCCGGGTGCGTAGTGAGCACGGCCAGGTCGCGGGCCAGGGCGCCCGGGGTCAGTATGTCGTCGGAGTCCAGCACCTTGAGATAGGCGCCCTCCGCCCGGGCCATGCCCATCGTGCGCGCCACGCCAGGACCACCCGGACGGCCCTGCCCGAAGCTGATGCGGGGATCGTCGGGGATGGCCTGGGTGACGATGTCGGTCGCGCCGTCCTCCTGGATGACCCACTGCCAGTCCCAGCCCGCGGGGAGTTCCTGGGAGCGGAGGGACTCGTACGCCTCCACCAGGAACGGCGCGCTGGGCGCGTGGACGGCCGTGATGACGGTGACAAGCTGCGGATTCGTGGTCATCACCAGCGCTCCAGGGGGGTCACGAACTTCAGTTGGGTTCGGTCGCCGGGCAGGGTGATGTTCGACAGCTCCACCACACGGCCCTCGACGTCGACGCACTTCTTGCGGAGGTGGATGACGGCCATGCCGGGGGCCATGCCGAGTTCCCGCGCCTCGTCCTGGGTCGGCGGCCGGGCCGCGATGATCTCCTCAACGATCTGGTCCAACTCGATGCCCACGGTGTGCAGCTGGTTGTGGGTCCCGCCGGGCCAGGGCTCCTTCGTCTCGTCCAGCAGGTCCGGGTTGGCGGCCACCAGGTCGCGCACCAGGTAGGAGTGGGTGAGGTTGAACGGGGCCGGCTCGACGGCGTACCGGGTCCGGTAGACCCGCTCCACCAGGGCCGTGCCGACCGGGACATCGAAGAGTTCGGCCAACTCCTCGTCGGCCTCGATCTCGTGGTACCGGGCGCTGAAGACCAGGTCGTTGACGGTCAGGCCGGTGTCGTGCTCGGTCACCCCGGTCTGCGCGCGCACCTCCTCCAGTTCGCGGGCGCGGCTCTTCTCCCACTGGTGGCGCTCGTTCGTCCGCAGGACAGCGCGGCGGGGGACCCGGACGAAGGTGCCCTTCCCGTGGCGCTTGTCGATCAGACCTTCGGTCTGTAGCTCGGCCAGGGCCTGCCGGATGGTGGGCACGCCCTTGTCGTAGGTGCGCCGCAACTCCTCCTCGGAGGGCAGGCGGTCGCCTGGCTGCCAGGTGCCGTCCTCGATCTGTCGCCGCAGGTCATCGGCGATCTCTTCGTACGCCTTGGGCATGTCGTGCTCACCCCTCGTCCGCTCGGACAGACCGAAATTCGCAACAGTTGTTGCGAACCTTCTCCGCGACTCACCTTAACAACTCCTCTAGAGGACTTGACCTCTCCCTGATTGGCCGTCATAGTCGTCTCATCAACTCCTCAAGAGGAGTTGATGACTTGAGGTCTTGATGACGTCAAGTGGCCGACTTCGGCGTCCTTCCCGCACCCATCAGGGGGTTTCTCATGCGCATCGCCATCGGTGACGTGGTCCGGGTCCGCAGTGACCAGGTGCTCGGCACGGTCGTCTCCGTCACCAACACCGGCAGTGGGGCCGTGCTCCACCTGCACACGAACGGACAGGGCTCGCGCATGGTCAGCCCGCGTGCCGTCGAGCACGTGGCGCGCGGTCGGGAGCCGATGGGCACCGGCCGGGCCGTCGTAACGCTGGTCCTGATCGTGATCGCCGTGGTGATCGGCGTCGTCAACGGCAGCAAGATCCACGGTCTCGGCGCCGAGCCGCTGATGTCGGTCTTCGTCGCGGTGGCCACGTTCGTCGCCATCGGCGGCTTCCTCGTGAACCTGGTCAACCGGCCCCGAGCCGTGCGGGTCTGACGCCGCCGGCGCCAGACTCCGCCGCCCGCCCGGTGGGACTCCCCGCCAAGGTCGCCCGCCGGATCGCGCACCTTCCCCTCCTCCACAGAGACACAGGAGAAGTCCCATGACTCCCTACCGCGACGTCGCGGTGGACGACCTGGCCTACGCGGACTGGCCGGTCGGTATCGACCTGGACCTGTTCCGGGGCCCGCTGGACCACGAGAGCGACGAGGAGCAGGCGGTGCGCCTGGTCGCCGCCGCCGACATCCTCACCGAGCTGCACCACGCCGGCCTGGACGACGAGATCACCGCCCTGGACGCGCGCTACGCCGAGGCCCTGACCCGCACGGTGCCTCTTCGCTCCCGCCCCCGGGCCCGGACGCGGCGAGGTGCGGTGGCATGAGCAACGCCCCCGCCTACACCGCACTGCTGGCCTTCCGCTCGTGTGGGACGCTGCGGCCGGCGCCGTTCTGGAACCTCACCGTGGCCGTCTGCCCCGGCCGGGTCTCCGAGTGGCCGTCGCACGCCTGGCCGGCCGACACGGAGATCCCGAGCCTGGCGGACCGCGAACACGCCCTCGCCGCGCTGGGCTTCACCATCACGCGCGGCGAAGAGTGGCGCTGGACCGAGGACGTCTGCACGTACCACGGGGACCAGTTGACCCACGTCACCCTGCTTGCAGCCGTCACCGTTCAGCCGCTCGGTGGTGGTGCCGGATGACCACCAAGCCGCTGAGCAGGGGTGAACGCTGGCTTCTCGGCGCCACCTCGGCCGGTGCCGTGGCCGTGGGCGGACTCGGGCTGGCGTCCTCGTTCGAGGCCGTGTCGGCCGCCGCCGCGCGCTGGGGGTTCGACGCCCCGTGGATGCTGCCGGCCGGCATCGACCTCGCCATCCCCGTCTTCACCGTGGCCCACCTGCTGCTGGTCCGGATGAACATGGCGCTGGCCTGGGTCCGTGCCGTGCCGTGGGCGCTGACCGGGGTGACGTGCTGGTTGAACGTCGCGGCCGGCGACACGTTGCCGGCGCGCGTCGCGCACGGCGTGATGCCGCTGCTGTGGGTGGTGCTCTCCGAGATCGGCGCCCACGCCTACGCCGTGCGCATCGGCGCCGCCACCGGCACCCGGATGGAACGGGTGCGCCGGTCGCGGTGGCTGCTGGCCCCGTTCGCCACCCTCGCCCTGTGGCGCCGGATGGTGCTCTGGGAGACCACCAGCTACCGCGAGGCCCTGGCCCGCGAACGGCAACGACAGCTGGTCCGAGCCGAGTTGCGAGAGCGGTACGGACGCGCCTGGCGCCGCCGGGCCCCGCTCCGCACCCGGGTCCTGCTGCGGCTCGGCGAGCTGACCCCGGACGGGCCGGCCGCCGGCCAGGACGATCCGGCCGATCCCGAGCCGCCCGCCGGCAAGCCCTCCCGCTCCCCCGCCGAACTCCTGGCCCAGGCCCGGGAGATGACCCGGGACTGGCCCAACGAGCAACTCACCGCCCAGGCCATCCGCAAGGCGGTCCGCACCT
Source organism: Streptomyces chisholmiae (assembly GCF_031845445.1). Lineage (NCBI taxonomy): Bacteria > Bacillati > Actinomycetota > Actinomycetes > Kitasatosporales > Streptomycetaceae > Streptomyces > Streptomyces chisholmiae. The sequence goes on along the minus strand of NZ_JAVREO010000002.1, from coordinate 384,755 downwards.
CGCAACGCAACGGGCGCCTGCTGCGGGACGCGCTCCGGGCCGAACGCCAGGCCAGCCTTCCCGCCCCCGCCTAGGAACCGCGCCGGCCGGGACCCGCCCGTCCGACCACGCCACGGTCGGGGCCCCGGCCACCCTCACCCACCCGCAAGGCCACAGCTTCAAGGCCACAGCTTCACGGACAAGGGAACCGCCAGTGAGTCACCCCCCGGACAGCCCACCCCCGGCCCACCTGAGGGTCGTCCCGCCCGCCGCCCCGGCGTTGGAACAGTCGGCCGACGAGCACGACGAGCACCACGCCCCCGACGACAGCCGACCGTCGCTCGCCGACCGACCGGACGCCCGTGGGCCGGGTCGGTTAACCCGACTCCGGTCGGCCACCCGCCGACCCGTCCGCCCCGACTGGCTCCGTACCAAGACCGGGTTCCTGGACGGCGCCTACTGGCTGGCCGGCCACCTCGGTCACACCCTGGCCTTCCACGCGCTCCGCTCCCCGGTCTACCTCGGCCGGCTACTCCTCCGCGCCCCGGCCGGACTCGGCCGCGTCCTCGGCGGGTTGAGCCGGTGGGCGTGCGACGCCGAGAGCCTCCCGCTCCGGGAGGCCGCCGCCCGGCGGGAGGACATCGGCGAGTGGCTCCGCCTGTCCCGGCAGCGCGACGCCCGGGTGCGCTGGCGCGGCATCTGCCTGTCCGTGGGCACCCCGCTCGCCCTGGCCGTGCTCCTCTACCTCGTCTACGCCACCTCGCCCGCGGTCCAGGCCGCCGCGCTGGGCCTGGCCGTGGCGGTCTTCGGGGCGGTTGGGGCGCCCGCCGACGCGCCCCTGGCCTCCCGCGCGATCATCAGGACCGAGGTGGCCAAGCTGACGTCCGACATCGTGGTGCGCGCCATGGCGGCCATCGGCATCAGCCAGATCACCAACGAGGTCAACAAGGGCCGCGACGGCATCCAGTTCGTCGCCCCCATCACCCGCGAGGGCCCCGGCTGGCGGGCGGACATCGACCTGCCGCTGGGCGTCACGGTCACCGACGTGATCGAGCGACGCGCCCGACTCGCCTCCGGTCTGCGCCGACCGCTGGGTTGTGTCTGGCCCGACCCCGACCCGACCGAGCACGAAGGCCGGTTGGTGCTGTGGGTCGGGGACCGCGACCTGTCGAAGTCCGGCCCGGTGAAGTGGCCCCTGGCGAGTGGAGAACGGCACGACGTCTTCCGTCACATCCCGTTCGGCATCGACCCGCGCGGTCGGCCCCAGTCGGTTCCGCTGATCCAACACAACGTGCTGGTCGGGTCGTTGCCCGGGCAGGGCAAGACCTCGACCGTCCGGGTGCTGACCTGCGGGGCCGCCCTCGACCCGACCGTCGAACTGTGGATTCACGAGAACAAGGGCACCGGCGACCTGGACGCCCTGGAACCGGTCTCCCGCCGCTTCGTCTCCGGCCTCGACGAGGAGTCCATCAACTACGCCGCCGACTCCCTGGCCCTGCTGCGGCGCGAGGTCGAGCGCCGGGTGAAGGTACTCAAGGGCCTGCCGCGCGACCTGTGCCCGGACAAGCGCATCACCCGCGCCATCGCCGACCGCCGCTCGCTCAAGCTGTGGCCGCTGGTCGCCGTCTTCGACGAGTGCCAGAACCTCTTCCTCTCCCAGCGGCGCGGCAAGCAGGCCGGGGAGGACGCCGAGTTCGTCATCAAGCTGGGCCGGGCGCTCGGCGTGGTGCTGATCCTGTCCACCCAACGCCCGGACAAGGACAGCCTGCCGACCGGCGTCAGCGGCAACGTCTCCATCCGGTTCTGCCTCAAGGTCGCCGGCCAGATCGAGAACGACATGGTGCTGGGCACCTCGATGTACAAGAACGGCGTCCGCGCCACGCAGTTCCGCCCGGAGATCGACGCCGGCACCGGCTACCTGGCCGGCGCCACCGCGCTGCCCACCGTCGTCCGCACCGCCTACCTGGACGACCCGCACACCGCCCGCATCGCCGCCAAGGCCATCGCCCTGCGCCGCGCCGCCGGCACCCTCGACGGCGAGTCCATCGGCGACGACCAGCGCGCGGACGACGCCGGCCTGGACGTGCTGGCCGATCTGCTGGCTGTGGTCCGCCCGGAGGAGTCGAAGATCTGGACGGAGACCGCCCTTGAGCGGCTCGCCGAACTCCGCCCGGCCACCTACCGCGACTGGCCACCCGAGCAACTCACCGCCGCCGTCAAACCGTTCGGGATCAGCACCGTCCAGGTCGGCCGCCGGATCGACGGCAAGGTGGTCAACCGCCGCGGACTGGAACGCGCCCGCCTCGAAGCCGCACTCGCTCAGCGTGACGAACGGCGGGCCGCCTGAGCCGGTGCGCGAGCAGCTGGGTTAGCAGAGCCCGCCGCTAACGTTAGCGCCCGCGCTAGCACCCCAAACCCCCATCAACCAGGCCGTTATCAGTTAGCAGCCCTACCTCGGTCATGCCGGAAACCACCCATAGGAGCCCTGATGCCCCCGGAACTCGTCGCTAGCGCCATCCTCCTCGTCGTCACCGTCTGCTACCTGGCCTTCTGCTACGCCAGCCCGTTCGGCGCCTGCCACCGCTGCGAGGGATTCGGCTTCCACATCGCAACCAACCGCGCCGGCCGGCTGACCCGCGGCAAGGACTGCCGGCGCTGCAAGGGCCACGGAGTCCGCATCCGCCCGGGCCGCCGGGCGGTCAACGTCCTCATCTACTTCTGGCAGCACCGCGACCGCTGAGCCTCCCTACCGAGAAAGGAGTTCGCGCATGGTCACCCTGTCCCTCGTCGTCATCTTCGGCGCCCTCGTCGGCTTCCTGCTGAAGTTCCACGCCATCGGCTTCGGCGCCTTCCTGGCCGCCGCTCTCTTCGGCTTCTACCTCGCCGAAACCGGCGCCGCCGACACCATCAACGACGCGGTGACATCCCTCGTCGAGGCTGTCTCGTCGATCGGCACGACTGGGAAGTCGTAGAGGGCTGCGCCAGAACCAGCCACAGTCGACTACGCGTAGGCCCCACAACGGAAAGCAACGTCCTATCCCGGTTCGGACCACAACAACCGACTGGGTAGATGGGAACCCGCTCTAACTGGACACGTAACACACTTCTTCGTTGCTGCTCGTTGGGTGTCGTTGCTTTCCCCGAAGCAGTGAGGAAAGGGCTCGATTACCTGGTCAAAAGGATCTGAGCCGCGTGAATCCTTAAGCAAGTCAAACCGGCGTGGCGGAACTCCCCGCCAAGGTCGTCCGCCACGCCGGCCCTTCCCCGTTCCATCCGAGGACAGAACAGGAGCCTCAAGCATGACCCATGCCGTCATGCCCGAACAGCCCGCCCCCGGCCACACCTCGGCCCTGGGCCTGGCCGGACGCGGCTGGCATGTCTTCCCCCTCATCCCCGGCACCAAGCGGCCGGCGATCACCCGCTGGGAAGACCGAGCCACCACCGACACCGCGCGCATCACCCGCTGCTGGTCCCGGGCCGGATACAACATCGGCCTGGCCACCGGCCCGTCCCACCTGGTCGTGATCGACCTGGACGTGCCCAAGCCCGGCGAGGACGGACCGGACGGTGCCTGGTACCTGGCCGCGCTCTGCGAGCGTCACGACCGGCCCTACCCGGCCGACACGTTCACCGTGGCCACGCCCTCCGGCGGAACACACCTCTACTTCACCGCACCGGAGAACGGCGCCCGGCTCCGCAACACCGCCGGCCGCCTGGCCCCGAAGGTCGACACCCGCGCCAGCGGCGGCTACGTCGTCGCCCCGGGCAGCACCGTCCACGGCCACCCCTACGCCGTCCTCAACGACATGCCTCCGGCCCCGCTCCCGGCCTGGCTTGTTCCCGTCCTCGCTCCGGCGCCCCTGCCGCCCCAGCGGCCCATCACCGTGCCCCTGCTGGACCACGACCGGCGTGGCCGCTACCTCAAGGCCGCTGTGAACGCCGAGTTGAAACGCGTGGCCGACTCCGCGCCCCACGAACACAACCGCGACCTGTTCCGCGCCTCCGTCGCCCTCGGACAACTCGTCGCCGGCGGCGCCCTCAGCGCCGCCGACGTCACCGCCTGGCTGGCCGAGGCCGCCGCCCAGGTCGGCCAGCGGCCGGGCGAGGCCAGCCGCACCATCCGCTCCGGCCTGCGGGCCGGCGCCCGCCGCCCCCGGCAGGTCGCCGCGTGAACGAGACCGCCTTCCCGCACCCCATCGAGCCGGCCCAGCAACGGATGCGTACCGCCTGGACCGCCGACGAGCTGTTGGCCGCCGAGTTCCCCGAGCCGCGGTGGGCCGTCCCCGGCATCCTCGCCGAGGGCGTCAACCTGCTGGCCGGCCCACCCAAGGTCGGAAAGTCCTGGCTGAGCCTGGGACTTGGCCTCTCCGTCGCGGCCGGCGGCCGTGCCTTCGACACTGTGGCCGTCGAGGGCGGCCCGGTGCTCTACCTCGCCCTTGAGGACACCCCACGCCGACTCCAGACCCGGATGCGGAAGATGCTCGGCGGCCAGCCCGCCCCCGCCGACCTCACCCTGGTCACTTCCTGCCCGCCGCTGCCCCAGGGCGGGGGCGAGGCCATCGCCCAGTGGATCGAACGCAACCCCAACGCCCGCATGGTCATCATCGACGTCTTCGCCAAGATGCGCGGCCCCTCCGCCCCCGGCGCGTCCGCCTACGACGCGGACTACGCCGCAGTCGGCCACGCCAAGCGCATCGCCGACCACTACGGCCTGGCCGTCGTCCTCGTCCACCACGTCCGCAAGGCCGGCAGCGACGACTTCCTGACCGAGGTCTCCGGCACCAACGGCCTGGCCGGCGCCGCCGACGCCACCCTGGTGTTGAAGCGCGCCCGGGGCCAGGCGGACGGCGTGCTGCACGTCACCGGCCGCGACGTCGACGAAGCCGAGTACGCCCTCCGCTTCCACTCCGCGGCCGGCGCCTGGCAGCTCCTCGAAGGACCCGCCGGAGACCACACCATCGGCGACACCCGCGCCGCGATCCTCCGCCACGTCCGCACCCACCCCGGCGCGCGACCGAAGGACATCGCCGACGCCCTCCCCGGCCTCGACCCCGACACCATCCGCCGCACCTGCTCCCGCATGGCCGCCGACGGCCAACTCACCAAGGACACCAAGGGCCACTACTTCCCCGACATCGACACCAAGCACGAGGACCTGTCCGGCCTGTCCCACCTGTCCGACCGTCCGGCGACCGACGAGGGGAACCAGTGATGAGCGAGCAGACCGCCGACCCGACCCTGGCCCTTCTCACCGTCGAGGAGGCCGCCCGCCGCCTGAGCATCGGCCGGACCACCTGCTTCGGCCTCATCAGCTCCGGCGAACTGGAGTCCGTCCCCGTGGGCCGCCTCCGCCGCGTCCCGGCCGACGCGATCACCGCCTTCGTTTCCCGGCTCCGCACCGCTCACCGTTCTGGGGAGGCCATCGCATGACGACAACCGCCGTGGCAGACGACGACAACGAGCGGAACAAGAAGAAGGCGAACCAGAAAAAGCGGACCCGCCAGCCCAACGGCCGCTCCTCCATCTACTTCGGCAAGGACGGGAAGTGGCACGGCCGCGTCACCGTCGGCACCCGCGACGACGGAAAGCCCGACCGGCGACACGTGGAGCGCAAGACCCGCGCCGAGGTCACGGAGGCCGTCAAGAAGCTGGAGCAGCTCCGCGACACCCGCAAGGTGCCCAAGGCCGGCCAACGCTGGACGGTCCGGACCTGGCTCACCCACTGGGTCGAGAACATCGCCCCCAAGCGGGTCAACGAGAACACGATGGTGGGCTACGGCGTCGCCGTCCGAAAGCACCTGATCCCGGGACTCGGCGCCCACCGCCTCGACCGGCTGGAACCGGAACACGTCGAACGCCTCTACGCCAAGATGCAGTCCAACGGCGCCAAGCCAGCCACTGCCCACCAGGTCCACCGCACATTCCGCACCGCCCTCAACGCCGCGGTGCGGCGCGGACACCTGGTCGAGAATCCACTGAACAAGGTCACCGCCCCACGCGTCGACGAAGAGGAGATCGAACCGTTCACCGTGGCAGAGGTCCGCAGGCTCCTCGCAGCCGCCAACAATCGGCAAAATGCGGCGCGTTGGGCGGTGGCCCTGGCCCTCGGCCTCCGTCAGGGCGAGGCCCTGGGACTGAAATGGGACGACGTGGACCTGGAGAACGGCATCCTGTGGATTCGCAGGAGTCGGTTGCGTCCGCGCTACGCCCACGGGTGCGAGCCTCCCTGCGGCAAGAAGGCCGGCTACTGCCCCGAACGCCGCCGGACCAACGGCAAGACCTCACGCACCAAGTCGCGGGCCGGACGTCGGCGGGTGGGACTCCCTGCCCAGGTGGTCCAGCTTCTCCGGGCGCACCGAGCGAAACAGAACGCCGAGCGCGAAGCGGCAGGCAAACGGTGGACCGACGAAGGTTGGGTGTTCGCGACCCCGACCGGATCGGACATCTCGCACCGCTACGACTGGAGCGAGTGGAAGGCACTGCTTCGCGACGCCGGACTTCGAGACGCGCGGCTTCACGACGCTCGGCACACGGCCGCCACGGTGCTCCTGATCCTTCGAGTCCCCGAACGCGCGGTCATGAACCTCATGGGCTGGTCCACCACGGCCATGGCCGCTCGGTACCAGCACATCGTGGACGAGGTACGCGCCAGTGTTGCACGACAGGTGGACGGGCTGATCTGGGCGGACAAGCCGGAGCCGGAGTTGTAGCCCACCTGACTTGGTGACCAGGTCCGGGCTTTCGTCAAGCGCCGTCGCCGGGTGGCCTAAGTGGTAGTAATGTGGTGGCTGTCGGGCGACACACTCTTATGATGCTGTCGCTTGCACTCCAGAGGGATGAGGCCCGGATTGTGGCCGAACCTCATCCCCAACGAGGCGCCCGTCTGGCGGTCGCGTGGCCTGCTAGGCCCTCCCGCATACCTCATAAATGAGGCGCGCGAGGTTGACCACGAACGACCAGAACTCCCAGATTGGGCGCTTTCGTTTGCGATGTCGCCTTTGACACATCTGTTCTCCTTGGATGATTACCTTTGCGTGTCCCATCCGGAGAACGGAGCGGCGTCAAACGCCTTACCGCGAGATCATCCTAACTAACGCGCAATCAGACAGAGGTCGCCGTCACGCCTCGGGAACGGGCCGAAATCCCCGAACTGAGACGGAAACTGAGACGGACACACTTGTGGGGCGGACCAGGAACGGTCCGCCCCACAAGTACGTGCAGGCCAGTCGGTGTTCGAACGCCGGAGGCCGTGGCGGGGATCGAACCCGCGTAACTCGCTTTGCAGGCGAGCCCCTGAACCACTCGGGCACACGGCCGGGGGTGGTGCCGATACGAGAGTGACCCGGGTGGGGGTGGGGGTTCAAGGGTGGGCGGCGGGTTGCCATGGGATTGGCATCGGGGGTCACACCGTGTTCATGAACGGCCCGGGCGAGGCGCGAGGGTGATGGGCACGCGCTGTCCGGTGCGCTGGGCACGCACGCCGGCGGCGCAGACCTCGGCGGCGGCATAGCCGTCCCAGCTGGTGGCCCCCGTGGTCGCGCCGCGTCGGGTGGCTGCCACCCAGGCGCGGAGCTCGCGGTCGTAGGCGTCGGCGAACCGGGTGAGGTAGTCCTGGGCGATCTCGCCGCCCCAGCGGCCGGCGATGTTGGTCATCAGGCCGTGCGCCTCGCCGATGCGCGCGGTGCCGCGGGTGCAGACCGCCTCGGTCTGCACCTGGTAGCCGAAGCCGCCGTTGGCGAGGATCTCCACGTCCACGACCACCCCGCCGTCGGTCTCGAAGACCACCAGCTGGGGGTCGTTGAGGCCGTCGTGGCCAGGCAGTCCCGCGGTGGGGCGGAAGACCTGGACGGCGGTGATCTCCTGGCCGAGCAGCCAGCGGGCGGCGTCGAACTCGTGCGCCACCGAGTCGCTGATCAGCATCTCCTCGGTGAAGTACGGGTGGGAGGCGAGATTCCGGTGCCGGCAGTGGAGCAGCCGGGGCTCGCCCAGCTCGCGGGCGTCCAACAGGGCCTTGAGCCGCTGGTGTTCGGCGTCGAAGCGGCGCATGAAGCCGACCGAGACCAGCGGGCGGCCGGCGCACTCCTCGGCCGCCACCACCCGGAGCGCGCCCGCCGGGTCCGGCACCATCGGCTTCTCGCAGAGCACCGGCAGGCCCCGGTCCAGCGCGGCCAGCAGCGCGGCCTCGTGGGCCGGCCCGGGGGAGGCGATCAGCACCGCGTCCACGCCCGCCGCGTCCAGGGCGGCGAGCGGCTCGGTGACGGCGAGGCAGCCGTCGATTCCGGCGGCCAGGGTCTTGGCACGCTCCCCGTCCGGGTCGGCGACGGCGGCCACCCTGGCTCCGCTGACGACCCGGTCGAGGCGGTGGACGTGGTCGGCGCCCATGGCGCCGGCGCCGAGCACGGCGACCCCGAGCGGCGCGCCGGTCGGACGGGCGGCTGGCGCGCCGCTCGGCGAACCCGATATGGACATCGCTGACTCTCCCTGGCTGCTGGGTGATCGGCCCTGATCGGCCGGTTGCCCCAGCCTGCATCAGCCGTCCCGCCCGTTGACCGTGGGGGGCGGGAACGGTCGGTACCGGTCAGGAGCGGTCGGCCAGGCGCCGTTTTCCCTCAGGAGGTGTGGTCAGTTGGACGAGCACGCGACGGCGTGGCCCGGCTGAGGAGTTGGGCGGCGCCGGCGACCAGCAGCGAGACCAGGATCCCGAGCAGGGCGCCCGTCCACACGCCGTCCAGGGCGGCCCCGCCCCAGTAGCCGAGGGCCACGCTGTAGCCGGCCCAGACCGCCTCGGCGATCCCGGCGCCCAACAGGAAGCGCCGCAGTGGGTAGTTGACCAGCGCCGCGGTGAGGCCGCCGATCAGCCGGCCGCTGGGCAGGAACCGCATCGCGACCACGAAGGGCACCCCGTGTCGGTTGATCCGCTCCGTCGTCCAGCCCAGCGCGGTCCGTCGCGCGGGGCGCCGGCCGAGCCAGCGGAGGACCCGGCCGCCGGCCAGCCGGCCGAGCCCGTAGACGAGGGCGTCGCCGGCCAGCGCGCTGCCGCCGACGACCAGGAAGACCAGCCAGACGTCGAGTTCGCCGGACTGGGCGAGCATCCCGGCGGAGGCGATCAGCGCCGCGTTGGGCACCAGGGGCGGCGCGCTGGTGAGGGCCAGCAACAGGTAGATCCACAGCGCACCGTCCATGCTCGGCCGGCCCCCGTTCCGCGAGCGGTCGCCGCCCCCTGCGTCGACCTGTCAGCCAAACCTGACACGCCCTCCGGCCTGGACAAAGGAGCCGAGGGCGATACCAGGGAAGGTGCCGGGTGGGCCCCTAGGGGCCGACGGCGCCACCCCCTCCCGCGGGCCGCCCCGAGCGACGTCCCGATACCGGGTGGGGGTATACACTGCGGCCGACGGGACGTCCTACGCACGAACGACGAGGAGCGCGACCATGAGCAGTGTCACCTACCGGGTCTCCGGCATGTCCTGCGGCCACTGCGAGGGGGCCGTCCAGGCCGAGCTGAAGTCGCTGCCCGGGGTCACCGAGGTGTCGGCGACGGCCAGCACCGGACTGGTCACGGTCACCGCCGAGGCGCCACTGGACGACGCGGCGGTGCGCGCCGCCGTGGACGAGGCCGGCTACGACCTGGTCGGCCGGGCCTGAGGGCACGGGACCCACGCGCCGCCCGGGGTGACGCCGAGGGGGAGCCCGAAGGGGCCCGTCCGGGCCCCTTCGGGGGCGGAAACCGGCCCGCGCACACCAACGGCCGACACCCCGGAGAGCCGGGGCACCGGCCGCGAACGATGGAAACGCCCCGCCAGCGGGTCCCCCCACAGGGCCCGACGCGGGGCGTTTCCTGTCGTCCGCTCAGAGCGTCCCCCCACGGGACCCCGGCCGGACGACCGTTGGCGTGAATCCAGCCGAATCCGCGCCAACTCTGACCGGTTAGACCCACAGCTCCATCAAAGGTTGCACACCTTATGGTGTGACCTACGTCACACCGCTCAGCGCTGCTCGACCGGCACGTAGGAGCGCTCGACCACACCCGTGTAGATCTGCCGGGGACGGCCGATCCGGGTGCTCGGGTCGTTGATCATCTCGTGCCACTGGGCGATCCAGCCCGGCAGCCGGCCGAGCGCGAACAGCACGGTGAACATGCTGGTCGGGAAGCCCATGGCCCGGTAGATCAGCCCCGTGTAGAAGTCCACGTTCGGGTAGAGGTTGCGGGAGACGAAGTAGTCGTCGCTCAGCGCCCGCTCCTCCAGCCGGAGGGCGATGTCGAGCAGCTCGTCCGACTTGCCCAGCGCCGAGAGCACGTCGTGCGCGGCGGCCTTGATGATCTTGGCGCGCGGGTCGAAGCTCTTGTACACCCGGTGGCCGAAGCCCATCAGGCGGACGCCCTGCTCCTTGTTTTTGACCCGGTTGATGAACGTGTCGACGTCCCCACCCTGGGCCTGGATGCTCTCCAGCATCTCCAGCACCGCCGCGTTCGCCCCGCCGTGCAGCGGACCCCAGAGCGCGTTGATGCCGGCCGAGATGGAGACGAACAGGTTGGCCTGCGAGGAGCCGACCATCCGGACCGTGGAGGCCGAACAGTTCTGCTCGTGGTCCGCGTGCAGGATCAGCAGCTTGTCCAGGGCGTTGACCACGACCGGGTCCAGCGCGTACTCCTCGGCGGGCACCGAGAAGGTCATCCGCAGGAAGTTCTCCACGTAGCCGAGGTCGTTGCGCGGGTAGACCACCGGGTGGCCGGCCGCCTTCTTGAACGCGTAGGCGGCGATCGTCGGCAGCTTGGCCAGCAGCCGGATCGTGGAGATGTGCCGCTGCCGCTCGTCGAACGGGTTGTGGCTGTCCTGGTAGAACGTGGACAGGGCGCTGACCACCGAGGACAGCATCGCCATCGGGTGCGCGTCCCGCGGGAAGCCGTCGTAGAAGCGTTTGACGTCCTCGTGCAGCAGGGTGTGCTGGGTGATCTCGTCACGGAAGCCGGCGAGCTCGTCCACGGAGGGCAGCTCGCCGTTGATCAGGAGATAGGCGGTCTCCAGGAAGGTGCCGCGCTCGGCGAGCTGCTCGATGGGGTAGCCCCGGTAGCGCAGGATGCCGCGCTCGCCGTCCAGATAGGTGATCGCCGACTCGCAGGCCGCGGTGTTGCCGAAACCCGAGTCCAGGGTCACCAGACCGGTCTGGGCACGCAGCTTGCCGATGTCGAAGCCGCGGTCCCCCACCGCGCTGTCGACCAACGGGTAGCGATACTCCCCGTCGCCGTACCGCACTACTACTGCATTGTCTGCGTTGTCGCCGTAGCGGTTTTCGCTCACGTCATCCCTCACCGACGTAGTGCCTCTTCTTCGAGGTGCCCTGACTCCTCTCTACTGTCCCCCATCTGGCGCCAAGATGTGCACTCGGGGTCGGCCAATAGGCCATTTTCTGGCACGGCGTGCCGCACGAATCGGGAGCTTAGGGATGAAGCGTCCCGGCGAGGCGGGCGTCCAGCGCCGTGCACCGCCGCCCGGCGGAGACACTCCGTACCGCCTGGGCCAGCGCCCGGCGGGAACCGACCAGCACCACCAACCGCTTGGCCCGGGTCACCGCCGTGTACAGCAGGTTACGTTGCAACATCATCCAGGCACTGGTGGTAACCGGGATGACCACGCACGGATACTCGCTGCCCTGGGAGCGGTGGATGGTCACCGCGTAGGCGTGCGACAGCTCGTCCAACTCGGCGAAGTCGTAGGGGACGTCCTCGTCCTCGTCGGTGCGGACGGTCAGCCGCTGCTCGTCGAGGTCGAGGTCGGTCACCACGCCGACCGTGCCGTTGAAGACGCCGTTCGCGCCCTTGTCGTAGTTGTTCCTGATCTGGGTGACCTTGTCGCCGACCCGGAAGACCCGGCCGCCGAAGCGCTTCTCCGGCAGCCCGGGCCGCGGCGGGGTGACCGACTCCTGGAGCAGCCCGTTGAGCACCCCGGCGCCGGCCGGCCCGCGGTGCATCGGCGTCAGCACCTGCACGTCACGCCGCGGATCGAGGCCGAACCTGGCCGGCACCCGGCGGGCCGCCACGTCCACCGCCAGCCGGCCGGCCTGCTCGGTCTCCTCCTCCACGAAGAGGAAGAAGTCCGCCAGGCCCGAGGTGACCGGCGGCAGGCCCTCGTTGATCCGGTGCGCGTTGGTCACCACGCCGGACTGCTGCGCCTGACGGAAGATCCTGGTCAGCCGGACCGCCGGCACCGGGCTGCCGGGGGCGAGCAGATCCCGCAGCACCTCGCCGGCGCCGACCGACGGCAGCTGGTCCACATCGCCGACCAGCAGCAGGTGGGCGCCCGGCGCCACCGCCTTGACCAGCTTGTTGGCCAGCAGCAGGTCCAGCATCGAGGCCTCGTCCACCACCACCAGGTCGGCGTCCAGCGGCCGGTCGCGGTCGTAGGCCGCGTCCCCGCCAGGCTTCAGCTCCAGCAGCCGGTGCACCGTGGACGCCTCCGCCCCGGTCAGCTCCGAGAGCCGCTTGGCCGCCCGGCCGGTGGGCGCCGCCAGCACCACCTTGGCGCCCTTCGCCCGGGCCAGCTCCACCACCGAGCGGACCGTGAAGGACTTCCCGCAGCCGGGGCCGCCGGTGAGCACCGCGACCCGCTCCGTCAACGCCAGCCGGACCGCGGCCTCCTGCTCCGCCGCCAACTCGGCGCCGGTCCGGCCGGCCAGCCAGCCCAGCGCCTTGCCCCAGTCGACCGCCTGGAAGGCCGCCAGCCGGTCCTCCGCCGCCCGCAGCAGCCGCCGCACCTGCCCGGCCAGCGACAACTCGGCCCGGTGGAACGGCGGGAGGTAGACCGCCGTGACCCGGGCGTCCGAGCCCACCTCGCCCTGCGGGTCGGGCACCGCCTCCCGGACCGCGCCCTCCGGGTCCTGCGCCAACTCCGCCAGGCACTCGATGACCAGCCCCGTGTCCACCTGCAACAACTTGACCGCGTCGGCGATCAGCCGCTCCTCGGGGAGGTAGCAGTGCCCTTGGTCGCTCGCCTGCGAGAGGGCGTACCGCAGACCGGCCTTGACCCGCTCCGGGCTGTCCTCCGGTATGCCGACGGCGCGGGCGATCCGGTCCGCCGTCAGGAACCCGATCCCCCAGACATCGGCGGCCAGCCGGTACGGCTCGTTCTTCACCACGGAGATCGAGGCGTCCCCGTACTTCTTGTAGATCCGCACGGCGATCGAGGTGGAGACCTCCACGCTCTGCAGGAAGACCATCACCTCCTTGATCGCCTTCTGCTCCTCCCAGGCGGCGGCGATCAGCGCCGTGCGCTTGGGGCCGAGCCCGGGCACCGCGATCAGGGACCTCGGGTCGTCCTCGATCACCTCCAGCGTCCCGACGCCGAAGTGCTCCACGATCCGCTCCGCCGTTCTGGGCCCGATGCCCTTGATCAGGCCGGAGCCGAGATAGCGCTGGATGCCCTGGACGGTCGCCGGCAGCACCGTCGTGTAGTTCTCCACGTGGAACTGCCGGCCGTACTGCGGGTGCGACCCCCACCGGCCGGTCATCCGCAGGGACTCACCGACCTGCGCGCCGAGCAGCGAGCCGACCACCGTGAGCAGCTCGCCGCCGCCCCGCCCGGTGTCCACCCGGGCGACCGTGTACCCGTTCTCCTCGTTGGCGTAGGTGATCCGCTCCAGCACACCCTCCAGCACGGCGCCACCCGCGCCCGGACCCCGCGTGCCCGCACTCTGCGACATGTCCCGACGGTAACGCCCGGCACCGACAACGCCCGGCTCGGGCCGAGGCGGACGGTCCGGCACGGCCGGCCGCCTCGGCTCCCCTCCTGCTCCGAGCCCCTGGGGCGGCCCCCGCGCCGCCGGTGACTGAGACTCCGACCGACGGGGTTTGGTTGCACCCCGGCGGAACCGTTCGCGTTCTTCACGGCCGCGCACCGGCCGCGGGGCAGGCCGCCGGTCCTGCCGGTCGGGTGGACGGGCGGGTCCGAAGTGGCGGCCGTGGGGCGGACGTTGCGTGGGCAACTCGGGTGACGCCGGGGGCGTGCCGGCCGGCCGGCACGCCGAACGTTCACGCCAGGTTTCCCCGCCGGTCAGGTAAGGGCCCGGACCACGCGTCCTCTCCCCCGGGCGGCCGTGACACGGTTACGGAGGCGGACGATGAGTGGCAGGGGAGACACCGGAGTTGACGACCAGCTCGCCGAGGTGCGCGGGCTCGGCGTGGCGGTGGAGTTGGACGATCCCGCGGTGGTCGGCGCGGCCCGGGCGGGCGGCGCGGCGACGGCGGGTGGCAAGGCGACGGCGCTGGCCCGGGCCGCGGCGGCCGGACTGCCCGTGCTGCCGGGCTTCGTGCTGCTGCCGGCCGGCTCGGGCGAGCGCGGCCGGGACCCGGCACAGCTGTGGCGGCGGCTGAGCGAGGAGGGCCGCCGGCCACTGGCGGTGCGCTCCTCGTCGGCCGCCGAGGACACCGCCGACTCGGCGATGGCGGGGCGCTTCCGCTCGGTGCTCGACGTGCGCGGGCCGGCCGCGTTCGGGGCCGCGGTGCGGGCGGTGCGCGCCTCGGCCGCGCTGCCCGACCGGCCGGCCGCGCCGATGGCGGTGCTCGTCCAGCCGATGCTCGACTGCCGGGTCGGGGGCGTGCTGTTCGGCGCCGACCCGGTAACGGGCGCCCGCGACCGGCTGCTGGTCAGCGCCGTCGCCGGCGGCCCGGACCAGCTGGTCGGCGGCGCCGCGCAGGGCGCCGGCGCCCGGCTGAGCCGGCGCGGCCGGCCGCTCGACGGCGACGACCTGGCCGGCCTGCTCGACCGGGCCGAGCTGCGCCGGCTGGCGGCGCTGGCCCGCCGCGCGGCGCGGGTCTTCGGGGCGCCGCAGGACATCGAGTTCGGCTTCGCGGCCGCGGACGGCCGGCTGTGCCTCCTGCAGTCCCGGCCGATCACCGCCATGGGCCCGCGTCCCGCGCGCCGCGCCCGGCTGCTCGGCCCGGGGCCGGTCGCCGAGACACTGCCGGAGCCGCTCGCCCCGCTGGAGGAGGACCTGTGGGTGACGCCGCTGGCGCACGGCCTGGCCACGGCGCTCGACCTGGCCGGCGCCGCGTCCCGCCGCCGGTTGCGGGGCACACCGGTGGTGCGCACGGTGCAGGGACGGGCGGTGGCCGACCTGGCCCTGCTGGGCCTCGCGCCCCCCGCGCGCCGGGGGCTGGCCTGGCTCAACCCGGTACCGCCGGCCCGCCGGCTGTCCGCCGCCTGGCGGATCGGCCGGCTGCGCGGCGCGCTGCCCGGGCTGGCGGTCGGTCTCCAGGCGGACGTGGACCGGGAGTTGACCGAGGCACCGTCACCGGCCGAGCTGACGCCGGCCGACCTGGTCGGCGCGCTCCGCTGGTCGCGCGCCACCCTGGTGGCGTTGCACGCCCAGGAGGCGCTGGCCGGCGCCCTGCTGCCCGAGCCGCCGGCCGGCGCCGGCGGGGGCGGGGCGGCCGGCGGGGGCGCCGCGGTGGCGCTGGCCGCGCTTCGGCACGGCCGGGCCGAGGGGCTCTCGGACGCCGAACTGGCCGCCGCCAGGCCGGAGGTGCTGGCGCTGGTGCCGCCCAGCCTGGCCGGGCCGCTGCGGCTGCCACCAGCGCCGGAGCGGGACGGCGGGCCGGGCCCCGGGCCGCTCTCCGCCCGGGAGGGGCTGCGGCTGCGGGCGCGCTGGGTGCAGGAGTACCAGACCCGGCTGGTCCGCGAGGTCGCCGCGCGCAGCGTGGCCATCGACCGGCTGGCGCTGCTGCGCTGGACCGAGCTGCTCGACGTGGCACGCGGCCAGCCGCTGCCGACCGACCTGGCCTGGCGCCGGCCGCGGCCGGCCGGCGCGCCGCTCCCGGACGCGTTCCGGCTGGCCGCCGACGGCACGGTGGTCGCCGTGCGGCCGGCGGGGGCGAGCGGCGAGGGGCGAGCCGTGGGCGTCTCCCCCGGCCGGGCCGTCGGGGTGGCCTGGCACGGGGCGGGGCCGCAGCCGGACGACGCGGTGCTGGTGGTGCGTCACCTCGACCCGGCGCTGGCGGTGACGCTGCCCGCACTCCGCGGGCTGGTCGCCCAGACCGGCAGTCCGCTCTCCCATCTCGCGGTGTTGGCACGGGAGTTGCGGCTTCCGATGGTGACCGGGGCGACGGCGGCGGTGGACCGTTTCCCGACCGGCACCCGGCTACTGCTCGACGGGGCCACCGGCGAGCTGGTCGCCTCGCCGGCGGCGCCTCCGGGGCCGGCCGGGCCCGGCCAACCGCCCTCGGGACCGGGGGCCTGGACCACGTCGGGCGCCGGAGCCGCCGGTGCCGCCGGGCCCCGGGACCTGGCACCCCACCCGCCGGAGCCCGGCGCCGCGCGGGACGGCGGCGGCCGACGGCACGGGGAACGGCGGCACGGGGTACCTGAGCACGGGGAACGGCGGCACGGCGGTCGGTCACCGTGGGGCCCGGAGCGCGCGGCGCCGGCGACCGGCCGCCGGGAGGCCGGGTCGCCCGACCACGCGCCGGAGGACCGCCGGGCACGTGACCGCGAACAGCGGGACCGCCAACAGCCGGACCACGAACGGCGGGACCACGAAGGGCAGAACCACGAAGGGCAGGACCGACAACAGCGGGACCGCCAATGGCAGGAGGGACAACAGCGGGACCACGAACAACGGCAGCACGAACGGCAGGATCACCAACGGAGGGACCCCGACGTGCGACAGCCCCCGGCACCCGGCCCCGGGACGCCGGGCCTCGGAACGCCGGTCTCGGAGGACCGGGACCCCGAGGACCGGGAGTCCGAGGACCGGAACCCCAAGGACCGGGGGCCCGGGGCGCCGGAGCCCGAGGAGCACCGCCCCGCCGGCGGGCCGGCGCCGGCCGGGCGGCAGCGCGGGCCGGCCGGGGCGGCGGAGGTGCGCGGATGAGACCGGCGAGACTGGCGGCCTACCTCTTCGGCGGGGCGGCGGCGCTGGGCGCCGCCAGCTACCTGGTGGTCTACCTCTACCGCTGGCAGTGGCAACGGGCCCTGCTCTGCGGGGTGTTGCTGTTGGTCATCGAGGTGCTGCTGCTCGGCTTCGTGACCCTGGACCGGCTTGGCCGGCTGGAGCGGCAGGCCCGGGAGACGGACCGGCGCCACGAGGAGATCCTCGCCCTGCTGCGCGCCAACGAGCGCGAGCGGGCCGCCGGCCGGGGCCGGCCGGCCGGCGCCGAGTCCCGGTTCTCCTGGCTGGACGGGAGCGGCGGGCGCACCTTCGTCTTCGTGCCGGTGCTGATGGCGGCCGGTGCCGCGCTCTCCGGACTGGCCTGGCTGGTGGAACGGCTGGCCCGGGTCACCAGCCGGCCGCTGGGCCGGCGTCAGCTGGCCGGCCGGCTGGTGCCGCTGGCCGCGCCGCCCGGCGGCGCGCACGGCTCCGTCGCGGCGGAGCTGGGCGCGCGGCCGCCGCTGGGGCCACCGCGCTGGCGCGCGCCGGCGGCGGTCGGCGTGGCGCTGGCGCTGTGCGTCGGGCTCTACGCGGTGCTGGCCGAGCTGACCGAGACCAAGCCACCGGAGCGCGGCCAGGAGACGGCGACCTCGGTGCTCTTCACGGTCTCCGCCAGGAACGTCTCCGACGCGCGGGCCCATTTGGCCGCCCACCAGCTGTGGGAGCGCTGCCGGGACGCCACCTCGATCCCACTCGCCCAGGCGGCGATGGCTCCCCTGGACGGCCAGCTCTTCGCCGCCGTCATCCACCCGTCGCTCAGCGACCACGACCGGCACCGGCTGACCGGCTGCCTACAGGACGCCGGCCTGGACCGCGTTCAGCTGACCGTGCTGGGCACCGGCAGCATCACCCCCGACCCCGACTGATCCGGCCGTGCCCGCCCAGGCCGGCCCCGCGACCCCGCCCGCCCACCGCCTCAGGGGAGCCGGGGCGTGCTGGTGCCGAAGGCGAGGTGCAGGGTGCGTCGCGCCAGCAGCCAGCTCCCGGCGTGCCGCTCGAAGACGTCCACGTAGTGCCCCACCTGCGTGGGCGGCCCGGGCGGCGGCAGCTCGCCGCGGTGCCCGTCCACCCGGTGGGTGGCCAGGTAGCTGGTGCCGCTGGCCCGGTCGGCCGCGTGCGCGGTGATCCGGATGTTGCTCATCAGCCGGCGGGAGAGCCGGTCGGCCGGTCGGCCGCCGAAGTAGGCGCACAGCGCCTCCCTACCGACGATCCGGCGCCCGCCGGCCGGCCACTCCCAGATCCCGTCCGGGGTGAACAGCTCGGCGGCGGTGGCGGGTTCGCCCAGGTCGAGCCGGTGGACCAGGTCGAGGACCACACGTTCACAGGCCCGTTCGGCGAGCAACCGGTCGAGGTCACTGAGGGGTTGTGCGGGAGGGGTGTCCACCACCCCATGGTCGGAGCCGACTCGCGTGCCGCGCAACGGGATTGCGGGCCGGGTCAACCCGGGACCGCGGCGCTCGCCCCCCGTTCAGGCGTCCCGGGGCGGGGCGGTCGAGCCACGGACCCTCAGCTCGCCCGGGCAGACCAGCACGCCGCCCTCGGGGGCCTCGTCCCGGCCGAGGGCCAGCCGGCCGGCGTGCACCCCGGCCTCGTGCAGCGGCAGCCGCACGGTGGTCAGCGCGGGGGTGGCGTCCACCGCGAACGGCAGGTCGTCGAAGCCGGTCACCGAGACGTCCTCGGGGATGCGCACCCCACGCTCCCGCAGCGCCGCGCAGGCGCCCAGCGCGACCGTGTCGTTGGCCGCCGCGATGGCGGTCAGCCCGGGCTCGCGGTCAAGGAGTTCCAGCGCGCCGTAGTAGCCGGCCGAGCGGTCGTAGCTGCCGCGGACGGTGAGCCGGCTCGCGTCGCCGCCCAGCCCGGCGGCGGTCAGCGCGGCCCGGTGGCCCTCCAGCCGGTGCCGGGTGGTGGTGCGGGCCTGGGGGCCGGCCAGGTAGCCGATGCGGCGGTGGCCAAGGCCCAGCAGGTGCTCCGTCAACTGCCGGGCGCCGGCCCGGTTGTCGAAGGTGACGGCCGGGAAGTCGGTGTCCGTCAGCGGCGGTCGGCCGCAGAGCACCACCCGCGCGCCGGCGGCCTCCAGCCGGCCGAGCCGGCCGATCAGCGCCGCCCGGTGGCTCTGGTCCTCCAGGGCGCCGCCGGTGAGCACCACGGAGGCGGCGCGCTGGCGTTGCAGCAGGGTCAGGAAGGTCAGCTCGCGCTCCGGGGAGCCGCCGGTGTTGCAGACCACGGCGAGCTTGGGGCCGGGGCGGTCGGCGACGGGCTCGCCGATCTCGGACTGGACGGCGCTGGCCATGATCCCGAAGAACGGGTCGGCGATGTCGTTGACCAGCACCCCGACCAGGTCGGAGGTGGCGGCGGCCAAGGCGCTGGCCGGGCCGTTGACGACGTACTCCAGCTCCTCGACGGCCTGCAGCACGCGGTTCCTGGTGGCGCCGGCCACCGGATAGTTGCCGTTCAGCACCCGCGAGACCGTCGCCGCGGACACCCCCGCGCGGACCGCAACGTCCGCCAGCGTCACTGCCATGCTCTGCTCCCACTTGCCTAGCCCGCTGCCAAGAGGTTAGCTTCTCCCCCAGTAGAAAGCGCTTACCGTCCCGGGAGGGCAAGGACAATGACGACGCACTCGGCCGCCGAGCGCAGGACCGTCCGGATCGCCATGAACGGCGTCACCGGCCGGATGGGGTACCGCCAGCACCTGGTGCGCTCGATCCTCGCCATCCGTGAGCAGGGCGGCGTCCCGCTCGCCGACGGCACCGTGATCTGGCCCGAGCCACTGCTGGTGGGGCGCCGCCCGGCCGCCCTGCGGGAGCTGGCCGCCCGGCACGGCCTGCCCGAGGACGCGGTGAGCACCGACCTGGACGCGGTGCTGGCCGACCCGACCGTGGACGTCTACTTCGACGCCCAGGTGACCCTGGCCAGGGAGGAGGCGATCAGCAAGGCGATCGCCGCCGGCAAGCACATCTACACCGAGAAGCCCACCGCCACCGGCGTGGCCGGCGCGCTGGCACTGGCCAGGCAGGCCGAGGACGCCGGGATCAAGCACGGCGTGGTGCAGGACAAGCTCTTCCTGCCCGGCCTGCTCAAGCTGAAGCGGCTGATCGACGGCGGCTTCTTCGGCCAGATCCTCTCGGTGCGCGGCGAGTTCGGCTACTGGGTCTTCGAGGGCGACTGGCAGGAGGCGCAGCGCCCCTCGTGGAACTACCGCGCCCAGGACGGCGGCGGCATCGTGGTCGACATGTTCCCGCACTGGGAGTACGTGCTGCACGAGCTGTTCGGCCGGGTGGAGAGCGTGCAGGCGCTGGCCACCACGCACATCCCGCGGCGCTGGGACGAGCGCGGCGAGGCCTACGAGGCCACCGCTGACGACTCCGCCTACGGCGTCTTCCAGCTGGCCGGTGGCGTGGTCGCGCAGATCAACTCCTCCTGGGCGGTGCGGGTCAACCGCGAGGAGCTGGTGGAGTTCCAGGTGGACGGCACCGAGGGCTCGGCGGTCGCCGGGCTGCGCGGCTGCCGGGTGCAGCACCGCTCCGCCACCCCGAAGCCGGTGTGGAACCCGGACATCCCGGCCACCGAGCGGTTCCGCGAGCAGTGGCAGGAAGTGCCGGACAACGGCGAGTTCGACAACGGGTTCAAGGCCCAGTGGGAGCTGTTCCTGCGCCACCTGGTCGCCGACGAGCCCTACAGCTGGGACCTGCTCGCCGGCGCGCGCGGCGTGCAGCTGGCCGAGCTGGGGCTGCTCTCCTCCGCCGAGGGCCGGCGCGTCGAGGTGCCCGAGCTGACCCTCTGACAGCCGTCGGAAGATCCCGACCGGCCGCCGCCCCCGTTCCGTACCCAGCCCCGCCGCTCCCGAAGGAGACCGTCACCGTGATCCGACTGCCCGACGCCACCGGCGCGTTGCGCGAGTACACCCCGCGCGCCGAGCCGGCGGCGTTCGCGCCCGGGCGTCCGCCGCTCGCCTCGCGCGTCGTCTACTCCGCCGCCCACGTGGTGGCCGACCCGTTCGCCGACAGCACCCCGGACGGGCCGGCGGCCGTGGACTGGGAGCGCACCCTGGCCTTCCGGCACCACCTGTGGTCGCACGGGCTCGGCGTGGCCGAGGCGATGGACACCGCGCAGCGCGGCATGGGCCTGGACTGGGCCGGCGCCGCCGAGCTGATCCGGCGCTCCGGCGCCGAGGCGAAGGCCGTCGGCGGGCTGATCGCCTGCGGCGTGGGCACCGACCAGCTGACCGGGCAGGCGAGCCTCGCCGAGGTGCGGGCCGCCTACGAGGAGCAGCTGGCGGTCGTCGAGGAGACCGGGGCGCGGCCGATCCTGATGGCCTCCCGGGCGCTGGCCGCCACGGCCGGCGGCCCGGAGGACTACCTGGCGGTCTACGGGGAGTTGCTCCGGCAGGCGGCGCGGCCGGTGATCCTGCACTGGCTGGGCCCGATGTTCGACCCGGCGCTTGAGGGCTACTGGGGCTCGTCCGACCTGGACGCGGCCACCGAGACCTTCCTGGAGATCATCGCGGCCAACCCGGAGAAGGTGGACGGGGTCAAGGTCTCGCTGCTGGACGCGGGGCGCGAGGTCGCGCTGCGCCGGCGCCTGCCGGCCAGCGTGCGCTGCTACACGGGCGACGACTTCAACTACCCGGAGCTGATCGCCGGGGACGAGCAGGGCTTCAGCCACGCGCTGCTGGGCATCTTCGACCCGCTGGGCCCGCTGGCCGCCGAGGCGGTGCGGGCGTTGGACGCGGCCGACCCGGCGGCCTTCCGGGCGCTGCTCGACCCGACGGTGCCGCTCTCCCGGCACCTCTTCCAGACCCCCACCCGGTACTACAAGACGGGCGTGGTGTTCCTCGCCTGGCTGGCCGGCCACCAGGACCACTTCACGATGGTCGGCGGCCTCCAGTCGGCCCGGTCGCTGCCCCACCTGGCCCGCGCCTACGAACTCGCCGACGGCCTCGGCCTGTTCCCCGACCCGGAGCGCGCCCGCGCCCGGATGGCCCAGCTGCTCGCCGTGCAGGGAGTACCCCAGTGACCCAGACCACCTCCGAGCCCGGGACCGGGGCCGCCGCCGGCGACCTGACGGGCTTCTCCATCAACCAGATGACCGTGCGCCAGCTGTCGCTGCCCGAGCTGGTCGACGGACTGACCGCGCTGGGCGTGCCCGGCGTCGGGCTGTGGCGCGAGCCGGTGGCCGCCTACGGCCTGCGGGCCGCCGCCAAGCTGGTGCGGGACGCCGGCCTGGCCGTGACCACGCTCTGCCGGGGCGGCTTCCTCACCGCGGAGCGGCCGGCCGAGCGGGCCGCCGCGCTGGACGACAACCGGGCCGCCATCGACGAGGCCGCCGAGCTGGGCACCGACACCCTGGTGCTGGTCTCCGGCGGGCTGCCGGCCGGCAGCCCGGACCTGTTCGGCGCCCGGGAGCGGATCGCCGAGGCGATCGCCGAGCTGGCGCCGTACGCGGCGGAGCGCGGCGTGCGGCTGGCGATCGAGCCGCTGCACCCGATGTACGCGGCCGACCGCTGCGTGGTCTCCACCCTGGCGCAGGCGCTGGAGCTGGCCGGTCGCTTCCCGGCCGACCAGGTCGGCGTGGTGATCGACACCTACCACCTGTGGTGGGACGACCAGGTGGCGGCCGGTATCGCGCGGGCCGGCGCCGAGGGGCGCATCCACAGCTTCCAGCTGGCCGACTGGACCACCCCGCTGCCCGCCGGGGTGCTCAACGGCCGGGGCCAGCTGGGTGACGGCGCGGTCGACTTCCGGTGGTTCGACGCGGCCGTCCGGGCCGCCGGCTACACCGGCCCGGTGGAGGTCGAGCTGTTCAACGACGGGCTGTGGGCCAGGGAGGGCCTCGGCGTGCTGGCCGAGACCGTGGACCGCTACCGGACGCACGCCCGCTGAGTGGACAGCCACCGGACGCACGCCCGCTGAGCCGACCGGGGTCCGCGCCGCGACGGGCCCGGTGCCGCGCCGCCGACCGGCCGCGGCACCGGGCCACTCCCCCGGCCGGCCCGTAGCCGTCGCCGGCCCGGCCGGGCGCGGCTACGGTGGAGCGCAGGGCACGGAACGTCACGGGCCCCTCGCTGACCGGCCGGGAGGTGCGTTTCGTGGCTTCCCTCCGACGCGGCGGGCAGAACGGCCTCTTCGCCCTGCTGCTGCTGAGCGTCGTGGTGATCACGGCCTACCAGCTCGTACTCGGACAGCCGGACGCCACCGTCCGCTACGCCAGCACCTCGCTGCTGCCGCCGCTGGTGGCCAGCGCCCTGCTGCCGCTGCGGCGGACCGCCGTGGTGGGCGCCACCTCGATCGCCTCCACGGTGCTCAACTTCGGCTTCCTGCTGCCGGTGAGCAACCTCAGCGGCCGGATCGTGGTGATCAGCTCCATCGTGGTCGCCGTCGTCCTCAGCCTGCTGAGCTGCTGGGCCCGGGCGAACCGGGAGGCCAAGCTGGGCCGGGTGATGATCGCCCGCGACCGGCTGACGCTGCTCAGCGTGGCCACCACCCACATCGGCAACACCCTGGAGGTGGACACCACCGCCAGGGAGCTGGTGGAGGCCGCGGTGCCCCGGTTCGCCGACCTGGCCACCGTCGACCTGGCCGACCCGGTGCTGCGCGGCGAGGAGCCGCGCCCCGGCTGGTCCGGGCAACCCCCGTTCGAACTGCGTCGGGTGGCCCAGCGGTCGGTGCTGGAAGGGGCGCCGGAGGCGGTGCTCAGGCTGGACGAGACCCGGCGCCGGATCGAGGACTCGGTGCCGGCCCGGGTGCTGGCCAGCGGCCGGCCCGAACGCTCGACCGGCCTCGAAGGGCCGGCCGACCTGGCCGGCTGGCTCGGTGTCTCGCCCGAGCGGGCCGAGGAGCCCTGGCGCCGGTACGGCTTCCACTCCGGGATCGCCGTCCCGCTGCGGGCCCGCGGCACCACCCTGGGCGTCGCGGTCTTCCTGCGGCACCGGACGCGGGAACCGTTCGACGCGGACGACCTGGTGCTCGCCCAGGAGATCGCCGCCCGGGCGGCGGTCTGCGTGGACAACGCGCGCCGCTTCACCCGGGAGCACCGCAACTCGCTGGCGCTCCAGCGCAGCCTGCTGCCCCGCCGGCTGCCCAAGCTGGCGGCGGTCGACGTGGCCAGCCGCTACCTGCCGGCCGACTCGGCGATGGGGGTCGGCGGCGACTGGTTCGACGTGATCCCGCTCTCCGGCGCCCGGGTGGCGCTGGTGGTGGGCGACGTGGTGGGGCACGGGGTGCACGCCTCGGCCACCATGGGCCGGCTGCGCTCCACGGTGCGCACCCTGGCCGACATCGACCTCCCGCCGGACGAGTTGCTCACCCACCTGGACGACGTGGTGATCCGGCTGCGGTTCGAGACCGAGCCGGCCGACGCCGGCCGGGAGTCCCCGACCGGCGGGTTCGGCGCCACCTGCCTGTACGCCGTCTACGACCCGGTCTCCCGGCACTGCACGGTGGCGCGCGCCGGCCACCCGGCGCCGGTGCTGGTGCGGCCCAGCGGCACCGCGGAGGTGCTGGAGCTGCCGGCCGGGCCGCCGCTCGGCCTGGGCGGCCTGCCGTTCGAGTCCGCCGAGCTGGACCTGCCGGAGGAGACGCTGCTGGCCCTCTACACCAACGGGCTGGTGGAGTCCCGGGGCAGCCGGGACCCCGACCGGGGCTTCGACGAGCTGCGGCGGGTGCTCTCCCGCCCGAACGGCTCGCTGGAGGAGCTGTGCGACACGGTGCTGGACACCGTGCTGGCCGAGCAGCCGACCGACGACGTGGCGCTGCTGCTGGCCAGGACCCGCGCGCTGGACGCCTCGCACGTCGCGACCTGGGAGATCCCCGACGACCCGACGGCGGTGGCCAGCGCCAGGGAGCTGGCCACCAGTCAGCTGGCCGGCTGGGGCATGGCGGACGCGGCGTTCACCGCCGAGCTGGTGGTCAGCGAGCTGGTGACCAACGCGATCCGGCACGCGGACGGTCCGATCCAGCTGCGGCTGATCCGGGAGCGCGGGCTGATCTGCGAGGTCTCCGACAGCACCAGCACCTCCCCGCACCTGCGGCGGGCGCGGGTCTTCGACGAGAGCGGCCGCGGCCTGTTCATCATCGCCCGGCTCACCGAGCGCTGGGGCACCCGACACCGGCCGGGCGGCAAGACGATCTGGGCCGAACTGGCCCCGTAGCGGCGGCGCCCGGCGGCCGGGACGGCCGTAGGCTGGCCGGATGACCGACCGTGCGGAGCACCCGGCCGAGCCGCTGGCCAGCGGGCCCCTGGGGATGCGGCTGCTGGCCTTCGACGAGGCGCCGGAGGAGACCGTCTTCCGCACCGCCCCGGTGCGGTACGTGCTGGTGGCCGCCTGGCACCTGGACCGGCTGCTGCTGGTGCTGGTGCGGGACCGCGGCTGCTGGGAGCTGCCCGGCGGCGGCATCGACCCGGGGGAGAGCCCGCGCCGGGCCGCGGCGCGGGAGCTGTGGGAGGAGACCGGGCAGCGGCTGGCCCCGGAGCGGCTGCGCTTCGTGGGTTTCGCCCACACCCTGCTGCCCGGCAAGGACGAGGCGCGCGGCGCGCTCTACACCGTCGACGTCGAGGAGCCGGCCGACTGGCGGGCCAGCGACGAGATCGCCGCCGTGCACTGGTGGGACCAGGGCGCGCCACCGGCCGGCGGCGCGCTCCAGACCGTGGACAGCTACCTCGCCCGACGCACCCGGCCCGCACTGTCGTAGGCCGCCCCTACCATCGGCCCATGAGCAATCGGCCCGGCGGCTTCGCCTTCCAGACCCGCGCGGACGGCACCGTGCTGATAACCCACCACGGCCGGCCCGCCGGCACCCTGCGCGGCGGCCGGGCCGCCCGTTTCCTCGCCGAGGTCGAGGCGGGCGACCCCCAGCTGGTGATGGCCCGTTGGACGGGTAACTACAAGCACGGCAACGAGCGCGCCGCCCGCCGCCACCCGCGCAACCGGGGGTAGCGGGGCCGACGCGCGCGGCTCCCGGCGCACCACGGGCACCGGGGCTGACCGGTCGGCCTCACAGCTCGGCGACCTTCCCGGCGGCGGCCAGGGCCAGCAACCCGGCGACCCACCACCACAGGTCGAAGCCGAAGAACAACACCAGGAAGACCAGCACGCCGACGCCGAGCGCGATCAGCAGCTGGAAGTCCTGCTCGGCGTCCCGCGCCTCGCGCTCCCGGCGCTCGGCCTCCCGCCTGGCCTCCTCCCTGGCCCGCTCGGCGCGGGTCAGCGCCTCCTCCACCGCCTTCGCCAGCTCGGCCGGGTCCTGCCGCCCGGACCAGTTCATGTGCACGTCCCCGTGCACCGAACCGAACTGCCCCACCGGGCCGTTGATGTCCCCGCCGCTGATCTCGTTCCGCGCCTCGTGGCGCTCCTCGCCATCCCCCTGAGGTCTCCCCATGACGACCAGGATCCCCGGTGCCCCGGCGGGAGGCCAGCCCGTGGCGACCGGAAACCGCCGGTCGCCGCGGGTCAGCCGACGACCGTGGGGGCCGGCTCGCCCGCGTAGGCCCGCCAGAGTTCCGCGTAGCGGCCGTCCGCCGCCAGCAGGTCGGCGTGCCGGCCGTCCTCGACCACCCGGCCCTGGTCGAGCACCACCACCCGGTCCGCCCGGGCCGCCGTGGTGAGGCGGTGCGCGACCACCAGCGTGGTGCGGCTGCCGGCCAGCCGGTCGGTGGCCTCGTTGACCAGCGCCTCGGTGGCCAGGTCGAGCGCCGCGGTGGCCTCGTCCAGCAGCAGGATGTCCGGGTTGCCCAGCTCCGCCCTGGCCAGCGCGATCAACTGCCGCTGGCCGGCGGACAGGTCGCGGCCCCGCTCGGCCACCCGGTGCAGGTAGCCGCCGGGCAGCGCGGCGATCATCGGGTGCGCGCCCACCGCCCGGGCGGCCGCCTCCACCTCGGCGTCGGTGGCGTCCGGCCGGCCGTAGGCGATGGCGTCCCGGACCGTGCCGGCGAACAGGTACGGCTCCTGGGGGACCACCCCCAGCCGGTGCCGGTAGTCGGTCAGCTCCAGTTCGCGCAGGTCGACGCCGTCGAGCCGGACCGCGCCCGCGGTCGGGTCGTAGTACCGGGCGACCAGCTTCACCAGGGTGGACTTGCCGGCGCCGGTCTCGCCGACGAAGGCCACGGTCTGGCCGGCCGGGATGGTCAGCTGGACACCGGCGAGCGCGTCCTCGTCCGCGCCCCGGTAGGCGAACCGCACCTGGTCGAAGGTCAGCTCGCCGGCGGCCGACGTCACCGGCACCGGCCTGGTCGCCGGCGGGGTGCTGGTCCGCTCGGCCAGCAGCTCCCGCACCCGGCCCAGCGAGACCACCGCCTGCTGGTAGCCGTCGAAGACCTGGGACAGCTGCTGGACGGGGGCGAAGAACAGCTCGATGTACAGCAGGTAGGCGACCAGCGCGCCGGCGGTCAGCGTCTCGTCCCCCACCCGTCCGGCGCCGACCACCAGCACCCCGGCGGTGGCGACGGTGGCCAGCAGCTGGACGAACGGGAAGTAGACCGAGATCAGCCACTGGCCGCGCACCCGGGCCTGCCGGTAGCCGTCCGAGCGGGCCACGAACCGGCCGAGGCCGTCCGCCTCCCGCCGGAAGGCCTGCACCATCCGCAGCCCGGCGACCGACTCCTGGAGGTCGGCGTTGACCCCGGCGATCCGCTCCCTGGCCAGCTCGTAGGCGCGGGTGCTCAGCCGGCGGAAGAAGACGGTGCCGACCACCAGCGGCACCAGCGTCGCCAGGACCACCAGCGCCAGCTCGGCGTCCAGCGCCACCAGGACCACCAGGATGCCGAGGAAGGTGAGGACCGCGACCAGCGCCTGCACCAGGCCGGTCTGGAGGAAGGTGGTCAGCGCGTCCACGTCGGTGGTCATCCGGGTCATCACCCGGCCGGCCAGCTCGCGTTCGTAGAAGTCCAGGCCGAGTCGCTGGAGTTGGGCGAAGACCTTCACCCGCAGCGTGTAGAGGGCCCGCTCGCCGACCCGGCCGACGGCGCGCGTCGAGCCGTACTGCGCCGCCCACTGCGCCGCCACCACCCCCAGCGCCAGCAGGGAGGCGGCCCACACCGCGCCCAGCGCGGCCTCCCGCACGCCCTCGTCGATGCCGTGCCGGATCAACACCGGCAGCAGCAGCGCGGCCAGCGCGTCCGCCACCACCAGCAGCAGCGCGGCGGCCAGCGGCCCGCCGAGGCCGGCCAGCAGCCGGCGCAGGCCGAAGGTCCGCTCGGGCGCCGCCGCCCGTTCCTCGTCCACCGCCGGCCGGTCGGTGGCCGGCGGCAGCGCCGCCAGCCCGGCCCGCAGCTCCGGCGTCACGGGGGAGCCGGCCTCCTCGGCGGCCGCCAGGTCGGCCGGGTCCAGGCCCGCCTGGTCGGCGTGGTCGGCGGCGGCCGGGGCCGTGGCGGCCCGTGGCCAGGCCGCCTCGGTCACCTCGCCCGGCGTCCAGTCGGCCTCCCGCGCCGCCCCGGCCAGCCCCGCCGGGTCCCGCGCCACCCCGCCCAGCTCGCCCGGGTCGGCCAGCAGCCGCCGGTACAGCTCGCAGCGGCCGAGCAGCTGCTCGTGGGTGCCGGTGTCCACCAGCCGGCCGCCGTCCAGCACGGCTATCCGGTCGGCGAGTTGCAGGGTGGACTCGCGGTGCGCGATCAGCAGCGTGGTGCGGCCGCGCATCACCGAGCGGAGCGCCTCGTGGATCTCGTGCTCCACCCGGGCGTCCACCGCCGAGGTGGCGTCGTCCAGGATCAGCAGCCTGGGGTCGGTCAGGATGGCCCGGGCCAGCGCGACGCGCTGCCGCTGGCCGCCGGAGAGGGTCATGCCCTGCTCGCCGACGACCGTGTCGTAGCCGTCGGGCAGCTCCTCGATGAAGCCGTCCGCCCGGGCCGCCCTGGCCGCCGCCCGGATCTGCTCGTCGGTGGCGTCCGGCCGGCCGTAGGCCAGGTTGTGCCGGATGGTGTCCGAGAAGAGGAAGCTGTTCTCCGGCACCAGGCCGATGGCCGCGCGCAGCGAGTCCTGGGTCAGCTCCCGCACGTCGTGCCCGCCGACCAGTACCCGGCCCGCGTCGGGGTCGTAGAAGCGCGGCAGCAGCAGCGAGACGGTGGACTTCCCGCTGCCGGACGGCCCGACCACCGCCAGCGTCTCGCCCTCCCCGACCCGCAGCGACAGCTCCCGCAGCACCGGCTCGTCGGGGGTGTAGCCGAAGCTGACCCGCTCGAACTCCACGGTGGCCGGCGCCTGCTCCGGCAGCGCCCGGGCGTCGGGCGCCTGGCGGATCTCCGGCTCGGTGTCGATCAGCTCCAGCACCCGCTCCACGCCGGCCCGCGCCTGCTGGCCCACGGTGAGGATCACGGTCAGCATCCGCACCGGGCCGACCAGTTGGGCGAGGTAGGTGGAGAAGGCGACGAAGGTGCCCAGGGTGATCTCGCCCCTGGTGGCCATCCAGCCGCCCAGCGCCAGCATCCCGACCTGCCCCAGCGAGGGCACGGCCTGCAGCGCCGGCGTGTAGCGGGCGTTGAGCCGGACACCGCGCATCCGGGCGGCGAAGAGCCGCTCGCTGACCCGGCGCAGCTTCGCCATCTCCTGGCGCTCCTGCCCGAAGCCCTTGACCACCCGCACGCCGCCGACCGCGCCGTCCACCACGCCGGCCACCGAGGCGGCCTGCGCCTGCGCGTACCAGGTCGCCGGGTAGAGCCGGCGCCGGCTGCGGCGGGCGATCAGCCAGAGCGCCGGCGCCACCGCCAGCGCCACCAGGGTGAGCGGCGGCGACAGGGTCAGCATCACCACCAGCGAGACGGCGAAGAGCGCCACGTTGCCGATGGTCATCGGCATCATGAAGAGCAGGCCCTGGATGAGCTGGAGGTCACTGGTGGCGCGGCCGACCACCTGCCCGGTGCTCAGCCCGTCCTGCCGCCGGCCGTCCAGCCGGGTGAGGGTGGCGAACATCTCGGTCCGCAGGTCGTGCTGCACGTCGATGCCGAGCCGGCCGCCGTAGTAGCGGCGCACAAAGGTCAGCGCGTAGACCACCACCGCGGCGGCCAGCAGCAGCCCCACCCAGCGGCCGATGCCCCCCTGTCCGCCGAGCACCACGTCGTCGATGATCACCTTGGTGATCAGCGGCATCAGGGCCATCACGGCCATCCCGACCAGGGACGAGCCGACCGAGAGCAGCAGGTTGCGGCGGTACCGCCAGCAGTAGCCCAACAGCCGCCGTATCCACCCAGCCTCACGTTCCGCCACCGCGGCGCCTCCCGTGCCCAAGCCACTCGCCCCCTGCTCTGCCGACGCCGCTCTAACGCCGCCGACCGGCCGTTTCATCCCGCCGCAACAATATGAACGTGCCACGGCCGGGGTCAGGGCGCACCGGGAGCGGGCGGGAACGGCACCGGACGCGCGGGCCCGAGCCGGGGCGGAAACCCGGTTGCCCGGGCCCGTCGGGCCGCTCTAGGGTGCCTGCCCATGGGAGCTTTCACCTGGCTGATCGGAGTCCGCGCCGGCGCGCTGACGTCCGTGATGAGCACTCCGTCCCGACGTCTTCGCTCCCGGCGCCCGGCCCTGGCCTGACCGGTCACGCCCGGCGCCCGAGGCCCCCCTCGCGCGCTCCCCGAGCGTTCCCCTGCTCCGGCCCAGGGCCGTCCGTGTTCCCATCGACCACGGACAGGCCGCCGGCTGCCCCGCTTTCCTCTCGGTTCACCCCGGCTCCGCTCGGCCTGTCCTCGCGCCTTCGAGGACCACCATGGCCCGCCAACAACGTCGCAAGACCCTTTCGCAGAACTTCCTGCGGGACGCCGCCGTGCTCCGGCAGATCGTCCGCGCCGCCGAACTCGCCCCGTCCGACCTGGTGGTGGAGCCGGGTGCCGGGGAGGGCACCCTCACCCGGGCGCTGGCCAGGGCCAGCCGCGAGGTGATCGCCCACGAGATCGATCCCGCGCTGGCCGGCGCGCTGCCCCGGCGGCTCGCCGCCGAGGGCAACGTCCGGGTGGTGCGCGGCGACTTCCTGCGCACCCGGCCGCCGGGCCGCCCGTTCGTGGTGGTCGGCAACATCCCCTACTCCCGGACCACGGACATCGTCCGCTGGTGCCTGGACGCGCGGGAACTGACCGCCGCCACGCTGGTCACCCAGCGTGAGTTCGCCCGCCGGCGCACCGGCGACTACGGCAGCTGGCCGCTGCTGACGGTGCGGTCCTGGCCGGAGTTCGACTGGCGGCTCGGGCCGCGGATCAGCCGCTACCGGTTCGAGCCGGTGCCCCGCACCGACTCGGCCGTGCTGCGGCTGGTGCGGCGGCCGGCGCCGCTGCTGCCGGCGGGCGAGCTGCCGACGTACCGGGCGCTGGTCGCCGAGGGCTTCACCGGGGTGGGCGGCTCGCTGGCCGCCACGCTGCGCCGCGACCGCCCGGCGCCCCGGGTGCGCGCGGCGCTCGTGGCGGCGCGTATCCCGCTGGACGCGCCGGTCGGCCGGGTCACGCCCCGGCAGTGGCTCACCCTGCACCGCGCGCTGCGCCGCGCCGGATGAGCGGGCCGCCGCCGGTTTTCCCACCCGGGGAGCCGGTTACCCGGGTCCCTCGAAGCGAGCCGCAGGAGGAAGTGATCCCATGACCGACTCACTCAGCGGCGATCTGTGGACCGGCGAGCGGGACTCCCCCGCGGACAAGGCCAGGGCCGCCGCGCACACGGTGCGGGAACGCGCCGACGAGCAGGCCAGAACCGGGTCCCAGCGGGCCGCCGAGCAGGTACGGCAGATCGCGGACGAGTTGTCCGAGCTGGCCGCGCAGGCGCGCGCGGACTCGCCGACCAGAGGGCTGGTCGCCCGCGCCGCCGACGGCGGCCACCGGGCCGCCGGCTATCTGGACCGGCACGGGCTGACCGGGCTGCTGGACGACACCCAACGGCTGGCCCGGCAGCGCCCGGCGGCCTTCGTCGGCATGACCGCGCTGGCCGGCTTCGCCATGGGCCGCCTGGCCAAGGCCGGGCGGGCCGTCGGCGACGACGGGCACGGCGACGGGCAGGACGGCGGGCGCCACTCCCCACAGCCGCGCCCGGACGGCGTCCGGCAGGCCGCCGAGCACGGCACCTTCGACCTGGCCGACCACCCCGAGCGGACCGGCTACCCGGAGGCGTGAGATGGCACACCACACCAGCGAACGGCGCGAGGACTCGGTCGGCACGCTCTTCGCCGAGGTGACCTCCGACGTGGAGCGGCTCTTCCGACAGGAGGCGGAGCTGGCGAAGGCGGAGGTCAAGGAGGAGTTCGGCCGGGCGGGCAAGGCCGCGGGGATGATGGGCGGCGCCGGCTTCGCCGGCTACATGGTCGCCTTCTTCCTGTCGTTGGCCGCGCTCTTCGCGCTGGGCAACGTGATGGACCTCGGCTGGGCGGCGCTGATCGTGACCGGCGGCTGGGCGCTGCTGGGCGGCGCGCTGTTCCTGCTCGGCCGCGGCCAGTTGCGCCGCTTCTCGCCGAAACCGACGAAGACCCTGGAGAGCCTGAGGGAGGACGCAGCATGGGCACGTCATCCGACCAGATGAGGCACGACATCGAGGCCACCCGCTCGCAGCTGGCGGCCGACCTGGACCTGCTGGCCGAGCGGGTCAGCCCGGTCAACGCGGTCCGGCGCGGCGGCGGGCAACTGCGCGACACCGCGGCCGGCACCCGCGACCGGATGCGGGGTGCCGCCGCCGGCGGCACCGACCGCGCCCGGCGGCGCGGCTCGGCCGGCGCCAGGTCGCTGCGCTCGGGCGCCGGCCAGGCGGCCGAACGGGCCGGCGGCAACCCGCTGGCCGCCGGCGCGCTCGGCCTGGCGGCCGGCGTGCTGGCCGCCGCGCTGCTGCCCGGCAGCGAGCGCGAGGAGCGGGCCGCCGGCCGGCTCGCGGAGCGGGCGGCGCCGCACCTCGACCCGTTGCGGGAGGCGGCCGACGCCTCGGCCCGCGAGTTCGGCGCCGAGGCGAAGGAGTCGATGCGGCAGGCGGCCGACGAGATCCGCAGGTCGGCCACCGACGCCGCCCGGCACACCAGGGAACGGGCCGGCGACCAGGACGGCTGACCGGCGGCCGTGGCGGGCCCCCGCGCCGGGGGCCCGCCGCGCGCCCCGGCACGGGACCGGCGGCACCGGCGCGGACCGCCGGGGGCCCGCCGCGTGGCGAGGATCACGGGGGAGAGCGCGGGGGAGAGAGCGCGGGGGAGAGCGCGGGGGAGATCACAGCTCGGCGACACCCCGACCGGAACCCAGCCGTCCGGGCGATACTGGACGTATGCCGACCATCGCCGCCCCCTCGCGTCCGGAACTGATCGAACACCTGATACGCACCCGGATCGCCGGCGAGGTCGCCACCCCGCGCGAGAACAACCTCGCGCACTACCGGGAGTTGGCGAACGGCAACCGCTACTACTGGCTCGGGCTGGAGCTGGGCGACCGCTGGAGCGACGAGCAGGACGTGCTGGCCGTGATGGCCGAGCGGTGCGGGGTGGACGGCGACCCTGAGCACCGGCAGGGGCAGGACACCATCGACCCCGAGCTGACCGTGGACGGTCTGGACCGGGCCGCGGCGCTGCTCCGCAAGGCGGCCCAGGACCGGCAGCGGGTGCTGGTGGCCACCGGCCACCCGGGCGGGCTGCTCGACGTGCACGCGCAGACCGCGGCCGCGCTGCGTGCCGCCGGCTGCGACCTGGTGCGGGTGCCGCTGGGGCTGACCGCGGACGAGGGCGTGGTGGCGCAGCTGGCCGGCGTCGCCATGTACGAGCGGGGCGCCACCCTGTGGCACACCCACTCCCCGCAGCCGATGGCCGAGATCCTGCACGCCCTGCCGCAGGAGGGCGAGCGGCTGCCCGACCTGGTGATCGCCGACCACGGCTGGGCCGGCTGCGCCGCCCAGGCGGGCCTGGAGACCATCGGCTACGCCGACTGCAACGACCCGGCGCTCTTCCTCGGCGAGCAGGAGGGCACGCTGAGCGTCTGCGTCCCGCTGGACGACCACGTGATCAACCCACGGTTCTACGAGCCGATGACCGCCTACCTGCTGGAGGCGGCCGGCCTCGCCGGCCCGGACCCGCTGGTCTGAACCGCGCTCGGCCGGCTCGCGATCAGCCGGCCGCCCGCGGCACCCGCATCAACCCCTCCTGGATCACCGAGACGGCCAGTCGTCCGTCCCGGGTGAAGATCCGGCCGCGGGCCAGCCCGCGGCCGCCCTGCGCGGTGGGCGAGTCGGTGTCGTAGAGCAGCCACTCGTCGGCCCGGAACGGCCGGTGGAACCACATGGCATGGTCCAGGCTGGCGCCCACGATGTCGCCGACCGTCCAGCCGCCCCGGCCGTGCGCGAGCAGCACCGAGTCCAGCAGCGTCATGTCGGAGACGTAGGTGGCCAGGCACAGGTGGGAGACCGGGTTGTCCCGCTCCCCGGCCAGCTTGCCGTTGACCCGGAACCACACCTGGGAGCGCGGCTCGCGCGGAGTGCCGGCGGTGGCGAACGGCGGCTCGTTCACGTACCGCAGGTCGATCGCCCGGCGGGCGTCGAGCAGCACCTCGACCACCGCGGGGTCGACGAACCGGTCGGCGTAGCGGGGCAGCAGCTCGTCGGCGGTCGGCAGGGTCTCCGGGTCGGGCACCTCGGGCATCGCCTCCTGGTGCTCCAGCCCCTCCTCGACCTCCTGGAAGGACGCGGAGAGGTGGAAGATCGGCTGCCCGTGCTGGACCGCCACCACCCGGCGGGTGGTGAAGGAGCGGCCGTCCCTGATCCGGTCCACGGTGTAGACGATGGGCGCGCCCGGGTCGCCTGGCCGCAGGAAGTAGGAGTGCAGGGAGTGCGCCAGGCGCCCCTCGGGCACGGTGCGACAGGCCGCGACCAGCGCCTGCGCGGCCACCTGCCCGCCGAATACGCGGGGGATCACCGAGCGGTGGCTGTCCCCTCGGAAGATGTCGCGCTCGATCGGCTCCAGGTCGAGCAGGTCGAGAAGGTACTGGAGGGTAGCGTCCATGCCCTGATTCTGCACCGGCGGGCGGCCGGCGGTGCGGCCCGGTCCGACAGCCGGGCGCCGCCGGCCAGGAGCCGGGGCGCCGCACGCCGAAGGCCCGGTCCCTTTCGGGAACCGGGCCTTCGGTACTGGTAGCGGGGACAGGATTTGAACCTGCGACCTCTGGGTTATGAGCCCAGCGAGCTACCGAGCTGCTCCACCCCGCGTCGTGTTCTCCACTCTAGCCCGCTCGCACCTGGGCGGCAAATCAGCCACCCGCGGCGCACTCCGGGCAGCGCCCGTAGAAGGTGACGTCGACCTCCGTGACGGCGAACCCGAAGCGCTCCCCCTCGGGCAGCGCGGCCAGCGGGTCGGCGGTCAGCCGCACGTCCCGCATCGCGCCGCAGCCGGCGCAGACCAGGTGCTGGTGCGGCTGGTGGGCGTTGGGGTCGTACCGCTTGGCCCGACCGTCGGTGGTGACCTCCAGCACCTCACCGAGCGCGACCAGCTCGCCGAGCGTGTTGTAGACGGAGGCCCGGGAGATCTCCGGCAGCCGGCCCACGGCCCTGGCGTGCACCTCGTCGGCCGTGAAGTGCACGTGCTCGCCGTCCAGCACCTCGGCGATGACCCGCCGCTGGGCGGTCAGCCGCCAGCCGCGGTCGCGCAGTCGCTGAAGCAGGTCGCTCATGGTCTCACCCT
This sequence comes from Streptomyces chisholmiae, assembly GCF_031845445.1. Classification (NCBI taxonomy): domain Bacteria; kingdom Bacillati; phylum Actinomycetota; class Actinomycetes; order Kitasatosporales; family Streptomycetaceae; genus Streptomyces; species Streptomyces chisholmiae. Next base: position 349,263 of record NZ_JAVREO010000002.1, on the reverse strand, counting down.
AGCCTGGCCGGCCTCACCGGCCGACGGAGTACGGTTCTGGTAGTTGTCCTGAATCAGGGGTCTTCTTGACTTGGACTGAGTCCAATATAGGATCGAGTCATTCGAAGGCCAAGTGCCCCGGCGGCACCACCACGATCCGAACCGAAGGGCGTGACCGGTAAATGACCGACCAGATCGCAGCGGGACCCCTCACCACCGAGTCGGGCGCTCCCGTAGCGGACAACCAGAACAGCCAGGTCGCGGGCGTCGGGGGCCCCGTTCTGATCCAGGACCAGCTCCTCATCGAGAAGCTCGCCCACTTCAACCGGGAGCGCATCCCCGAGCGCGTGGTGCACGCGCGGGGCGCGGGCGCCTACGGCACGTTCACCGTGACCGCGGACGTCACCCGGTACACCAAGGCCAAGTTCCTCTCGGAGATCGGCAAGGAGACGGAGACCTTCCTCCGCTTCTCCACCGTGGCCGGCAACCTCGGCGCGGCGGACGCGGTGCGGGACCCGCGCGGCTTCGCGCTGAAGTTCTACACCGAGGAGGGCAACTACGACCTCGTCGGGAACAACACCCCGGTGTTCTTCATCAAGGACGCCATCAAGTTCCCCGACTTCATCCACACCCAGAAGCGCGACCCGTACACCGGCTCGCAGGAGGCGGACAACGTCTGGGACTTCTGGGGCCTCTCCCCCGAGTCCACCCACCAGGTCACCTGGCTCTTCGGCGACCGCGGCATCCCGGCCTCCTACCGGCACCTGAACGGCTACGGCTCGCACACCTTCCAGTGGACCAACGAGGCCGGCGAGGCGTTCTGGGTCAAGTACCACTTCAAGACCGACCAGGGCATCAAGAACCTGACCTCCGAGGAGGCCGCCGTGCTGGCCGGGCAGGACCCGGACAGCCACCAGCGCGACCTGCGGGTGGCCATCGAGAACGGCGACTTCCCGAGCTGGACCGTGCAGGTCCAGATCATGCCGGCGGCCGACGCGGCCACCTACCGGTTCAACCCGTTCGACCTGACCAAGGTCTGGCCGCACGCGGACTACCCGCCGATCGAGATCGGGAAGCTGGAGCTGAACCGCAACCCGCGGAACATCTTCGCCGAGGTCGAGCAGTCGATCTTCTCCCCGCACCACTTCGTGCCGGGCATCGGCCCGTCCCCCGACAAGATGCTCCAGGGCCGGCTCTTCGCCTACGGCGACGCCCACCGCTACCGGGTCGGCGTCAACGCCGACCAGCTGCCGGTGAACCGCCCGCACGCCACCGAGGCCAACAGCCACGGCCGGGACGGCCTCGGCTACGACGGGCGGCACGGCGGCGCCAGGAACTACGAGCCCAACAGCTTCGGCGGCCCGGCCCAGACCGACCAGCCGCTGTGGCAGTCCACCGCGGTCTCCGGCAGCACCGGTGACCACGCGGCGCCCGCCCACGCCGAGGACGACGACTTCGTCCAGGCCGGCAACCTCTACCGGCTGATGTCGGAGGGCGAGCGGGAGCGGCTCATCCAGAACCTGGCCGGCTTCATCGCCCAGGTCTCCCGGGACGAGATCGCCGAGCGGGCGATCGAGAACTTCCGCAAGGCGGACGACGACTACGGCAAGCGGCTCCAGGCCGCGGTCCAGGCCCTCCGCGGCTGATCACCGAGGACCGCTTGTCGTACACCCCGGAGCGGCCGGCTGCCCCTGGCGTCGGCCGCTCCGGCATGCCCGGCCGCGGCCGGCCTCAGGACCGCAGCCGCTCCAACAGGGCGTCGTGCAGCAGCCCGTTGGAGGCGGCGGCGTCCGCCCCGTGCGGCCCCGGCACCCCGTCCAGCGAGGTGAACCGGCCGCCGGCCTCCGTCACCACGATCGCCGGGGCCGCCATGTCCCACAGGGACAGCTCCGGCTCGGCACAGATGTCGACCGCGCCCTCCGCGACCATCATGTACGACCAGAAGTCGCCGTAGGCCCGGGTCCGCCAGCAGTCCTCGGTCAGCCCCAGGAAGCCGCCCAGCAGCCCCCGGTCCGCCCAGCCGCTCAACGAGGAGTAGGAGAACGAGGCGTCCGACAGCTCCCCGACCGCCGAGACCCGCAGCCGGCTCGCCGAGGTGAGGCTCCGCCCGGCGAACGCGCCCCCGCCGAGCACCGCCCACCAGCGCCGGTGCAACGCGGGCGCCGACACCAGCCCGACCACCGGCCGGTCGCCGTCCTCGCCCCGCTCCAGCAGCGCGATCAGCGTCGCCCAGACCGGCACCCCGCGCACGTAGTTCTTGGTGCCGTCGATCGGGTCGATCACCCAACGCCGCGGCCCCTGCCCCTCGCTCCCGTACTCCTCGCCCAGCACCGCGTCCCGGGGCCTGGCCCGGCGCAGCGCCGAGCGGATCAGCTCCTCGGCGGCCCGGTCCGCCTCGCTCACCGGCGTCATGTCCGGTTTCGTCTCGACCTTCAGGTCCAGGGCCTTGAACCGTTCCATGGTCGCGGCGTCGGCGGCGTCGGCCAGTACGTGCGCGAGGCGCAGATCATCGAGGTAGTCGGGCATGCCCCCCAGTATCGGGGACCGGCGCCCCACCCCCGACGGCGGGCGGCTCGGCCGGCGGCGGGCCGGTGGCCACCCTTGACACCCCGCGCCCGCGCGTCAATTCTGTCCCGGAGCCGGCCGGTGCCACCCCTGGAGGCGAGGAGGCGACGATGCCCACCGCGCGTGAGTCCCTGCTGGAAGCCGCCAGGACAGCCGTCGAGGAACGCCCCTGGCCGCTGGTGCGCATGGTCGAGGTGGCCGCCGCGGCCGGCGTGTCCCGGCAGACGCTCTACAACGAGTTCGGCGACAAGGCGGGGCTGGGCCGGGCACTGACGGACCATCGGGTGACGGGCTTCCTGGACGCCTTCCGGGAGCACTGCGCGCACCGCTCCCCCCGGTCCTGCGACCCGCTGGGCGACGCCGCCGACTGGATCGTCCGGGCCGCGCGCACCGACCGGCTGGTGCGCGCCTCGCTCACCGGCTGCCGCTGCGCCGGCATGCCACCGGCGGACCAACGGCCGGGCCGGCTGGTCGCCGAGCTGCGCGAGCGGGCCACCCGGGCGCTGATCCCGCACACCGCGCCACCCGCCAGGGAGACCCTGCCCGACACCTGCGAGACCGCGATACGGCTGGCCATCTCCCGGCTGATCGCGCCCCCCGAGCTGGCGCCCTGACCGCGGCGGCCGGCGCGGTCAGTCGCCCTCGTGCCGCTCCCGGGTGGCCAGCAGGCGGCGCAGCGAGTACAGCCGGGCCGCGTCCGCGTGCCCCTCGGCCACCCAGTCGTCCAGCGCGCAGGCCGGCTCGTCGTGGCTGCACGCCCGGGGGCAGCCCTCCGCGCCCGGCACCAGGTCGGGGAAGGCGAGGATCACCCGGGACGGCTCCACGTGGTGCAGCCCGAAGGACCGCACGCCCGGGGTGTCGATGACCCAGCCGGCGTCGTCCGGCAGCGGCAGCGCCAGCGCCGAGACCGTGGTGTGCCGGCCGCGCCCGGTGACCGCGTTCACCCGGCCCGTCGCCCGCTGCCGCTCCGGCACCAGCGCGTTGACCAGGGTGGTCTTGCCCACCCCGCTGTGCCCGACGAAGGCGGTGATCCGCCCGTACAGCAGCTCGCGCACCGCCTCGACCGAGGCCTCGTCGAACCGTTCCGCGCTGGTCACCACGTGCCGCACCCCCAGCGGGGCGTAGGTCTCCAACAGCGGGTCGGGGGAGGCCAGATCGGCCTTGGTCAGGATCAGCAGCGGTTCGAGCCCGGCGTCGAAGGCGGCCACCAGGCAGCGGTCGATCAGCCGCGGCCGCGGCTGCGGATCGGCCAGCGCCGTCACGATGGCCAGCTGGTCCGCGTTGGCCACCACCACCCGCTCGTACGGATCGTCGTCGTCCGCCGTGCGCCGCAGCGTGGATCTGCGCTCCTCGACGCGGACCACCCGGGCCAGGGTGTCCTTGCGGCCGGAGAGATCACCGACCAGCGCCACCCGGTCCCCCACCACCACGCTCTTGCGGCCCAGCTCCCTGGCCTTCATGGCGACCACCGGCCGGTCCTCGACCAGGCAGGTCAGCCGGCCGCGGTCCACCGTCAGCACGAAGCCCTCGGCCGCGTCCTCGTGCGCCGGCCTGCGGTGGGTGCGCGGCTTCGAGCCCCGGCGACTGGGCCGGACCCGAACGTCGTCCTCGTCCGTGTGCTTGCCGTAGCGACGCATCCCGGACCCACCCGCCCCTAGGCTCCGCCCCCGGCCGCCCCGGGCCCCTCCGGGGCGAGCATCCCGTGCCACAGCTCGGGGAAGTCGGGCATGGTCTTGCCCGTGGTGGCGATGTCCACCACCTCGACGTCCTTGACCACCAGGCCCAACAGCGCGCCCGCGGTGGCCAGTCGGTGGTCCTCGTAGGTCTGGAAGACCCCGCCGTGCAGCGGCCGGGGCCGGATGCGCAGTCCGTCCGCGGTCTCCGTGACATCCCCGCCGAGCGCGTTGATCTCCCTGGTCAGCGCGGCCAGCCGGTCCGTCTCGTGCAGCCGCAGGTGGCCGACGCCGCGCAGCGTCGACTCGCTGTCCGCCAGCGCGGCGACGGCGGCGATGCCCGGGGTCAGCTCGCCGACCTCGCTCAGGTCGGCGTCGATGCCCCGCACCCGGCCGCCGCCGGTCAGCGTCAGACCCCGCTCGTCGAGCTGGCAGACACCGCCCATCTCGGTGAAGATCCGGCGCAGCGCGTCCCCCGGCTGGGTGGTGCGGGCCGGCCAGTCGGGAATGGTGACCCGGCCGCCGGTCACCAGCGCGGCGGCCAGGAACGGCTGCGCGTTGGAGAGGTCGGGCTCGACCACCAGGTCCCGCCCGAGCAGCGCGCCGGGCGTCACCCGCCAGACATCGGGCTCACCACCGGAGTCCGGCGCCGTCACCTGGGCACCGGCCCGGCGCAGCATGTCCACCGTCATCCGGATGTGCGGCAGCGAGGGCAGCCGCTGCCCGACGTGCCGCACCTCGACGCCCTGGTTGAAACGGGGGGCGGAGAGCAGCAGGGCGCTGACGAACTGGGACGAGGAGGAGGCGTCCACGGTCACCCGGCCGCCGTCCAGCGAGCCGACGCCGTGCACCGTCATCGGCAGCGCCCCCCGCCCGCCGTCGTCGATCCGGGCGCCGAGCGCGCGCAGCGCCTCGATCACCCCGCCCAGCGGGCGCTCGTGCGACCTGGGGTCCCCGTCGAACCGCACCGGGCCCTCGGCGAGGGTGGCCAGCGGCGGCAGGAAGCGCATCACCGTGCCCGCGTTGCCGACATCGACCGTGGCCGGGGCCTGCGGGTGGGCCGGGATGATCCGCCAGGCCTCGCCGCGCCCCTCCGGGACGCCGGCCGCCGCCGAACTGGAGTCGGCCGTCTCCTCGATGCCGATCCCCAGGGACCGCAGGGCCTCGGCCATCAGCAGGGTGTCCCGGGAACGCAGCGGCCGGCGCACCCAGCCGGAGTCGGCGGCCAGCGCCGCCAGGATCAGCGCCCGGTTGGTGACCGACTTGGAGCCGGGCACCGTCACCGTCGCGTCCACCGCGCCCGAGGCGAAGGGCGCGGGCCAGAGGGCCGGGGACTCACTGTGGTCGGTCATGGGCCTCACTCTAGTGCGTGACAGTCCGTGATCACCGGTGTTCAACGATCGAGCAACCACCCGGCGGCGCCGATCAACGAGGTCAGCGTCACCGCGTGAAAAAGAATCAGCCAGACCAGGGCCGGGACGTTGGTCAACCGGGCCAGCTGGTCGGCGTCCGAGTCCCGCGCGGCGCCGCGGCGCCGCTTGGTCTGCAGCTCGAAGACCGGCCGCACCCCGCCCAACAGCAGGAACCACACCACCAGATAGGCGAAGGCGGCCTGCACCTCCGGCTCCGTGAGCCAGGAGACCAGCAGGAAGAGCGCGCAGGTCAGCAGCACGGTGAGCAGTCCGTAGGCGTTGCGCACCATCACCAGCAGCGCCAGCAGCAGCGCCGTCGCGCCCCACAGCAGCAGGGTGATCCGGCCCTGGCCGAGCAGGGCGGCACCGCCGAGCCCCAGCAGCGAGGGCGCCACATAGCCGGCGGCCGCGGTGAGCACCATGCCGAAGCCGGTGGGCTTGCCCCGGGAGACGGTCAGCCCCGAGGTGTCCGAGTGCAGGGTGATGCCCTCCAGCTTGCGGCCGGTGAGCAGCGCCACCAGGCCGTGCCCGCCCTCGTGGGCGATGGTGATGGTGTTCCGCGCCACCAGCCAGATGCCACGGGGGACGACCGCCGCCAGCGCGACGACGGCCGTCCCCACTATCAGCCACATCTCGGGGGTGGGCTGGGTGCCGGTGACCCGGTCCCACAGCTCCTCGATATCAGCGATGTCCATGACTGCCCGATCCTAGTGCCGCCGGTATAAGGAGCCGCTAACGAGGCGAAGCGCGGGAAGAAACGGTTCGGTCAAGGGGGCGCTCGCTGGGCCACCCGCAGGACTCCATTCACTCCAATGCCTCACATCCCGGCCGGGTCGGCCTCGTTTGGCGAAATGTGACCGCACAGCCAGCCGAGGGCGAGGACCACGACCGATGATGCACGACTCCCGCGGCGCGGCCTGGCCGCCCCCCACCGAGGACCTGGGCGTCTTCGTGGCGCCCGAACTACGCCCGGTCGCCAGCGGCTGGGGGTTCAGCGACGACACGATCCGGCTGACCGAACTGCTCAAGTCCGACCCACCACCGGAGCGCGCCGCGCCCCGGCACCGCAGGAACCGGCGCCGTGTCCCGGAGTCCACCGAGTCGGCCAGGGTGCGTTGGCTGCGCTGGTCCAGCCTGCTGTTGGCCGCCACCACCGCCGTGCTGGTGGCGATGCTGAGCGTGCTCGGCGGGCTGATCAGCTACCAGCCGCTGCGCGAGGCCGCGGCACCCGGCCAGTCGCACCTGCTCAACGCCTGGTGGCCGCTGCTGATCTACGGCCCCTGGCTGGTCGCCTCGCTCTCCATCCTCCGCGCCGCGCTGCACCAGCGCTCGGCCCGGCACTCCTGGGTGGTGGTGATGCTCTTCTCCGGGCTGGCCGTCAGCCTCTCCGTCGCCCAGGCCCCGATGACCCCGGTGGACATCGCGGTGGCCGCCGTGCCACCGATCTCCGCGCTGGTCGCCTTCCACCAGATCGTCAAGCAGATGACCCTCACCAACCCGCCGCGGCACGCGCTGCCCCGCCAGCGGACCACGCAGCACCGCGGCTGAGCGGAGCACTGTTACCCCCCTTCACGCCCCGGTCGGGGGGCGGTCACACCTCCTGGGGCAACTCGTAGGCCGGGCCGCGCTGTTGCTGGGGCCCGGCCAAGTGGACAAAGGGGGCGAAGATCCGCGCCCCGGAGTGGAACTCGACGGCCAGCCCCGGGGTGCTGGCGGGCGGCTCCCGGTCCGAGTACCCCCAGACCCGCGCCATCTCGGCCCGCCCGGCATTGGCCACGGCCGCCACCAGGAAGCGCTCGATCGCCACCGGCGTCATCCGCCCCGCCGGCAACTCCGGCTGCGGCACCGGAGCCGGTGGCGGGCCGGAGGCCGGCTCCGCGGTCGCCGCCGGCTGCGCCGTGACCGCCTGCCACAGCCGGACCCCCGAGTCGAAGGTGACCAACAGCCCGAACGGCCGGGCCGTCCCCTCGGACCAGGGCTCGACCTCCCGCACCCCGCCGACCGCCGGATAGCGGTCGCGGGCGAACTCCTGAAAGCTCGCCGGACGCACGTCCCTCCCGCGTCTCCCCCGGACTCCCCGGGACCCCAACTGACCAGGCTGAGTCTAGAAGTTGACCACGCCGTCGCGGGGTCCCTCGTTCGGGTGAGACAGCCCCGGGGGCGGGCCGGGATCGGGGGCACCGCCCGGACGCGAAGAGGCCCCCGGTCCGCGTCTCCGCGGGCCGGGGGCCTCTTGTCGCTGGGGTGAGTGACGGGACTTGAACCCGCGGCCACCTGGACCACAACCAGGTGCTCTACCAGCTGAGCTACACCCACCATGACGGCCGGGGCAGTGACTGCCCTCAACCACTCCATGAGTGTACAGGGTCGGGAGTGGTGCTCGCGCGCGCCTTCCGCGCCCCGCGCCCCTCCGGGTCAGCCGGTCACCACGTGCCGCGCGGCGATCGTGCGGGCGGTCTCCGAGTCCGGCCCCGGCTGCGGCACGAAGACCGCCTCCCGGTAGTAGCGCAGCTCCGCGATCGACTCCCTGATGTCCGCCAGCGCCCGGTGGTTGCCGCTCTTCTGCGGGCTGTTGAAGTAGACCCTCGGATACCAGCGCCTGGCCAGCTCCTTGACCGAGGAGACGTCGATCACGCGGTAGTGGAGATGCCCGGCCAGCAGCGGCATGTCCCGCACCAGGAACCCCCGGTCGGTACCGATCGAGTTCCCGCAGAGCGGGCTCTTGCCGGCCTCCGGCGCGTGCTCCCTGACGTACTCCAGGACGAGCGCCTCCGCCTCCGCCAGCGTCCGCCCGCCGGGCAGCTCGTCGAGGAGCCCGGAGGCGGTGTGCATGTCCCGCACCACCTCGGGCATCGACTCCAGGGCCGCGGCCGGGGGACGGATCACCACGTCCACCCCCTCGCCCAACACGTTCAGCTCGGAGTCGGTCACCAGGGCGGCGACCTCGACGAGAGCGTCGTCGGCCAGCGAGAGGCCGGTCATCTCACAGTCGATCCACACCATGCGATCGTTCATGCGACAACCTTACGTCGCGCACCGCGACGGACCCGTCGCGGTGCACGTACGTCCTCCCGGTGAGCTGGCCGACTCAGCGCTCCGGGCGGGGCCGCTGCCCCGGCACCCGGGGCGCGTAGCCCTCCGTCACCGGCTTGACCCGACCAGCGCCGTCCTGCTGACGCGCCCGGTACGCCGCCCGGTAGGCCGCCGGGGAAGCCCCCAACTGCCGCCGGAAGTGCCCGCGCAGCGCCACCGGACTGCGGAAGCCGCAGCGCCCGGCGACCTCGTCCACCGAGTAGTCGGAGACCTCCAGCAGCCGCTGCGCCTGGAGCACCCGCTGGGTGATCAACCACTGGAGCGGGGCGCTGCCGGTGAGCGAGCGGAACCTCCGGTCGAAGGTCCGCCGGCTCATGTAGGCGCGGGCGGCCAGGGTCTCCACGTCGAACTGCTCGTGCAGGTGCTCCAGCGCCCAGGCCACCACCTCCGCCAACGGGTCGGCGCCGATGTCCTCTGGTAAAGACCGGTCCAGGTGTCGGTGCGGGCCGACCTCGGTGCCGTTGCCCCGGCGGGGCGGGAGCACCAGCCGCCGGGCGAGCGCCGCGGCGGCCTCCGGGCCGTGGTCCTGGCGGACTATGTGGAGGCAGAGGTCGATGCCGGCGGCGGTACCCGCCGAGGTCAGGATGTCCCCGTCATCGACGAACAGCTCTCGGGGATCCACGTGGACCGACGGGTAGCGCTTGGCCAGCGTCGGCGCGTACATCCAGTGGGTGGTGGCCGGCCGCCCGTCCAGCAGGCCGGCGGCGCCGAGGGCGAACGCCCCGGTGCACAGGCCGACGATCCGGGCGCCCTCGCTGTGCGCCCGCCGCAGCGCGGCGAGCGCCGCCGGCGGTGGCGGGCCCGTGATGGACCGCCAGGCGGGCACGATCACGGTGCCCGCACGGGCCACCGCGCCGAGCCCGTAGGGCGCGCGCAGCTCCAACCCCGCCGTGGTGCGCAGGGGTCCCTCCTCGCCGGCACAGGCCAGCAGGCGGTAGCGCGGCACCCCGGCATCCTGGCGATCAACGCCGAAGACGGACAGCGGGATGGAGCTTTCGAACATCGGACTGCCGCTGAACAGCAGCACCGCGACGACTTCGCGGCGGCGTCGGGCAGCCAGCTTGACAGCGGGCTCGGGGCCGTGCGTTGGGTCCTGGCTCATGCTCCTCAGTTCCCTCGGTCGTCGCATCCTCTCGGTCCTGCACGTTTCCCCCGACGTGTTTGCCAAGATCGAATCTACTGTGTCGGGTGAGGTCGGCGGGACAAGTTCATCACTCGGCGCTAAATCGACATGACAACGTGGCGCGAAGCATTCGATCAGGAAGCGTTTCACGTGGCGGCAGTTGGGGGAAGTGCGCCTCCTCGCGGAGGCGCCCGCCAGCGAGGGCAGCAGGCCAGGCACGGCTCATTCCACCGGTATACCCGAGGTGTTGCCGCGACGGTTGCGCAAGGTGGTGCGCCCATGCGGAAGTTGGCTGAAAATAAAAGCCGTCAGCACGAACTTCAGACCGCGCGCGGGGCGCACGCTGGGGGCGCACGAGGTCGGCCCACGCCGCATTCCCTCGGGCACGCTCGGTGATCATGTCCAGAACAGGAGCACCCGTGCGCCGCCCCCCGCGCCCACCCACCCCCGTCGTCGCCCCCCGACCACCGAGCGGCACCGGCGGCGGTCACACGTGTCCGAAAGCGTTGCATCGGCGACCACGGATGCGGCATCCTGCACGGTCACGGTCACGGGGCCGGTTTCCAGGGTTGTACACACCATCTCTGGGAACTAGGTACCTGAACGCCGTACTCTGGAGGTGGAACCTGTGACGAAATGGAGTACTCTCCCCCTTCCCCACGCGTTCCACCCCCACCTCCGACACATTCCCGAGGTCTCCTCACCGACTCACCGTTGAGGCTCCGATGGCTGGATACGACTTCCCCGACCCAGCGGATCGCAGGCGCGTCGCAGAGCCCGCCAACACCCACGATCCGGCGACCGAGGACCACGCCGCGCGTGATCCCGCGTTCCAGCACGGTGTGGTGGTCGGTTTCGACGGCTCCATGTCCAGCGAGCGCGCGCTCGCCTACGCCGCCGGCCTCGCCCAGCGCTCCCAGGCCGGCCTGATCATCGTGCATGTGGCCAACCGGCTGCCGACCACGGTGTGGGCCGGCTGCGAGCCGCCCGCCCTGGTCGACGTGCCGGATCACCGCACCGAGGTGCTGGGGCTCGAGCTGTCCTGCGCCGAGCACCTCGCCGAGCTGCCCTGGGTGCTGCTCGAGCGCGGCGGCGACATCTGCCACGAGCTGGAGGAGGTCGGGCGCGAGTACGCGGCCAACGCGATCGTGGTCGGCACGACGCACGGGCTGCTCAGCCGGCTCTTCGGCTCGGTCTCCGGGCGGCTGGCGCGGCGCGCCCAGCGCCCGGTGATCGTGATCCCCTGAACGCCCTCCCCGGCGCTCAGCCCCCGCGCGCGGCCCGCGCGCCCGGCGGCTCCCGGTCCGTTGGCGCGCGCCCCGGGGCGCGCGAGCGAAGATCCTCCGGGGCGGGGGCGAATCCCCCACCGCCCCTTCACCAAATTCACCGAGGGTCCCGGGTGGATTGTGCGTTTGTGATGGGCATAAAGCTCACACCAGCTCCGCCGGCCGGCTCCGGCCCCGGCGGACCGGATGGCTTGGGCCGATGGTCGGGAGGTGACGGACCCGACCGTGGCCTTCCCCTGCCGGCGTAATGGGCGACGCCGGCACCCGGGGGCGGCCCCCGGGGTTGCGTTTGGTGGCACGCACTCCCCCGGGGGCCGCCACCTCCGGGCGCGCCCCGGCCCGGCCGGCTCGGCGGCGGGCCGCCGGGCTCACTCCACGGTCACGGACTTGGCGAGGTTCCGCGGCTTGTCGATGTCCCGGCCCAGGGCCAGCGCCGTGTGGTAGGCGAGCAGCTGCAACGGGATCCCCATCAGCACCGGGTCCAGCTCCGGCTCGTTGCGGGGCACCACGATGGTGTCGTCCGCCGTGGGCTGCTCCTCGTGGGCCACCGCCAGGATGCGCCCGCTGCGCGCCTTGATCTCCTCCAGGGTGGCGCGGTTCTTCTCCAGCAGCTCGTCGTTGGGCATGATCGCCACGGTCGGCACGGCCGGCTCGATCAGGGCCAGCGGGCCGTGCTTCAACTCGGAGGCCGGATACGCCTCGGCGTGGATGTAGGAGACCTCCTTGAGCTTCAGCGAGGCCTCCTTGGCCACCGGGAAGCCGCGCACCCGGCCGACGAACATCATGCTCTTGGCGTCCGCGAAGTCCTTGGCCAACCCCGCGATCCGGTCCTCCTCGCGCAGCACCTCGGCGATCTGCCCGGGCAGCTTGCGCAGGCCCTCGATGATCCGCCGCCCGTCGGCCACCGACAGGTCCCGGATGCGGCCCAGGTGCAGCGCGAGCAGGGCGAAGGCCACGGCGGTGTTGGTGAAGCACTTGGTGGAGACCACGCAGACCTCGGGCCCGGCGTGCACGTAGACCCCGCCGTCGGTCTCCCGGGCGATGGCCGAGCCGACCACGTTGACGACGCCCAGCACCATGGCGCCCTTGCGCTTCAGCTCCTGGACGGCGGCCAGCGTGTCGTAGGTCTCGCCGGACTGGCTGGTGGCGATGTAGAGGGTGTCCGGGTCCACCACGGGGTTGCGGTAGCGGAACTCGCTGGCCGGCTCGGCGTCGGCCGGGATGCGGGCCAGCTCCTCGATCAGCTGGGCGCCGATCTGGCCCGCGTGGTAGGCCGAGCCGCAGCCCAGGATCTTCACCCGGCGTACCCCGCGGGCGGCCCTGGCGTCCAGGTTGAGGCCGCCGAGCCGGACGGTGGCGAACCGGTCGTCGATCCGGCCGCGCAGCACCCGGTCCACCGCGTCGGGCTGCTCGGCGATCTCCTTGTGCATGTAGGTGTCGTGGCCACCCATGTCGTAGCTCTCCGCCTCCCACTCCACCGTGGTGGGCGCCGCCGCGGTGCGGCTGCCGTCGGTGGTGTAGGTGCGGTAGTCGTCGGCCTTGAGGGTGGCCATCTCGCCGTCGTCCAGGGTGATCACCTGGCGGGTGTGGCTGACCAGGGCGGCCACGTCGGAGGCGACGAACATCTCCTTCTCGCCGATGCCCAGCACCACCGGGGAGCCGTTGCGGGCCACCACGATCCGGTCGGGGAAGTCGGCGTGCAGCACGGCGATGCCGTAGGTGCCCTCGACGTAGCGGAGCGCCTCGCGAACCTTCTCCTCCAGCGTCGCCGCCTGGGCGCGGGCGACCAGGTGGGCCAGCACCTCGGTGTCGGTCTCCGAGGCGAGCGTCACGCCGTCGGCGCTCAGCTTGGCGCGCAGTTCGGCGGAGTTGTCGATGATGCCGTTGTGCACCACGGCGACCTTGCCGGCGTCGTCCAGGTGCGGGTGGGCGTTGGCGTCGGTGGGCGCGCCGTGGGTGGCCCAGCGGGTGTGCGCGATCCCCCCGGTGCCGGCGAACCTGGCGGGCACCCGCTCCTCCAGGTCGCGGACCCGGCCGGCGGCCTTGACGGTCTTCAGTCCGCCGTTCTTGCCGCTGCTGTGGATGGCGATGCCGGCCGAGTCGTAGCCGCGGTACTCAAGTCGTTGGAGCCCCTCCAGCAGGAGCGGGGCGACATCTCGTTTCCCGATGTATCCAACGATTCCGCACATCCTGATTCCTCCTGCTGTCGTTCTCCTGGCTGCCCGATCCACCCTCCGCCCGTCGCCGACGGGCGGCCGTTCGTCATCCGTAGACGATCCGGCGCAGCTGCCGCAGCGAGAGCGTCGGCGGGGCCACGGCGCGGTGCGGCAGTTCCTCCGCCACGCGCTCGAAGATCGCCTCGTTGGTCAGCCCGCGGGCCTGCAGCTCGCGGTGCCGTCGACGGACGAACTCCTCGGTGGTCTCGTCGAAGTACGCCAGCACATCGAGCACCACGCGGGCGGCTTCGCCACGCCCGAGGGGGCTGCTGCGCACCAGGTGGTCCACGAGGTCATCGTGTGGCGTTCGGCGTTCGGACACCCCTCGATACTGCGGACCGAAGCGATCTTTCGCAACATTCCTGCCCGATATCGGGCAGGAACGTGTCGCAAACCCCTCACAGCCGGTCGATCATGGCCTTCTTGGCGGCACTGAACTCCTCGTCCGTCAGCACCCCCGAACGGTGCAACTCACCCAGCTCGCGCAGCCGCCGCAGGATGGTGTCCTGGTCGGCCGCGGCCTCGCCGGCCGGCAGCGCCGCAGCGGCCGGCGGCTTCGCCAGCAGCTCGGGGCCGCCCCCGGTGGTCAGCCCCGGCAGCGACGAGCCCGGGTGCGGCAGCCGGGCCACCACGGCCGCGGTCAGCAGGGCCGACTCGGCGATGTCCTTGGCCATCCGCACCCCCCAGAGCACCACGCTGTTCGGGTCGTGCTGGGGCTTCACCTCGGCCGGCGGGACCCCGTTGGGCAGAAAGCGCACATAGCCGTTCTCCCAGCCGACCGGCGGCGCCCAGCGCGCGTCGCGCAGGTCCCGCAGGTGCAACACCCGCGGGCCGCCGCTCTTCTTGCTCTCCTCCGCGCCCCAGTCCCAGGCGATCCGCACCTGTTCGCCGTCGAAGGTCACCTCCCCGTCCGAGGCGTGCAGGGTCAGCGGCACGTCGGGCCCTGGCAGCAGGTACCGGTCGCAGGGCTCGGCGGTGGGGACCTGCTCGATCTGCAGGGTGTCGCGCACCGCGTCCGCCAGGTACTCGGCCGCGCCCAACCGGTCGCGGGCCACCTCCAGCTGGTACGGGTCGGCCGCGTCGGGCAGCCGCCCGCCGGTCGCCTGCACCAGCGGGTCCGCGCCGTGCCGCAGCCGCAGCCGCAACCGGCCGCGCTTGCGGCCCGACTCGAAGGAGACCGAGGCTATCGCCGCCAGCGGCACGACCAGCTCCCCCAGCGTCGAGCGCAGCAGGTGCACCCCCTTGCCGTGCCCCGGCACGATCCGCAGCACGGGACCGTCGAAGTACCACGCGCCGGACGGTTGACTGATCTCTGCCATCGCGACCATGCCCCGATTCTCGCAGCCCGGCCGGCGCCGCGGTCGGGGGCGGCCGGTGGTTTCCGCGCACCACGGCCGCCGGCTCCGGAGCGACATGCGTCAGGGCGACAGCGCCCCGGCGTCCGCGTTGCCCAGGGCCTCCCCCGGCACCCGTCCGGTGGGAGCGCCGAGGGCTCGGGGCGCGGCGGCTTCGGCCGGGGTCGCCCCTCGCGTGATCCCCGTGATCCCCGACCGGGAACTCCTCTGCCACCGGGTGCGACGCGGCCACGGCCGCTCACCCCGGAACGCGCGCCCCCGACAGGGGCGGCTGGTCCGGCCGGAGCCGCTGGTGCCCGTCGTGGCCGGGCGGCAGCTGCCGGCACGGCGCGAAGAAGCCCACCTCCAGCACCGGGCCTTCGCCATACCGCGAGAGGGCGTGGTAGCGGGCGACCAGCTCGTCCTCCCCCTGGGCCATCCGCAGCCGCAGACGCTCGGGGTTTTCGTACTCCTCCTCGGTCACCCGCCACCCGCTGACCGCCAGCCCCGCGCGCAGCTCCTCCAGGGCCGGCCGCCCGTCCCCCGGCTCGACGGGCGTGTGCCAGCGGTAGGCCACGCCGAAGGCGTCGGTCGCCGCGCTCGCCGACTGCTGGCCGCGAAAGCCGGGCGGCGCGCAGTCCGTTCGGTCGGCCCTCGGGGTGATCTCGTCGTCGATGCCGAGCACGTCGTAGGCCGTCCGCGCGTACTCGTGCAGCCGCCGCATCGTCTCCGTCGGGTCCTCCGTCGGATACGGCTGCCCCACCCACCAGCGGTGCGCCCCCCAGGCCCCGGCGACGAGCCCCACGATGAGGACAAAGGGCAGCAGGGCGCCGAACCGCCGTCGAAGGCCGCCGGGCCGCTGGTCAGATCGCGGCTGATCCATACCGGAACGATAAGCGGTCGTGCCAACGGCGGAGTTGGGGGGGCCGATCGGTGGCGGGAGGCTCCGGCCGGACGATCAGCCGGCCTTCAGGTCCCGCGCGATCAGCATCCGCTGAACCTCGCTGGTGCCCTCGCCGATCTCCAGGATCTTGGCGTCCCGCCACATCCGGGCCACCGGGTACTCGTTCATGAACCCGTAGCCGCCGTGGATCTGGGTGGCCTCCCTGGCGTTGGTGACGGCGATGTCGGAGGCGTGCAGCTTGGCCATCGCGGCCTCGGTCTTGAACGGCTCCCCGGCCAGCAGCCTGGCCCCCGCGTCCCGCCAGGCGAGCCGCGCGGTGTAGGCGCGGGTGGCCATGTCGGCCAGCTTGAACTCGATGGCCTGGTTCTCCCCGATCGGCCGGCCGAAGGCGACCCGGGTCCTGGAGTAGCGCAGCGACTCGTCCACACAGCCCTGGGCCAGCCCGGTGGCCAGGGCCGCGATCGCGATCCGCCCCTCGTCCAGGATGCTCAGGAACTGGGCGTAGCCGCGCCCCTCGGCGCCCAGCAGATGGTTCTCCGGCACCCGGACGTCGGCGAAGGACAGCTCGCGGGTGTCCGAGGCGTTCCAGCCCACCTTCGAGTAGCCGGGGGCCACGGTGAGCCCCGGGCTGCCGGCGGGCACGATGATCGACGAGATCAGCGGGCCGCCGTCCGGCTTGCGACCGGTCACCGCGGTCACCGTGATCAGCCCGGTGATGTCGGTGCCCGAGTTGGTGATGAAGCTCTTGGTGCCGTTGATCACCCAGTCGCCGCCGTCCCGCACCGCGGTGGTGCGGGTGCCGGAGGCGTCCGAGCCGCAGTCCGGCTCGGTGAGCCCGAACGCGCCGAGCGCCTCCCCCGAGCAGAGCGCCGGCAGCCAGCGGCGGCGCTGCTCCTCGGTGCCGAACCGGAAGATCGGCATGGCCCCCAGCGAGACGGCGGCCTCCAGGGTGATCGCCACCGAGGAGTCCACCCTGGCCAGCTCCTCGATGGCCAGACAGAGCGCCAGGTAGTCGCCGCCCATCCCGCCGTACTCCTCGGGGAACGGCAGCCCGAAGAGCCCCATCCGCCCCATCTCGCGGACGATGTCGTAGGGGAACTCGTGCCGCTCGTAGAAGGCGCCGATCTTGGGCGCCACCACGTCGTGCGCGAACGCCTCGACGGTCCGCCGCAGTTCCTCGTGCTCCGGGGTGAGTCGGTGGTCAAGGGACATGGGTGACTCCTTGTCTGACTCCTGGTGGGAGTGGTCAGGACTCCTGGTCGGAGAGCGCGGTGACCGTCCGCGAGGGGCTGGGGCGGCCGAGCCGGCCGGCCAGCCAGCGGCTGGTGGCGACCAGTTGGTCGAGGTCGACCCCGGTCTCCACGCCGAGCCCGCGCAGCATCCACAGCAGGTCCTCGGTGGCGAGGTTGCCGGTGGCGCTGCGGGCGAACGGGCAGCCGCCGAGCCCGCCGGCCGAGGCGTCGACGGTGGTGACGCCGTGCTGGAGAGCCGTCAGGGTGTTGGCCAACGCCTGGCCGTAGGTGTCGTGGAAGTGCACGGCCAGCCGGTCGGTGGTCAGGCCGGCCGCGTCCAGCGCGGTCAGCACCTCGGCCACCTGCCCCGGGGTCGCCACCCCGATGGTGTCCCCCAGGCTCAGCTCGCCACAGCCCAGCTCGGCCAGCCGGCCGGCGACCTCGACCACCCGGGCCACCGGGACCGGCCCCTCCCAGGGATCGCCGAAGCACATCGACAGATAGCCCCGCACCGGCACACCCGCCGCCGTGGCCCGCGCCACCACCGGCGCGAACATCGCCAGCGACTCCTCGACCGTGCGGTTCAGGTTGGCCCGGGCGAAGGACTCGGTGACCGAGGCGAAGACCGCGATCCGCCGGGCGCCCAGCGCCAACGCCCGCTCCAGCCCCCGCTCGTTGGGCACCAGCACCGGCAGCCGGGCCGGCAGCTCACGCACCCGGGGGAACAGCTCCTCGGCGTCGGCCAGCTGGGGCACCCACCGGGGGTGCACGAAGCTGGTGGCCTCGACGGTGTCCAGCCCGGCCGCCACCAGCCGCTCGATGAACTCGGCCTTCACCTCGACGGGCACCACCGTGGCCTCGTTCTGCAGGCCGTCCCGCGGCCCCACCTCGTGGATCCGGACCCGGGCCGGCAGCCCGTCGAGCGCCATCAGTCCGCCTCCCCGGCCGGGCCGCCGCCGTCCGGGGCGACCTCGGCCAGCACCTGGTCCATCGCGACGGTGTCCCCGGCGGCCACCGTCAGCGCGCTGACGGTGCCGGCGTGCGGGGCCGTGATCGGGTGCTCCATCTTCATCGCCTCCACCACCAGCAGACTCTCGCCGGCCGCCACCCGGTCCCCGACGGCCGCCTTCACCACCGTCACGGTGCCGGGCATCGGGGCGGTCAGCGACTCGGCGCCGGGCGTCGCCGACCGGCCGCCGGCCACCACCGGATCGTGCTCCACCAGCCGCCAGGAGCCGCCGTCCAGGCCCAGCCAGTGGCCGCCGGCCGGCTCGACGGCGTGCGTCAACGAGCGTGTGCGCCCGCGGAAGTCGAGCAGCACGCGCCCCCGGGCACCGCCCGGCGCGGGCAGCAGCCGCGCCGCCTCCTCCGGACCGTCCCCGATCCGCACCCGCCCGTCCCGGACCAGGACCGTGACCGGCGCGGCGCCGTCGGCCCGCAGCGGGTGCGCGGTGGCCGCCGGCTCGCCGCCGAGCCGCCAACCGGAGGGCTCGTCGAACGGGTCGGCCCAGCCGTCGGCCGCCGGCTCGGGGGCCAGCGCCGCCTGGCGCAGCAACGCCGCGGCCGCGTAGACCTCGTCCGGCACGCCCGCCGCCGCCAGCTCGGCCGCGTCGGCGTCCACCAGCCCGGTGTGCAGCGCGCCCGAGCGCACCTCGGGGTGGTCGAGCAGCGCGCGGAGGAAGGCGGTGTTGGTCGCCACGCCCAGCACCGTGGTGTGGCCCAGTGCCGCGCGCAGCCGGCGCAGCGCCGTGGGCCGGTCGGGGCCGTGCGCCACCACCTTGGCCAGCAGCGGGTCGTAGTGGGCGCCGACCTCGGTGCCGGCGGCGATCCCGGAGTCCACCCGGAGCCCGGCGCCGGCCGGCTCCTCGACCAACAGCAGCGGCCCCGACGAGGGCAGGAAGTCCACCCGCCGGCCCGCCGGGTCCTCCGTCACCCGCGCCGTCTCGGCACAGACCCGGGCCTCCACCGCGTGACCGCTGAAGGTGATCTCGTCCTGCCGGAACGGCAGCTCCTCGCCGGCCGCGATCCGCAGCTGCCACTCGACCAGGTCGAGACCGGTGACCAGCTCGGTGACCGGGTGCTCCACCTGGAGCCGGGTGTTCATCTCCATGAAGTAGTACTCGCCGCCCGCGCCGTGACCGGCCACGATGAACTCCACGGTGCCGGCGCCCAGGTAGCCACAGGACTCGGCGGCCCGCACCGCCGCGCGGCCCATCGCCTGCCGGGTGGCCTCGTCCAGCAGCGGGCTGGGCGCCTCCTCCACGATCTTCTGGTGCCGGCGTTGCAGCGAGCACTCCCGCTCGCCCAGGTGCAGGACCCGGCCGGACCGATCGGCCAGCACCTGGATCTCGATGTGCCGCGGCCGGTCGATCCACCGCTCCACCAGCAGGGTGTCGTCCCCGAACGCGGCGCGCGCGGTGCGCTGGGCGGCGGCGATCTCCTCCGGCAGCCGCTCGGCGTCCCGCACCAGCCGCATGCCCTTGCCGCCGCCGCCGGCCGATGGCTTCAGCAGCACCGGCATGCCCAGCTCGCGCGCCGCCGCCAGCAGGTCGGCGCCGTGCCCGCCGGGCACCACCGGCACCCCGGCGGCGGCCACCGCCGCCTTGGCGCGGATCTTGTCGCCCATCACCTCGATCGCCTCGGCCGACGGGCCGACGAAGACCAGGCCGGCCTCGGTGACCGCGCGGGCGAAGGCGGCGTTCTCGGCGAGGAAGCCGTAGCCGGGGTGGACCGCCTGCGCGCCGGCCTGGTCGGCCGCCGCGAGCAGCCGTTCGACGTGCAGATAGCTCTCGGCGGCCGGCGCCGGGCCGAGCCGCACGGCGCGGTCCGCCTCGACGACGTGGCGGGCGCCGGCGTCGGCGTCGCTGTAGACGGCCACCGAGGTGAGGCCGAGCCGCCGCAGGGTCCGGATGACCCGCACCGCGATCTCGCCCCGGTTGGCCACCAGCACCGTGTCGAAGCCGCCGGCGGGCCCGGGGTGGGTGGATTGACTCATCGACTCCCCCTACATCCGGAAGACGCCGAAGCCGGCGTCGGTCAGCGGGGCGTTGGCGCAGGCGGTCAGCGCCAGCCCCAGCACGGTGCGGGTCTCCAGCGGGTCGATCACGCCGTCGTCCCAGAGCCGAGCGGTCGCGTAGTAGGCGTCCCCCTGGGCCTCGTACCGCTCCCGGATCGGCGCCCGGAACTCCTCCTCGGCCGCGGCCGGCCACTCCTCGCCGGCGGCGGCCAGCTGGTCCCGCTTGACGGTGGCCAGCACGGCGGCGGCCTGCTCGCCGCCCATCACGGAGATCTTCGCGCCCGGCCACATCCACAGGAAGCGGGGCGAGTAGGCCCGGCCGCACATCGAGTAGTTACCCGCGCCGTACGAGCCGCCGATCACCACGGTCAGCTTGGGCACCCGGGCGCAGGCGACGGCGGTGACCATCTTGGCGCCGTGCTTGGCGATGCCGCCGGCCTCGTAGGCCCGGCCGACCATGAAGCCGGAGATGTTCTGGAGGAAGAGCAGCGGGATGCCGCGCTGATCGCAGAGCTGGATGAAGTGCGCGCCCTTCTGGGCGGACTCGGAGAAGAGGATGCCGTTGTTGGCGACCACGCCGACCGGGTGCCCGTGCAACCGGGCGAAGCCGGTGACCAGGGTGGTGCCGAACTCGGCCTTGAACTCCTGGAACCGCGAGCCGTCCACCAGCCGGGCGATCACCTCCCGCACGTCGTACGGGGTGCGTGGGTCGGTGGGCACCACGCCGTAGAGGCCGGCCGGGTCGACCGCCGGCGGCTCGACCGGCGTCACCCGCCAGGGCAGCGGGCCGCGGCCCGGCAGGGTGGCCACGATGGTGCGCACGATGCGCAGCGCGTGGGCGTCGTCCTCGGCCAGGTGGTCGGTCACCCCGGAGGCCCGGGCGTGCACCTCGCCCCCGCCCAGCTCCTCGGCGGTCACCTCCTCGCCGGTCGCGGCCTTCACCAGTGGCGGACCGCCGAGGAAGATGGTGCCCTGGCCGCGCACGATGACCGCCTCGTCGCTCATCGCCGGCACATAGGCACCGCCCGCGGTACAGGAACCGAGCACGGCGGCGATCTGCGGGATGCCCTCGGCGGACATCCGGGCCTGGTGGTAGAAGATCCGGCCGAAGTGGTCCCGGTCCGGGAAGACCTCGTCCTGCATCGGCAGGAAGGCACCGCCGGAGTCCACCAGGTAGAGGCAGGGCAGCCGGTTCTCCAGCGCGACCTCCTGGGCGCGCAGGTGCTTCTTGACCGTCATGGGGTAGTACGTGCCGCCCTTGACCGTGGCGTCGTTGGCGACGATCATCACCTCCCGCCCGCTGACCCGGCCGACGCCGGCGATCACCCCGGCCGCCGGGGCCTGGCCGTCGTAGAGGCCGTCGGCGGCCAGCGGCGCCAGCTCCAGGAAGGGCGAGCCGGGGTCGAGCAGGGTGTCCACCCGGTCCCTGGGCAGCAGCTTGCCGCGGGAGACGTGCCGGGCGCGGGAGCGCTCACCGCCGCCGAGGCGGGCGGCCGCCAGCTTCTCGCGCAGCCGCGCGGCGCGCTCCCGGTGGACCGCCTCGTGGCGCCGGTACGCCTCGGAGCCGGGATCGGCGGTGCTGCTCAGCCTCGTTGCCTGCCGCATACCCGCCAGGTTAACGTCCGCTAACCGGCGTGTCTACAATACCTTTATGAGCGCGCATGCCCCGTCCAGTTCCGCGGCCTCCCCGCGGCCCACGCGGCGCGAGCAGATCCTGCGGGAGGCCTCCAGGCTCTTCGCCGCGCGCGGTTTCCACGGGGTGGGCGTCGACGAGATAGGCGCCGCGGTGGGCATCAGCGGCCCCGCGCTCTACCGGCACTTCGCCGGCAAGGACGCCATGCTCACCGAGCTGCTGGTGGGCATCTCCACCCGGCTGCGGGACGGCGGCCGGCAGCGGGTCGC
This sequence comes from Streptomyces chisholmiae, assembly GCF_031845445.1. NCBI lineage: Bacteria > Bacillati > Actinomycetota > Actinomycetes > Kitasatosporales > Streptomycetaceae > Streptomyces > Streptomyces chisholmiae. The sequence goes on along the minus strand of NZ_JAVREO010000002.1, from coordinate 327,528 downwards.
CGAGGCCGAGGCGGCCGGGGAGCCGCCGGCCGCGGCGCTGGAGGCACTGGTCACCGGCCATATCGACTTCGCGCTGCACGACCGGGACCTGATCACCCTGCACGACCGCGAGCTGGAGCGGCTGCGGGCCGACGACCGCCGCCAGGTCCGGCAACTCCAACGGCAGTACGTGGAGCTGTGGGTGGACGTGCTGCGGCGGGTCCACCCCGAGCTGCCGCCCGAGCGTGCGCGGGCCTCGGTCCACGCCGTCTTCGGCCTGCTCAACTCCACCCGGCACCTCTCCCGGCCGGACACCCTGCCGGACCGGGGCGCGACCGCCGTGCTGCTGCACGACATGGCCCTCGGCGCCTTCCGGGCGGCCGTCGACGCGCACCACGGGCGCCCCGGCTAGCCGGGCCCGCCCGCCGCACGCGCGCTCGCCGCGCGGTACCCGTCCAGCACGTCCTGGCGGAGCAGCGCCCCGAAGCCCGCCCCCTCCAGCCGCAGCCCCAGCTGGGCCCTGGTCAGCCCCAGCTCGGCCGCGGTCTCCCCGAGGTGCCAGTCGTGGGCAGCCAGCCGGGTGAGCAGGTGGCCGCGCCGGATCTGGCTCTCCGAAAGCCGGAACGTCTTGAGGTAGGCGACCCGACCGGCGCCGTCCACGATCGCCTCCCCGATGTGGTTCTCCCGCTTGGGCCGGAACGACGGCAGGAACCGGGAGAGCCGGAAACGCCCCATCCGGTAGACCGACCGCCAGGTGTAGTCGTCCGTCAGGAGCCCGCCGGTCATCACCTCGTCGTGGAAGCGCGCCCAGGCCGTCTCCTGCTCGGCGGCCGCCGCGCGCAACGCGGCCAGGGACCGGATCCCCGCCTCCGGAATCCTGGCCCGGAAGTCCGGCACCGCCGGCATCAGCATGGCATAACGGTGGATCAACTCCCCGTAAAGATCCCGCACCAGGGTGGAGTGCAGCGCCCGGTAGTCGTCCGGGTGCGGCACCACGAACGCGGCGGCCAGGGTGTCGGCGACATGCAGCAGCACGCCGCACTGCCCCGGATGGATCTCGAAGACCCGCAGCGCGTCGGCGAGCCCCCGCACGTCGGCCCCCAGGTACGCCTCCTCGACCCGGGGCGTCAGGCCCCGTCGGAGCGCCCGCGCCGACCACTCCTCCCAGGCGATCGAGGGACCGCCGAAGTGCAGCGCGAGATAGCCCTCCAGGGCCAGGTGCAGCGGCAGGAACCGCAGCCGGCCCCTGGCCTGGCGGCGGGACATGCCCCGGTGGAAGCGCAGGCCCACGGTGGCGGGCGCCGGGTCGGCACCGTCCAGGAACTGGGTCCCGTAGGCGGCCGCCGGGCCCCCGTCCCTGGACCAGCTGGCGACGAAGCCGTGCGGCACGTACGAGACGTAGGCCCGCCTGCGGCCGACCTCGACGACACCCGTCGCCTCGCCGTAGACCTGCTGGTGCAGCCGCAGGTCGGCGATCGGCTCGGGCCGCACCAGCGGCACCAGCCGGACCGCGCCCCACACCTGGGCGGGCCGGACGTCGAGACCGGCCAGGTCCAGGCCGGACCGCCCCGACCCGGCGGGCTGCTGACGGGTCATCGCGGCGCCTCCCGACGGAGGTTCCGGGACGGGACGGCCGGCAGCCGGGCCGCCCGGGCGTCCAGATAGGCGGTCAGCTCGGCCAGCCCGGTCCGCCCCTCGGCGAACTGGGCCAGCTCCACCAGCGCCGGCAGGTCCTCCGCGTCCCGGATCCCCGCCGTGGGCAGCGAGGGCGACAGCCGACGCACGTCGAAGTCGGCCGCGTCGTAGACCGGGTTGAGGTGGACGACGCTGGTCCGGCGGTCCGGATCGAGTCGGGTGCGCCACACCCGGAGCACCTCGCCGGCCAGGCCGGGCGGCGCGTTGTCCCAGCCGTCGGAGACGATGACGAGCCGGCTCGGCCCGGTCTCCAGCGCGTCCAGCACCCGCCGGCCCAGTGGCGTCGGCCCGAACGGGTAGGCCAGCAGCGGGTCGGTCCGCCCGGACGTCCAGAGCCCGGTGTAGTCGCCGGCCAGGGCGGCCAGCAGGTAGTGGCAGGCCAGGGCCACGGCCAACGGGCGGCGGCGCTTCTGCCCCGAGCCGGAGGCGGAGAAGCTGTCGTCCAGCACGGCGGCGACCCGGCCCCAGCTGCCCCGGTGCGCGCCGGCGACCCGGTCGGCGGCCGACTCCAGGGCCCGGGTCAGCTCGCCGCGGCGCGCCACCCGGTCCTCGATCGACAGCCCCAGCACGTAGCCGGCCAGCCGGGTCAGCGGCATGCCGGCCAGCTCCGCCGGCGCCTCGGCCACCCCGACGCGGCGCGCGGACTCCTGGAGCCGCAGGGACTCCCCCCGGGTCAGCCGGGGCGCGATGCCCGCCAGGAAGGTGGCCCGGTCGATGCCGTGCCGGGCGGCGAAGCCCTCGGCGACGGTGAACGGCAGCGCGTAGAGGGCGGCCCGCTCGTAGTGCGCGCGGCGCCAGGTCTCCAGCAGCGGGGTCGCGTAGCGCGGCCGGCCCAGCGGCGCGAACAGGAAGGCGCCCAGCTCCTCGGTGGGCGGCGGCAGGTGGGCGTGGCGCAGCGCGTCCCGGAGGCCGCGGCGGTACTTCACGGCGTCGAACGCCAGGTTTGGGCGGGCGGTGAGCCAGTCCCTGACGATCGCGCGGGTGCGGCGGTTGTTCACTCCGGCCCGGCGCAGCGCGCCGAAGAGCGCGTACACCCGCTGCGGCGGCAGCGTCGCCAACCGGCCGGCGATCAGCCGGCCCTCGCGGCGCCGCTGGTCGGCCGTGGCCTCACCGGCGGTGGCCAGCAGCCGCCGCACGATCAGGACGACGTTGTGGTCGTTGATGTCGAGTGCCAGCGCCCCGGCGTACAGGTCACGGTAGTTCGCCAGCAGGTAGGCATGGAGGAAGTCCAGCGACAGCCGCTGCTCGTCCTCGTCGCTGTGGAACTCCCGCTGCCCGGTCGCGGTGATCGCCGCGTTGACGAAGAGCAGCACGTCCTCGGCCGCGACGAGGTCCCCGTGCGCGTCCATCGCATCCCCCTGGCCAGGCGCCCCCTCCCCAGGGGGCGCGGACGCCGGCCGGGGAATGGGGGCACGAGCTGCGAAGCATTGCGGTAAAGGCAGGTTCCGGAAGTCGCACCGAAGTCCCGCGGCCGGCGGCACGACGGTAACAGGGGCGCCGGCGGCCGCTCCACCGACTTCCGCCCCCGCCCCACCCGGGGCGGGGGCCGGGGCGTCAGGCGGTCAGCTCCTGGGCCAGCGCGTCGCGCAGCCGGGCGGCCCGCCGGGCCACCTCGGCCGGGCCCAGCTCCATGGCCCGGGTGCACCAGCTGCCGCCCTCCGCCAGGTCACCGTGGCGGGAGGCGAGCAGCGCGAGTCGCAGCGCCGCCCGGCCGTGCCCGGCCTCGGCCGCGCGCCGCCACCACAGCGCCGCCTCCGGCTCGCTGCCCTCCCGGGCCAGCAGCAGGCCGAGGTTGAACGCCCCGTTCCGGCTGCCGGCCTCGGCCGCCGCCCGGTACCAGCGGGCCGCCGTGACCACGTCGTCCCGGCTGGCCGCGCACATGCCGAGCCGGACCTGCGCCCGCCGGTGCCCCTGCTCCGCGGCCTGGGCGTACCAGCGCTCGTACTCCGGCGGCTCGCCGCCCGGCTCCGCCCCTTCGGCGTCCCGCTCCAGCAGCACGGCGAGCCGGAACGCGCCCTCGTCGCTGCCGCCCTCGGCGGCCTGCCGCAGCCACTTCTCGGCCAGCCGGGGCTCCGCCTCGGCGGTGCCGGAGCGCAACAGCCCGACCGCCAGTTGCAGCGCCGCGTCGGTGTGCCCGGCCTCGGCGGCCCGGCGGTACCACCGCCCGGCGGCCTCCTCCTGGCCGCGCCCGGCGTAGAGGATGCCGAGGTTGAACGCGGCGTCCACGCTGCCCGCCTCGGCCGCCTTGGAGAACCAGGGCTCGGCACCGTCCGCGTCGCCACGCTGCAACAGCAGCACCGCCAGCGCGTTCGCCGCGTCCCGGTGGCCCGCGTAGGCCGCCCTGCGGTACCACTGCTCGGCCTGGGCGGTGCGGCCCTGACCGGAGCTCAACAGGGCGAGGTTGAAAGCGCCGTTGATGTCCCCGGCCTCGACCGCGGCCCGGTACCAGCGCTGCGCCTCCTGCCGGTCGCCGGACTGCGCGTACCGCGCGCCCAGCGCGTTGGCCGCCGGCCCGTCGCCGTCCCCGGCGGCGCGCCGCCACCACAGCTCGGCGCCGGCCTCGTCGCCCGAGTCCCGCAGCAGGAAGCCGAGCGCGCTGGCCGCCCGTACCTCGCCGGCCTCGGCCGCCTCCAGGTACCAGCGGCCAGCCTCGGTGGCCTCGCCGCGCCGCTCCAGCAGCGCGCCGAGCCGCAGCGCGGCCCGCCGGTGCCCGCGGGCCGCCGCCTGCCGGAACCAGGGCTCGGCCGCCGCCTCGTCCCCGCGGGCCAGCAGGCAGGCGTGCCGGTAGGCGCCCTCGCGGTGGCCACGCTCGGCCGCCACCAGGAACCACCGGGCCGCCTCCGCGTTCCCCCGGTGGTCGAGCAGCTCGGCCAGCGCGTGCGCGCCCGAGGCGTGGCCGGTCTCGGCGGCCTGCCGCAGCCAGAACTCGGCGCCGGCCTCGTCCCCGCGCTCGCGCAGGTGCCGGCCCAGCGCGTGCGCCGCCGGCGCCGAGCCGGCCACGGCGGCGATCCGCCACCACTCGGCCGCCTCCCCGGCGCGGCCGGACTGGTACAGCAACACCCCCAGGTTGTTCGCGGCGGACCGCTCCCCGTCTGCCGCCGCGCGCCGCAACGGCCCCTCAGCCCCGTCCAGGTCCCCGAGGCGCAGCAGCCGCGCGCCCTCCTGAGCGGCGGCTCGACTGCTCTCGAACCCGGCCTTGTCCCCCATAAGGTCCATAGTCGCACCACCTGAAACCTGCGTACACCTGGTATACCGCAGCCAGTGAAGTCACTTCAGCGGTTTATCGACTTCCCGATATGGATACACCCAAACACGGTCGGCGATGGGAAGTTACCGGGAATCGAGACGCAGTATGGCCCCTGCCACTGACAGCGCCGGTCAGCGTGGTATCAGGGCAACCGCCGAACACGCGCACAGGGTTGACGATCCGACGGCCCGTCAGCACCGCGAGGTCGCGCGCACCCCGGCGCGCACCGCGCCAGCGCCCCGCGCCACCGCCCGGCCCACGAAACGCCGGAGGCCCGGCACCGCGCACGCGGTACCGGGCCCCGACTGGACGCCCACCAGGGGTGGGGGAACGCCCTTGCTCTGCCTAGGAGTTGCCGTCAGCGGGCGCTTCCTCGTCAGGCGGCGTCTCCTCCTCCTCGTTGCGTGCCGGGTCGTCCTCGGCCATCTGGGCCAACGCCTCCTCCAGGCGGGCCTGCGCCTCGCCGAAGGCCGCCCAGTCCCCGTCCTGGAGCGCCTGCTCGCTCTCCTCCCAGGCTTCCTGGGCCTCGGCGATGGTCTCCTCAAGGGTGGCTTCACCCTCCGGGGGCTGCTCTTCCTCACCCTCACCGGGGGGTGGTGACTCCGGCGGTTCCTCACCGGATTCGGTGACCCCGAAGACGACGTCCAGGGCCTCCTCAAGGGTGTCCTCGAAGGCCGTGCGCTCGCCGTAGGTCACCAGCACCCGCCGCAGCAGCGGGTAGTTGGTGCCGGCGCCGCGGACGTAGACCGGCTCCACGTAGAGCAGGCCGCCTTCCAGTGGCACGGTGAGCAGGTTGCCGTACTCCACCTCGGAATCGCCGCGGGAGAGCAGGTTGATGCTCTCGGCGATCTCCGGATCGGAGTTGAACCGGCTCTGCACCTGCTGTGGGCCCCAGACCGTCGTGTTGGACGGCAGGGTCAGGACTCTCATCGTGCCGTAGGAGTCGCTTCTGGCGTCCGCCTCGACCGCCATGTAGGCGGCCAACGTGTCTCTGTTGAGCGGCGTGAACGTCGTGGTCAGCGAGAAGACCTGCTCGTCCTGGTCCGGCATCCGCATGCTCAGGTAGTACGGCGGCACCGACTGCCCCTGGTGCGTCGGGTCGTCCGGCACCTCCCAGCGCTCCGAACCGCTGTAGAACTGACCGGCGTTGTCCACGTGGTACCGCTGGAGCAGGTCACGCTGGACCTTGAACAGGTCCTGCGGGTACCGCAGGTGGTCCATCAGCTCGTCGCTGATGTCCTCGCGGTCCTGCACGGTCTCCGGGAAGGCGCTCCGCCAGGTCTTCAGCACCGGGTCCTCGGTGTCCCACTCGTAGAGCACGACATCACCCGAATAGGCGTCCACCGTCGCCTTGACCGAGTTCCTGATGTAGTTGACGTTGTTCTCCTGGGCGATGACCTCGCCCTGGTTCTCCGTCAACGAGGTCTCGGTGACGTCCCCGAGCGTGGTGCGCGAGGAGTAGGGATAGCCGTTGGTCGTGGTGTAGGCGTCCACGATCCACTGGATGCGGCCGTCCACCACCGCCGGGTACGGGTCCCCGTCGATGGTCAGCCAGGGCGCCACCGCCTCGACCCGCTCCTTGGGCGTCCGGTTGTAGAGGATCCGGGAACCCTCGCCGATCGCGCCGGAATAGAGGATCTGCGGCTCGCCCATGGTCAGCGCGTAGGCGGCCCGGTTGAAGTAGTTGTCCAGGTTGACGCCGGCGTCGCCGGAGTAGCTGTACTCGACCTCGCCGTCCTCGCCCGCGTAGTCGATCTCCTGCTGGGGGCCGCCCACGATCGAGTACTGGGTGGTGTACTCACCGAAGTAGACCCGCGGCTCGTACTCGCCGAGGTCCCCCTCGGGCGGCAGGTCGCGCTCCAGGAAGTCCGGCTGCCCGTTCGACAGGATGTCGGTGCCGCTCGCGGCCACCATGCCGAAGCCGTGGGTGTACCGGAAGTGGTCGTTGATCCAGTTCCGCTCGGGAGCGTTGTTGACGTTCATCTCCCGGAGGCCGACGACCGTGTCCTGCTCCTGGTCGTCGATGCTGTAGCGGTCCACGTCCAGCGTCGGCGAGAACTGGTAGTAGCCCCGGACCTGCTGGATCTGCTGGAACGCGGGCGAGACCACGCTCGGGTCCAGCAGCCGGATGCTCACCGTGTCGGAGACGGAGTTGCGCAGCTCCTCCGCGTCCACCTCGGGATCGCCCGTGTAGTCCTCGTACTGAGCGTCGGCGATGTCGTAGGCGTCGATGGTGGACTCCATGTGCTTCTGGATGTATGGAGTCTCCTTCGCCTGCTCGTTCGGCTTGACCTGGAACTGCTGCACCAGGGCCGGGTAGACGCCGCCGATCAGCACGGCGGAGAGGACCATCAGGCCGAGGCCGATGACCGGCAGCTGCCAGCCGCGGCGCCACAGGGTGGCGAAGAACAGCACCGCGCAGATCGCGGCGATGATCGCCAGGATCGTCTTCGCCGGGAGGTAGGCGTTGGCGTCCACGTACCGCAGACCCGTCCAGCCCTCGTTGTCCCGGAAGTCACCGCTCTTGAGCGCCAGCCCGTACCGGTCCAGCCAGTAGGCGACCGCCTTCAGCGCCACGAACAGGCCGACCAGCACCGAGAGGTGGCTGGTCGCCGCGTTGGTGATCCGGCTGCCCGGCGTGGTCAGCCGGATGCCGCCGTAGAGGTAGTGGGTGAGCGCGGCGGCCAGCGTGGAGAGCACCACGACGGCGAACGCGAAGCCCAGCACGAACCGGTAGAAGGGGTAGTCGAAGGCGAAGAACGACACGTCCCGGTTGAACTGCGGATCGGTGACGCCGAACGACTCACCGTTGATCCACTGGAGCCAGGTGCGCCACTGGCTGGAGGCGGAACCGCCGGCGATCAGCCCGATCACCACCGCGACCGCGAGCACCACCCACTTCTTGAAGGGGGCGATACTCGTGCGGTAGCGGTCGAGGTTCTGCTGCTCCATCGACATCGCGCTCAGCGGCGGCCGCAGCCGGTGCGCCAGCCAGATGTTGAAGCCGACCGCCAGCGCCATCACCACGCCGAAGACCGTGAACATCACGGCCCGGGTGAGCATCTGTGTGCGGTAGACGCTGGTGTAGTCAACCGAGCGATACCACAGCCAGTCCGTCCAGAACCCCGCGAACATGGCGAACAGGATGGCCAGCGCGGCCAGGATGGCCGCGGTGATCAGCAGGGTCTTGGCGCCTCGGGACGGGCGCCCGACGCTGAACCTCGGTCCTCCCGGCCCTCCTGGGCCTCTTGGTCCTCTGGGTCCGTTCGGACCGTTGGGGCGGCCCGAACCCGAGCCCCGGTCCGGCATCTGGAAAGCCAAGGTGCGCACCTCAAACGATTCGCGGGATCTGAAGCCGGGCCAGTCCACAGAACGGCCCACTGAACTAACTTACTCAACCTTTACTCGGTTCCCGTTTTCGGGGGGTGAGACGGCACGATATGCCCATGGACAACACTCCCCCCGACGCATCCGCCAACTCGCCCCTGGCGGCCGAACCGCTCACCAGGACCGTGCTGGAGATCGACAGCTACGCGGCCAACCTCGGCTGGGACCGCCCCGCCCAACTGTTCGCCCTGGTGGACACGGTGCGGCTGCGCTCCGAGGAGCCCGGGCTGGCCGAGCGGCTCGAACTGGACGAGACGGCGGGCGACGGGCTGACCCCGATCGAGCAGGACGAACTGCCGCCGGGCGTGCCGCTCGACGAGTTCCTCGCCACCATCGCCTGGCCCGACGCCGTGGCCGGCTGCGCGCTCACCGTGGAGCGGCTGATGCTGCCGCCGGCCGCCGAGACCGCCGTCCCCGACGGCCTGGACGAGGCCGCGCTGAACCGCTGGGTGACCGAACACCCCGAACGCCAGGAGGTGCGCCTCACGGTGGCCGTGCTCCGGGACGGGCAACGGGAGTCCGCCGTGCGGCTGCGCGCGAAGGACAGCGAGACCGAGGTGCTCACCGGACCCGACCTGGTGCCAGGGCTCGCCGAGGCGCTCAGCGCCACGTTCGCCGACTGACCCTGCCGTGGGCGCGCGGGCACCCGGCCCGCGCGACCGGGCGACACCGACCGCCGGGTGGCCGCGCCAGGACCGCCTCGGTCAGGCGGCCGGCCGGCACTCGGACAGCTCGTCGGTGTCGCCCGCGCGTATCAGCCCCAGCGCCTCCAACGCGTCGTCCATGGTGTCGACCTCGACCAGGGTCAGCCCGTCCGGCACGTCCTCCGCGGCGGTGGCGCAGTTCTCCCGGGGCGTCAGGAAGAACTCGGCGCCGGCCTCCCGGGCCGCGATGATCTTCATCGAGACGCCGCCGATCGGGCCGACCACGCCCTCGTTGTCGATCGTCCCAGTGCCGGCGATGAACGCGCCCCCGGTCAGCTCCTCCTCCGTGAGCCGGTCCATCAGACCCAGGGCGAACATCAGCCCCGCGCTCGGCCCCCCCACGTCGGCCAGCTGGATGTCGATCTCGAAGGGCAGCGCGTACGCCAGGCCGGCCTGGATGCCGACGATCGCCCGCTGGTCGTCCTCCGCCTCCGCCGTGGTGACCGTGACCTCGGACGTCTCCTCGGGCATCGGGCCGCCGCCGTTCAACGCCTCCTGGGCCTGCTCGGCGGGGACCACACTGAACACCACGTCCTCGCCCGGCTCGTGGCGCGTCACCAGCTCGGCGACCTGCCCCGGCTCCCGCACCGGGGTGCCGTCCACGGCGATGATCGCGTCCCCCGCGTGCAGCTCGTCCTGCGCGGGGCTGCCCTCCACCACCGCCGCCACCACGGTCTGTTCCGGGACGTCGTAGCCCAGCTCGCGGAGCGCCACGACCTTGGCGCTCTCCTGCGACTGGGTGAACTCCTCGGCGTTCCGCTGCTCGACCTGGTCCGCCGAGACGTCGTCCGGATAGAGCGTGTCCCGCGGGACGACGGCCCGGTCGTCGGCCAGCCAGCCGTGCACCGCCTCCAGCAGGTTCATCCGGTAGTCGATGCCGGTGACCCGCACCGTCGTCATGTTGAGGTGACCCGAGTCCTCGAAGGTCTCCTCGCCCTCCACCGTGAGTACCGGCTCACCGTCGTGCTCGCCGAGGGTGTTCACCGTGGGGCCCGGGGACATCTCCGCGTAGGGCACCTGGATCAACACCCCGGCGCAGAGCATCCCGATCAGCAACAGGACCGAGGTCAGCAGTGTCGCGGTACGGCGTGGCATGTCTTGACAGTACGTGACGGCACTGTCAACCGTCGGCCGGGGCCCGCTCCATCGCGGCCCGGAAGGCCTCGTAGCCCCGCACCCCCACGCTGTCCCTGACGTTCCGCCCGCCACTGCGGCGCCGGGTGGCCCAGGCGCTCCATATGCCCGCGACCACTCCCCCGGCGACCGGAATCAACAACCAGACAAGTACAGCCATCTCCTACCTCCCACCTGCGCCGCCCACGGCGTTGTCACTCCAACGCTCGGCCGCGTCTACCGGTTACGCAACCGGAGTGGTGCCCGCCGGCCGACCGGCGCCCGCCCCCACCCACTCCTCGGTGCCGTCCGCGAAGCGCTGGTGCTTCCAGATCGGCACCCGCGACTTCAGCTCGTCGATGAGCAGCCGCGAGGCGCGGAACGCGGCGTCCCGATGGGCCGCCGAGACCGCGACCACCACCGCCAGGTCCCCGACCGCCAGCGGGCCCAGCCGGTGCGTGGCGGCCACCGCGCAGCCGGGGAAGGCCGCGACCACGTCGGCCGCGACCCGGCGCAGCTCGGCCCCGGCGGTCGGATGCGCGGAGTACTCCAACGAGGTGACGGCCGCCGCCGGCCCGTCGTGGTCGCGCACGCTGCCGACGAACAGCACGGTGCCACCGGCCGCGTCGTCCGCGACCGCCGCCCGCACCTCGTCGACCGAGAGCGGCGTCTCACGCAGGTCCACCAACCGGATCGGGTCCACGGTCGTCATACCCCCCATGATCCCCCATGCCCGCCCGGTCAACGGCGGCGGGCCCGACGGGCGCGGCGGACCAGCGCGGCCGTGCCGACCAGGGCGACGGTGGCACCGGCGGCGCCCAGCGTGGTGGCCGCGTCCTTGCGGCCCAACCGGCGCCCCACCACCGTGTGTCGCCCCGCGACCTCCGCCAGCAGCTCGGCCAGCACCTCCTCGTTGCTCCAGGCCGGCCGCCAGCCCGCCTCGTAGAGCCGGCTGCCGCTGACCACCCAGGGGTGCATCGTGTAGGCGAGGTCGCCGGCCGGCGACGGCGTGAGGCCCAGCCGGTGCAGCCGGGTCGCGGCGCCCAGCGCCACCGAGGGCGGCAGCTCCATCCGGCGGATGCCGGACAGCTCCTCGACCTCCTCCTGCTCCAGCCAGCCCTCGCAGCCGACCGCCAGCTCGCCGTCGACCTTCTCGAGCACCGCCAGCTCCAGCGCGCTGACCAGGTCGTCGACGTGGCAGAACTGCCACCGCGGGCGCGAGCCGGCGACCACCAGCAGCCGGGGCGACTCGAAGTAGCGGGTCAGCGCGGTGTCCGTGCCACCGACCAGCACGGCGGGGCGCAGCACGGTGACGTTGAGCCCCGGGTGCGCGCGGGGCGCGCGCTGGGCGAGCCGCTCGATCTCCAGCAGGTCGCCCACGCAGGTGGCGTCCTCGGTGGCCCGCAGCTCGGCGTCCTCGGCGAGCGGCACGTCGTTGTCCGGCAGGGCGCCGTAGACCATCGCCGAGGTGCACAGCACCACCCGGCGGACCCCGGCGGCGGCCGCCGCGGTCAGCACCGTCTGGGTGCCCCGCACGTTGAACGCGGTGCGCGCGGCCGGGTCGGACTCCACGTCCAGGTCCATCGCCAGGTGCACCAGTACGTCGACGGGGGCGGTGGTCGGCTCGGCGTCCCGCTCCTCCTCGGCGTCGGCGTCCCTGGTCGCGCCCGAGGTGCGCAGCAGGTCGGCGATGGCCGGGTCGCGGACGTCCAGGGTGTGCCACTCGGCACCCCTGGCCTCACCGAGCCGCTCGTCCAGCGCGAGCACCCGCCGGACGTCGGCGGAGTCCAGCAGCCGCTCGGTGAGCCGGGCGCCCACACCTCTCGCCGCGCCGGTCACGGCGACGGTCAGGGGGGTGGTTGGTCCGTTTCGCGGTGCGCGAACGGCTGGTTCCGGGGAACTCACAGGACCTCTCCAGCGGTTGTTCCATTACGACGTGCGCACGCCCATCCTGCCTGAGAGGTGTCTAGGCTTGGGGCACAGACCAGCGAATGCCCGGCGCGTCCGTTTCCGTTTCGACGACGTCCGATGACACAACCCGAGGATTCCCGTGAGTGACTTTCCCTTCGGATTCGGCCTCCCGCAGGAGCCGGAAGACGGCGAATCCGGTAAGAACAAGGGCGCCGGTGGCCAGGGTCCGGCCGACAACCCCCTGTCCGCGCTGTTCGGCGCCGGCGGGATGAACCCGCAGGACCTGGGGGCCGCGTTCCAGCAGCTGGGCCAGCTGCTGTCCAACGACAGCGGCCCGGTCAACTGGGAGCTGGCGCAGAACGTCGCTCGGCAGACGGTCGCCCAGGGCACGCCGGACGGTTCGAAGGACCGCTCGGTGAGCGCCCAGGAGACGGAGCGGGTCAGGGAGGCGGTGCGGTTGGCCGACCTCTGGCTGGACGGCGTCACCTCGCTGCCCTCCGGTGCCACGGCCACGGTGGCCTGGAGTCGTGCCGAGTGGGTGGAGGCGACGCTGCCGGTCTGGCGGGAGCTGGTCGATCCGGTGGCGGAGCGGGTCGGGGCGGCCATGAGCCAGGTGCTGCCCGAGGAGATGCGGGCCATGGCCGGCCCGCTGCTGGGCGTGATGCGGTCCATGGGCGGCGCCATGTTCGGCACCCAGATCGGGCAGGCCGTCGGCGTGCTGGCCGGCGAGGTCGTCGGCTCGACCGACATCGGGCTGCCGCTCGGCCCCGCGGGCAAGGCGGCGCTGCTCCCGCAGAACGTCGCTGCGCTCGGCCAGGGCCTCGGGGTGCCGGAGGACGAGGTCCGGCTCTACCTGGCGCTGCGGGAGGCGGCGCACCAACGGCTCTTCACCCACGTGCCGTGGCTGCGCTCGCACCTCTTCGGCGCGGTGGACGGCTACGCCCGGGGCATCCAGGTGGACACGGCGAAGCTGGAGGGCCTGGTCGGGCAGCTCGACCCGAGCCGGCCCGAGGAGTTGCAGGAGAAGCTCCAGCAGGGCCTCTTCGAGCCGGAGGACACCCCGGAGCAGAAGGCCGCCCTGGCCCGGCTGGAGACCGCGCTGGCGCTGGTCGAGGGCTGGGTGGACGCGGTGGTGCACGCGGCGGCCGAGCCGCACCTGCCGGCCGCCTCGGCGCTGCGGGAGACGCTGCGCCGGCGGCGCGCCTCCGGCGGCCCGGCGGAGCAGACCTTCGCCACGCTGATCGGTCTTGAGCTGCGCCCGCGCCGGCTGCGGGACGCGGCCCGGCTGTGGGCCTCGTTGACGGACGCCAGGGGCAGCCAGGGCCGGGACGCCCTGTGGACGCACCCGGACATGCTGCCCACCGCCCGGGACCTGGACGATCCGGACGGCTTCGTCCACCGCGAGCAGCTGGACTTCTCGGAGCTGGACCAGCTGCTGGGCGAGGCGGCCGACGGCGGCAGGCCGAGCCTGGAGAAGGACACCCCCGGGGACAGCCGGCCGGCCGACGACGAGGACGGCCCGGGCGACGAGGACGGCCCGGCGGGCGAGGGCAAGGGCGGCCGGCCCGAGTGAGCGCCCTGCGTGAGGACGCCGCCCAAGCCCTGCGCGCCTGGGCGGCCCCGGACGACGGGCAGGAGGAGCTGCGGCAGGACTACGCCGCGCATCTGGCGGCCCATCCGGACGGCATGTGGAAGAGCTGCCGGTCCGGCCATCTGACCGCCAGCGCGCTGGTGGTGGACGCGGCGGGCGGCCGGGTGCTGCTGACCCTGCACCGGAAGATCGGCCGCTGGCTCCAGACCGGCGGCCACTGCGAGCCCGGGGACGAGACGCTGACCGGCGCCGCGCTGCGGGAGGCCACGGAGGAGTCCGGGATCACCGGGCTGCGGCTGCTGCCCGTGCCGGTCCGGCTGGACCGGCACGAGACGCCGTGCGCCACCCATTTCGACGTGCAGTACGCGGCCCTGGCGCCGGCCGGGGCGCGGGCCGTGATCAGCGAGGAGTCGCTGGACCTGCGGTGGTTCGACTTCGCCGAGGCCGAGCGACTGCCGGACCGCTCGGTGCGGGAGCTGGTGGCCGGGGCGCGCGCCCTGCTGTGAGCGGGGCGCGCGGCCGGGCGGGGCCGGCCCCGCTCAGCGCGGCCCCCAGGCGCCGCCCTGGCCGAGGCCGGGCCCAGCCCCCTGCTGGAACTGCAGCCGCTGGCCGAACGACGTCTGCTGGGGCGGCAGCAGCTCGCTCGGCTGGACCACGACATGGCCGTCGCCCATGAAGCTCAGCTCCCAGCCCTCACCGGTGCTGCCGCGGCGGCGCCAGATCGACTTGCTGCTGGTCTGGGCCTGCATCTGCACCCGCAGCGAGGAGGACCAGGCCACCACGGCGTCCGCGTCCACACTGCACACCTGCTGCGGGGTCACGCGCAGCACCAGCGGGCTGCCCGAGGTGGTGATGGCGACCTGCCCCTGACCGGTGATCAGGGTGTTGTAGGCGCCGACGCCGGGGATGCCGTACTGGCTCTCCACGGAGACCACGTCCCAGTGCAGATGGGCGTCCATCGCCAGGACGTAGCCGCTGTCCACGGTCAGGCCCTCGTGGTCGACCTCCAGCACGTGCACGTGCTGGGCCAGGTTGGCCAGGTAGACCACGCCCTGCCCGAAGCAGCGCATCAACGGCAGGGCCTCGCCGGTCATCCGCTGGCTGTGCTGCTGGCGCTGCGACTGGTACTCGCCGTCGAACTCGACCATGCCCTCGAAGGCCACCATGCTGCCGGACCTGGCCACCACGTCCTCGCCGCCGGCGAGGTTGACCCGCAGCATGTGGGCGCCCTGGAGGGCGAAGCGCTCCTGGCTCTGTTGGGCCGCGTTGTTGAAGATCGGACTCAGCATCTCGCCGTTCCCCCGTTAGTTCTGGTTGCCGCTGAGGCGCTCGGTGCTGTCCTCGCTGGGCTGGACGATCACGAAGCCCTGGCCGGAGAAGCCGAGTTGGTAAGCCTCGCCGCTGCCTCGACCGATCAGCGAGCTGGCCTTGAAACTGCGCTTGCCGCGCACTTCGAGGCTGGTGGACCAGGCGACCAGCGCGTCCGGGTCCACATAGGTCTCGCCGCCGCTCTGGCCGCAGTCCACCACCACCGGGAAGCCGCGGCTGGTGATGGCGACCCAGCCGGTGCCGGAGATGCCGAGGTTGAACAGGCCCTGGCCGGCGAACTTGGCTATCCCCTTGACCCGTTGCACCCCCCACTCCAGGTGCGCGTCGAAGGCCAGCACGTTGGTCGCGTTGACCGAGATGTTCTCGCCGTTCAACGGGAGGCAGACCACGTTCGCCCCGTAGTCGGCGAGGTAGAGCTGGCCGTCGCCGTGGCACCGCATCAGCGGGACGCTCTCCCCGGTGAGCCGGCCGGCGACGGCGCGGCCGACGGCCGAGGGGTTGGACTCGTACTGGACGAAGCCCTCGTAGGCCACCATCGATCCGGACCGGGCCAGGAGGTCCTGCCCGGATCGCATGGCCACCCGGGCCATCGTGGGCCCGTGGTTCTCCATCCGGGCCGTGGGGGCGGTCGGGGCGTAGCCCGCGGTCATCCGCTGGTCCATCACCGGCTCCTGTCAGATCTCGTAGGGCTGGACGATCACGAAGTTCCCCGGGGCGCCGCGGAACTGGAGCTGGGTGCTCTCGCCGGTGTCGCCCGGGTAGGCGTGCCGGCGGAGCCGCACCTGGCTGGCGACCAGCACCTGGGCGGCCGCGGACCAGGCGACCAGCGCGTTGGCGTCCGCGAAGGTCATCGCCGTGACCGGCATGACCAGCGGCTCGCCGTGCGTGGTCAGCACCAGGGTGCCGTGGCCGGAGAACTGAAGGGCGAAGAGGCTGCCTCCCGGCAGCCCGTGCCCGTCGATGCGCCGCACGTCGCAGTCCAGCGACTCGTCGAAGGCGAGCACGTGCTGAGAGGAGACGCATATCGCGTCGCCCTGCAGCTCGACCGGGAAGAGCCGGGTGGCGTCCTCCGCCAGGTAGACCCGGCCGCCGCCCGTGCAGCGCATCAGTGAGGGGAAGCCCTCACCGGTGGCGTTGGCGACCATCCGCCGCTTGAAGCCGCCGCCCTTGAAACCGAACTCGACCTCGCCCTCGTAGAGCACCATCGCGCCCTGTCTGGCCATCACCGGCTGACCGTCCAGCCCCAGGTCGACGCGGACCAGCTGGGGATTCTGCAGGCTCCAGCGCTGCCCGGCGTCGGCCGGGCGGTACTTGCTGAGCACGGTGGAGAGGTCGCCGGTCTGCTGGGGCACCTGCTGCGTCGCGGCGGGCCCCGCCTGCGGGGGGAACTGCCCGAACTGCTGCGGGACCTGACCGAACTGCGGCTGCTGGGGAGCGGCCGGGGGCTGGCCGAACTGCGGCTGCTGGGGAACGGCGGGGGGCTGGCCGAACTGCTGCGGCGGCTGCGGAGGCGGCCCGGGCGGCTGGCCGAACGGCGCCGCGGGCTGCGGGGCCGCCGGCGGCTGCCCGAACTGCTGCGGGGGCTGCGGAGCGGACGGAGCCGGCGCGGCGGGCGGCGGGGCGGCTGGAGCCGGCGCGGCGGCGGGTACCGGCTCGGGTGCCGATGGCACGGGAGCGGGAGCGGGCGGCGCGGCGCCGCCGGGAGGCGCGAACGCCGGCGGGGCGGCCGGCTGCGCGCCGGGCGGGGCGAAGCCGGGCGCGCCGCCCTGCGGCTGCGCGGGAGCGGCCGGCGCCGGCGCCTCTTCCTCCTCCTCGACCTCGCCGCCGAAGTGCCGCAGCAGCGCCGCCAGCCCGCCGTCGAAGCCCTGGCCGACGGCGGCGAAACGCCAGCCGTCCTTGCGGTAGAAGTCGCCGATCATCAACGCGCGTTCGGAGGAGAACTCCGAGCCGTCGAAGGAGTACCGCGCGACCTCCTCGCCGCCCGCGACGATCCGCAGGTAGCCGGGCGCCACCTGGGACATCGTCCCGTCGCCGTCGATGGTCGCGGTGAAGGCCAGCCGGTCGATCGCCGGTGGCACCCGGTCCAGGGTGATCCGGAAGGACTCAGCGTCCCCCGCCTGCGCCCCGAGCAGCTGCATCGACTCCTCGGGCGACTTCGGCTGGTTGTAGAAGATGAAGTAACGGTCGTCGGAGAGTTGCTCGGCGGCGTCCAGCCCGAAGCAGCTGATGTCGAAGACCATCCCGGGCCCGGAGACGTGCACCCCCACATACAGGTCCGTCCCCAGGGTCAGGTCGCTGAGGCGAGCCTTCTGACCCCGCTTGAATTGCGTCACCATAGGTAACGGCCCTCCCCGTTCGACAGGCTGCACATCCGGCGCCGCCAGACTAGCCAATGCGACCGACAGTGGTCGCCCCCGGTCAGTCGCCCTCCGGGCAACGACCCTGCGGCAGCCGCTCCGCGGTGACCACGCCCTCCAGGAAGCCGCGCGCCCGCTCCGTCCTGGGATAGCGCTCCAACAGCGCCCAGAAGTCGGCACCGTGACCGGGCACCAGCAGATGGGCCAGCTCGTGCAGCAGCACGTAGTCGACCACGTACTCGGGCATCCCCTGGAGCCGGTGGGAGAGCCTGATGGTGCCGAGCGCCGGCGTGCAGGAGCCCCAACGGGCGTTCTGATTCGTGACCCAGCGCACGCTGGCCGGCCGCGCGCGCCCCTCGAAGTACCGCTCCGACAGCTCGACCGCCCGGCGCAGCAGGTCCGCGTCGTCCAGCAGCCGTCGGGTCTCCTGGGCGGCCAGCTTCTCCAGCATCACGGCGACCCAGCGCCGCTCCTCCTCGGCGGACATCCGGGCGGGGATCAGCACCACCGTGCGGTCGGCCTCGCGGTAGGCGGAGACCGTGCGACGTCGGCGAGAGCTGCGGCGGACCTCCACCCGATCGGCACCGGCGGTGTCCAGCGCCGGACGCCCCGCCGAGGGACTGCGCTGCGGCGGGCCGGCGCTGTTCAGCGGGTCGGCGGGCACAGGTCGACGTTACCCGCTGGGGGCCGGATATGTCCCACTCGTCGCCCGTGGCACCAGCGTCACCGTGACGCGACCACCCTCCAGAACGCACTATTTATAGTATTTTCTCGCCTTCCTGTGGATAACATCACACACGCCCGCTCTGTTCCCGCCATGATGGGTCCAACAGTGAGCCGAGGCCCGCCCGGGCCGAAGGGGGGCGATCCCAATGCATCCGATGATCAAGCCGTCGCTACGGCGCGGCTGGCGGGACCAGAAGACCGTGCGGTACGGCGTGACCCCCACCCACTCGGTGCTCGTCGGCCCGGTGGACAACGCCACGGAGAGCTTCCTCTCCCTGCTGGACGGCACGCGAGGGCTGCCCGCCCTGCGGGACGCCGCGGCCTCGCTCGGCCTCGGGGCCGAGGCGGCGGACCGCGTGACCGACCGGCTGGTGCGGGCCGGCGTGCTCGACGACGCGACGGCCGAGCCGGAGGCGGCCGGAGCCGTCACCGAGGCGATGCGCCCCGACCTGGCCTCGCTCTCCCTGCTGCACGCCAGGCCGGGCGACGGGCTGCGGGTGCTGACCGCGCGGCGCGCCGCCCGGGTCCTGGTCAGGGGCGCGGGCCGGGTGGGCGCCGCGCTCGCCGGCGCCCTCTCCCAGGCCGGCGTGGGCCGAGTCGACGTGGTGGACGGCGGCCGGGTCGCGCCCATGGAC
The DNA here is from genome assembly GCF_031845445.1 of Streptomyces chisholmiae. Taxonomy (NCBI): domain Bacteria; kingdom Bacillati; phylum Actinomycetota; class Actinomycetes; order Kitasatosporales; family Streptomycetaceae; genus Streptomyces; species Streptomyces chisholmiae. The sequence continues at coordinate 308,854 of NZ_JAVREO010000002.1, read as the reverse complement.
ACGGCGCACGGCGGACTGCGGCCGAAGAGCCTGGGCGAGCGCCGGGCCGCGGCGGCCGAGGCGCTGGTGCGCGCGGTCCGGCCCTGGCGCCGGGTGCCGGTGGCTGAGCCGGCGGGGCCCCAACTGGTCGTCATGGCTCCACGGGACGGGCTCGCCGCCTACGTCCCCGACCCGGTGCGCGCCGAGGATCTGATGGCCACCGGCACCCCCCATCTCTACACCGGGGTGGTGGAGGCCACCGGCTTCGTCGGCCCCCTGGTGCTGCCCGGCACCTCGGCCTGCGCCGGCTGTCTGCTGCGGACCCTGAGCGACCGGGAGCCGTCCTGGCCGATCCTGGTCGCCCAGTGGCGCAACGGCCGCAGCCCGGGGGTGCCCGCCTGCGACAGCGCCCTGGCCACCGCGGTGGCCGGGATGGCCGCCTGCGCGGTGCTCGCCTTCCTCGACGGGACGGCGCCGCTGAGCCCCCACACCAGGTCGGAGTTCGTGCTGCCGGGGCCCACGACGACGACACAGACATTCGTCCCACATCCGGAGTGTCCGTGCGGAGCCGCTGACGGCCGCCCGCCCACCCCGGTCGTTCCGGCCCAGGCGGGTCCACAATGAACGCAGGGTCCGGCACGACGACCGTACGCTCGCCGGACGTTGGAGGGGACATGTCTGATCTACCTCGCAAGGCGGTGACCAGGACGGCGAAGCTGGCCACGCTGCCGCTCAGCTTCGCCGGCCGGGCGACGTGGGGGCTGGGGAAGCGCATCGGTGGGAAGTCGGCCGAGTTGGTGGGCCAGGAGCTTCAGCAGCGCACGGCCCAGCAGCTCTTCTCGGTGCTGGGCGAGCTGAAGGGGGGCGCGATGAAGCTGGGGCAGGCGCTCTCCGTCTTCGAGTCGGCGCTGCCGGAGTCGATGGCCGGGCCGTATCGCACCGCGCTCACCAAGCTGCAGGACGCGGCGCCGCCGATGCCGACGAGCTCGGTGCTGCGGATCATGGCCGAGCGGCTCGGAGCGGACTGGCGGGACCACTTCCTGGAGTTCGACGAGCAGCCGGCGGCGGCCGCCTCCATCGGCCAGGTGCACCGCGCGGTCTGGTCGGACGGTCGGGAGGTGGCGGTCAAGATCCAGTACCCGGGGGCGGGTGCGGCGCTCCTCTCCGACCTCACCCAACTGGGCCGCATCGCCCGAGTGTTGGCACCCTGGGCCCCCGGCCTGGAGATCAAGCCCCTGATCGAGGAGATACGCGACCGGGTCGCCGAGGAGCTCGACTACGCCCAGGAGGCGGAGTCCCAGCGGATCTGTGCCGAGGCGTTCCGGGGCGATCCGGACATCGTGGTGCCCGAGGTGGTCTGCCAGCGGGAGGGGCTGCTGGTCACCGAGTGGCTGGCCGGCATACCCCTCTCCGAGGTGATCGCCAAGGGCGACCGGCCACGGCGGGATCGGGCCGGCCAACTGCTGGCGCGTTTCCTGTTCTCCGGCACGGAACGCACCGGCCTGCTGCACGCGGACGCGCACCCGGGGAACTTCCGGCTGGTCCCGGTCCCGGACGAGCCGGTCGAGCGCTGGCGGCTCGGCGTGCTGGACTTCGGCGCGGTCAACCGGCTGCCCGACGGCCTGCCGCCGGCGATCGGCCGTGCCCTTCGGCTCTCCCTGGAGGACTCGGCGGCCGAGGTGTACGCCCAGCTCCGTGCGGAGGGCTTCGTCAGGACGGCCATCGAGCTGGATCCGGACGAGGTGATGGGATATCTGCTGCCGCTGATCGAGCCGGCGCGGGTGGCGGAGTTCACCTTCACCCGGGAGTGGCTGCGCGAGCAGGCGGCCCGGGTGGCCGATCCCCGCACCTCGGCACACCAGTTGGGCCGGCAGCTCAATCTGCCGCCGGCCTACCTGCTGATCTACCGGGTGACGCTGTCCACCATCGGGGTGCTCTGCCAGTTGAACGCGACGGTGCGGCTGCGGGAGGAGTTGGAGGCCGGGCTCCCCGGGTTCCGGGCGGCGACGCCGGGGCTCCGGAAGGCGCCGGCGGCCGAGCGGGGCGCGGCGGAGGGTGGGGACGGCGGCCCCGCCCTGGAGAAGACGGAGGGGTGAAAGCCGCCCGGCGGGCGAACGGTGCTGCGGCCGGGAGCCGGCCGCCGCGCTGGTCAGTGCATGACCGCCCTGGCCAGCGCCTGGCGGGCGCGCTGCGAGGCGCGCTCCGCCCGGCGCTGGAGGCGGGCGGAGCGACGAGCCTGGCGCTGAGCCTCGGCGAGCCCGTCGGCCACCCACTGGGACTGGGCTTCCCTGCTGCGTTGCTCCATATGGGAACGCGCCAGGGCTTCTGGGATGAGTTGCAACTTCCTGGTCCTGTTCTGTTCCTGCCGGGACTGTCGTGGCCCGACGGGTCGACGGCCGGAGGCCGCCGTGGTGTTGGGATCGATGGCGCGCAGCTGGTGCTGGCGCCGTGGCCCGTAGGGGGCCGGTCGGCCGATGGTGCCCGGGGTGCTCATGCCGAGACCGGATTCTTGCGGGGACGGCCCCGGGGCCGCTTCCTCGGCACCACCACGCCCTGGACGAACAGCTCGCCACCCCAGACCCCCCAGGGCTCGCGACGGTCCTTGGCGCCGGCCAGACACGCCTCGCGCAGCGGACAGGTCTGACAGAGGGACTTGGCGTACTCGACGTCGGCGGGCGACTCGGCGAAGAACACCTCCGGGTCGTAGGAACGGCAGGGCACGCTCTCGTCAAGCCGCTCGATGGCCTCGTCGAGCTCGTTCAGCGTGAACAGCGGGGTCACAGAAGTCTCCGGATCGGGTGGGGAGTTCAGGTCAGGTCGGGCATACGGCGCGAGTGGCATGAGGAGTCCTCGTGTCGTTGAGTTGTCGAACCGCTCGACGGGTCGCCGGGCGGCGGGAAAGCAAAAGGGCCGCGAAACCCGGTGTGGGTTCCGCGGCCCCTGAGGTGCCGACCTGATCTCGCCGATCAGGTGGGATCGCTCCAGGGATCGAGCCCGCGGAGGGCCCACATCGAGTGAAACTTGGTCTGCTGTCCGAAGGTCTGGTGGCCGGGGCCGGCGAGATTCGCGGTGGCCGCATAGGCGTCCACGCCTGCGGCTGCCGCCACTGCTGCCATCTCGGGCGCCGGAATCGTTCGCTCGCACCGGGAGACACCCAGGGCGTCAGCGGCCACATGCACGGACGGCACACGCGGGGCGATGACACGGGACGGGGCGGCCACACCGAGCATGGCGGAGCTGGCGACGGCAGAGCCGGACAGTTTGTCGTGAGTCAGAACGAGCACTGCAATCGCCTCCTTCGCGATGTCGGGGGTAGGCACTCCCACCCGGGGATGTTCTCTCAGTACAGCATGGGACCGGAGGAAGTGAAAGCCTCCTCCAGCGCCACGTGGAGCACGCTATGCGGATCTCTCGCGCGGGCGCAATCTATTTTCCGGCGTCCTCTTCGGTGGATTCCTCGGCGCGCTCCGGGAGTTCCTCTCCGGCGCACAGGGCCAGCACCTCGGCGCCGAACTGGCGCAGCTTGTGCGGGCCGACTCCGGAGATCCGGGACAGCTCCCGCTCGCTCTCCGGAGGCTGCTCGGCGATGGCCATCAAAGTGGCGTCCGTGAAGACCGCGTACGCGGGCCGGCCCAGCTCCTGGGCACGCTCCAGGCGCCACTCCCGCAGCCGCTCGTACAGCGCCTCGTCCATCGAGGAGGGGCAGTCCGCGCAGCGCCGCAGCTTCAACTCGGTGGCCTCCGTGAGCGTGCGCCCGCAGACCCGGCAGGGCACCGGGCCGCGCGGCTTGCGCTGTCGGGACCCCCGCTCCACGCCCCCCGGCCCGCCGCGGCCCCGGGGGCCGTCGGCCGCCGAGCCCGGGCGCAGCCCGTCCAGGAAGCGGCTCGGCCGGCGCCCCGCCCGGCCGCCCGGGGACCTGGCCAGCGCCCAGGAGAGGCTGAGGTGGGCCCTGGCCCTGGTGACGCCGACATAGAGCAGCCGGCGCTCCTCCTCGATCTGCTCCGGGGTCTTGGCGTGGGTGATTGGCAGCATCCCGTCGGTCAGCCCGACGAGGAAGACCGCGTCCCACTCCAGGCCCTTGGCCGTGTGCAGGGACGCCAGGGTGACGCCCTCGACCGTGGGGGCGTGCTGGGCGGCGGCCCGCTCGTCCAGCTCGGCGACGAAGTCGCCCAGGGAGGCGTCGGGGCGGGCCCGCTGGAAGTCCCCCGCGAGCCGGACGAGGGCGTGCAGCGACTCCCAGCGGTCCCGGACCGCGCCGGAGCCGGCCGGCGGCTGCGGGGTCCAGCCGACGCTGCCGAGGGCGGCGCCCACCTCGGCCGCGAGGCCGTCCGCGTCGGCCAGGGCCGCGTCGTTCCCCCCGGCGCGGGCGGCGCCGCGCAGGGCGAGGGCCGCCTGGCGGATCTCCTGGCGCTCGAAGAAGCGCTCCGCGCCGCGGAGCTGGTAGGGCACGTCGGCGTCGGCCAGGGCCTGCTCGTAGATCTCGGACTGGGCGTTGACGCGGTAGAGCACCGCGATCTCGCTGGCCGGCACGCCGGGGCCGCCCTCGGCGACCGGGGTGAGCAGCTCGCGGATGCGGCGGGCGGTGGCCTCCGCCTCGGCCGGCTCGTCCGAGTGCTCCGAGAAGACCGGCTCGGGGCCCGTGGGCCGCTGGGAGACCAGCTCCAGCCGGTGCTCGGCGGCCCGGCCCCTGGCCTGCGCCAGCAGCCCGTTGGCCAGGTGGACCACCTGGGGGGTGGAGCGGTAGTCGCGGACCAGCTTCACCAGGGTTGCGTCCGGATGCTGGGTGCGGAAGTTCAGCAGGTGGTCGGGGGTGGCGCCGGTGAAGGAGTAGATCGTCTGGCTGGCGTCGCCGACCACGCAGACGTTGTCCCGGTCGCCCAGCCAGAGCTGGAGCAGGCGCTGCTGGAGCGGGCTGACGTCCTGGTACTCGTCGACGGTGAAGTGCTGGTACTGGCGGCGGACCGTGTCGGCGATGTCCGGCCGGTCGCTGAGGATGCCGACCGTCAGCAGCAGCACGTCCTCGAAGTCGATCACGCCGCGGTCCTGCTTGAGCCGCTCGTAGGTGGCGTAGATCCGGCTGGTCTCGGCCGGGTCCCTGGGGGCGTCCCGGCCGGCCTTGACCACGGCGGCCGGGTAGTCCTCCGGGGTGGTCTGGGTGACCTTGGCCCACTCGATCTCGCCCAGCACGTCCCGCAGCTCCAGCCGCTCCAGCCGGATCCGGCTGCGCGCGCCGGCCTCGGCGACCAGCTGGATCTTCCGCTCCAGCAGCCGGGGCGGCTCGCCGCCGACGGCCTTGGGCCAGAAGAACTGCAACTGCCGCAGCGCCGCCGCGTGGAACGTGCGGGACTGCACGCCGCCGGCGCCCAACTGGCGCAGCCGGCCGCGCATCTCGCCGGCCGCCCGGGCGGTGAAGGTCACCGCGAGCACCGTGTTCGGCTGGTAGACACCGGCCCGCACGCCGTAGGCGATGCGGTGGGTGATGGCCCGGGTCTTGCCCGTGCCGGCGCCGGCCAGGACGCAGACCGGGCCGTGCAGCGTGGTGGCGACCGTGCGCTGCTCCGGGTCCAGACCGTCCAGGACCGCGTCCGCCGAGTGCGGCACCTCGGGGAAGGCACTGTGCGGTAGCGTCCCCTGCGGGGAGCCGGCCGCTCGACTCCCCGGCGGGGGGCCCTCCGGCAGCGGGCTCTCCGACGGGACGGCTGAGGCGTGCGGTACTGAAGTCACCCCGCCATGCTGCCAGGTCGACCGGGCGTCGTGGGAAGGGTTGTCCACAGGCCGTGGAATTACTCCTACCGCGTCCGGCGTTCCCCCACCAGGCACGGGCCCACAAGCGCGGGCCCGTCGCGCGATCGCGAAGGAGTCGGACGATGCCGGGCACAGTGACGATGTACAGCACCACCTGGTGCGGCTACTGCCGTCGGTTGAAGGGCCAGATGGACCGCGAGGGCATCGGCTACACCGAGGTCAACATCGAGCAGGACCCCGCGGCCGCCGCCCTGGTGGAGCGCGCCAACGGCGGCAACCAGACCGTCCCCACGCTGGTCGTCACCGGCGAGGGCGGCACCGAGACCACCATGACCAACCCCTCGTTGAACGAGGTGAAGAAGGCCCTGGCCGCCTGACCGCGGCGGCCGGCCGCCGGCTCACCAGATCGAGGTGGCCAGCGGCTTCCCGTACCACTGCTCGACCAACCGGGAGGCGATGGAGACGCCGGACGGGGCCAGCACCTCGCCCGACTCCATGGCCTCCCGCAGGTCGTCCCGGGAGAACCAGCGGGCCTCCTCGATCTCCTCACCGTCCACCGTGACGTCCGTACTGGTCGCGCGGGCCACGAAGCCCAGCATCAGGCTGGACGGGAACGGCCAGGGCTGGCTGGCCTGGTAGGCGACCTCCCCGACGGTCACGCCGACCTCCTCGGCGACCTCCCTGACCACCGCCTGCTCGATCGACTCCCCCGGCTCGACGAAGCCGGCCAGGGTGGAGAAGCGGCCCTTCGGCCAGTGCAGTTGCCGGCCCAGCAGGGCCCGGTCGTCGTCGTCGAGCACCAGCATGATCACGGCCGGGTCGGTGCGCGGGTAGTGCTCCGCGCCGCAGGCCTGGCAGCGGCGGATGTGTCCGGCCGCGGCGATCACCGTGCGCTCCCCGCAGCGGGAGCAGAAGCGGTGCAGCCGCTGCCAGTTCTCCAGGGCGACCGCGTGCACCATCAGCTCGCTGTCCCGCTCCGACAGCAGGGCGGCGGCCTCCCGCAGCCCCGCCGGGCGGGCCGCGTCGTCCATCCGCCCCGGCAGGGCGTCCTTCTGGAGCGCGAAGTACCGGACGCCCGCCGCGTCCCGGCCCAGGTAGTAGCGGTGCGCCTCGGTGAGCGGGGCGTCGAAGGACGGCATCGTCACCAGCTCGGTGCCGCCGGCCGGGGTCTCCTCGACCAGCGCCTGGCCGCCGGAGACCACGAAGACGCGGGTGGTGGGATGGCTCCAGGCAGCCCCGAGCCACGCCTCGTCCAGGCGATGGCCGGAGTCCCGGTCGATGCCTCCGGTGGCGGTGAGCGGGATCGGCTGGACGACGCTGTCCTGGCTGGCCGAGGTGGTACGCATACGGAAAGCCTAACCGGGATCGTTGGGCTCCCAGGAGTCCTCCCCCAGCAGCAGCCGCTCCAGCCCCGCCCGCCCCGGCAGCACACTGGGCCGCACCAGCTCGCCGCTGCGGACGTAGAGGAAGGCGGCGCTGACCTCGCTGGTCGGCAGCTGGTGGCGCTCGGCCCAGGCCAGTCGGTAGATCGCCAGCTGGAGCGGGTCGGCGTCCTGCCGGCGGGCCGTCTTCCAGTCGATCACCTCGAAGCGGGGGCCGGCCCCGCCGGGTCGCGCGGGCAGCCGGTAGACCGCGTCGATCCGGCCCCGGATCACCCGCCCGGCCAGCTGGAGCTGGAACGGGGCCTCGATCCGGTAGGGGCGGCGGTCCGCGTAGGGAGTGCGCTGGAACGCCTCCTTGAGCAGGGCCAGCTCGCGTTCGTCGCGGATCTCGGCGTCCTCCGCCGGATCGCCGCCGGGCAGCTCCTCCGGGCCCAACAGCGGCAGCGGGAGCGTCTCGAAACGGGACTGCACCCAGGCGTGGAACCGGGTGCCCCGGCGGGCGGCCGGCTGCGGCGGGCGGGGCATCGGGCGGGCCAGCTCGCGGGCGAAGCCCTCCGGGTCGGCGGCCAGCCGCTGCACCTGCGTCGCGGTCAGCGAGTACGGCAGCCGCACCTCCCGCACCCCGGCCCTGGCCTGCCGCAGCTCGCGCGCGAGCACGGTGAGGTCCCGGTCCCAGGAGGCGACGGCGCGCCGCTCCTCGGGCGACAGGGCCTCTTCCCCGGGCGACGGGGCCTCGGACGACGGATCCTCGGGCGACGGATCAGGCGGCAGAGCCCCGGACGGTGGCCCGGACGGCGGGTCCTCGTCCTCGGGCGACGGGGCCGGGGCCGCGCGGGGAGCGGGCGGGGTGTTGAGCCGGGCCAGCACCGCGCGGGCCGCCGCCCGCCGGCGGGCCAGCGCCGCCGGGTCCAGCGGCAGCGGCCAGGCGCGGGCTTCCGTCTCGGCCCGGGTCAACGCCGGGTTCTCCGCGTCCTCTTCCGGGGGGTCGGCCCAGCGCTCCACCTCGCCGTGGCTCGGGTCGGCCGCGCAGTGGTCGTGCAGCGCGGTGAGGAATGCGGAGGGGCCGCGCGGCTTCTTCTGGCTCGGGCCCCACCAGTGGCCGGAGCCCAGCAGCAGCCGGCGGGGCCGGGTGAACGCGACATAGCCCAGCCGCAGCTCCTCCAACTCCAGCTGCTCCGTCGTCGCTGCGCCGTACTCCCGCAGCCCGGCCGAGGTCCACTCGGGGGCCGGCGGCAGGGTGTCCGCGTCGCCGCGCAGCGGGTGCGGCAGCGCCCTGGGCTGGCGGAGCCAGGAGTCCCGCGCGCGGACGGCCGGGAAGACACCGGCGCACAGCCCGGGGAGCGCGACCACGTCCCACTCCAGGCCCTTGGCCTTGTGCGCGGTGAGCACCTGCACGGCGTTCTCCCCGCTGGGCAGCGAGCCGTCCAGGCCGCGGTCGTAGGACTCGGCGGCGCGCAGGAAGGCCAGGAAGGCGGGCAGGGTGGCCTCGCCGTGCACCGCGGTGCCGGCGCGGCCGGCGGCGAAGCCGGCCGCGACGTCGAGGAAGGCGCCGAGGGTCTCCCGGCGGCGGGCGGCCAGCGCCTGCGGCGAGGCGGCCAGCTCGACCTCAAGGCCGGTGACGTTGAGCACCCGGTGCAGCACGTCCATCAGCGGGTCGCCCAGCGCCCGGCGCAGCTCCCGCAGCTCGGCGGCGAGATGCGCGAACCGCACCCGGGCCGCCGGCGAGAACGGCAGCCGGTCGTCCGGCTCGCCGGCGCCGGCCTGGCCACCGCCCCCGCCGGCGCTGCCGACGAAGGTGTCCAGCGCGTCGGCGAGCGAGATCACCTCGGCCGGGTCCGTGCCGGCGACCGCCTCGGCCAGCCGGGCCAGCGCCGCCTCGTCCCCGGCCGCCGCCTCCCCCGCCGCCGGGGCGCGGCGCACCAGCAGCCGGGCGCGGCGGCCGAGCAGCGCCAGGTCGCGCGGGCCGATCCGCCAGCGCGGGCCGGACAGCAGCCGGACCAGGGCGGCGTTGGCCGTGGGGTCGGCCAGCACCTGGCAGACCGCGACCAGGTCGGCGACCTCGGGGAGGTGCAGCAGCCCGCCGAGGCCGACCACCTCGACCGGGATCTCGCGGGCCACCAGCTCGGCCTGGATCAGCGGGAAGTCGGCGGCGGTCCGGCAGAGCACGGCGATCTCGCCGGGCGCCGTGTCGGTGCGCACCAGGTGGGCGATGGAGTCGGCCAGCCAGGTCAGCTCCTCGCCGTGGGTGGGCAGCAGCGCGCAGCGGACCAGCCCGTCCCGCTCGGCGCCGGGCGCCGGGCGCAGCGGACGGACCGCCGGGTGCCGCGCGCGCAGCGGCGCGGCCAGCTCGTTGGCCAGGGCGAGCAGCCGGCCGCCGCTGCGGCGGTTCTGGCTGAGGGTGAGCACCCGGGCGGGGCGGCCGGCGCGGTCGGCGAAGTGCTCGGGAAAGTCGTCGAGGTTGGCCACCGAGGCGCCGCGCCAGCCGTAGATGGCCTGACAGGGGTCGCCGACGGCGGTCACCGGGTGGCCCGTGCCGCCGCCGAAGAGGCCGGCGAGCAGCACGCGTTGAGCGACCGAGGTGTCCTGGTACTCGTCGAGCAGCACCACCCCGAACTGCTCGCGCAGCAGCCGGCCCACCTCGGGGCGCCGCTCGGCTAGGGCGGCGGCCAGCGCGATCTGGTCCCCGAAGTCGACCAGGTCGCGGGCGCGCTTGCGGGCGCGGTACTCCTCGACCAAGTCGAGCAGCGCCTGCCGGCCGCCGGCGGCCTTCGGCACCTGGCGCAGCGCCGCGTTGCTCAGCCGGGCGCCGGCCAGCTCGGTGAGCAGCTCGCGGTCGAAGGCGCGCAGCCGCTCGGGCGTCACCAGGTGCTCGGCCAGCTCGCCGTCGAGCGCGACCAGGTCGCTGACCAGAGAGGTGAACCCGGCGTCCGGCGGCTCGAACTCGGCCGGCGCGCCGCGCAGCACCTCGGCGGCGAGCTGGAAGCGGCCGGCGTCGGCCAGCAGTCGGGAGGCCGGCTCGATGCCCAGCCGCAGGCCGTGCTCGGTCAACAGCCGGCCGGCGAAGGCGTGGTAGGTGGAGATGGTGGGCTCGCCCGTCTCGCTGGTGTCGATCCGCGCCCTGGCGAGCGCGGCCCGCACCCGCTCGGCCAGCTCGGCGGCGGCCTTGTTGGTGAACGTGAGGCCGAGCACCCGGTCCGGGGCGACCTGGCCGGTGCCGGCGAGCCAGACGACGCGGGCCGCCATCACCGTCGTCTTGCCGGAGCCGGCGCCGGCGACCACGGCCTGGGGGACCGGCGGCGCGGTGACGCACGCCAGCTGCTCTGGGGTGAACGGGACGCCGAGCAACTCGGCGAGCTGCTCGGGGCCGGTGAGTCGCACGGGCACCCGAGTGAGGGTAGTCGCCGCCACCGACAGACCGGGCGGAAACGTCCGCCGGTGGCCGCCCAGCCCGGCTCACTCCACGGTCTGGCGCCCCTCCGGGCGGGCCGCGCAGGAGGACTTGAAGGCGCAGGCGCCGCAGTGGTTCCCCGTGCGGGGGGTGAAGCGTTCGTCCAGCACCCGGCCGGCCGCCTCGGCCAGCAGTCCGCCGACCCAGTCCCCGCCGGGCTCCCCCGGGCCGGCCGCCTCGCCGGACCGGGCCGCGTCCGCGGGCAGCGGCTCCTGCCGCTGCACCGCCGGCAGCTCGTCGCCGCCGTCCCGCCGGGCCGCGCCCTGCCGCAGGTGGACCAGGGACGCGCCGGCCAGCTCGGCGTCCGGGCCGGCGAGCGACTCGTCGTGCCGCACGGCCAGTTGGTAGACGGCGAGCTGGGGGTGCCGCTCGACCTGCTCGGCGGTGGGCCGGCCCTTGCCGGTCTTGAAGTCGACCACGTAGGCCCGGCCCTCGGCGTCCCGCTCCACCCGGTCCAGCACGCCGCGGATCCGCACCTCGTGCCGCCCGGAGGGCAGGGTCACCTCGAACTCCCGCTCGCTGGCGACCGGTTCGGCACCGGACTCGGCGCGCAGCACGTGCCAGCGCAGGAAGCGTTCCAACGCGGCCCGCGCCTCGGCCTGCTCCCGGCGGGACTGCCAGGGCGCCTCGAAGGCCAACGCGTCCCAGACGGTGTCCAGCCGGGCCATCAGCACCGAGAGGTCGGCCGGGCTGGTGCCTGAGGCCACCTCGTCGGCCAGCACGTGGAGCACGTTGCCGAAGCCCTGGGCGGTGCTGGGCGGCCCCTCGGCGTGCACCTCGCGGCCCAGGAACCACTGCAGGGAGCACGTGTTGACCAGCTGGTCCAGGGCGCTGCCGGAGAGCGCGACGGGCCGCTCCGGGTCCCGCAGCGGCACCTCGGAGCGGGTGGGCTCGCGCAGCCCCCACCAGCGCTCCGGGTGCGCCGCCGGCGCCAGCGGGTGGCCGTCGTCGTCGGTGAGCGCGGCCAGCCTGGCCAGCCGGTCGGCCGCCGCGGCCCGCAGCGCGGGCGAGGCGGCCGGGTCGACCGTGGTGGCGCGCAGCTCGGCGACCAGCGCGGTCAGCGACAGCGGGCGCGGCGGCCGGCCGCTCACCTCGACCGGCTCCACGCCCAGTTCGCGCAGGAACCGGGAGGGCTGCTCGCCGTCGTCGGCGCCGCGCACCGCGGTGACCACCAGCCGGTCCCTGGCCCGGGTGGCCGCCACGTAGAACAGCCGCCGCTCCTCGGCCAGCAGCGCGCCGGGGCTGAGCGGCTCGGCCAGGCCGTCCCGGCCGATCCGGTCGGCCTCCAACAGCGAGCCGCGGCGCCGCAGGTCGGGCCAGCCGCCCTCCTGCACGCCGGCCACCACCACCAGCGACCACTCAAGCCCCTTGGCCCGGTGCGCCGTCATCAGCCGCACCGCGTCGGGGCGGGTGGGGCGTGCGCCGAGGGTGTCGGCCAGGATGTCGTGCGCCTCCAGCTCGGCCAGGAAGTTGAGCGCCCCCCGGCCGCCGATCCGCTCCTCGGCGCGCGCCGCCGCCTCGAACAGGGCGCAGACGGCGTCCAGGTCCCGGTCCGCGTTGCGCCCGACGGCGCCGCCGCGCCGGGCCGCGCGCTCCAGCCGCTGCGGCCACGTCGTGCCGTCCCAGAGCAGCCACAGCGCCTCCTCGGCGGTGCCGCCGCCGGCCAGCGCCTCCCGCGCCTTGCGCAGCAGTTGGCCCAGCCTGGCGGCGCCGCCCGCGTCCGCCGGGTCGTGGGTGAGCAGCCGCTCCGGCTCGGCCAGCGCGCGGGCGACCAGCACGTCGGACGGCGGCGGCGCGGCGGCGCCGGCCGCCCGCTCCTCCTCGCGCAGCGCCCGCCCCAGCCGGCGCAGGTCGGCCGCGTCCAGCCCGCCGAGCGGGGAGGTGAGCAGCCGGGCGGCCGTCTCCGGGTCGAGCGCGGCGCCGTCGCCCGGCTCGGCGACCGCCCGCAGCGCGGTCAGCAGCGGCGCGACCGCCGGCTCCTGGCGCAGCGGCAGGTCCTCGCCGTCCACCTCCAGCGGGACGCCGGCCGAGGTGAGGGCGCGGCGCACGGCGGGGATGGTGTGGTTGCCGGCCCGCACCAGCACCGCCATCTCGCCCCAGGGCAGCCCGTCCTCCAGGTGCGCGCGGCGCAGCAGGTCGGCGACGTTGGCCAACTCGGCGCCGGCCGAAGGGTAGGTGTACACCTCGACCCGGCCGCCCTCCCGGGTCGGCTCCGGCGCCCGGTGCTGGCGCACCACGGCGGCCGGCAGCCGGGCCAGCGGCAGCCGCGCGGCCAGCGTCCTGGTGGCGGCGAGCAGGGCGCCGCCGGAGCGGCGGGCGACCCGCAGCGCGCGCACCGGCGCGGGCGCCCCGCCGGCCGTGCGGAAGGTGTCGGGAAAGCCGAGGATGCCGTTCAGGTCGGCGCCCCGGAAGGCGTAGATCGACTGGTCGGGGTCGCCGAAGACGGTGAGGTCGCGGCCGTCGCCGGCGAGCGCCCGCAGGAGCGCGACCTGCGCCGGGTCGGTGTCCTGGTACTCGTCGACGAAGACCGCGTCGTAGCGGGCCCGGAGCGCGGGCGCGTGCTCGTCCGACTCGGCCAGCCGGACCGCGTCGCGCAGCAGCTCGGTGTAGTCGAGCACGCCCTGGGCCTGGGTCACGTCCAGGTACTCGGCGAGGAACTCGGCGGCCACCGCCCAGTCCTGCCGGCCGGTGCGGCGCGCGAACTCGCCCAGCGTCTCCGGGTCGAGGCCCAGCTCGCGGCTGCGGGCCAGCACCGCCCGCAGCTCGTCGGCGAAACCGCGGGTGGTCAGGCAGGCGCGCAGCTCGTCGGGCCAGGGCAGGCCGCGGCCGGCGCGGGCCAGCTCCTGGTCGCCGGCGAGCAGCTCGCGGAGGTAGAGGTCCTGTTCGGGCCCGGAGAGCAGACGCAGCGGCTCGGCGAACAACTCGCGGTCCTGGTGCGCGCGGACCAGCGCGTAGGCGAACGAGTGGAAGGTGGTGGCCTGCGGCGCGCGGCCGCCCAGCGTGGCGGTCAGCCGGTCCCGCAGCTCGACGGCCGCCTTGCGGCTGAAGGTCAGCACCAGCAGCCGCTCCGGGTCGGCGCCGGCCCGCACCCGGCGGGCGACGGCGGCCACCAGGGTGGTCGTCTTGCCCGTCCCCGGACCGGCGAGTACCAACAACGGGCCGCCCGGGTGGTCAACCACCGCGCGCTGGCTCGCGTCCACAGCGGTGTCGCGTGCGTCGACAACGGGGGTGCGCACCAGTCGGTACGCTCCCGGGGCGGGCGGCAGCCGGTCAGTGGACGGGACGGAGAGGCTCACGTGCATCGCGGATTCTCGTGGAGGTTGGGGTCGACGGTACGCCAGTCGGTGGGCGGGACGCTGGGGTTCCGCCGGACCGGGCGGCCGGCCGCGCCCCGGCTCACCGCGCGGGGCCGACCGGCCGCCAGGTCAGCGCGGGTCGGCCCAGCGGGCGTCCCGCAGGTCGACCCGGATCGTGCCCTCGGCCCAGCCGGGGCGGAGCGGGGTGCCCTCGGCGTGGTAGGCGGCGAGCGCCCGGCGCTCGTGGCCGGCGGCCGGGCGCCCGTCCGCGCGCACCACACGCCACCAGGGCACCGCGCCGCCGTACCTGGCCAGCACCGAGCCCACCTGCCGGGGGCCGCCCTGGCCCACCACGCCGGCGATGTCGCCGTAGGTCAGAACGCGGCCCTCGGGTATGCGTTCGACCACCGCCAGCACCGCGTCGGCGTGGTCGGTCAGGCGGTGGGCCGGCTCGTTCGCCGGCGCTGGAGTGGCGGGGACCATGCCGCCCATGGTGCCGTATCTCACGGAGCGCACCGCGCTGTCGGTGTCTCGTGCCAGTATCGTCCCCGTACCGGGGGGAGCTGGTCGGTGGTGGAAGTCGCTCCAGCGCGAGATCGTTTTCAGGGATGCGGCCAGTGATACGGGGCGAGGAAGAGCGAGCACAGCGGTCGGAGGAGGAGCCGGACGAGGCGCCGCCGCCGCTGGAGGCCCTGGCGGGCGCCGACCCGACCAGGAGTGACCTGGTCGAGGTGGACGACCCGATCCTCACCGCGCGGGTGCACCGGCCGGCCGACCTGCTCCGCACGCTGCTCGGGCTGACCGCCATCGGGGTGCTGATCGCGGTGGCGACGTTCGCCATCGGTACCACCGAGGGCATCGAGCGCGATGTTGACAAGGGGTCGGCGCAGGCGCCCTCGTTGCTGATCGAGTTCGCCGGCTTCGCCTCGGCGGTGGCGGTGCTGATCGTGCCGATGGCCTTCGCCATCGAGCGGCTGATACGCCGGGACGGACTGCGGATCGCGGACGGCGTGCTGGCCGCGGTGCTGGCGCACGGCGTCTCGCTCTCGTTCAGCCTGTGGGTCGCCCGGATGGCCCCGGAGCCGGTGCAGGAGGCACTGATCAGGGACGCGCCGGCGGGCGGCGGGCTGACCGATCCGGTGCACGGGTACCTGGCCCCGGTGATCGCCTACGCCACCGCGGTGGGCATGACGCACCGGCCTGGCTGGCGGCTGGTGATGTGGGCGGTGGTCACGCTGGACGCGTTGGCCGTGCTGGTCGCCGGGTACACCACGCCGTTCTCCATCGTGGTGACGGTGCTGCTCGGCTGGACCATCGCCTACGCCACGCTCTACGCGGTCGGCTCGCCCAACGTGCGGGCCACCGGGCACCAGTTGCTGGCGGGGCTGCGGCACGTGGGGTTCCGGCCGATCACGGCGCTGCGCGCCGAGGAGCCGGCCGGCCTCGACGAGCGGGAGCGCGGCGGTGGCAACACCCCGACCCGCCGCTACCTGGTGACGTTGGAGTCCGGGCCGCCGCTGGACGTGACGGTGGTGGACCGGGCGCAGCAGGCGCGTGGCTTCTTCTACCGCGCCTGGCGCCGGTTGGCGCTGCGCGGCATCACCCAGCGACGCAGCCTGCCGTCGCTGCGGCAGGCGTTGGAGCAGGAGGCGCTGCTGGCCTACGCGGCGATCGCGGCCGGGGCGAACGCGCCCAAGCTGATCGCCACCTCGGAGCTGGGCCCGGACGCGGTGATGCTGGTCTACGAGCACATCCCGGGCCGGGACCTGGACTCGCTGCCGGACGACGAGATCACCGACGCGCTGATGGAGACGGCCTGGCGGCAGGTCACCGCGCTCCAGTCGCGGCGGATCGCGCACCGGCGGCTGGACGGCCGGTCCCTGCTGGTGGACCGGGACGGCACGGTGTACCTCACCAGCCTGCGCGGCGGCGAGATCGCCGCCGGCGACCTGCTGCTGCGGATGGACGTGGCGCAGCTGTTGACCACCTTCGGGCTGCGGGTCGGCGCCGAGCGGGCGGTGGCGGCCGCGGTGACGGTGCTCGGCCCGGACGCGGTGGCCGACAGCCTGCCGCTGCTCCAGCCGATCGCGCTGAGCCGGGCCACCAGGTCGACGCTGCGGCAACTCGCCAGAGAGCGCTCGCAACGGGAGCGGGACGCGGTGCTGGACGCCACCCGCACCTACCGGGAGGCGCGCGGCAGCCTCCCGGAGCACGCGGACCGCAAGACGCTCCGGGCGGCCAAGCAGGCCGAGAAACAGGTGATGGAGGAGGCCCTGGAGAACGCCAGGGAGCCCGACCTGCTGGCGCTGATCCGGCAGCAGGTGCTGTTGATCCGGCCGGAGGCGCCGATAGAGCCCGCCCGGATCGAGCGGATCAGGCCGCGGACGTTGGTCAGCCTGATCGCGGCGGTCTTCGCCGGGTACTTCCTGATCAGCCAGTTGATCAACCCGGAGTTCCAGCGGGTGTGGGACGGCGCCAACTGGGGCTGGGTGATCGTCGCCGCGGTCTTCTCGGCGCTCAGCTACTTCGCCGCCGCGGTCAGCCTGCTGGGCTTCGTGCCGGAGAAGGTCAACTACCTGCGCACGGTGGTGGCGCAGGTGGCGGGGTCCTTCGTGAAGCTGGTGGCGCCGGCGGCCATCGGCGGCGCGGCGCTCAACGCCAGGTTCCTGCAACGGCAGGGCCTGCGGCCCGGGCACGCGGTGGCCAGCGTGGGCGCCTCGCAGCTGTTCGGGCTCGGCAGCCACGTGCTGCTGCTGTTGACCTTCGGGTATCTCACCGGCACGGAGCACACGCCCAACCTGCCCGCCTCCCGCACGGTGATCGCCGGGCTGCTGACGCTGGCGGTGGTGGCGTTGATCGTGACGGCGGTGCCCAGCCTGCGCAAGATGATCGTGGAGCGGGTGCGGACGCTGTTCGCCGGGGTGGTGCCCCGGATGCTGGACGTGGTGCAGCGGCCGAAGAAGCTGGTCGCCGGCATCGGCGGCATGCTGCTGATGACGATGGCGTTCGTGATGTGTCTGGACGCCTCGCTGCGGGCCTTCGGCTGGGAGCTCAGCTACCCGACGATCGCCGTGGTCTTCCTGGCGGGGAACGCGCTGGGCTCGGCGGCGCCGACGCCCGGCGGCATGGGGGCGATCGAGGTGACGCTGAGCGCGGGCCTGGTGGCCTTCGGCGTCCCACAGGAGGTGGCGGTGGGCTCGGTGCTGCTCTTCCGGTTGATGACCTTCTGGCTGCCGGTGCTGCCCGGCTGGCTGTCGTTCACCCACCTCACCCGCAAGGAAGCCATCTAGCGGGCCGAGACGGCCCGCGCCACCGACCGGCGTCCTCCTCGCATCTGCGGCGGGTGGGCGCCGGTTACCCTTGTGGATGCGACCCGAATGGCCGTACCGTCCCGCGTATGCGTTTCTACAGCATGGGCCGGGCGGCCCGGCTTCTCGGGGTCAGCGCGGACACGGTGCGGCGCTGGGCGGACGCCGGCCGGCTGCCGACCAGCCGGGACGGGTCCGGCCGGCGGCTGGTGGCCGGCGCCGAGCTGGCCGCGTTCGCCGTGGAGTTGGGCGCCGAGTCGCCGCCGGGCGGCGACCAGGGGGCGCCGTACACCAGCGCCAGGAACGCCTTCCCCGGGATCGTCACCCGGGTCACCCTCGGCGACGTGGCCGCCCAGGTCGAGATCCAGGCCGGGCCGCACCGGCTGGTCTCGCTGCTCACCCGGGAGGCCGTCGAGGAGCTGGGCCTGGCCGTGGGCGAGGAGGCGGTGGCCCGGGTGAAGGCCACCAGCGTGCACATCGACCGGCCGGGCGGCGACCGGTGACCGGCGCCCGCGTCCGCCGGTGGCCGGCCCGGCCGCTGGCCGCGCTGCTGGCCACGCTCGCCGGACTCGGCGCGCTGGCCGGCTGCGGCGGCACGGACGACTCCGCCGGGGGTGAGGCGGAGGTCTCCCTCACGGTGCTCGCCGCCGCCTCGCTCACCGACGTCTTCGAGACGGCCGGCGCCGCCTACGAGGACGAACACCCGGGCACCACCGTGCGGTTCTCCTTCGCCGGCTCCCAGGAGCTGGTGGCCCAGCTGCACGGCGGGGCGCCCGGCGACGTGCTGGTCACCGCCGACCCGGAGACGATGGCCGACGCGGCCGAGCTGACCGGCGAGCCGGAGCTGATCGCCAGGAACGAGCTGACCATCGTCACCCCGCCCGACAACCCGGCGGGGGTCACCGGGCTGGCCGACCTCGCGGATCCGGCGCTGCGGCTGGTGCTGGCCGCGCCCGAGGTGCCGGCCGGCCGCTACGGCCAGGAGCTGCTGGCCTCCGCCGGGGTGGTGGCCGAGCCGGTCTCCCAGGAGCCGAGCGTCCGCGCGGTGTTGGGCAAGGTGCAGCTGGGCGAGGCGGACGCCGGGCTGGTGTACGCCACGGACGCCGTGGTGGCCGGGGACCAGGTGCGGGTGGTGCCGATCCCGGCCGAGCTGAACGTGACGGCCGCCTACCCGGCGGCCGCCCTGGCGGACGCGGCGCACCCGGAGGCGGCGGCGGAGTTCGTCGACTGGCTGACCGGCGGGACGGCCCAGGAGCTGCTGGCCGAGGCCGGGTTCCGCGCCCCGTGAGCCGACGCCCGCCGCTGCTGCTGGCGCTGCCGGCCCTGGTGGCGGTGGCCTTCCTGGCGGTGCCGCTGCTCGGGGTGCTGGTCGACGCGCCCTGGGGGTCGCTCGGGCGGCGGCTGACCGAGCCGGCGGTCACCGAGGCGCTGCGCCTGTCGCTGCTGGTCTCCGGCTGGTCGCTGCTGCTGTCGCTGCTCTTCGGGGTGCCGCTGGCCTGGCTGTTGGCGCGGGTCGACTTCCCCGGCCGGACGCTGCTGCGCTGCCTGGTGATCCTGCCCATGGTGCTGCCGCCGACGGTGGCCGGCGTCGCCCTGGCCCAGGGGTTCGGCCGCCGGGGGCTGCTCGGCGAGCCGCTCGAACGGCTCGGCCTGGCCTTCTCGTTCACCCTGCCGGGCGCCGTGCTGGCGGCGACCTTCGTGGCGCTGCCGTTCCTGGTCATCAGCCTGGAGGGGGCGCTGACCGGGCTGGACCCGCACTTCGAGGAGGCGGCGGCCACCATGGGCGCCGGCCCGCTGCGCACCCTGTGGCTGGTGACGCTGCCGATGCTGGGCCCGGCGCTGGCCGCCGGGGCGGCGCTCAGCTGGGCGCGGGCGCTGGGCGAGTTCGGGGCGACCATCACCTTCGCCGGCAACCTGCCGGGCGAGACCCAGACGCTGCCGCTCAAGGTCTACCTGCTGCTACAGGGCGACCCGGCGGGCGCCACCGCCGTCTCGCTGCTGCTGCTGGTGGTGGCCGCCGGCGTGCTGGTCGCGCTGCGCGGGCGCTGGGTCGGCGTGCTCCGCCCGGGCGGCTGACCGCGGCCGGTCCGGCTGGCCCCGGGGCCCGCGGCCTCACCCGGTTGCCGGCCGCCCGGGTGCGGCCCGGGACGACCGGTACCGACGATGGAGCGGTCGGAGCGAACCGTTGGGAGCCGCCTGATGACCCGAGGCCACCTGCTCGTACCCGCGCTGCTGACCACCGGCGCGCTGGTCGGCGGCTGTACCGGCGCCAGCGCCGAGCCCGAACGGCCGGCGCCGGCCGCGGCCCCGGCCGCCGCCACGGACACCGACGACCTGCCCGACCGGTTCACCGAGCAGGAGCTGAACTGGGCGGACTGCCCGGCGCCGGACAGCGCCCAGGGCGACGACGGCACCTCCCCGACCCCACTGCCGGACGGCGCCGACTGGGAGTGCGCGACCCTGACCGCGCCGTTGGACTACACCGACCCGGACGGCGAGACCATCGACCTGGCGATGGTCCGAGCCCGGAGCGAGGCGAGCGGCGAGGACCGGATCGGCTCGCTGCTCTTCAACTTCGGCGGCCCCGGCGGCTCCGGCGTGGTCACCCTGCCGGCCTTCGGCCAGGACTACGCCGACCTGCGCGAGTCCTACGACCTGGTGAGCTTCGACCCGCGCGGGGTCGGCGCCAGCGAGGGCGTGCGCTGCCTGGACGACGAGCAGCTGGACGAGTACTTCGCCGGCGACCCGGCGCCCCGGGACCGGGACGAGGAACGGGCCTTCCTGGAGCGGCTGTCCGCGTTCGCCGAGGGCTGCGACGAGCGTTCCGGCGCCCTGCTCCCCCACCTGACCACCACCGCCACCGCCCGCGACCTGGACCTGATGCGGCAGGTGCTGGGCGACGCCCGGCTCCACTACTTCGGGATCTCCTACGGCACCGAACTCGGCGGGGTCTACGCCCACCTCTTTCCCCAGCGGGTCGGCCGGGCCGTCTTCGACGCGGTGGTCGACCCGTCGGGCAGCAGCGAGGAGGGCGCCAAGGGCCAGGCGCGGGGTTTCCAACTCGCCCTGGACGCCTATCTGGAGCAGTGCGCGGAGAGCGAGGACTGCCCGCTGGGCCAGGACCCGGACGAGGCGGAGGACCGGCTGACCGAGCTGCTGTCCGACCTGCGCGCTGACCCCATGCCGACCAGGGACCCGGACGACCGGCCGCTGACCGAGGCGCTGGCCTGGGGCGGCATCGCCCAGTCGCTGTACTCGGAGGACTTCTGGCCCTACCTCACCCAGGGCCTGGACGACGCGCTCGCCGACGTCCCGGACGGCACCGTGCTGCTGGCCCTGGGCGACGCGATGAACGGCCGCAACCCGGACGGCAGTTACACCTCGCTCCAGTCGGCGCTCACCGCGATCAACTGCGCCGACTCCAACCGCCGCTACGACGTGGACGACGTGCACGACGCGCTGGACGACTTCGAGGACGCCTCCGAGGTGTTCGGCCCGGCGATGGCCTGGGGCCTGCTCACCTGCTCGGCCTGGCCGGTGGACGGCGCCGCCGAGCACCCGGACGTCTCCGCCGATGGCGCCGCGCCGATCCTGCTGATCGGCACCACCGGCGACCCGGCCACCCCGTACGAGGGCACCGAGCGGATGGCCGACGCGCTCGGCGACGACGTGGCGGTGCGGCTGACCTACGAGGGCGAGGGGCACGGCGCCTACAACAGCGGCGACTCCTGCGTGCGGGACGCCACCAACACCTACCTGCTGACCGGCGAACTGCCCGAGGACGGCACCACCTGCGACTGACCGGGCGAGCGGCGTGACCGGCCGGCCGGACCCGACCTGACCTGGTCGGTCGGGCCGCCCCCGCGCCGGGTAGCCTCCGTCTGAAGGAGCGGAGACGGCCCGGTGGCATCGAAGGCCGGCGGGGTGTCCGGGGGCCGGGGGCCTCCGGGAAAAGGGGAGGGGTGCGCGCCATGCGTCAGGGCGCCACGCGCGGGGGGACCGCACGCAGGGCAGCCGGCCGCCGGCGGGACAGCCGCGGCGCGGCTCTCCGCGCCGCGATCCCGCTGGTGTTGGCGGGGCTGCTCGCGACCGGCTGTTCCGGCGGCGCCGAGCCAGCCGAGCCCGTGGAGTCGGACGCTCCCGAGGCCGGCGAGCCGGCCGGCACCAACGCCGAACTCCCGCCGCTGCCCGCCCGGTTCACCGACCAGGCGCTGGACTGGGAGCACTGCCCGGCACCCTCGCCCCGGCAGGGTTCCGGCGAGCCGCCAGGGGACGCCTGGCGCTGCTCCACCCTGACCGTTCCGCTGGACTACGCCCGTCCCGAGGCCGACACCATCGAGTTGGCGCTGATCAGGGCCGAGGCGGACGACCCGGCCGACCGGATCGGCTCGCTGGTCTTCAACTTCGGTGGCCCCGGCGGCTCCGGCGTCGCCTCGCTGCCCCGCTCCGCCGAGCGGTACGCGGAGCTGCGCACCCGCTACGACCTGGTCAGCTTCGACCCGCGCGGGGTCGGCGAGTCGTCCGGCGTGGTCTGCCGGGACGACGCCGAGATCGACGCCGCCGCCCAGCGGGCGACGGGCCCGCCCCGCACCGACGCCGAGGTGCGGGAGTTCCTCTCCGCCAACCGGGACCACGCCATCGCCTGCGCCGACCGGAACGGCGACCTGCTCGGCCAGCTCGGCACCGTCCAGGCCGCCCGCGACCTGGACCTGCTGCGGCAGGTGCTGGGCGAGCGCCAGCTGCACTACTTCGGCATCTCCTACGGCACCAAGCTGGGCGCGGTCCATGCCCACCTCTTCCCGGACCGGGTCGGGCGGACCGTGCTGGACGCCGTGGTCGACCCCACCCGCGACCAGGTCGAGCGGCTGCTGCTGCAGACCGAGGGCTTCCAACTCGCCCTGGACAACTACCTGACGGACTGCGCCCAGGCCGCCGACTGCCCGACCGGCGGCGCCGGGCCCGAGGGGTACGCCGCCATCAACGCGCTGCTGGAATCGGCCCGCGAGCAGCCGTTGCCCACCGACTCCGGGCGGCTGCTCACCCAGGACCTGGCCGTCACCGGCCTGTTGGCCAGCCTCTACTCGGCGGGCTCCTGGCCCTATCTGACCGAGGCGATCCGGGAGGCCACCGAGGAGGGCCGGGGCGACCTGCTGCTGCGCGCCGCCGAGCAGTACAACGGGCGGGACACGGAAGGCCGCTACCGCAACGTGAGCGCCGCCAACACCGCGATCAACTGCGCCGACTTCGCCTCCCGCCCCACCCTGGAGACCGTCGAGGAGTACCGCGACACCTTCGTCGAGACCTCCCCGGTCTTCGGCGAGTCCCTGGTGTGGGGGCTGCTCTCCTGCCTCAACTGGCCGGTGAACGGCGAGCGCGACCAGCCCGTGGTACACGCCGAGGGGGCCGGGCCGATCCTGCTGCTGGCCACCACGGGTGATCCGGCCACCCCCCGGGTCGGCGCCGAGCGGATGCGCGGCGAGCTGGGCCCCGGCGTCGGGGTGCTGCTGACCTACGAGGGCGAGGGGCACGGCGCGTTCAGCTCCGGCGACCCCTGTGTGACCGGGGCGGTGACGCGTTATCTCCTGGTCGGCGACCCGCCGGGCGACGGTACCGTGTGTGCCTGATGAGACTTCTGCGGGCACACATACGCGGGGCCGTGACCGCTGCGGCACTGCTCACCTTGACCACCGCCTGTTCCTCCGGCTCGACCGACCGGCCGGCGGAGCGCCAGAACCAGCCGGCGAGTTACCCGGACCTGCCCGACGCGTTGGGCCGGCAGGTACCGGACTGGTCGGCCTGCCCGACGCCGGCCGCCAGCCAGGACTCGCTGGCCACCGAGCCGCCCGGGGAGCTGTCCGACGGCACCGCCTGGGAGTGCGCCACCCTCGACGCGCCGCTGGACTACGCGGAGCCCACCGCGGACACCGTGGAGCTGGCGCTGGTCCGGGCCCGGACCCCGGTCCCGGCCGAGGAACGGCTCGGCTCGCTGTTCTTCAACTTCGGCGGCCCGGGCGGCTCCGGGGTGGCCACCCTGCCGCAGGCCAGTGACTCCTTCGAGGAGCTGCGGCTCGGCGGCTACGACCTGGTGAGCTTCGACCCGCGCGGGGTCGGCGAGAGCGAGGGCGTGCGCTGCCTGGACGACCAGGCCAGGGACGAGGCCGACCAGCTCTTCAGCGGGGTGCCGGACACCGAGGAGGAGTGGCGGCTGGCCGACGAGCAGGAGGCGGAGTTCGTCGCCGCCTGCGTCGCCAACTCCGGCCCGCTGCTGCCGCACGTCACCACCGCCAACACCGCCCGCGACCTGGATCTGATGCGGCACCTGCTGGGCGACGAGCGGCTGCACTACTTCGGCTTCTCCTACGGCACCCAGCTGGGCGCCACCTACGCCCACCTGTTCCCCGACCGGATCGGCCGGACCGTGCTGGACGCGGTCGTCGACCCGGACCCGGACCCGGTGCACCAGGGCCTGTTGGACGCCCGGGGCTTCCAGCTCGCCCTCGACCACTATCTGGAAGCCTGCGTCCAACAGGCGGACTGCCCGGTGGGTCCCGACCCGGCGGCCGGCAACCGCTGGCTCGCCGAGCTGCTCGCCGACCTGGAGGACGAGCCGCTGCCCACCCAGTACGCGGACGGGCGGCGCCTGACCACCGCCCTCGCCTACATCGGGATCGCCTCCACCCTGTACTCGGAAGGCAGTTGGGAGTACCTCACCGAGGCGCTGACCGAGATCCGGGACACCGGCACCGGGACGACCCTGCTGGTGCTCGCCGACATCTACGAGGGCCGCAACCCGACCACCGGCGAGTACACCACCCAGAGCCCGTCGTTCACCGCCATCCGGTGCGCCGACCAGCCGGGCGCCGGCCTGACCGAGGACGAGGTGCTCGGCTGGGAGGACGAGTTCCGCGCCGAGTCCGAGGTGTTCGGACCGTACATGGTGTGGTCGCTCACCGGCTGCGGCGACCGCTGGCCGGTCACCGACCCGGTCGAGCCGCCGGACTACGACGCCACCGGCGCGGCCGAGAAGCTGCTGCTGGTCGCCACCACCGGCGACCCGGCCACCCCGTACGAGGGCGCCGAGCGGATGCGCGCCGCGCTGGGCGGCCCCGACGTGGCCCACCTGCTCAGCTACGACGGCGAGGGGCACGGCGCCTACACCAGCTCCGATCCCTGCGTGGTGACCGCGGTCGACGACTGGCTGCTGACCGGCGAACTCCCCGCCGACAACACCGGCTGCCCGAACTGAGTCAACCCGAACCGAACCGCCACCGGCCGGGGACCAGACGTGCTGGTCCCCGGCCGGTCGATGGGTGTCCCTGGCGCCGCGCGCGGGCGGGTCGGCGTCAGTAGACGGGCTTCTCCGGCTCGATCTGGTTGACCCAGCCGATGACCCCGCCGCCGACGTGCACCGCGTCGGCGAAGCCGGCGTTCTTCAGCACGGCCAGCACCTCGGCCGAGCGGACGCCGGTCTTGCAGTGCAGCACGATCCGCCGGTCCTGCGGCAGGTCACCCAGCGCGTTCCCCATCAGGAACTCGTTCTTGGGGACCAGCCGGGCGCCGGGGATGGAGACGATCTCGTACTCGTTCGGCTCCCGGACGTCGATGATGTCGATCTTCTCGTCCGCGTCGATCCACTCCTTGAGCTGCGCCGGAGTGATGGTGGAGTCCAGCGCGGCGGCCTGCGCCTCGTCGGAGACCACACCGCAGAACGCCTCGTAGTCGATCAGCTCGGTGACCGTCGGGTTCTCCCCGCAGACCGCGCAGTCCGGGTCCTTGCGGATCTTGACCTGGCGGTAGCTCATCTCCAGGGCGTCGTAGATCATCAGCCGGCCGACCAGCGGGTCGCCCACGCCGGCCAGCAGCTTGATGGCCTCGGTCACCTGGATCGAGCCGACCGAGGCGCAGAGCACCCCGAGCACCCCGCCCTCGGCGCAGGACGGCACCATGCCGGGGGGCGGCGGCTCCGGGTAGAGGCAGCGGTAGCACGGGCCGTGCTCGGACCAGAAGACCGAGGCCTGGCCGTCGAAGCGGTAGATCGAACCCCACACGTACGGCTTGTTCAGCAGCACGCAGGCGTCGTTGACCAGGTAGCGGGTGGCGAAGTTGTCCGTGCCGTCCACGATCAGGTCGTACTGGGCGAAGATGTCCATCACGTTGGACGAGTCCAGCCGCTCCTGGTGCAGCCTGACCTCGACGTACGGGTTGATCCCCAGCACCGAGTCGCGGGCCGACTCGGCCTTGGAGCGGCCGATGTCGGACTGGCTGTGGATGATCTGCCGCTGCAGGTTCGACTCGTCCACCTCGTCGAACTCCACGATGCCCAGCGTGCCGACGCCGGCGGCGGCCAGGTACATCAGGGCGGGGGAACCGAGGCCGCCCGCGCCCACCGCGAGCACCTTGGCGTTCTTCAGGCGCTTCTGCCCCGCCATCCCCACGTCGGGGATGATCAGGTGGCGGGAGTACCTGCGGACCTCATCAACGGTTAGCTCGGCGGCCGGCTCTACCAGCGGGGGCAGCGACACGGGGACTCCGTATGGTCATAGGGACACTCGTTCTGCCTTCAACACTGCCACGGGCGGTCTCATTCCAAGACACCGGTCCCAACCCGCGAGACGGATCGTTCCGCGGGGGCGTCCGGCCGGCGGCCGGACGCCCACCGTCCTCACATCCGGCAGGCCGCCTCCATCCAGATGTCGGCCAACGACTCCTCGAAGCCGATCCTGGCCCGCCAGCCCAGGCGGTCCCGCGCCGTGCGGACGTCCGCCTGCTGCCAGCCGCCGCAGCCGTCCGGGTAGGGTGCGGCCGGCGCGGCCGCACCGCCCAGACCGTCCACCGCGCCGGTCGCCTGGCGCGGCACCGGCGGACCCTCCAACTCCAGCAGGGTGCCGCCGAAACCGGAGATCCGGGCCAGCGCGGCGGCCGCCTCCCGCAGCCGCACCGCGTGCCCGGTGCCGATGTTGACCACGCCCTGCGCCGCCGACAACGTCGCCGCGTGCACCGCGCGGGCCACGTCCCGCACATCCACGAAGTCCCGCTGGACGCCGAGACCGCCCAGCTTCAACTCGCTGTCCCCGTGCTGCATCGCCCGGCGCAACGAGTCGGCCAGCCGGCCAAGCGGCGAGCCCGCCGGGGTGCCGGGGCCGGTCGGCGAGAACACCCGCAGCACGATCGCGTCCAGCCCGGAGCCCAGCACCAGCTCCGTCGCCGCCAGCTTGCTCACCCCGTACGGGCCGCCGGGGCGGGCCACCGCGTCCTCGGCGATGGACGAACCGTGCTGTGAGGGGCCGTACTCGGCGGCACAGCCCACCTGGACCAGCCGCGCCCGGCAGCCGCTGCGCCGCAGCGACTCGCAGAGCGTCGCGGTGGCCACCGTGTTGTGCCGGGTCAGCTCGCTGGCGGTGCCCCGGATGGCACCGGCGCAGTTGATCACCACCCCGGGGTGCACCGCGTCCAGGAACCGGGTGAGCGCGCCCGGGCTCCCGGTGGACAGGTCGAAGCGGACGTCCGCGTCGTCGCCGCGCCCCAGCGCGGTCAGCTGCACGGCGGGATCGGCCAGCAGCCGGTCCGCCACGAACCGGCCCAGGTACCCGTTGGCGCCCAGCAACAGCACTCTCATCGGTCCGACCTCCGGTGCTCCTGGAGACCGACTCCGGTCGTGGCTCGCATGGGGGGTGGTGCGGTCATCGCTTGTGGTGCTCCTCGCGTGTGAACGGTTCGGCCGGGGCTCCTGGAGTAGCCGGCGCGGAGAAGGGTGAGGGGAACGAACGAAGTACGGGACCGCGCGGGCCGGCGGGCCGCCCCCGCGGGGCCGGGCCGGCCCGGTGCGCGGTGGCCCGGGGCAGCACCACGGCCACCCCGGCCAGCAGCCAGCAGCCGCCGACGGCGGCGGCCACCAGCGGCACCGCCGCCGGGCCGTGCGCCTCGGTCAGCCAGCCCACCGGCCGGGCCACCCCGCCGAGGCCGGGCAGCCAGGCGGCACTGGCCAACGCCAAAGCCACCAGCTCGAGCCCGCCGGTCAGCGCGAGCCCCCGGGCGGCCAACCCGCGGTGGCCGTGGCGGCACAGCAGCGCCGCGAGGCCGAGCAGCGCCGCCAGCGCCGTCGTCGCCAGCGCGCCTGGCCAACCGAGCGGCGCCCAGTCCACCGGGACCAGCCGCGACGCCGCCAGCACGCCGGCCAGCCCCAGGGCCAGCAGCAGCCCGGTGCGCAGCAGCAGCATCCGGGCGCCGCGGGTGAACTCCCGGAGCCGACGCCGCCCGAGCAGCCGCCTGGCCCGGCCGGCGAAGCCGTCCCGGCACCAGGCGATCGGCGCCACCGAGAACGCCAGCAGCAGCGCGGCGCCGGCGGCCGAGCCGGTCTCGCGCTGCGAACCGACCAGCAGCTCGCCCAGCACGCCGTCGCCGACCAGCGCGTAGCCGACCGGCGGCAGCGCGAGCAGCCCGGCCGGCCCGGGCGGCGCCTGCCGGGCCAGCACCAGCAGCACCGCCAGCAGCGTCACCACCCCCGTGACCAGGGCGAGCGCCGCCCGCCCCGGCGCCGCCTGCGGCGGCAGGCCGGCCACCAGCCACAGGCCGCCGGCGCACACCACGCCGGGCAGCAGCGGCAGTGCCAGCCGGGCCAGGCCACGGGCCGGCGGGGCGGCGGCCCCGGCCGGCTCGACCGCCGGCCGGGGCGTCCTGGCGTGCAGCTCCTCGGCGAGCGAGAAGACGTCCCGGTGCCGACAGCGGGCGACCGTCCGCTCGTCGACCCCGCCCGCCTCCAACCCGGCGGCCAGCTCCAGCGGGTCCACGGCCCGCACACACAGCTGCCGGTGCGCCACCAACAACGCCCGCACCGGATCGGGCGACCCCGCCGGAGGCGGGCTCGGCCTACCGTCGGGGCCGGCCGGCGGATCGGCCGGGCGCTTCCGGCTGGCCGGAGCGAGCGGACGCGCGAGGGCGGCCCGGCCGGCCGGGCCCGCCGAGTCACCACCGCCGCCAGCGCCGCCCGGGGGGGTGGCGTCGGCCGGGGTGGTGGAGTCGGCTGCGCGCGGCGAACCAGACACCCCGCCCCCGTCCGTCGAACCGGCCGGACCGGTCACCTCGGACCACCCCACCGGCTCGCCCCAACCCGCTCGCCCGCCCGGACCGGCCCGGCGCGCCAGACCGTCAGGACTCGTCCGGCCAGCCGCAGCCGTCGGCCCGGCCCGGCCAGCCGACCACGTCGAGACGGCCGGACCGGCCGGGCCCCCGGGGCCGCCCGGACCTGTCGGGGAGACCTGGCCAGCCGGGTCGGCCGGACGGCAGGGGCCGGACAGGCCAGTCGAACTCGGCACGCCCGAGCCGACTGGGCCCCCGGGGCCGCCCGGACCCGTCGGCCCGGCCTGGCCGGCCTGGCCGGCCGAGTTGACCGGCCTCGTCGGGCTCCGCTGGCCCCCCGGGCCGGCTGGGCCCGTCACACCCGACGGGCCGTCCTGGCTCGCCGGGGCGGCCGGCAGCCGCCGAGTCGTCGGGCCGGCCCGGCCCGCCAGGTCGTCGGGGCTGGTCGGGTGCCGCGGGTCGGTCGGGCTGGTCACGGGCGCTCCTCGGCCGTCGCCAGCACGCCGGGCGGCGGGTGCTCGGCTATGGTGCGCCGGGCCCAGGCCGGCACCACGCGCCCGGCCGCCGCCGCGCGGCCGGCCAGCTCGGCGTAGCCGGCGTCCAGCGCCGCGAGGCTCCGCTCCACCGCGAACACCTCCAGCGCCCTGGCCCTGGCCGCCGCGCCGAGCGCGGCCCGCCGGGCCGGGTCGTGGAGCAACGCGAGGGTGGCCTCGGCGAGCGCCACCGGGTCGCCGGCCGGCACCAGGACGCCGGTGCCGCCCAGCGCCTCGGCCGCCGCCCCGCGGTCCGCCGCCACCACCGGCCGGCCGCAGCACATGGCCTCGACCAGCGCGGTGGGAAAGCCGTCCGGCACCGTGGCGCAGACCGCCACCGCGCCCGCCGCCCAGCCGGCGGCGCGGGCCGGCGGGTCGGCCGCCGGCCGGTGCTCGACGCTGCCCGGCGGGCACCAGCGGGCGGCCGGCACCCCGCCCGGCTCGGGCGGCGGACCGCCGA
The DNA here is from genome assembly GCF_031845445.1 of Streptomyces chisholmiae. Lineage (NCBI taxonomy): Bacteria > Bacillati > Actinomycetota > Actinomycetes > Kitasatosporales > Streptomycetaceae > Streptomyces > Streptomyces chisholmiae. The sequence goes on along the minus strand of NZ_JAVREO010000002.1, from coordinate 279,627 downwards.
GCAGCAGCAGCCGGGCCGCCGGCTCCGCCTCGCGGACCCGGGCGAAGGCGCGCAACAGGCCGTCGGCGTCGCCGTGTTCGTCCACCGGGCCGGCGGCGACCAGCAGGGGGACGGGGGCCGGCGAGGTCCGTTCCGCGACGGCGAGCAGCTCGCGGGTGTCGATCCCGGGCCAGAGCTGCCGCAGCCGGGCCGGCTCGGCGCCGCAGCGCCGCTGCCAGCGGCCGGCCCGGGCGTCGCCGGGGGTGATCAGCTGGGCGGCGGCGTACACCGCGCGGGCCAGGCCGAGTTGGAAAGCGGCGAGCAGCGCGCGCACCGGAGCCCTGGCCGCCGAGGGCGGGACCGTGTGGCCGGCCGAGCCGGCCAGCGCCGCCACATGGTGCTCGCGCAGCCGCACCCGGAACTCGGTGACCAGCAGCGGCGTGCCGTGCAGGTAGCGGGCCAGCAGGCCGGGCAGCGCGGCCGGGCCGCCGCCGACCGCGTGGCAGAGGTCGACCGCGCCCAGTCCCGGGTCGTCGGCCGCGCCGCCGTACCAGTCGAGGGAGAGCGGACGCAGCGCGCGTTCCATCCGCTCGGCGACGGTCAGCAGGTCGGCGACGCTGGCGCCGACCGCCGCCCGGGGGACGCCGGGCCGGCGGCAGGCGGCCTCCAGCACGGCGACCGCCGGCTCCGAGGCGAGCCAGCGGGCGAGCCCGCCGTGCCGGGCGGCGAGGTCGGCGAGCGCGCGCAGCCCGGTGGCGAAACGGTCCGCCTGGGCAGCACCGGCCCCGGGCCCGCCGCCCGTCCCGGCCGCCCGGTCATCGGTGAGCCCCGCGGTTAACTCCTCGAACGCCTCGGCAAAGGCACGGCCGGCCAGCCGGGACGGGCGGCCGCCGGGGGGCGGCCCCCACAGCCGCGCCGTGCGGACCAGCCGCACCTGCTCGGGCAGCGGCCGGCGCGGCCCGCTGGCCTGCTGCCGGCCCCTGCTGAGCGCCCGCACCTCGAAGTCGTGCCAGGGCAGCCCGCGCACCAGCCGCTCGCACCAGGCGACCAACTCGCCCTGGGCATACGGATAGCCACCCTCGGTGAGCAATGCGACGCGCACCGGCGCACCCCCTCACTCCGTCTTCCGGACGGGCCGTCGGGACTCAGCGAGGAGACGCTATGTCCGGGAGGGCAAGGCTCGCCGGACGGTTGTCCACCAAGCCACCGGAAGGGGTGAATAATCGTGACCTCGCCAGCGCCGGCTCGTTCGAGCCGCCCGACGGGCCGAGCCGGACCACCGCCGGCCCGGCGCCGTCAGTTGTCCGGGTGCGGCCAGGCGTTGGGCTCGCAGGTGACGCCGTCGATGGTGAGGAACTTCGTCTGCTGCATCATCACCGGGGCCACCGCGCCCTCGCTGGGGCAGACCGCGTGGCCGTAGCCCAGCCGGTGCCCCACCTCGTGGTTGACCAGCATCCGGCGGTAGTTGGCGATGTCGTCGCCGTAGGTCTCCGAACCCTGTGCGAACCGCCAGGCGTTGATCATCACGCGCTCGGTGCTCGACGAGTTGCAGGAGACGTTGTCCTCCGTGGTGTCCAGCCCCGACCTGGCGCACCAGTCGGCGGTGGTGCCGGGGCTGGCCAGGGTCACCACGAAGTCGTGGTCCCCGTCGGAGACCCGGGCGAAGCCGCGCTCGCCGTTGTTGCCCCAGCTGCGCTCGTCGCTCAGCGTGCGGTGCACCACCTCGGCGAAGAACTCGGCGTCGATGCCCAGCCCCTCCTCCACGTCCACCCGGTAGCGGAGCATGGTGGTGGCCTCCGCGTCGGCGGCCGGCTCACTGCCGGGGACGGGCACCAGCTCACCCGATCCGGTCAGTTCCGGGTCCAGTGGGAAGGTGCTGGCCAGCAGCTCGTCAAAGGTCGGCGGCTCCGGCTCGGGCTCCTCGTCGGCGGACGGCCGCGGCCGGTCGTCGCCCTGGTCCGGGTCGAGGGCGATCCGCTCGTCGTCCGCCACGCCCGGCGCGCCCGCGTCGTCGTCCGGCCTGGCCAGCTGGCCGGCGACCAGCACCACCAGCACGGTGGCCAGCGCCGCCGCCGTCACCCCGGCCGCCGAGCGGCCCCAGCTCTCCCGGCCGGCGCGCTTGCGCTGCTCCCGGCGCTGCGCCCGGCCCAGGCGCTCCTCGGGCTCCGGCGCGGTCACCGGGTCGCCTTCGCGCCGGGGCGGACCCGAGCGCTGCCCGGGCACCAGCGGACCCCCGACGAGCCCGTCGTGCGGCGGCGGCCCGGCCGCCGGGCCGAGCGGGTCGAAGGCGTCCAGATACTCCTGACGCGGCCCCTCGTGGCCCGGGCCGAGCGGCTGCCCTGGCGCGGGAAGGCGGGCGTCACGACGTTCCATCCGGCGACCTCAGCCCCGTCCGGTGGGAGTGGCGCGGAACTCGCGGAACGCGTCGGCCACCAGCTCGGGGTACTCCATCATCGCGACGTGTCCGGCGTCCGGGAGCAGCACCAGCCGGGCCGCGCCGAAGGCCCGGCAGGCCCGACCGGCCACCCGGTGCGAGACCAGCCGGTCCCGCCCGCCGTACACCAACAGGGTCGGCATCATGACGCGCTCCGCCTGCCGCCACAGGGACTGCTGGCCGCCGAGCGTGTAGGCGTTGACCAGGCCCCGGGCGGAGCGGGTGAGCGAGTCCCAGAAGTACGGGAGCGACTGGCGGCGCTCCAGCTCGGCCTTGGCGGCCGAGAACTCCTCCGGGGTGATGCGGGATGGGTCTCCGTAGCACAGCGACAGCACATCACGCGCGCGCTGCCCGGGCGACGAGGCGCGCGTCAGACGCGGCAACAGCCGACTCATCCCGGGCCCGCCGAGCAGCGCGGTGGGCAGCGCCGAGCACTGCGGCGGCAGCTCGGGGAGGGCCGGCGAGACCAGGGTCAGGCTGCGCACCAGGTCGGGCCGGAGCGCGGCGACCCGGGTGACCACGGCGCCGCCCAGCGAGTTGCCGAAGAGGTGGACCGGGCCGCGCCCGGCGCTCTCCAGCTCGCGCAGCACCGCCCGGGCGTGCCCGTAGATCGAGTAGTCGCCGTTCTCCGGCGGCGGTGAGGCACCGAATCCCGGGAGATCGAGCGCCTCGCACTCCACGTCCCCGGCCAGCAGCTCCATCAGCGCGGACCAGTTGCGCGACGAGCCGCCGAGGCCGTGCACGAAGAGCGCGGGCTCCAGACCGTCGACGGTGGCGGCGCGGCGGCGGACGGCCAGCGTCATCCCGGGCCGCGAGACGGTCCTGATCGTCTCCCCCGCACGCACCCCGGGCCAGCCCTCGGCTGCGGCGAGCGCGGCCTCGACGCGCTGCTCTTCGGTGGATGGCATGGGGGCCATAGTACGAGCCCGGCACCGTCAGGGAACCCAACGGTGCCGCGGGCCAGCGCCCGTACGACACCGCTCCGTTCGCCCCGCGGCGCCGGCGCGCCTAGGCTGGGGTTACCCGTCGGTCGCCCGGAGGTGACATTCGATGACACAGGAGCCCACCGACCCCGAGTCCCTGGACGAGTTCCTCGCGGACGCGGGTGACGAGGAGCGGTACGCGGACGAGCTGCCCGAGGAGACCCCCCGGGAGGACGCCGCCGAGCAACGGCTCGATCTGCTGACGTCGCGGGACACCCCGTTGACCGAACGCGGGGTGGCCGAGTCCGACTCGGCCGACGTCGCCGAACAGGCCCGGGTGGTGGATCCGGGCGACGACGAGTACCGCTGAGCCGCCTGTCCACAGAGTGAAATCATGCCCACACGATGCACGCTCCGCAACGACTCGACCGTACGATGACGGCACGGAGCACCACACGAACGGCGCCCAGCGCGCAACCGAGAGCAGTCCGGGAGGCGGCGTGACAGCCACAGAGCAGACCGAGGCCCGCCCTCGCGGCACCCGCCTGCCGCGTCGAGCCCGCCGGAACCAGCTGCTGGGGGCGGCGCAGGAGGTGTTCGTCGCCCAGGGGTACCACGCGGCGGCGATGGACGACATCGCGGAGCGGGCCGGCGTCAGCAAGCCGGTCCTCTACCAGCACTTCCCCGGCAAGCTCGAGCTGTACCTGGCCCTGCTCGACCAGCACTGCGAGGCGCTGGTCGCCGCCGTGCGCCAGGCGCTGGCCTCCACCAACGACAACAAGCTGCGGGTCGCGGCCACCGTGGAGGCGTACTTCGCCTACGTCGAGCACGAGGGCGGCGCGTTCCGGCTGGTCTTCGAGTCCGACCTGACCAACGAGCCGACCGTGCGCGAGCGGGTGGACCAGGTCTCCTACGACTGCGCCAAGCTGGTCAGCGCGGTGATCGCGGAGGACACCGACCTGCCGAGCGAGCAGTCGATGCTGCTGGCCGTGAGCCTCTGCGGGATGGCCCAGGTCACCGCGAGGCACTGGCTCAGCACCGGCCAGAAGGTCCCCCGCGAGGCGGCCTACGGCCTGATCGCCTCCCTCGCCTGGCGGGGCGTCGCCGGCTTCCCGATCCAGCAGCACTGAGTCGACTGTTCGCTGAGGGCGTGGCCGATCCGCGACGGCCGTCAGGTCGGCACGGTTAACCTGTGCTCCAGAACGGCGCGGACCATCGCGCACGTGGATGACCAGCGGAGGGACAAGCCGTGGAGATCAAGATCGGCGTACAGCACACGCCGCGCGAGATCGTTCTTGAGAGCGGACAGTCTGCCGAGGAGGTGGAGGGCGCCGTGGCGGACGCGCTCTCCGGCACCGGGAAGTTGCTCACCCTGGTCGATGTTCAGGGCCGCAAGATCGTGGTCCCGGGGGACCGGCTCGCCTATGTGGAGATCGGCCGGCAGACCGCTCGTCAGATTGGTTTCGGCGCGCTCTGAAGGCGTCCGCGCGACGCCGGCCGGACGTTCCGGGCGGCGCCCACGACAGCTGGGGACGCGCCCGGTCGGTGGCCGGGGCCCGAACGGGCCCCGGCCACCGTCGTTTCGTGCCCCGGGCGGCCCCGACCCACCCCGTGGAGTGAACGGCATGCACACCCCCCGCCCCGCGCCCGTGCTCGAACTGGTCGCCGAACGGCTGCGGGCCGTCCTCGGCGAGCCGGAGGCCCGGGCGGCGGTCACCTTCCTGGGCACCGAGCGGATCGAGGTGCTGCGCTACCTGGTCCCCGACGAGGGGCTGGTCCGCTATGTCACGTTCGGGATGTCGGCCGCGCCGATGGCCGACCCCACGGCGGCGGTGGCCGACCAGGACCGCGGGCCGCGCGCCGAGCTGGTGTTGAGCCTGCGGGCCGGCCGGGCCGACACCGACCGGGTGCTGCGGGCGCTGGCCACCTTCGCGGCGACCCCGCAGGTCGAGGGTCTGGTGGTGGCGCCGGGTGGTTCGCTGGAGCTGCCGGAGCCGCTGTGGCCGGGCGCCCCGTTCCACGCGGTGCTGGTCGGGGAGGGTGGCGGGCTGGTGCCCGACCTGGAGTTGCCGGAGCCGCGCTCGCCGGTGCGCTTCCTGCCGTTGCTGCCGATGACCCCGGCGGAGGCCGCGTGGAAACGGGCCCGTGGGGCCGACGCGCTCCAGGAGCGGTGGCTCGCCCGAGGCACCGATCTGAGAGATCCCACCCGTTTGGCGGTTGCCCTCGACGGGTGAGCCAGCTTGACGGCGGCCCCCGGCGGCGGGACCGTAGGTGCCCATGAGGGGCGAACCAAGTTGCCCGAAGTGCGGGGGCCAGGTGCGGGCACCCGGGCTGTTCGCTGACACGTGGCAGTGCGCGGCGCACGGCGCCGTCCATCCGCTGCAACCCGTGGTCCCGCCGAGCGCGGACGCGCTCGCGGCGGTGGCCAACCGGTCCAGGGTTCCGTTGTGGATGCCCTGGCCGCTGCCGGTCGGCTGGCTCTTCACCGGGGTGACCAGCGCGGGGGACGACGTCAGCGGCGGCCGGGCCACCGTACTGGCCTGCACCGGCCCGGGACCGCTCGGCGGTCCGGGCGAACTACTGCTGGTGGCCGAGGAGTTGGGCGTCGGGCTGGGCGCCAGGTACGCCGGGCTGCCCGGCCCCGACCCGGGCCTGGGGCCACGACTCGACGAGCCGCCCGAGGTGAAGGTGGTGGCCGCCGGGCGGCCGACCCCGCTCTGGCCGGTCAAGGGCGTGCCCGAGGACCGCGCGGTGTTCGCCGGCGAGGCGCTGGGCCTGTGGCTCTGGGCGGTGATCTGGCCGGAGCGCTCCAGCCTGATGCTCCACGACGAGCTGGTGCTCGCCGACCTCAGGCAGGCGGGCTCGGAGCTGGCCCTGGTGCCCAGCGGGGCGCTCTCCCCCCGGCTGCTGGACTGACCGCCGAGCCGGACGGCGCCGCCGGTATCCTGGGCGGGTGCGCATCGACCTGCACACCCACTCCACCGCCTCCGACGGCACGGACTCCCCGGCCGAGCTGGTGCGGAACGCCGCCGCGGCCGGGCTCGACGTGCTCGCCCTGACCGACCACGACACGGTGGCCGGCCACGCCGAGGCCGCCGCCGCGCTGCCGGCCGGGCTCACCCTGGTGCCGGGCGCCGAGCTGTCCTGCCGGCTGGACGGCGTCAGCCTGCACATGCTGGCCTACCTCTTCGACCCCGACGAGCCGGAACTGGCCCGCGAGCGCGACCTGTTGCGTGACGACCGGGTGCCCAGGGCGCAGGGCATCGTGGCGCGGCTGCGGGAGCTGGGCGTGCCCATCACCTGGGAGCGTGTCCGCGAGCTGGCCCAGGGCTCGATCGGTCGGCCGCACATCGCCGCCGCGATGGTGGAAGCCGGCGTGATCGAGGACATCTCCGCCGCGTTCACCGCCGAGTGGATCGGCGACGGCGGCCGGGCGCACGTCGGCAAGCACGAGCTGGACGCGTTCGCCGCCGTGCGGATGATCCACCGGGCCGGCGGGGTCGCGGTCTTCGCGCACCCGCTGGCGGTCAAGCGCGGGCGCTGCGTGCCGGAGAGCGCCATCGTGAGGCTCGCCGAGGCCGGCCTGGACGGCGTGGAGGCCGACCACTACGACCACGACGCGGCCACCCGGGACCGGCTGCACGGCCTGGCGGCCGACCTGGGCATGCTGGCCACCGGCTCCAGCGACTACCACGGCTCCCGCAAGCCCTGCCCGCTCGGCCTCAACACCACCGCGCCGGAGACCTACGAGGCGCTGCTGGCCCGCCCCACCGCCGGCACCGTCCTGCGGGGCTGACCGGAGGGCGGCCGATCAGCCGCCCTCGACGGGCCCGGTGGGCTCCGTGGACTCCGCGGCCGCCGGCGCCTCCGAGCGCTCCGCGGCCGCCACGCCCGGGCCGTTCCCGACGGCCGCCCAGAAGTCCGCCAGCGCCGCCGCCGTCTCGGTCGGCCGCTGCGCGTTCGGCGAGTGCTCGGCCCCGGCGATCACCGTGCGGCGAGCGCGCAACCGTCGGGCCATCACGTCCAGTTCCACCACCGGCCAGGCCAGGTCGCGCTCCCCGGACAGCACGTGCACCGGCAGTCCGGTCGCGGCCAGCGCCGCCACCCGGTCCGGCTCGTAGCGCAGGGTCCGGCCGGTGCTGCGCAGCTGCGCCGGCGAGTTGGCCAGCCAGCGCCCGCGCAGGAAGTTCCACAGCTCCGAGGTCTCCGCCTTCGGCTGGAGCACCCACCACAGCCGCCGTTGGCCGAGCACCGGCAGGCCGGCACCCAGCGCCCGTGCCCGCCACCGCTGCCCGCGCGCGATCCGGCCGGCCCCGGAGGCCATCAGGGTCAGGGAGGCGAACGGCGAACGGCCCGCGGCCGCGGCCCGCAGCACCGCGCCCCGGCTGATCAGGCCGCCCAGCGAGTGGCCCACCAGGTGCACGGCGGGCGCCCCGAGCGCCTCGGCCTGCGCCAGCACGTCCTCGGCCAGCGCGCCGAGCGCGTAGGAGCGGCGCGCCAGGTCACCCGCCGACTCGTACTGCCCGCGCCCGTCCACGGCCACCGCGCGGTAGCCGGCGGCGGCCAGCGGCGCCAGCAGGGCGATGAAGTCCTCCTTGCTGCCGGTGAAGCCGGGCACCAGCAGCGCGGTCCCCGACGGCGGGCCGGCCGGCGCGATGTCCAGCACCGCGAACGCGCCGCGTCGGGTGACGAGGGGATAGGCCCGCACCCCGGCGGGCGGGACCAGGAACGGCGGTCTGCTCACCTTCGAAACAGTAACCGCCAGGCGCCGGCGACCGGAGACCGGGCGCCGGACCGGCGTTTGGCCCGCCGGTTCGTCACGGGGCGGGCCTTGGCCACGATCGGGGCGTCCGGCCTCAGTCGGCGCTCGGCGCCGCGCCGCTCCCACCCCTGGTGCGGCGACGCCGCCGCCGCGGGGTGCGCGGCGCGCCCTCGGCCGCGCCCGCCGGCGCGCCCGCCGGCTCGGCGGCCGGCCGCTCCGCCGCCGCGGCCTCGTGCGCGCCGACCGGCTCGCCGCCCCTGGTGCGGCGACGCTGCCGCTTGGGCCTGGCGGCCCGGCGCGGCTCGGCGGTGGCGGTGGGGGCGGCGCCCGGCCGCCGGCCACCGCGCTTGGCCTGCGGCCCACCCAGGTCCTCGACCTCCTCGGCGGCCAGGCCGGCCCTGGTGCGCTCGGCGCGCGGCAGGGTGCCCTTGGTGCCCTCGGGGATGCCCAGCTCGGCGAAGAGGTGCGGCGAGGTCGAGTAGGTCTCGGGCGGCTCGTGGAACGCCAGCTCCAGCGCCTTGTTGATCAGCTGCCAGCGCGGGATGTCGTCCCAGTCCACCAGCGTGACGGCGGTACCGGCGTTGCCCGCCCGGCCGGTGCGGCCGATGCGGTGCAGGTAGGTCTTCTCGTCCTCGGGCGTCTGGTAGTTGATCACGTGCGTGACGCCGTCCACGTCGATGCCGCGGGCCGCCACGTCGGTGCAGACCAGCACGTCGACCTTGCCGTTGCGGAAGGCGCGCAGCGCCTGCTCGCGGGCGCCCTGGCCGAGGTCGCCGTGCACGGCGCCGGAGGCGAAGCCCCGGCGGGTCAGCTGCTCGGCCACGTCCGCCGCGGTGCGCTTGGTGCGGCAGAACACCATGGCCAGCCCGCGGCTCTCCGCCTGGAGGATGCGGGAGACCAGCTCCGGCTTGTCCATGGAGTGCGCCCGGTAGACGTGCTGGGTGATGTTGGCCACAGTGGCGCCCTCGTCGTCCGGCGCGGTGGCACGGATGTGCGTGGGCTGGCTCATGTAGCGCCGGGCGAGCCCGATCACCTGGCCGGGCATGGTGGCGGAGAAGAGCATGGTCTGCCGCTTGGCCGGCAGCTGCTCGATGATCCGCTCGACGTCCGGCAGGAAACCGAGGTCGAGCATCTCGTCGGCCTCGTCCAGCACCAGGCAGCGCACCTCGGAGAGCCGCAGCTTGCGCTGCCCGGCCAGGTCCAGCAGCCGGCCGGGGGTGCCGACGACCACGTCGACGCCCTTGTTGAGCGCCTCGACCTGCGGCTCGTAGGCGCGGCCGCCGTAGATGGACAGCACCCGGACGTTGCGCGCCTTGCCGGCGGTCAGCAGGTCGTTGGTGACCTGCTGGCACAGCTCCCGGGTGGGGACGACGACGAGCGCCTGCGGCGCGTCGGTCAGCTCCTCGGGGGCGGCCCGGCCCGCCTCGACGTCGGCCGGCACGGTGACGGACTCCAGCAGCGGCAGCCCGAACCCGAGGGTCTTGCCGGTGCCGGTCTTGGCCTGCCCGATGACGTCGGTGCCGGCCAGCGCGACCGGCAGGGTCATCTCCTGGATGGGGAACGGGGTGACGATGCCGACGGCCTCAAGGGCCTCGGCGGTCTCGGGCAGAATCCCGAGATCTCGGAATGTGGTGGTAGCGGACAGCGTGCTTGCCTCTTCTGTGTGACGCGGCACACGGCGGCGAGGCGGGTCTGTGGACCGCGCCGCTGCCCGGCGGCCTGGGAGGGCCGGCTGGCCGGCGCGGGACCCGGTCGTCTCGCTCAAGCGCACGCACCGCGCGAGCGGGCCCCTCGGAGCGCGGTTCGTGCGGGGGCACAAGCCGCGTGAGGGCTGGTCGGTCGGAGCCGATCGGGCCACCGACCGGACATCCGCAGGGACCCTGGGACGCGGCTTTCCCGGGCCCAGGAGACTCCAGCTTTGGGAAGTGGGACCGCCGCACCTGGGCGGGCCTCCTTAGCACTGTACCTCGGAACGACGCACATGTGTCAGGGCCGGTGCGACCGGACCGCCGGCCCCGCACGGACCGATGCTCGGGAGCGGGCACCACCGGCCTGCCCTGGGACTATCCTGCATGGCCATGGAGACGCCGCAGAACCCCGCCGAGGAAGCCGCCGCCGACGAGTCCGCCGAGGCGGCCCCCACCGGGATCGCCGCGAGCGACTGGGCCGAGGCGTCGGCCGACCCCAGGTACCGGGCCGCCGTGGTCGACCTGCTGGGTGCCCTGGCCTACGGGGAGCTGGCGGCCTTCGAGCGGCTGGCCGAGGACGCCAAGCTGGCCCCCGGGGTCGCCGACAAGGCGGCACTGGCCCGGATGGCGACGGCCGAGTTCCAGCACTTCGAGCGGCTCACCGAGCGGCTGCGGCAGATCGACGAGGACCCGACGGACGCCATGCGCCCGTTCGTCGCGCCGCTGGACGAGTTCCACCGGCTGACCGCCCCGTCCGACTGGCTGGAGGGCCTGGTCAAGGCGTACGTCGGGGATGCCATCGCGGCCGACTTCTACCGCGAGGTGGCCTCCCGGCTGGACTCCGACACCCGGCAGCTGGTGCTGGCGGTGCTGGACGACACCGGGCACGCCTCGTTCGCGGTGGAGAAGGTGCGCTCGGCGATCGAGGCGGAGCCGCGGGTCGGCGGCCGGCTGGCGCTGTGGGCCCGCCGGCTGATGGGCGAGGCGCTCTCCCAGGCGCAGCGGGTGGTGGCCGACCGGGACGCGCTCTCCACGATGCTGGTCGGCGGCGTGGCCGACGGCTTCGACCTGGCCGAGATCGGCCGGATGTTCTCCCGGATCACCGAGGCGCACACCAAGCGGATGGCCGCCCTCGGCCTCTCCGCCTGACCCCGCACCCGCGCCGGGGCGGGTTCCGGCCCCGGGCGCCCCGGCCGGACACCGCCGGCCCCGTCGTCGGGGCGGGGCCCCGGTCCGCCGCCGGAACCGGGAGAGGAGCCCTCGGCCACGCTCCGGGTCCGGCAGAGCCGCCCGGCGGTTCCCCGGTCCGGAGTCGCACCAGCCAGGCCCGGGCGCACCGGTGCCACGACCACCCGCCGCTCCGCGTGGCACCCACCGGCCCCGGCGACAGCGCGACCAGCGTCCAAGCCACCCGCCACGCCCGGACACCGTCCCGGCGCCGGTCGCCCCCGCCCCGGCCGCGGGACACCCGGCTCGGCCCAGCACCGTGCCCCCGACGCGGCCCCGGCACGACCGCTACCCGGCCCCCAGCGGGGAGCCCCGGCGGCGGCCGGAGGCCCGAGTCCGGCTCGGGCCGGCCCCGTCCCCGACGACGGGGACGCCGACCCGGCAGCGGGGCGCTGGGCGCAGCCCGGCACCCCACACCCTCGCCCGGCGGCAGCCGGCGGCGCGGCCCGGCCGCCCGGTCCCACCGGAAACCCCCGGACCCCGCGACGCCGCACCCGTACCCGCGGCACGGCGGCCGCCCAACCCCCGGAGGGGCCTCGTGGATCGGCCGGCCAGGCCCTAGGCTCGCGGCATGGCGACTGCGGCGGACCCCGGCTTCGACCGGGCCCTGATCGAGGAGTCGGCGCGGAAGTCCGCGCTGGTCTGGGTGCGCGGCCCGGAGGGCCCGCCCCGCCCGCTCTGGCACGCGTGGCACGAGGGAGCCGTGTGGCTGGTCGGCGGGCCAGGCGAGCAGCCCCTGGACGGGCTGGGACTGGTGGCCGGTGCGCGGGCCACGGTGAGCTGCCGCAGCAAGGACCGGGGTGGCCGGCTGGTGGTGTGGCCGGCCGAGGTGGCCGAGCCGGGGCCCGACGACCCGGCCTGGGCGCCGGCCGTCGCCGAGCTGGCCGGCCGGCGGCTGAACGCCACGGACACCGCGACGCTGGCCGAGCGGTGGGCCGCCGAGTGCCGGGTCCTGCGGCTGAGCCCGGCGGGCGAGCCGCTCCAACGGCCGGGCGCCATGCCGGCCGAGAGCGGGGCCGCGGCTCCGCTGCCCACCCCGGCGAGCACCCGGGTGGCGACCCCCAGCGGGCTGCCCACCCGGCGCCGCGCCGGCCGCCGGCGCTGACCGCCGACGGCCGGGTGGCCCCTACTCCTCGCGCAGCACCTCGTCGCCGTAGTCGACGATCTCGTCCTCGGCCGGGGCGACCAGGCTGAACTCCTGGTCCCAGTCGGAGAGCAGCAGGTCGCCCGCGTCGCCGCCGCGGTGCAGCCGCAGCGGGAAGGGCACGCCGTCCAGGGAGACGTCCATGACGCCGCCGGCGCCGCCGGCGGCCTCCAGCTGGATGGTGGGCGTCCCGTCCACCTCGCTCTCCTCGCCGACGGTCCGCTCGCCGTCCAGCGCCAGCAGCGCCTCCAGCAGCGACTCCTTCTCGGTGAAGCCGGCCAGCTCCACGTAGGCCGGGTCGTCGGGCGCGACCAGCACGTACTTGCCGTCGAGCTTCTGGGTCGGGTCGCTTTCCAGCTCCTCGGGCAGGCCCTCGGTCGCCCAGAAGTCGGCGTCGGCCCGCAGGTACATCTGGTCGTCGATCCGCAGCAGTTCGAAGGTGGCGCCGTCCTCCGACACCTGGCCGACGCCGCCGTCGGGGCCGATGCGCATGTCGAGCCGGTAGGAGCGGCCCTCGGCGACGACGGTGCCGGAGAGGCGCACGGTGGCCGCGGCGATCGCCGCCTCGCGGGCGCGGGCCTCTATGTCCTCGGGGGGCAGCGCCTCCATCCCGTTGGTCTCCGGGGGCGGTTCCTCCTCGGGGCCGCCGCAACCAGTGGCGGCGAGCGGCAGCGTCAGACCGGCGGCGAGGGCCGCCACGCCCCTGCGCCACCTGGAGTTCGAAGGGGGGACACGAGCTGGCACGGCGACTGCCTCTCCTCCAGTTGGGCGCTGGGTCTGCGGCAGCGTACCGGGAAGCCGGCGACGCCGGTGCGGGGGCGGTCCCGTGGCGACCGTCCCGAGCCGTACCATCGGGGCATGGCTACCGACATTCCCCCTGCGACCGGCGCCACCGGCACCCTGCCCACCGAGGACGATGTGCGGGCCGCGCTGCGGCGGGTGAACGACCCGGAGATCCACCGCCCGATCACCGACCTCGGCATGGTGAAGTCGATCGCCGTCGCGACGGACGGCCGGGTCGAGGTCGGGATCTACCTGACGGTCCAGGGCTGTCCGATGCGGGAGACCATCACCACGGACGTGCGCTCGGCGGTCGCCGCGGTGCCGGGGGTCAGCGAGGTGTCGGTCGAGCTGGACGTGATGAGCGACGAGCAGCGCAAGGAGCTGGCCAGCACGCTCCGCGGCGGGCAGGCCGAGCGTGAGGTGCCGTTCGCCAAGCCCGGCTCGCTGACCCGGGTCTACGCGGTGGCCTCCGGCAAGGGCGGCGTCGGCAAGTCCTCGGTGACGGTGAACCTGGCGGCGGCGCTGGCGGCCGACGGGCTGAAGGTCGGCGTGGTGGACGCGGACATCTACGGCCACTCGGTGCCCCGGATGCTGGGCACGGACGCGCGCCCCACCCAGGTGGAGAACATGATCATGCCGCCCACCGCGCAGGGCGTGAAGGTGATCTCCATCGGGATGTTCACGCCGGGCAACGCCCCGGTGGTGTGGCGCGGCCCGATGCTGCACCGGGCGCTCCAGCAGTTCCTCGCCGACGTCTACTGGGGCGACCTGGACGTGCTGCTGCTCGACCTGCCGCCGGGCACCGGCGACATCGCCATCTCCGTGGCGCAGCTGGTGCCGGGCGCGGAGATCCTGGTGGTGACGACGCCCCAGCAGGCGGCGGCCGAGGTCGCCGAGCGGGCGGGCTCCATCGCGGTGCAGACGCACCAGAAGATCGTCGGCGTGGTGGAGAACATGGCGGGCCTGCCCTGCCCGCACTGCGGCGAGCTGGTGGACGTCTTCGGCACCGGCGGTGGCGAGCGGGTGGCCGAGGGGCTGACCAGGACGACGGGCGCCAAGGTGCCGGTGCTGGGCAGCATCCCGATCGACGTGCGGCTGCGGGAGGGCGGCGACGACGGCCGGCCGGTGGTGCTCTCCGACCCCGAGTCGCCGGCCGGGGTGGCGCTGCGCTCGATCGCCTCGTCGCTCGGCGCCCGGCAGCGCGGCCTGGCCGGCATGTCCCTGGGGATCACCCCGCGCGGCAAGTTCTGACGCGGTGACCGGCCGCCCGCGGTGTCGGCCGGCCGGTGGGGCGCGGGGCGCGGCGGCTCAGCCGCGCACCGAGTAGCTCTCGATGTCCTTGACCACGGCGAAGCCCAGGCCGTAGGCGCTCATCCCGCGGCCGTAGGCGCCGATGTGCACACCGTGCGGCGCCGCCCCGGCGAGCACCCAGCCGTACTCCGACTCACGGTAGTGGAACGGGGTCGGCACGCCGTCCACCGGCAGGGAGAGCCGGCTCCAGCCGCCGCCGTCGAGGTCGTCGGCCAACTCCCAGGCGATGTTGGTCTGTTGCTCCAGCCAGTCCTGTCGCAGCGCGCGCTCCATCTGGGCCGGCCAGGTACAGGCCAGCAGGCCGGAGCCGGCCAGCCAGGCGGCCGAGGACGGCGAGGTGGCCTCCAGCAGGCCGGTGCCGTCGGGGCTGCGCCGCACCGGGCGGTCGGCGACCGTGACCACCATGGCGAACCGCTGGTCCTCGTGGCCGAGTTCGGCGCGCAGGGTGGGCTCCTGCCCGTGGCCGGTGGCACCGTGCTCGACGGAGCCGTTCGCGTCCGTGCCCACCTGGGTCAGCCAGCGCGCGCCGGTGAACGCGTCGTCCAGCCCGTACCAGGGGAAGTCGGCCGCGAGATAGCCCTCGATGACCGGACGTGGGCCGGGCACCCCCCTGGTGTCGCCTCGACCGGAATCGCCGCCGGCCGCGTCGTGCGGCTCCGCCCGACTCGTCGTCTCCATGTGCCGACGCCTCCTCATTGCCCTCGTCCTGGGCACACCCCGGACATAGGGAGGATAGCCACCCGGCTCGCCCCTGTCGGGCGCCCCCGGGAAGCATGGGCCGGCATATGCCCCAAAGGGGCCGGATCCACTCAGGTGGCGTCGGCGTCGAACGGCGGAGCCTCGGCGGGCGGCGTCCCGCCCGCGGCGTCCCCGTTCTTGCTGAGCCGGACGGAGCCGGCCGCGCCGCCCGACCCGCCGGTGCCGGGAGAGCCGGTGCGCTGCTTGGCGAGGCTGGTGGTGGGCCGGTTGGCGCCGGGCCGCTGCCCCGCGGGCCGGGTGGTCCGGCCGTTGACCGCGTCGGTGACCTCGGTCAGCTCCTTGCGCACGTCCAGGTCGTTCGCCAGCTCCCGCAGACCGAACTCGTCCTTCTCCAGCAGGTGCTTCCTGGCGAAGTTGCGTGGGTTGAGGTCCTCGAACTCGAAGTCCTTGAACTCCGGGCCCAGCTCCGAACGGATGTCCTGCTTGGCGTTGTCGGAGAAGTTCCGGACCTTGCGGATGAAGTCCGTCACCTCGCGGATCATCTTGGGCAGCTTCTCCGGCCCGAAGACCATGATGGCCAGGATGATCAGCGTGATGAACTCTAGGGACCCTATATCGAAGAACACCTGACAGCTCCCTCACGCACAACGAGTAGATGGCCACGGTACCCCGGCCCCCACGGCAGGGGGAGACCACCGGGGCGGGGATTCGGGCGGAACGTCCACCGGTCGCCGGCGGTGCGGCCCGCCGTCATCCGGCGGCCGCCCGCCCGTCACCGGCGCCGGCCGCGTCAGTCGCCGTCGGACTCGCCGAGCACCGCCGTCAGCTCCAGCTCGCGGCCGTCCCGCTCGACCGTCAGCACCAGCTCGTCCCCCGGCCGGTGGCTGCGGATCCGGATGATCAGCTCGTCCGCGTCCCGGACCCGGTCGCCGTCCACCGCGGTGATCACGTCGCCGTCCCGGACGCCGGCCTCGTCCGCCGGACCGCCGGGCACCACCGCCGGATCGTCCGTCGAGCTGCCGACCCGGGCGCCCGTGCCGGTGTGGCGGGTGTCCAGCGTGACCCCTATCACCGGGTGCGTCGCCCGCCCGGTGTTGATCAGCTGCTCGGCGACGTCCTTCGCCTGGTTGATCGGGATGGCGAAGCCGAGGCCCACGCTGCCCGCCTCCAGGCCGCCGTTGTCCACGCTGCGGATCGCGCTGTTGACGCCGATCACCCGGCCGTCCGCGTCGGCCAGCGGCCCGCCGGAGTTCCCCGGGTTGATCGGGGCGTCGGTCTGCAGGGCGTTGACATAGCTGATGTCGGAGCCGTCGGCCTGCTCGCCGCCCGCGGTGATCGGCCGCTCGGTGGCGCTGATGATCCCCGAGGTGACCGTGCCGGCCAGGCCGAACGGGGAGCCGATGGCGACCACCGGGTCCCCCACCCGGACGCCGTCCGAGTTCCCCAGGCCCAGCGGGGTCAGCCCGGCGACGCCGTCGACCCGGACCACCGCCAGGTCGTAGCCGCGGTGCCGGCCGACCACCGAGCCGCGGACCGTGTCCCCGCTGCTGAAGGTGACCTCCACCGTGCCGCTGCCCGCACCGCCGCCAACCACGTGCGCGTTGGTCAGGATGTGGCCCCGCTCGTCCAGCACGAAGCCGGTGCCGGACGAGCCGCCCGGCGCGTGCAGGGTGACCACGCCGGGCAGCAGCGCGCTGGCGATGCCGGAGATGCTCCCGCTCGGGGTGGCCGAGGAGTCGACCGGGGACTGCGGCAGCCGCACGTCGCTGAAGGCGCCGTTGCGCTCCAGCTGGACGCCGACGACGCCGCCGATCACGCCGGCCAGCAGGGCGACCAGGGCCGCGCCGGCCAGTAGCGCGGCCGCCCGGGGGCGGGCGGGCGGCGGCCCGGCCGGGGCGGCGACCGCGGGCGCCGCGGGCGGGAGACCGGCGGCCGGCGGGACGGCCCAGGGGTCGTAGCGGTGCGGCGCGGCGGGCGGCGGCCCGGCCAGGACGGCCTGGCCGCCGAGGCTGCCGCCGTCCGCCGGCAGCCTGGTACCGGCGGGCGGCGTCGGGTCGGGGCGCTGCACCGGGGGCGCGGGGGCCCAGGGGCCCGGCTGGCCGTAGGGCGGCGTGCCGTAGGGGTCCTCCGCCGGGTCGTCGGGGGCGGCGGACGCCTCGGCCGGCCGCGCCGCCTCGGCGCCCTTGGCCAACCCGACCGGCTCGGGCCCGGCGGCGGGCCGGTCGGCGCTCACGCCCTCCGGAGAACCCCAGCCGCCGGGGGCCGTGCTCCGCCGCTCGACGCCGTTCCCCTTGTCCATGGCTGCCGTCCCCATCGTGTCCGCGCCATCCTGCTCTCGGGGCTGCATTCAACCAGGTCGGTCTGAGTAACTCAGCGGGGACGCACGGCGCCCAGCGCGCTGGAGCTGGTGTGCTCGGGGCGGAGCGGGCCTATCACCGGCTCGGCCGTGGTCGCGGGTGGGGTCGCCCTGGGCACCGGGGAGGGGCCGTGGGAGGCGGGCAGGCTGCTGCCCAGCAGGGTGAACTGCCGGTGGACGCCCGCCTGGAAGGTCGGCTCGCTCAGGTCGGAGACCGGCAGCACCGCGGCGGCGGCCTGCCGCCGCGCGGCCTCCTCCTCGGTGCCGGCCAGCGGATGGAACGCGGGGCTGGCCGCGACCCCGCTACCGGCGGCCATCGCGCTGGGCGCCGCCGTGACCCGGTCCTCTCCGGTGCCGGCGCCGGTGACGGCACCGCCGATGGCGAAGGCCGCGAGGGAGACCGCGCCGGCCGCCGCGAAGGCGAGCCGGTGGCCCCGCGGGAGCCGGGCGGCCACCGGCTCGTGTATCCGGAAACCCGAACCCCCGCCGAACCCGGCGGGGGTCGACAGCCAGGACCGACCCCGACCGCCCGGCAGCAGATCGAGCCGCAGCGCGCCCGGCCGTTTGGGCGGGGTGCCGGCGGCGGGCGGGCCCGACTCCCGGCTGGGGGCGGGCTCGGGGCGGGGCGGGCCGGCGCCCAGGTCGCTGTCGGCCGGAACGTTCTGCAGGCGGGCCAGCAGGCCCGCCGAGAGGGTGGGAAGGGGATCGGTGGCGAAGACGTTCTTCAGGGCCCGCTGGGCCTCGACCTCGGCCTTGCAGTGGCCGCAGGTGGCCAGGTGGGCCAGGACCCGGTCCCTGTGGTCATGGGACAGCTCGCCGTCCACCAGGGCGGCGAGGCTCTCTCCGAGGTGACGGTCGGCCGGTCCTGTCTCCGGGGCTGCGGTCACTCCATCGCGCCTTCCACTGATCCGGCGGACCCCGGCGCCGCGGCGAGCGCCGGCTCGGCCTCGGCCACCGTCGCCCGGGCGACGCGCTCCTCGGGCGAGCGGTGCCGCAGGGCCTTGCGCAGGTGGGAACGGCCCCGGTGGATGCGGCTGCGGACCGTGCCGAGCTTCACCCCGAGGGTGGTGGCGATCTCCTCGTAGCTGAGGCCCTCGATGTCGCAGAGCACCACGGCCGCCCGGAAGTCGGGGGCCAGGGTGTCCAGCGCGTGCTGCACGTCCGCGTCGAAGTGCGTGTCGTTGAAGTGCTGTTGCGGGGTGGGCTCGCGGCTGGGCAGCCGGTCCGCCGCGTCCTCGCCGAGCGCGTCGAACCTGATCCGCTGCTTGCGGCGCACGGAGTCCAGGAACAGGTTGGTCGTGATGCGGTGCAGCCAGCCCTCGAAGGTGCCGGGGGTGTAGGTCGACAGGGAACGGAAGACCCGGACGAAGACCTCCTGCGTGAGGTCCTCGGCGTCGTGCTGGTTGCCCGTGAGGCGGTACGCCAGGCGGTACACCCGCGCGCTGTGGGTGCTGACGATCTCCTCCCAGCTGGGCGGGGCCCAGCCCTGGCTGTCGGCGCCCGCGCTGAAGGTGGCCACGGCGGTGGTGGTGCCGTCGGCCGGCTCGGTGGTGGCCTGCGCTCGGTCGCTGTCAGCAGTGTCTGTCACGGAATTCGGCCCGCCGATGGTCCGTCGGATGCGCGAGAGCATCCCCCGGCCAGTGGACGTGGCCGCACCTCCCCTGTCGGCTCTGGTGGTGTCCAGTGGAGTCCCAACCATAGCCACCTCGCCCGTTAGCTCCGGATAAGCATTTTTGACCGGCATTGCCGGCGACCGCCCGACGGCGGGACGACAGGGCCGACTGTCCTGACCAACGTCAGAGCCGGGCATCCGGTTCCCACCCGAAGTCGATACAGTCAAGGCGCGTGACAGACGGGGACAGGAGAAAGCCATTACCGGCAACCGGCTGACGAGCTGGGCGTTCGCCGAGGCCTATGGCGCACCGGACGCCGACAGCGCCGAGGGCACGGCGTTGGGCTGGGCCCGTGAGCGGGCGCGCGAGGCCGGGGTGCGCGCGGTGTCCCCCGGCACCGGCGACGCGCTGCGGCTGCTGGCCGCCGTCAGCGGGGCCAGGGCGGTGGTGGAGATCGGCACCGGCACCGGGGTCTCCGGCATCCACCTGCTCACCGGGATGCGCCCGGAGGCGGTGCTGACCACCGTCGACATCGAGCCGGAGCGGCAGCAGTTCGCCCGGCAGGCGTTCCGGCTGGCCGGCTTCGCCGCCAACCGCACCCGGATCATCCCGGGGCACGCGTTGGACGTCCTGCCCCGGCTCACCGACGGCGGCTATGACCTGGTCTTCTGCGACGGGGACCGGCTGGAGTACCTGGAGTGTCTCGCAGAATCGTTGCGGCTCCTGCGGCCCGGCGGACTGGTGTGCTTCGCCGGGGTGTTCGGCGGCGGCCGGACCGTGGACTCGGCCGCCGCGCCCACCGAGGTGCGCCGGCTGCGCGAGCTGCTGCGGGCGGTCCGGGAGAGCTCACAGCTGGCGCCGGCGCTGCTGCCGGTCGGCGACGGCCTGCTCTGCGCCGCCCGCAGCTGAGCCCGGACGCCCCACCGGCCCGGGACAGACGCGGCGGCGCCGCCCCGGAAACGTGCTCCGGGGCGGCGCCGACAGGATCAACGCGGAACGCGGCGGCGTCAGCCGGTCACCTTCTTCAGCTCCTCGTCGAGTGCGACCGCCTCGTCCGGGGTCAGCTCGACAACGAGTCGGCCACCGCCTTCGAGCGGAACGCGCATGATGATGCCCCGCCCCTCCTTGGTCACCTCAAGCGGACCATCGCCCGTCCGCGGCTTCATGGCCGCCATGCTCGTTCCCCTTCCTGAACCAGCTCGTCGCAGCCGATGACGCGAGCGCCGTCGGCGTCGAACACATTGCTTGGCTTCATTATCCCGCATGAATGGGCCTCATGACCAACATTGGGCGGTCTCCCTTCGGCAACGCACACACGCAAAACCACTCAATTCGGGGATTGGGTCGCGATACCGAGGTTCTCTCCCGGCGTTCTCCCCGGGCGCGCGGGGCCGGGCCGTTCGATCGCCGCCGGGCCGGGCGAAGCCCGAGGTGACCGGGGTGGACCGCCCGTTCGCCACGGATTCCGGGGGCTCGCGCGGACTCCGCCGGCGAATCGGCGGGCGCGGAGCGGGCACCCGGAGATGCGCGTCACAATTCCGGGTGACCGGACGTGCGGACGCGCGGTGTTCCACCCTGGGAACGGATTCCGGGCGCCGCAGGTTCCCTTCCGGTCCGGGCGCGCCGGCCGGTCCGTTCGGGCCCGTCCGGGCCGTCCGCCGCGCCCGACCGGTCAGGCGGTGCCGGTGTCCGGCCGGGTCCGCGGGGCCGTCGGACCGGCCGGCGGCGGCTGGTCGTCGGGGACGGTCGGCTCGGCCGCGGCCGGGTCGGGCGCCCCGGAGTGGTCGGCCGGACCGGCGGCGCGCTCCAGCGCCGCCTGGAGATCGGCGATCCTGGCGTCCCGCTCGGCGAGTTCGGCCGCGACCCGGTCCAGCACGTCGTCCACCTCGGCCATCCGGTACCCGCGGGGGGCGACCGGCAGCCGGACCCGGATCAGGTCCGCCGGCACCAGGGGGCGCTCCAACGGCAGTGGGTCGGCCGGCCGGTCCGGCTGCGCGTCCCGCAGCCCGCCGGTGGCCGGCGCGCCGCTGCCGTCCCCGCTGCCGAGCACCGCCAGCGTGACGGCGGCGATCACCACCACCATCGCGACCATCAAGAACCAGAACACCGCGCGCTCCTCGTGAGTCCCCTCCCCTGGAGTCTCGCACGCGGCGAAGGACCGCGCGGGCCAGGTAGGTTCGGAAGCCGAACCAAGGGGCCACGGGACCGGCCGGCGGCGAGCGCCGGTGGGGCCGGAGGTCGAGCGAGGGAGAGCTGAGCCGGATGTTGCGCCTGGGCACACGGGAGTTCGCCGCCCACCAGCCGGTGATCATGGCGATCGTCAACCGGACCCCGGACTCCTTCTACGACCAGGGCGCCACCTTCGCCGAGCGGTCGGCGCTGGAGCGGGTGGCCAGGGCGGTGGACGAGGGCGCCGACATCATCGACGTCGGCGGGGTGAAGGCCGGTCCGGGTGCCGAGGTGGACGCGGCCGAGGAGATCCGGCGCACCGCCGGCTTCGTCGCCGAGGTCAGGCGGCGCCACCCCGACGTGGTGATCAGTGTGGACACCTGGCGGCACGAGGTGGGCGAGGCGGCCTGCGCGGCCGGCGCCGACCTGCTGAACGACGCCTGGGGCGGGGTCGATCCGCGGCTGGCCGAGGTCGCCGCCCGGCACCGGGTCGGGCTGGTCTGCACCCACGCCGGCGGCGCCCGGCCGCGCACCCGGCCACACCGGGTGCGCTACGACGACGTGCTGGCGGACATCCTGCGGGTCACCCTCGGGCTGGCCGAGCGGGCGGTGGCGCTCGGGGTGCCCAGGGAGAGCGTGTTGATCGATCCGGGGCACGACTTCGGGAAGTCCACCCGGCACTCGCTGGAGGCGACCCGCCGGCTGGACGAGATGACGGCGACCGGCTGGCCGGTGCTGGTCTCGCTCTCCAACAAGGACTTCGTCGGCGAGACGCTGGACCGGCCGGTCCGCGAGCGGCTGCTCGGCACCCTGGCCACCACGGCGGTCTCGGCCTGGCTCGGCGCCCAGGTCTACCGGGTGCACGAGGTCGCCGAGACCCGCGAGGTGCTGGAGATGGTGGCCGCCATCGCCGGCCACCGCCAGCCGGCGGTGGCCAGGCGCGGCCTGGCCTGACCCGGCCGGGTCAGGGCTTGGTGACCAGCCGGATGGCCTCGTCCAGGTCGTCGGTGATCTGGAACAGCTCGCCGTCCAGCTCGGACGCCTTGCCCTGGGCGATCACGGTGTCCCGCAGCCAGTCGGCCAACCCGCCCCAGTAGGCGGAGCCGAGGAGCACGATCGGGAACCTGGTGACCTTCTTGGTCTGGACCAGGGTGAGCGCCTCGAACAGCTCGTCCATGGTGCCGAGGCCGCCGGGCAGCACCAGGAAGCCCTGGGCGTACTTGACGAACATGGTCTTCCGGACGAAGAAGTAGCGGAAGTTGATCCCCACGTCCACGTACGGGTTGAGGCCCTGCTCGAAGGGCAGCTCGATGCCGAGCCCGACGGAGACCCCGCCACTCTCGCTGGCGCCCAGGTTGGCCGCCTCCATGGCGCCCGGGCCGCCGCCGGTGATCACCGCGAAGCCGGCCTCGGCCAGCCCCTGCCCGATCCGGCGCGCGTCCTCGTAGTCCGGGGTGCCCGGCTTGGTGCGGGCCGAGCCGAAGACGCAGACGGCCGGCCCCAGTTCGGCGAGCGCGCCGAAGCCCTCGACGAACTCGGACTGGATGCGCAGCACCCGCCACGGGTCCTGGTGGACCCAGTCGGACGGCCCCCTGGAGTCCAGCAGCCGCTGGTCGGCGGTGCCGGTCATGACCTGCTGCCGCCGCCGGACCACCGGGCCGAGCCGCTGCTCGCGCGGCTCGTCGGCGGCCTGGGAAGCTCCGGTCTCCGGCACCTCGCCGGTGGCTTGGGCACTCCCGCTCATCGCACGCTCCTCACCTGAAGTGGTCACTACCTTCTCTCGCGTCCCCGACCGCCCGGGACGCCCCGGGGCCGGGCCCCGGTCAGCCGCCCAGCCAGGCGCGCAGCCGGGCCTCGCAGGCCAGCACGGCCTCGGTGTCGACCCGCTCGTCCTGCCGGTGGGCCAGGTTGGGGTCGCCGGGTCCGTAGTTGACCGCCGGCACCCCAAGGGCACTGAACCGGGAGACGTCCGTCCAGCCAAACTTGGGGCAAGGCTCGCCGCCGACCGCCGCCAGGAAGTCCCGGGCCGCCGGGTGGGTCAGCCCGGGCAGCGCGCCAGGCGAGTGGTCGTCCACCACGAACTCGGCCACCCCGCAGTCGGCGAAGACCTCCCGCACGTGCGCCAGCGCCCGGTCCCCGTCCAGGTCGGGCGCGTAACGGTAGTTGACGGTGACCCGGCAGGCGTCGGGGATCACGTTGCCGGCCACGCCGCCGTCGACGCGGACCGCGTTGAGGCCCTCGCGGTACTCCAGGCCGTCGATGTCCACCCGACGCGGCTGGTAGTCGGCGAGCCTGGCCAGCACCGGGGCCGCGGCGTGGATGGCGTTCACCCCCATCCAGGAGCGGGCCGAGTGGGCGCGCTGGCCGGCCAGCCGCAGCACCACCCGCAGGGTGCCCTGACAGCCGCCCTCCACCCGTCCGTTGGACGGTTCGAGGAGCACCGCGAAGTCCCCGGTCAGCCAGTCCGGGTGGGCCGCGGCCAGCCGGCCGAGGCCGTTGAGGTCGGCCGCGACCTCCTCGTTGTCGTAGAAGACGAAGGTCAGGTCCCGGTTCGGCCGGGGCACGGTGGCCGCCACCCGCAGCTGCACCGCGACCCCGGACTTCATGTCGCAGGTGCCCAGGCCCCACAGCACGCCCTGGTCGTCCAGCCGGGACGGCAGGTTGCCGGCCTCCGGCACCGTGTCCAGGTGGCCGGCGAGCACCACGCGCTGGTCCAGGCCGAGTTCGGTGCGGGCCACCACGTTGTTGCCGAAGCGGTCGACCCGCAGCCAGGGCAGCGCGGCCAGGGCCCGCTGCACCGCGTCCGCGAGCGGCTCCTCGGTCCCGCTGACGGACGGGATGTCCACCAGGCGGGCGGTCAGGGCGGCGGCGTCGAGGCCGAGGTCAAGGTCGAGTTCGGGGCCGCTGCTGGCCGTCGGGGGCGCGGATGCCGGTCGTTCCATGAGGTCACGGTACCCGCGTGGCGGGAGCACCCGGCGCCAGCCGCTACCCTCTTCGGGTGCCCGAACGGACGACCACCTCGCGCCGCCGACGCCGCCTGGTGCGCGGCGCCTCCGCCTTCCTGGTGCTGATCGCCCTGGGCGGCTACGCCGTGACCCACTACGAGGCCGACCGGCAACGCGAACCGCACTGCCTGGTGCGGGGCGCCGACCCGGCGGAGGGCGCGTACCGGCTGCGCCTGGACCGGATGGCCAACGCGGCGACCATCGCCGCCGTCGGCACCTCCCGTGGGCTGCCCGAACGGGCGGTGACGATAGCCGTGGCCACCGCCATGCAGGAGTCGAGCCTGCGCAACCTGGACCACGGGCACCTCGACTCGCTCGGCCTCTTCCAGCAGCGGCCCTCGATGGAGTGGGGCACCGAGGAACAGATCATGGACCCGGTGTACGCCTCAAGCGCGTTCTACGAGAAGCTCGCCGAGATCACCGACTACCAGGAACTGCCGCTGACGGTCGCCGCCCAGGAGGTGCAGCGCAGCGCCCACCCGGGCGAGTACGCCAAGCACGAGATCCACGCGACGCTGCTCTCCGGGGCGTTGACCGGCCGGGTACCGGCCTCGTTGGAGTGCGTCACGAGCAACGACCCGACGGCGGGCGACCCGGCGGAGCTGACGGAGCGGCTGGCCGCCGACTTCGTCGGCCGGGCGACGGTCGAGGAGTTGCCGGACGGGCCGACGGAGCTGCTGGTCACGCTCGCCGACCCGCCCGGGGTGGCGAGCGAGGAGGACGGCGCCGACACCGGTTGGGCGCTGGCCCACTGGCTGCTCTCCCAGGCCGAGGGGCTGGGCGTCGCCTCGGTCTCCTGGAACGGACTGCGCTGGGAGTCGGCGCGCTCCGACGAGGGCTGGCGCGAGGTGGCCGACGACGAGGCGGCGGGGGCCGAGGATTCCGCGAACGCCGGCGATACCACGGAGAATTCGGGCGCGAGCATGCGCATTTCGCTTTTCCCGGGCCCCGGGTAACCACCCGAATACGGCCCGCCGAAACCGTTCCCGGAACGCCCCGAACGGCACCGGTTTCCGACCCCGCGAGCAACTCGGTGCTCCCCAGGACCTTTTGTCGGGATGCCCCCGCGGCATTACCGGATATCCACGGGACTTCTCCCCGAAAGACACACCGAACATCCCGCGGGACCACGCGCCCCGGGGCGCCGAAACCATGCTCCAACGGGTGACGGGGACTCAACAAGGCCACCGGTCCGGGCGGTTGGCCGGCGCGGCCGGAAGTCGCTGGGCCGGCCGGTGGATTACCGACTCTTTACCCGGGTGGGCGCAACCCGGCGGCGCCGGCGGGCGATAGGCACGGCGGACGCCCCGGTCGGACGGTGACCCCGCGCCGGGCGTGGGCGTCCGCCGTTCATGCCCATCGTGACCGCGGGGCCGCCCCGGGTCACGGCCGGTACAAGGAGAGAAGCCCCATGTCGAACCCCGCACGCCACCCCCTGGTCAGGGCCGCGCTCATCGGCGCCGCCGGTGTCGCCGGCCTGCTGGGCACCGCGACGGCGGCGCAGGCCGCCGCCCCGGCCGCCCCCGCCCCGGACACCAGCGAGTCGAACATGGTGGGTGACACCGTCAACGGCCTGGGCCGCGGCGCCGTCGACGTGGTGAACCAGGCCGGCGCCGAGGTGGCCCCGCACCTGCGGGAGGGCGCCAGGACCGGCGGCTCGCTGCTCACCGGAGTGGCCGGCCGCTGACCGCCACCACCGACAGGCCGAAGGGGCGCCGTCCGCGAGTCGCGGACGGCGCCCCTTCGACTACCGGTGAGAGGGCGCCCCTGCGGCTACCGGTGCGACGGCGACCCCGGCTCAGCCGAGCCGGGCCACCGCGCTGGCGACCCGCTCGTCGGTGGCGGTGAACGCCACCCGGACGAACCGCTCGCCGGCCGCGCCGTAGAAGTCGCCCGGCGCGACCAGCACGCCCAGCTTGCTCAGCTCGGCCACCGTCTCCCAACAGGGCTCCCGCCGGGTCGCCCAGAGGTAGAGCGAGGCCTCGCTGTGCTCGATGGTGAAGCCCCGGGCCACCAGCGCGTCCCGCAGCAGGGCCCGGCGCGCGGCGTAGCGCGCGCGCTGCTCCGTCACGTGCTCCTGGTCACCGAGGGCCGCCACCATGGCCGCCTGGACCGGGGCCGGCAGCATCATCCCGGCGTGCTTGCGGACCGCCAACAGCTCGCCCAGCACCCGCTGGTCACCGGCCAGGAAGGCGGCCCGGTAGCCGGCGAGGTTGGAGCGCTTGGAGAGCGAGTGCACCGCGACCAGCCCGTGGTGGCTGTCGCCGCACACCGCCGGGTCGAGCACCGACACCGGCTCGGCCTCCCAGCCCAGCTCCAGGTAGCACTCGTCGCTGACCACCAGCACCCCGTGCGTCCTGGCCCAGGCCACGATGGCCCGCAGCTCGGCCGCCTCGAGCACCCGGCCGGTCGGGTTGGCCGGGGAGTTGAGCCAGAGCAGCCGCAGCCCCGACGGGTCGAGGTCGGTGGGCGAACCCCGGTAGGGCACCGGCTGCGCGCCGGCCAGCCGGGCGCCGACCTCGTAGGTCGGGTAGGCGGGCTCCGGGTAGGCGACCCGGTCGCCGGGACCGAGCCCCAGCTGCGCGGGCAGCGAGGCGACCAGCTCCTTGGAGCCGATCACCGGAAGCACCCCCGGGTGGTCCAGGCCGACCGCCCCGGTGCGGCGGGCGCACCAGCCGACCAGCGCGTCCCGCAGCGCCGCCGTGCCCCAGACGGTGGGGTAGCCGGGGCTGTCGGCGGCCTCCCGCAGCGCCCGCTGGACCAGCTCGGGCACCGGGTCGACCGGGGTGCCGACCGAGAGGTCCACTATCCCGTCCGGGTGCTCCGCCGCGGTGGCCTTGTAGGGGGCGAGCCGGTCCCAGGGGAACACCGGCAGGCGGGCGGAGACGGCTGACGGCACGGGGTGGCTCTCCTCCGTGGAACGGGCCCGGCCAGCGGCGCGGCGGGGCCGGGCGGTGCGGGTGATGCGGCGGCGGGACGGCGGTGGGCGGGATCGGCCCCGGAACGTGCCGAGGCCGTCCGACTCACTCGTCGTGGCTCTGCGGCGGCAGCGCGGCGACCAGCGGGTGGTCACGCTCGATCAGGCCGAGCTTGCTGGCCCCGCCGGGAGAACCCAGCTCGTCGAAGAACTCGACGTTGGCCTTGTAGTAGTCCTTCCACTCGTCCGGGGTGTCGTCCTCGTAGAAGATCGCCTCGACCGGGCAGACCGGCTCACAGGCACCGCAGTCCACGCACTCGTCGGGGTGGATGTAGAGCGCCCGCTGCCCCTCGTAGATGCAGTCGACCGGGCACTCCTCGATGCATGCCTTGTCCTTGAGATCGACACAGGGCTCGGCGATCACATAGGTCACGCTGTCAGTCCTCCTCATTGGGGCGGGTGGTCCGCCGGGCGCACGGGGGCGCGGTGTCGCTGATGCTCCGACCTAGTATCACCGCTGGAGCGGTATGCGCACACCTGAGGGGTTGACTAGCACGATGGGTTTCCCTGCCAAGGCTCGTCTCGAAGTTCGGATCACACCCGCTGACGTGGGCAAACGCGTCTCGGTTCGGAGCGAGACGGGCGATGCGGGCTCGGGCGCGCGGTTCACCGACACCGTCGGGGTGCTCACTTCGTGGACAGCCGGCGTGCTGTCGGTCACCCAACGGACCGGGCGCACCGCCAGGCTGGCCGAGTCCGCGCTGGTGGCCGGCAAGGTGGTGCCGGCCGGGCCGGCCAGGCGGCGCGGCATACCGGCCGCCTCCGTCGCGGAGTTGGTCGCCGTCGCGGCGCGCGGCTGGCCGGCGCCGGAGACCGCGCGGCTCGGCGACTGGCTGCTGCGGGCCGGCGCCGGCTGGACCCGCCGGGCCAACTCGGCGGTGCCGCTCGGCCCGGACCGGCCGGCGCCGGCGGCGATCGTGGACTGGTACACGGCGCGCGGGCTGCCCGCGCGCCTGCAACTGACCACCGGCGCCGCCGACACGGACGAGCCGCTGGTCGCCGAGTTGGACCAACTCGGCTGGTCGGCCGACGGGTTCGCGATCCAGCTGGTGGGCGCGCTGGCGCCGCTGGCGGACCGGGCGCCGGACCCGCGGGTGCGGGTCGGCCGGGAGCTGACCGAGGCATGGCTGGCCGCCAACCCCTCGGCGAGCCGCGATCCGGGCACCGCCCGGCGGGTGCTGCTCGGCGGCCCTTCGGTCTGGTTCGCCGAGGTGCCGCACGAGGAGCCTGGCGGGCCACCGGTGGCGTTGGGGCGTTGCGTGGTGGACGGCCGCTGGGCCGGCTTCACCGCGATCGAGGTGGCGCCGGAACAGCGGCGGCGCGGCCTGGGCACCGCCGTGATGGCCGAACTGGCCAGGGTCGCGCTGGCGGACGGCGCCTCCGCCGCCCACCTCCAGGTGACCGAGGAGAACGCCGCGGCCGGCGCGCTCTACGCGGGGCTCGGCTTCGCCGAACACCACCGCTACCACTACCGGACGGCGCCCGCCGGGTGAGGCGGGCGCCGTCCGGGATCGGCGGGAACGGCGGGATCAGCCCAGGGTGGCGCCCTCGACCACGGCCTCCCGGCGCCCCGTGCCCTGGTCGACGGTCGCCGGCTCGCGGAGCGCCGGGATCAGCGCGGCGACGGCGTGCTCCGGGGTCATCTCCACCAGGCCGGCGCCAGCGTCGATCAGCACCCCGTCGAAGGTGGTGCCGTAGATCTCCCGCAACCCGTCCGGGTCAATCACCGGCTGCAGGTTGCCCTGGTCGCTGGGCTCCATGGTCAACACCCGGCTCAGCGTCTGCTGACTGATCGGCAGCGCCCGGTCGGCGGCGATCAGCCAGACCCAGCCGGACATGGCCGGCTCGCCGAACTCCTCCAGCGCCTGCTGCACCTGCGCCTCGCCGACCAGCGGCTCCTGCGTGGTGACCGGCAGTTCGACCGGGGTGTTCTGGCCGCCGGCGGCCCGCTCCCGGAAGGCGGCCTCCACCGCGTCGGCCGCGGCCCTGGCGTCGATGGCCGAACCAGCCTGCCCGGTACGGCCGATGGCCTGGCCCTCCTCGAAGACCACGGTGCCGTCCACCGGGCCGGCGCCGCCGGCGCCCGAGGTGAGGTCCTGGAGGGCGACCGTCAGCTTCTCCCGGTCCACCGAGAAGACGGCGTCCGCCTCCCGGCTGGAGCCGAGCAGCGAGCCGACGACGGCGATCGGGCTGTAGTCGGTGCCGGAGGCGCCGCGCGCGGTCGCCTCGGTGTCCACGGCCAGGCCGGCGACGCTGGGCTTCAACTCGACCTCCTGCCCGTCGATCACCAGGGTCAGCGGCTCGTTGTTGGCCGCGTCCAGCCGGGTGTCCAGGTGGCTGTGCGCCTCCTCGGTCGACATCCCGCCGATGTCCACGCCGAGCACCTCGGTGCCCTTGGGCACGTCCTCCTGGTTGAGGAAGAGACCGGCCCCGTAGACCACGACGGCCAGCCCGACCAGGGCGACGACCAGCAGCTTGACCTTGGAACGGCCGCCGCCGGACTTGGCCGCCTTGGGCTTGTCCGCGGGCGGCGGCTGTTCGTCGGCCGGCGGGCGCGGCCCCGGCGGCGGCACGACCGGGCCGGCGCCCGGCTCAAACGGGCGCGGCAGCGCGCCGGTCGCGGCCGGGTCGCCGTCCCGGACGCCGGGCGGCGGGGGCGGCGGGAACGGCCCGCCGAGGTCCATGGTGGTGCCGACCGGGTCGTCCTCCGGCGGCTGGCCGCCCGGGCGGGGCGCCGGACCGCCGTCGGCCAGCACGGGCGCGCCGCCCTGCGGGGTGGGGGGGCCGCCCATCGGCGTGGGCGCGTCCCCGAGCGGGGAGGGCGCGCCGCCCTGCGGCGGCACCTGCACCCGCTCGCCGGCCTGCGGCACCGGCGGCACCGGCATGGTGCCGGTGCCGGGGCCCGTGGTGGCGCCGACCGGCCGGGGCGGCAACCCGCCCCGCGGGCTGACGGCGGGGATGCCGTCGGCCGGGGTGTCGGCTCCGCCGGGGAACCAGGCGGGGGTGCCGGAGCCCTGGCCAGGGACGCCGGGCGTCCCGTCGGCCGGGGTGTCGGAGACCTGGGGGTGGCCGCCGGGCGGGGTGTCGGGGCCGGCACCGGGCGCGGAGCCGGCCGGCTCGTGCGGCGGGTCGCCGGCGGCCGGGTCGTCCGGGTGCCCCTGCGGAACGGCGCCGGACTTGGGGGACTTGCGCGGCTCGAACCAGGAGCTGGTCTTCTTCGGGTCCCCGCCGCCGGGCGCCGGCGGGCCGCCGGGGGCGGCACCGCGCCCCTCGGGGCGGCCACCGGGGGCCGGCTTGTTCCGGGTGGGCAGCGGCGGCGGCGCGGGACGCGCCTCGCCCTCGTCCACCGTCTCCCGGACCACGATCGGTGGAATCGGCCGCGAGCCAGGGATGTTGATCCGCGCGCGGGTCGTCATCGTGGTCTCGGTCTTCTTCTCCTCCGCCGGCGGAGTCCCCGGACGGGCCGCTGCTTCCCCCTCGTTGCGCTGGGGGTCACCCCACCCCCGGGGGCTGGGCGGATTGTCAGTTTCACGACTCAAGGCAGGATCTCCCGGTTGGGCTTCACCGGCCGTCCGGGCGGGGCCCGGGTACGGCGGCGGGCCCCACGATACTGGGGTCCGCGCGGCGGCACGCCCTCAGCACAGGATTGGCACATCCGTACCCGTCCCCGACACCCGGTCCCAGCAGGGGCGTTACCTGCGAGGTCGGACCGGGTCCACGGCGAAGAGCGGGCGCTCGGTGGGCGCGAGGGTGGCGCAGACCACGCCGACGGTCATGCCGCCGAGGAGGTAGAGGTAACTGCTCGCGCCGGCGGCATAGACGTAGTCCCCCTCCGGCCTGGTCATGGTGAGCACCAGCACGGCCAGCACCCAGCCGCCGGCCGGGGCGGCCGCGCCGACCCGAGTCCTGGTGAGCAGCGCGCCGCCCCAGAAGAGGCCGGCGGTGCCGGCGAGCGCGAGCAGCACGCCGAGCGGGAACCAGCCGCCCTGTGTCAGCGAGCCGGCCACGCCGGTCAGGAAGCCCAGCACCCCGAGGCCCAGGTAGGCGGCGATCCGCATCACACCGTCCTCCCGGCCAGGCCGGCGAACACGTCGTCCACCGCGCCGGGCGGCGGCGGGTCGCCGAGGCCGAGCCGGAAGTACTCGGTGCGCCAAAGGGGTTGGGCCAGGCCGTTGGAGAGCGCGAAGGTCTCGCCGGCCACCTCGATCTGGGTGACGTGGGCGGCCATCGCCGCCTGCTTGGCGGCGTACTGCTCGGGCGTGCCGCGCACCGCGAGCGCCAGCTCGGCGTCCGGGGCCACGCCGGGCAGGTCGCCGACGGCGGCCACGTCGGGGAACCGGCCGGGGCCGTTTTGGCGGAGCCGGGTGAGCGCGCGTTCGGCCTCGGTCAGCGGCAGGCAGTTCCACAGCACCCGGTCGACCCGGTGGGTGTCGGCGGCGCGGTGCACCGCGCGCATGGCGACCCGGTGCGCCTGGATGTGGTCGGGGTGGCCGTAGCCGCCGTCCGGGTCGTAGGTGATCAGCACCCGGGGGCGGGTCTCCACGATGATCTCGGCGAGCGCCTCGGCGGCCTCGTCGAGGTCGGCGCGCCAGAACGCGCCGGGCCGGTCGTTGCTGGGCAGGCCCATCATCCCGGAGTCGCGGTACCGGCCGGGGCCGCCGAGCAGCCGGTGGTCGGTGACGCCGAGGGCGGCCATGGCGACCGCCAACTCGTCGGCGCGGTAGGGGCCGAGGGCGTCGTCCCGGTCGGCGGTGAGCCGGCCGAGCGAGGCGGGGATGACCTCCCCCTCCTCGCCCAGCGTGCAGGTCACCAGGGTGACCCGGGCGCCGGCGGCGACGCAGGCGGCCATGGTCACGCCGTTGGTGATCGATTCGTCGTCGGGGTGGGCGTGCACCAGCAGCACGCCGGGCTGGCCGGAACTCATGGGGGGCAGCCTACGTTCCCGCCCCGGCGGGATCAGAAGTCGATCGCGCTGATCATGTCGCCGATGCTGGTGCTGAAGTCGTCGATGGTGGGGGCCATGTTGGAGCCGGCGAGATAGAAACCCAGCAGGACACAGACGAGGGCGTGCAGCGGTTTCAGGCCGGCTTTCCTGACCAGCAGAACAACAATGACCAGAAGCAGCAACACTGCGGAGACGGAGAGCGCCACGCCGGGATCACCTCCACGGACTCGTACCTGATCCAGGGCAGGGTGAGCCGACCCGCCCCAGGTCGGGACGCGTCTTCTCGCCACGCGCCACGGATCATAACGTTCCGTGGCGCCGGCATGGCGCGGTGCACAGATGCAGATCAGGGGCGCACGCCCCCGGCTCAGCCAGCGCGGACGGGCTCGTCGGCCGGGAAGTGGCAGGCGGTCAGGTGGCCGTCCGCGGAGCCGTCGAGCCGTACCAGCGGCGGTTCCTCGGTGGCGCACCGGTCCTGGGCCTTCCAGCAGCGGGTGCGGAACCGGCAGCCGGAGGGCGGGTTGGTCGGCGAGGGCACGTCCCCCGTGAGGCGGATCCGCTCCCGGCGCCGAGTTCGCTCGTTCGGGTCGCCGCCGACCGGCTCGTCCCCGGTGCCGGGTTCGGCTCCGGCGTCCGGGGCGAGGTCGGGGCGCTCCGCCAGGTCGGCCTCCGGGACGGCGGAGAGCAGCGCGTGGGTGTAGGGGTGGCGGGGGCTCTCGTAGATCGCCCGGCGGTCACCGACCTCGACGATCTTGCCGAGGTACATGACGGCGATCCGCTGCGAGAAGTGCCGCACCACGGCCAGGTCGTGGGCGATGAAGAGGAAGGCGATGCCCAGCTCCCGCTGCACCCGGCGGAGCAGGTTGATCACCTGGGCCTGGATGGAGACGTCGAGCGCGGAGACCGGCTCGTCGGCGATGATCAGCCGGGGTTCGAGGGCCAACGCCCTGGCCACCCCGATGCGTTGCCGCTGTCCGCCGGAGAACTCGTGCGGGAAGCGGTTGTAGTGCTCCGGGTTGAGGCCCACGGTGTCCAGCAGCTCGCGGACCCTGGCCTCCCGGCCGCCGGGCGGGCGGACGTCGTTGATCTCCAGCGGGGCGCCGACGATGCTGCCCACGGTCTGCCGGGGGTTGAGCGAGGAGTAGGGGTCCTGGAAGATCATCTGGATCTCGGGCCTGACCGGCGCCAGCTCCTTGCGGCTGGCGTGGGTGATGTCCTGCCCTCGGTAGGTGATCCGGCCGCGGGTCGGCTCCAGCAGCCGGGCCAGCAGTCGGCCGGTGGTGGACTTGCCGCAGCCGGACTCGCCGACCAGGCCGAAGCTCTCCCCCTCCCGCACGGTGAAGTCGAGGCCGTCCACCGCCTTGACCGCGCCGACCGTCCGCTTGATCGGGAAGCCGCCCTTGACCGGGAAGTACTTGGTCAGCCCCGCGACGGTCATCAGGTCGGGCCGGGTGGTCTCCACGGCCCCGGCCGGCTCTTCCTGGGGTGTGCTGGCGCTGGTCATGGTCTCGAAGTTCCTTTGCCTCACGGGTTGTTCGCGGGTTGCTCGCGGGGGGCTCACGGGTCTTGCGCGGGGGTTCACCCGGCGGGTGCGGCGTCGGACGGGGTCGGAGGGTGGTCGGTCGGGGCGGGCCACGGGCCGCGGCCCGACTCAGCGCAGCCGGGGCCTGATCCGCTCGCGGTAGAGGTGCTGCTGTCGCGCGTCGGTCAGGTGGCAGGCGGCGCCGCGGCCCGGCGGCAGCGCGGGCCGGTCGGTGGCGCAGTGCCCGCCGTCTACCTCGTCGACGAAGGCGCAGCGCGGCTCGAACGGGCAGCCGGGCGGCGGGCTGAGCAGGCTGGGCGGGGCGCCGGCGATCGGCACCAGCTCCTCGTCGACGTCCGCGGTCAGCCGGGGCATGGAGGTCAGCAGGCCCCAGGTGTAGGGGTGCCGGGGCGCGCCCAGCACCTCACGGACGGTGCCGCGCTCGACCGCCCGGCCGCCGTACATCACCAGCACGTCGTCGGCGACGGTGGCGATGACGCCGAGGTCGTGGGTGATCATGATGATCGCGGAGCCGAACTCCTGCTGGAGTTCCAGCAGCAGGTCCAGGATCTGGGCCTGCACGGTGACGTCCAGCGCGGTGGTCGGCTCGTCGGCGATCAGCAGGTCCGGGTCGCAGACCAGGGCCATGGCGATCATCACCCGCTGCCGCATGCCGCCGGAGAACTGGTGCGGGTAGTCGTCCACCCGCTGGGCCGGGTGCGGGATGCCCACCTTGGCGAGCATCTCGATGGCCCGTTCCCTGGCCGCGCGGCGGGAGGCGCCGCGGTGCTTGCGGTACGGCTCGGCGATCTGCCGGCCCACCGTGTGGTACGGGGAGAGCGCGGTCAGCGGGTCCTGGAAGATCATCGCCGCGGTGTTGCCGCGCAGCCGTTCCAGGGTGCGTTCCGGGGCGCCGGTCAACTCGGCGCCGTCCAGCGTGATCCGGCCCGAGACGGAGGTGTCGCTCTGGCCGTGCAGGCCGAGGATGGCCTGGGTGGCGACGGACTTGCCCGAGCCCGACTCCCCCACGATGCCGAGGGTGCGCCCGCGCGCCACCTCGAAGGAGAGCCCGTCGACGGCCTTGACCACGCCGTCCTCGGTCGAGAAGTGCACCCGCAGGTCAGCCACGGACAGAAAGGGGCTGGTGATGGTCATCTGTGGTCAGCGCTCCTAGGCCAGCCGCACGCGCGGATCGATCAACGCGTAACAGGCGTCGACGAGGATGTTGCACAGCACGATCATCAGCGCGGCGAAGAGCATCACGCCCATGAGCATGGGCAGGTTGGACTCGACGACGGAGGCCACGGCGAGCCGGCCGAGTCCCGGCAGGTTGAAGGTGACCTCGGTGATCATGGCGCCGCCGAAGAGCGAGCCCAGGTCGATGCCGAAGATGGTGACGATCGGGATCAGCGAGCCGCGCCAGGCGTGCCGGAAGAACACCGTGGAGCGGGACATGCCCTTGGCCTTCGCGGTGCGGACGTGGTCCTCCCGCAGCTCCTCGATCAGGGCGGCCCTGGCCATCCTGGTGTAGTTGGCGGTGAAGATGGTGGAGAGCACCAGCCAGGGCAGCAGCAGCCCGCTGAACCAGCCGACCGGGTCGTCGGTGAACGGCACGTACTTGGGCTGGCTGAGGATCTGGGTCTGGTGCACCAGCACCGCCAGGGCCAGCGGGCCGAGGAAGTAGATCTGGAACGAGCCCAGCACCAGCGAGGTGGAGCTGAGCGACTTGTCCAGCCAGGTGCCGCGCCGCCAGGCGGCGAGCATCCCCATGCTGAGGCCGAGGATCAGGAAGACCACGGCACCGCCGACGGCCAGCGAGAAGGTGGTGGGCAGCCGGTCCAGGATGGTGTCCAGCACCGGCCGGTTGTCCGTGAAGGAGTAGCCGAGGCAGGGCGCCGGGCAGGCGCCGGCGGGGAAGTCGCGGCCGGCGAAGATGCCGACCATGTACTCCCAGTACTGCATGGGCACCGGCTTGTCGATGCCCAGGTTCCGCTCCACGATCGCCAGTTGGTCGGGCGTGCAGGACTTGCCGCAGGCCAACAGGGCGGGGTTGCGGGGTATCGCGTAGAACAGGAAGAACGTGACGGCGCTGATGATCAGCAGGATGGCGATGGCACCGAGCGATCGCCGCAGCAGGAATCGGAGCATCGGGTAGCAGCCCTTTGGGTTCGGTCGGCCGGGGTTCGGACGGGGCGCCCACCACGGGTGGTGGGCGCCCCTCGGCTACCGACCGTCAGCCCGCGTCCTGGAGGACATGGATGCGGTGCATGTCCACGGACCCGATGTCGGCGTTGAACTCCGCGCCGCCGATCAACGAACCGTGCAGGATGTTCATCTTGTAGTAGTAAAGCGGGACCTGGGTGAGCACGTCCTCGACGATGTACTCGTTCAGCCCGAACCACTCGGCGGCGGCCTCGCTCGGGTCGGTGATCTGCCGGATGCGGTCGATCTCCGAGTTGATCCGCTCGTCGTTGACGTGGCTGTAGTTGTTGGCCCCGTCCTGGATCTGCCGGCCGTCGAACTGCGGCGGGATCACGGTCGCCGACGACAGCCAGTCGTGGCCCCAGTTGCTGCGGTAGAGGTCGTAGCCGTTGTCGACCACGCCGATCGTGTCGTAGTAGGAGGTCTGCGGCACCTCGCTGCGGTTGACCTCGAAGCCGGCCTGCTCCAGCGCCTCCGCCACGGTGACGGCGGCGCGCGCGTCCTCGGTGCCGGTGTGGTGCACGTAGTTCAGCCGGTAGCCGACGGCGTCGGCCTCCTCCAGCAGCTCCCTGGCCCGCTCCGGGTCACCCTGCGGGTTGGCCAGCTTGCCGTAGGGGTCGTAGCCCTCCTCGTAGCCCGGCAGCAGCGGGCTGATCAGGCCACCGGCGTACTCGCCGCCGAACGCGCCGCCGTAGGCGTTGAGCACGCCGTTCAGCGGCAGCGCGTGCGCGATCGCCTGGCGCACCCGCAGGTCGGTGACCCGCTCGGCGTTGATCGCCAGGGTGGCCACGTACGGCTGGTAGCCCTGCACCAGCCGCTCCTGGTACTCCGGGTTGGAGGCGACCTCGGGCGCGTTGCCCGGGTCCACGCCGTTGTTGAAGCTGAGCGCGTAGCGGTCGTCCCCGTTGTCGGCCATCAGCCGCTGGGTGGAGTCGTCCGTGGTGTGCCCGAAGGTGATCTCGAACCGGTCCGGGTAGGCGTTGCGCGCCGGGTCGGTCGCCGGGTCCCAGTGCTCGTTGCGCACCAGGGTCATCGAGCGGTCGGGGCGGAAGTCCTCGATCACGTAGGGGCCGGTGGCCAGCGGCTCCTGGTCGTAGTTCTCCCGGGTGTCGCCCGCCTCGGAGACCAGCGCGTAGCCGACCATCGCGAGCGCGTAGGGCAGGTCGGTCTGCGGCTCCTCGAAGTGGAAGACGACCGTCTTCTCGTCCGGGGTCTCCAGCACGCTGTCCGGCAGGTGGTCCCCCTCGTAGGGGCCCTCGGGGAGCAGCTCGCGGTAGTCGGCGCCGCCGGTGTTGGCCAGCCACTGCTGGATGAAGGTGGGACCGTTGGTGATGAACGGCGCGAAGGTCCGCTCGATGGAGTGCCGGACGTCGGCCGAGGTGATCGGCGTGCCGTCGCTGAAGTGGATGCCGTCCTTGAGGGTGAAGGTCCAGCTGCGGCCGTCCTCGGAGACGGTCCCGGAGTCGGTGGCCAGGTCACCGACGATGGAGTAGTTGCCGTCGTTGTCCATCCGCACCGCGGTCAGCCCGCGGTGCATCAGCTTGGCTATGTTGGACTCGGCCGAGACGTAGACCTGGGCCGGGTCCAGGTGGTTCGGCGAGACCTCCTGGAGCACGTAGACGGTGCCGCCGGGAGTCGCCCCCGGCACCTCCTCGGCCGGTCCGGTGGACGCCTCGGCGTCGGCGAACGAGATCGCGTCCAGCGTCTCGGCCTCGCCGAGCCCGCCGCCACCGCCGGAGCCGTCCTCCCCGCCGCCGCCTCCGCCGCTGCTACACGCGCTCAGCAGCAACGCCCCGGTCAGCGCGAGGGCCGCGCCCGCCAGGCGTCCCGCACGCATCGATGTCTGCCTCATGGTCTCTAACGCACCTGCCCGTTCGTCGTTCAGCGGATGGTCTTGGGATCGAACGCGTCCCGCACCGAGTCCCCGAGGAGGTTGAAGGCGACCACGAAGACCACCATCGCCACGCCGGGGAAGATCATGTACGTGAGGTCGGCGCGGTAGACCTCGGCGCCGATGGCGAACATCCGCCCCCAGTCGGGGGTGGGTTCGACCATGCCGACGCCGAGGAAGGAGAGCGCGGCGGCCGTGGTCACGAAGTTGGGCAGCATGTACGTCGCCTGCACCAGCATCGGCGAGACCACGTTGGGCAGCAGCTCCTTGCGGATGATCCGCCACGGCGAGGCGCCGCTCACCCGGGCGGCCTCGACGAACTCGCGCTCGCGCAGCGCCAGGGTGGCGCCGCGCAGGATGCGGCCCAGGGTCATCCAGCCGAGCACCCAGAGCACCACGATGATGGAGACCACCCGGACGTAGGTCGGGGTCTCCTCCCGTGGGTCGACGAAGAGCGTGGTCACGATCGGCAGGAACGCCACGAAGAACAGCTGGTTGGGGAAGGCCATCAGCAGGTCGATGAACCGGCTGATCAGGAAGTCGGCGCGGCCGCCCAGGTAGCCGGCGGTGATGCCGAGCACGATCGCGGTCAGCACCGCCAGCACCGTCACGGCCAGGGCGATCAGCAACGAGGTGCGGATGCCGTAGACCAGCTGGGTGAACACGTCCCGGCCCAGGAAGGGTTCGAGGCCGAACCAGAACTCCCCGTCGATCCCGCCGTTGGGCTTGACCGGGTAGCCGAACTCGTTGAGCAGGCCGGGCTCGCTCAGCCCGTAGGTGGTGTACGGGTCCTTTCCGTACAGCCAGGAGATGACCGGCGCGAACAGGCCGACCGCGAAGAAGAAGAGCACGATGCAGGCGGATATGACACCGACCCGGTCACGTCGGAAACGGCGCCACATCAGCTGCCCAGGCGAACGGCCCACCAGTTCGGCGTGGACGACCTGGGTATCGCTGGACATCAGTTGGCCCCCCGGTGGCACTCTCGCGAGCGATGCGTGTAGATCGCGACTTTGGCAAGGTGCGCAGGCCCCGTCAAGGGATAACAGAGGTATACGCCTTTGAAAGGCGATGAGTAAGCGAAGATTAGGTGAATTGACGCCGCTTCGCGCTTGACTCGGTCACAGCCGATCGGGAATGTACGGACAAGGCGGGACCACGGGAGGGCCGCCCTGTTTACAAGGCGGCAACACCACAGACCCTACCCGGATATCCGCCCGTCCCAGACTGTGGCGGTACGGCCGTGCGGGTGCCGTAGACCGAGGCGGTGCGGCCGTTGACCACACCGCCTCGGTACCCGAACCCCCTTGCCGCTCACGCCTGTTCAGTCGGCGGTGACCTCGGGCTTGGGGGCCGCGAAGTGACACGCCGACGGGTGCGCGACGGGTGGCCCCGCGTCCGCCAGGTGCCCGGGCACGGTCAACGGCGGATCGACCTCGGCGCACAGCTTCTGCGCTTTCCAGCACCGGGTCCGGAAATGGCAGCCGGAGGGCGGATTGGCCGGTGATGGCACATCTCCGGCCAGAATGATGCGCTCCCGGCGCTCGCTGGCCTCCGGATCGGGCACCGGGACCGCGGAAAGCAGCGCCTGTGTGTAGGGATGTGTCGGGTGTTGGTAGATCTCGCGGTCACTGCCGATCTCCACAACCCGCCCCAAATACATCACACCGACCCGGTCGGAGATATGTCGCACGATCGAAAGATCATGCGCGATAAACATATACGAGAGACCAAATTCCTGTTGGAGCCGCTCCATCAGGTTGATGACCTGGGCCTGCACCGAGACGTCGAGCGCGGAGACCGGCTCGTCGGCCACGATGATCTCCGGGTTGAGGGCCAGACCTCTGGCGATGCCGATGCGCTGCCGCTGCCCGCCGGAGAACTGGTGCGGATAGCGGTTGATGTACTCGGGGTTGAGCCCGACCACGTCCAACAGCTCCCGCACCCGGCGCCGCCGGTCCCCCTTGGGCGCCACCTCCGGGTGGATCAGATACGGCTCCCCGATGATGTCGCCCACCGTCATCCGCGGGTTGAGCGAGGTGTACGGGTCCTGGAACACCATCTGGATGTTCCGCCGCACCGCCTTCAGCGCCCGCCCGGAGAGCTTGGCGATGTCCTCGCCCTTGTACCTGATGGCTCCCGAGGTCGGCTCCTCCAGGTGCATCAACAGCTTGGCCACGGTGGACTTGCCGCACCCCGACTCGCCCACGATGCCCAGCGTCTCGCCCGGGTAGAGCCGCAGCGAGACCCCGTCCACCGCCTTGACCGCGCCGATCTGCCGCTTGAAGAGGATGCCCTGGGTCAGCGGGAAGTGCTTGACCAGGTCGACCACCTCCAGGATCGGTTCGCCCCGCTCGTCACTCACCCATGGCCTCCTTCCAGAAGTGGCAGGCGCTGCCCCGGTCCGCGCTGACCTGGTACAGCGGCGGCCTCGGGTCCTCCCGGCAGACGTCCCTGGCCAGCGGACAGCGCGGGTGGTAGGGGCAACCGGCGGGAATCCGGGCCAGGTTGGGCGGCAGCCCCTGGATCGCCCGCAGTTCGCCGCCCTTGTGGTCGAGCCGCGGGATCGACTCCAGCAGGCCCTTGGTGTACGGGTGCGCCGGCCGCTTGTACAGCTCCCGCACCGGGGCCATCTCGACGATCCGCCCGGCGTACATCACCGCGATCTGGTCGGCGACCCCGGCGACCACCCCCAGGTCGTGGGTGATCAGGATCAGCCCCATCCGGTACTCGCGCTGCAGGTCGGCCAGCAGGTCCATCACCTGGGCCTGCACCGTCACGTCCAGCGCGGTGGTCGGCTCGTCCGCGATGATCAGCTCGGGCTCCAGGGCCAGCGCCATCGCGATCATGATCCGCTGCCGCATGCCGCCGGAGAACTGGTGCGGGTAGTCGTTCACCCGCTCCCTGGCCGCCGGGATGCGCACCCGGTCCATCAGCTCGACGGCCTTGGCCTTGGCCTCCTTGCGGCTCGCGCCCCGGTGCACCCGGAACATCTCACCCAGCTGGAAGCCCACGGTCAGCACCGGGTTGAGCGCCGAGAGCGCGTCCTGGAAGATCATCGCGATCTTGTCGCCCCGCACCCGGCGGCGCTCGTCGGCCCGCATGGTCAGCAGGTCGCGCCCCTGGAAGCGGACCTCACCGCCGGCGATCCGGCCGGGCGGGGAGTCGATGATCCCCATCACGGCCTGGGCGGTCACCGACTTCCCCGACCCGGACTCACCCAGCACCGCCAGGGTCTCGCCCGCGTCCACCGTGTAGCTCACCCCGTTGACCGCCCGCACCACCCCGTCCCTGGTCTGGAACTCCACGCGCAGATCGCGGACTTCGAGCAGCATCGCGTCTCCTTCCCGTCGCCCGTCAGCGCAACCGGGGATCGAGGGCATCGCGGACCGCGTCGCCCAGCATGATGAAGGCCAGCACCGTGACGCTCAGCGCGGCGGCCGGGTAGAGCAGGATGTGGGGCGCGTTGCGGAACTGCATCCCGTCCGAGGCGGCGGAGATGTCCACGCCCCAGGACACCGTGGGCGGCCGCAGCCCCACGCCCAGGTAGCTGAGCGTCGCCTCCAGGGCGATGAAGGTGCCCAGCACGATGGTCGCCATCACGATCACCGGGGCGATGGCGTTGGGCATGATGTGCCGCAGCAGCATCCGCGCGTTGCTGGCGCCCAGCGCCCTGGCCGCCTGGACGTAGTCGTTCTGTTTGGCGGTGATCACCGAGCCCCGGGCGATCCGGGCGATCTGCGGCCAGCCCAGGACGGCGATCACCAGCACCACCGGCCAGATGCCGCGCAGCGTGATCATGCTGAGGAAGACGATGGCGCCCAGCACCATCGGGATGCCGAAGAAGACGTCGGTCACCCGGGAGAGCAGGGTGTCCCAGAAGCCGCCGTAGAAGCCGGCCAGGCTGCCGACCAGGGTGCCGAGCAGGGCGACCCCGAGGGTCGCGCAGACGCCGACCGCGATCGAGGCGCGGGCCCCGTAGACGGTCCTGGTGTAGACGTCGCAGCCCTGGGTGTCGAAGCCGAACCAGTGGCCGGCGGTGGGCCCCTCCAGCGAACGGCTCAGCTCGCAGTGGACCGGGCTGCGCGAGGCGATCAGCGAGGGCCACAGCGAGATCAGCACCAGGAAGAGGATCAGCAGCGCCGAGAGCACGAAGATCGGGTTGCGGCGCAGGTCGTGCCAGGCGTCCGACCAGAGGCTGCGGGCCGCCTCGGTGTGCGCGGTCGCGGTGCCCGCGGTGAGGGCCCTGGCGCTCGCTTCCTCCTGGGCGCCGAACGGCGCCGGTTCCTTGCGGTCAGGCATAGCGGATCCTCGGGTCGAGCACGGCGTAGAGCAGGTCAACCAGCAGGTTGGCGAGGAGGAAGATCAGCACCAGCACCACCACGAAGCCGACCACGGTGGGCGAGTTCTGCCGCAGAATGCCCTGGAAGAGCTGGTAGCCCACGCCCTGGATGTTGAAGATCCGCTCGGTCACGATGGCGCCGGCCATCAGGTTCCCGATGTCGGCGCCGAGGTAGGTGACCACCGGGATCAGCGAGTTGCGCAGCAGGTGCCGCACCGTCACCCGGCGCCTGGGCAGCCCCTTGGCGACGGCGGTGCGGACGTAGTCGGCGCGGATGTTCTCCGCCACCGAGGTCCTGGTGAGCCGGGTGACGTAGGCCAGCGAGACGAGCGAGAGGATCAGTCCGGGCACGATCAGCTCGTCCAGGTGCCCCTCGGGGCCGACCGCCGGGTCGATCCAGCCGAACTTCACGCCCAGGAAGTACTGGAGCGTGGTGCCGAGCACGAAGGTCGGGATGGCGATCACCACCAGGGTGAGCACCAGCACCGAGGTGTCCAGCGAACGGCCGCGCCGCAGACCGGTGACGACCCCGAGGGTGATGCCGAGGACGATCTCGAAGACGATCGCCACCAGCATCAGCCGGGCGCTGATCGGGAACGCCCGCCCCATCAGGTCGGTCACCGGCTCCCCGTTGAAGGCGGTGCCGAAGTCGCCGGTGAAGATCTTCCCCATGTAGAGCAGGTACTGCTGCCACACCGGCTTGTCGAGGTTGAACTCGGCGCGCAGCGCGGCGGCGGTGGCCGGGTCGGGCCCCCGGTCCCCGAAGAGCGCCGCCACCGGGTCGCCGAGGGCGTAGACCATCAGGAAGATCAGGAAGGTGGCGCCGACGAAGACCGGGATCATCTGGAGCAGGCGCCGGATGACATAGCGTCCCATGGGTCCTCCGGTGGGGGCGGCGCGGACGGCTGGTCAGCTGACGGTGATGTCGGTGAAGACCGGCACGGAGAAGGGGTTGAGCCGGACGTCGCTGAGCCGCTCGGAGTAGCCGGCGGTGCCGTTCTGGTACCAGAGCGGGATGGCGGGCAGGTCGTCCACCAGGACCTGCTCGGCCTCCTTGAACAGCCGCACCGAGTCCTCCTCGTTGTCCGCCGAGTTGGCCTGGTCAACGAGGTCGTCGAACTCGTCGCTGCTGTACTGGCCGTCGTTGGACGAGGCGTCGGTGTAGTAGAGCGGCTGGAGGAAGTTCTGGATCAGCGGGTAGTCCATCTGCCAACCGGTCCGGAACATGCCGGTCATCTCCTGGTTGGTGATCTGGTTGCGGAAGTCCGCGAAGGTCGGCACCGGGTTGACGGTGCAGGCGC
Source organism: Streptomyces chisholmiae (assembly GCF_031845445.1). Lineage (NCBI taxonomy): Bacteria > Bacillati > Actinomycetota > Actinomycetes > Kitasatosporales > Streptomycetaceae > Streptomyces > Streptomyces chisholmiae. Next base: position 236,354 of record NZ_JAVREO010000002.1, on the reverse strand, counting down.
CCTCGTCGTCCAGCGCGTTGTTGACGCTGTTGCAGACCGCGTCCAGCCACTGCCGGTGCGAGCCGGTGTCCACGTTGGAGGCGAGCGTGACCCGGCCGCCGGGCAGTCCGCCGGCCTCCTCGATCAACTGCCGGGCGCGGTCCGGGTCGTACTCGCAGATGTCGCCGCAGAGGCCCTCCTGGTAGCCGCCCGCCTCGCCGAGCACCGGAGAGGTGAAGTCGCTGGCCGGGGTGCGGGTGTCGGAGAAGATCCGCTCGGTGATCTCCCGCCGGTTGATCGCCATCGACAGCCCCTGGCGGAGCTTGACCCCCTGCTCGCCGGCCCAGGCGTCGTCGTAGAGCGGGAAGGTGACGGTCTGGATGATGCCGGCCGGCTGGTTGATGTACCGGTCGCCGAGGTCGGACTCGGCGTTCTTCAGCTGGGAGGCCGGCACGTCGTCGATCAGGTCCAGGTTGCCGGCCTGGAGGTCGGTGTAGGCGGTGTTGTTGTCGGTGTAGACCCGCAGCTCGACCCCGTCGTTCTTGGCCTCGTCGGGACCCGAGTAGTCCGCGTACTTGACCAGCCGCATGCTCTGGCTGCGCCGGTAGTCGTCGATCTCGTAGGGGCCGTTGCCGATCGGCTTCTCCAGCCAGGCGTCGTGGTCGTCGAAGAACGCCTGCGGCAGCGGGGCGTAGGCGGCGTAGCCGAGGGTCTCGGGCCAGAGCGCGAACGGCTCGGTCAGCCGGACGGTGAAGGTGTGGTCGTCCTGGACCTCCAGGCCGCTGAGCGTGTCGGCGGTCGCCTGGGCGCCCTCCGTCTCCGGGTGGACCTCGTCGTAGCCCTCGATGAACTGGAAGAAGTAGCTGGCGATCTGCGCGTTGTCCAGGTGGGCGCCGTAGTTCCAGGCGTCCACGTAGGAGTCGGCGGTGACCTCGGTGCCGTCCTGGAAGGTCCAGCCGTCCTTGATGGTGACGGTGAAGGTCTGCTGGTCGTCGGTCTCGATGGACTCGGCCATCATGTCCTCGGCCTCGCCGGTCTCCGGGTTGTAGCGCTTGAGGCCCCGGAAGATCATGTCGAGCACCTTGCCGCCCTGCACCTCGTTGGTGTTGGCCGGCTCCAACGGGTGCTGCGGGTCGCCCCAGGAAGCCCGGATCATCCCGGAGCCGCCGCCGTCGCCACCCGAGTCGCCCCCGCCGCAGCCCGAGGCGACCAGCGCGAGGGCCGTGATCCCGATCAGTGGTGAGACCAGTCGGATGCTGCCGGGCATGGGCGCCTCCTGCGAGAGGGAGAGTGCGGCGCCGCGCCCACGGCGGGGCCGAGGCGCGGTCGGGAACGTCTCCGTCCCTTGTATCCGTATTTACAGGAAATCGGACGCTTGTCGCCCCGGAGTGTTGCCCGAAAACCCCCATATGCCGGACCGCGCCGCTGCGTTATGGTCCGGCCATGCCTCGCAGGTCCCCCCTCCCGCAGGTCCTTCTCCTCACCGCCGCGACATTGCTGAGCTGCACCGCTGTCGAGACCTCGGCCGACGACCCGGCCGCCGCCGAACAGCCGACGGCCTCCTCGCGCGCCGTCCCCTCGGCCGACCCCCCACCCATCCCCTCCGATCCGCAGCTTTCCGGCCAGGTGGCGCAGCTGAGCCTCGCCGGGCCGGCCCACGCCGCCGCCCTGCTGGTCGAATGCCGCCGGCCCGCCACCCGGGAACAGGGCAACTGCGTCTACCGGGTGGCCGTGCTCGACGCCGACCGGTGGCGCACCGAGGACACCCCGCTGCCCAGCACCCCGACGGCCAACAGCCTCTTCACCGTGGAGGCGGTCGGTGAGCGGGGGGTGCGGGTCTCCACCGGCCAGGAGGACTGGCTCTCCACGGACGGCGGCCGCGCGTGGCAGCCGGCCACCGCCGCCGCAGGCCCGGACGGCGACACCGCGGACGCCATCCCGGCCGGCGCCGTGCCCCGGCCCGCCGGGGCGGACGCGGCGGAGCGCGGGCTGGAGGTGCTCTCCCCGCGGACGGGCGAGCCGCTCCGGCTCGCCGGCCAGCCGGAGCTGACCGAGCTGGGCCGGCCGGGGCCACTGCCGGACGGCGGCTGGTGGGTGGCCGGGCTCGACCCGGAGACCCGCCGCCCGGACATCGCGGTCACCCTGGACGACGGCCGCGCGTGGCGGCGGCTGCACCTGCTGGAGACGGCCGAGGTGCCGGCCGACGAGCGGTCCGCCAACTCCCTGGCGCTGGCCGCGGGCCCGACCGACTGGTACGTGCTGGCCAGCGGCAACGCGGCGCCGGAGCCGAGCGGCGCCACGCTGGCCACCACCCTGCTGGCCGTCTACCGCAGCTCCGACCAGGGGCGGGAGTGGGAACGTGCCTGGTCGCCCGCGGTCGGCTCGGGCCCGCACTCCCTGGTGGGGGCGCCGATCGCGGCGGCCGACGGCAGCCTGACGGTCTACTCGTTCGACGCCATCTACACCAGCACCGACCGGGCGGCGAGCTTCACGGTGAGCCGCCCCGGCGTACCGCCCGAGCTGCCCGAGCTGACCCCGGCCGGCTATCTCCTCACCGACCTGGGCCAGCCGGGCCACTACCGGATCTCGGCCGACGGCTTCACCTGGCGCACCGTGGTGCTGGGCCGGCCGGGCACGGGCGACCCGGCCGGGCCCTGAGGGGCACGCCTCAGACGTGCACCACGTCCCGCTCCTCGGCGAAGTGGCAGGCCGAGGGGTGCTTGGCCCCGTTCCCCGCCTTCTCGAACCGCTCGGGCACCGCCAGCAGCGGCACCTCCTGCGCGCACCGGTCCTCCGCCTTCCAGCACCGGGTGCGGAAGCGGCAGCCGGAGGGCGGGTTGGCCGGCGACGGCACGTCACCGGCCAGGATGATCCGCTCCCGGCTCTCCCGCACCTCGGGGTCCGGCTGCGGCACCGCGGAGAGCAGCGCCTGGGTGTACGGGTGCGTCGGGTGGTCGTAGATCTCGGTGTCGGTGCCGATCTCGGCCAGCTTGCCCAGGTACATGACGCCGACCCGGTCCGAGATGTGCCGGACGATCGACAGGTCGTGCGCGATGAACACGTAGGAGAGGTCGAACTCGTCCTGCAACCGCTCCATCAGGTTGATCACCTGGGCCTGCACCGAGACGTCCAGCGCGGAGACCGGCTCGTCGCAGATGATGATCTCCGGGTTGAGCGCCAGGCCACGGGCGATGCCGATGCGCTGCCGCTGCCCGCCGGAGAACTGGTGCGGGTAGCGGTTGATGTACTCGGGGTTGAGCCCGACCACGTCCAACAGCTCCTGCACCTTGCGCCGCCGGTCGCCCTTCGGCGCCACGTCGGGGTGGATCTCGAACGGCTCCCCGATGATGTCGCCGACCGTCATCCGCGGGTTGAGCGAGGTGTACGGGTCCTGGAACACCATCTGGATGTTCCGCCGCACCGCGCGCAGCGCCCGGCCGGACAGCTTGGCGATGTCCTCGCCCTTGTACCTGATCGTCCCCGAGGTCGGCTCCTCCAGGCTCATCAGCAGCTTGGCGACGGTGGACTTGCCACAGCCCGACTCGCCCACGATGCCCAGCGTCTCGCCCTGGTACAGGGTGAACGAGACGTCGTCGACGGCCTTGACCGCGCCGATCTGCCGCTTGAAGAGGATGCCCTGGGTGAGCGGGAAGTGCTTGACCAGATTGGTCACTTCCAGAATGGGCTCCCGGTCAGCCATGGATCGTCTCCTTCCAGAAGTGGCAGGCACTGCCCCGGCCGCCGATCGGGCCGCCGTCCTGCTCCAGCACCTCGGCCAGCGGCGGGACGTCGGTCCGGCAGACGTCCTGGGCCAGCGGGCAGCGCGGGTTGAACGCGCAGCCGGTGGGGATGGCCGTCAGGCTCGGCGGCAGCCCCTGGATCGCGTACAGCTCCTTGCCCTTGTGGTCCAGGCGCGGGATCGACTCCAGCAGACCCTTGGTGTACGGGTGCGCCGGCCGCTTGTACAGCTCGTGCACCGGGGCGGTCTCCACGATCCGCCCGGCGTACATCACCGCGATCTTGTCTGCGACGTCCGCCACCACGCCCAGGTCGTGGGTGATCAGGATCAGCCCCATCTGGAAGTCCCGCTGCAACTCGGCCAGCAGGTCCATCACCTGGGCCTGCACCGTCACGTCCAGCGCGGTGGTCGGCTCGTCCGCGATGATCACGTCCGGCTCCAGGGCCAGCGCCATCGCGATCATGATCCGCTGCCGCATGCCGCCGGAGAACTGGTGCGGGTAGTCGTTCACCCGCTCCTTCGCCGCCGGGATGCGCACCCGGTCCATCAGCTCGATGGCCTTGGCCTTGGCCTCCTTGCGGCTCGCGCCCCGGTGCACCCGGAACATCTCGCCCAGCTGGAAGCCGACCGAGAGCACCGGGTTGAGCGAGGAGAGCGCGTCCTGGAAGATCATCGCGATCTTGTCGCCCCGGATGCTCTGCCGCCGGGACTCGGACATCTTGAGCATGTCCTCGCCGCGGAACAGGATCTCACCGCCGGTGACCCGGCCGGGGGGCACGTCCAGGATGCCCATGATGGTCTGCGCGGTGACCGACTTGCCGGAGCCGGACTCGCCGAGCACCGCCAGGGTCTCCCCCGCGTCCACCGTGTAGCTGACCCCGTTGACGGCCTTGGCCTCGCCGTCCCTGGTACGGAACTCCACGTGGAGGTCCCGGACCTCCAGCAGCGGGACGCCGGGGACCTCCGCCTTCGTCATTTCTATCGACACGCGCGTCACTCCAACTCAGCGCAGCTTGGGGTCGAGGGCGTCACGCACGGCGTCCCCGAGCATCAGGAAGGACAGGATGGTGATGCTCAGCAGGATCGACGGGTAGAGCAGCACGTGCGGCGCCACCCGAATCGACTTCTGCGCCCGGTTGATGTCGCCACCCCAGGAGATCGCCGGGTCGGAGAGACCGATGCCCAGGAAGGAGAGCACCGCCTCGGCCGTGATGTAGCCGCCGAGCGCGATCATCGCTACCACGATCACCGGGGCCGCCGCGTTGGGCAGCACGTGCCGCAGCAGGATGCGCCAGGTGCCGGCGCCCAGGGATCTGGCCGCCATCACGTAGTCCGACTGCTTGATCGAGATCACCGAACCACGCATCACCCTGGCGATCGTGGTCCAGCCCAGGAAGGCCAACGCGAACGTCACCGTCCAGACGGTCCTGGTGTCGAAGGAGACCAGGATGACCATCCCGCCGAGCAGGAACGGAATCCCCATGAAGGTGTCGGTGACCCGGGAGAGCGCGGCGTCCAGCCAGCCGCCGAAGTAGCCGGCCAGCATGCCGATCAGTCCGCCCAGCAGCAGCACCAGGGCGGTCACCGAGATGCCGATGATGATCGAGGCGCGGGTGCCGTAGATCATCCGGGTGTAGATGCTCTGCCCCTGCTGGTTGTAGCCCAGCCACTCCGGTGAGAAGAAGTGAGTCAGCTCCGGCTTCCGCAGGTAGTTGTTGGTCAGGTCGGCCTCGCGCGGGCCGACGCTGGTGAACAGCTGGGGGAAGGCTGCCATCACCAGCAACACCAGGATGACGGCCATCGCGATCAGGAAGGTCGGCTTGCGCGCCAGGTCGTGGAGCGCGTCCGACCAGAGGCTGCGCGGCCGGCCCGGCGCGGGGCCGGCGTCCGTCATCACCCCCTCGCGGGGGGCGGCGTCGTCCTTGTCCAGGCTGGTGGCCGTCTTTTCGGCCTTGCCGACGTCGGTGGCTTCGAACTCAGGCATAGCGAATCCTTGGGTCGAGGACCGCGTACAGCAGGTCAACGAGCAGCGTGACGACGAGGTAGACCAGGATGATGAAGGAGACGATCCCCACCACCGTCGCGCCCTCGCGGGAGGTGAGCGCGAGGTAGACGGCCTGGCCGATGCCGTGGATGTTGAAGATGCCCTCGGTGACGATGGCGCCGGCGAAGAGGTTGCCCAGGTCGACGCCGAGGAAGGTCACCACGGGGATCAGCGAGTTGCGCAGCAGGTGCACCCGCACGGCCCGGGTCTTCGACAGGCCCTTGGCCCGCGCGGTCCGCATGTAGTCGGCACGCCGGTTCTCGGCGATGGAGGTTCTGGTCAACCGCGCCACGTAGGCCAGCGAGAGCGAGGCCAACACGATGGCGGGGAGCAGGAGTTGCCCCCAGTCCTCGGAGTCCTGCACCGAGGGCTTGACCCAGCCCCACTGGACACCGAAGTAGGTCTGGTAGAGGTAGCCGATCACGAAGACTGGCACCGAGGTCAGCAGCAGGGTGACGAACAGGATCACCCGGTCGGTCTTGCCACCGACGCGCAGCCCGGCGAGCAGCCCCATGGCCACCCCGACGCAGGCGGTGAACACGAAGGCCAGCACCGTGAGTCTGATGGTCGCGGGCAGCGCGTCCGAGATCACATCGATGACCTCACGCCGGCTGGCGATCTGGGTACCGAAGTCCCCCTGGAGCAGTCCGGTCAGGTAGTCCCAGTACTGCTTGAGGATGGGCTGGTCCAGCCCGAGGTCCTCCTTCATCGCGGCCATCTGGGCCTCGTCCGGGGCGCGTTCGCCCCACAGAGCCCGAACCGGGTCGCCGGGGAGGGCGTACATCATCATGAAGATGATGAACGTGGCTCCGACGAACACCGGAATCATCTGGAGCAGTCGCCGCACGACATAGCGCCCCATGGTTCCTCCATCTAAGTCGGCGGGGCCGACGGGCCGCTCCTGGTCGGAGGTGGCCCGTCGGCCCTCTGCGCTGCTTGTGCCGTAACTGGCCCTACTTGACCGTGATCTCGGTCAGCAGCGGCTGGCCAGCGGTGTCGAAGGCGACGTTCTCCACGTTGTTGGAGTAACCACCGCTGACGTTCTGGAACCAGAGCGGGATGGCCGGCATGGTCTCCCAGAGGACCTGCTCGGCCTCCTGGTAGGCGGCGACGGTCTCCTCCAGCGAGGCGGCCTGGTTGCCCTCGTCGAACAGCGCGTCCACCTCGGGGTTGTCGAAGCGACCGTAGTTGGTCGACGCCCGCGAGTGGTACAGCTCGGCCATGAAGTTGACGTTCAGCGGGTAGTCGGCGAGCCAGCCACCGCGGTAGAACGCCTCGACCTCGTTGGCGTCACGCGCCTCCAGGTCGGTGTCGAAGTCGGGCTTGACGTCCGCCCGGCACTCGACCTCGAGGTTCTGGATGATGCTGTTGCAGACCGCGTCCACCCACTCCTGGTGGCCACCGTCGGCGTTGAACTGGACGACGACCTCGCCGTTCGGGACGCCGCCACCCTCCTCGACCAGCTGACGCGCGCGCTCGGGGTCGAAGTCGGTAAGGCCGCCCGCCGCACCCTCCTGGTAGCCCATCACGCCCGGCGGCACGAAGCTGTCGGCGGGGGTCTTGGAGCCGTTGAGGACCGTGTTGATGATGGTCTCCCGGTCGATGGCCAGCGAGATGCCCTGGAGCACCCGCGGGTCAACGTCCTCCCAGTCGCCGTAGTTCACCGGCACCAGGGACTGGGTGGCGTTGTACGGCTGGTTGATCGCCCGGTCGCCCAGGTCGGACTCGTAGACCGGCAGGTCCTTCGGGTCCACCTGGCGGATGACGTCCAGGTTGTCCGAGATCAGGTCCTGGTAGGCCGCGTCCAGACCGGTGTACGCGATGATGTCCACGCCGCCGTTCTGCGGCTTGTTGTCACCGGCGTAGTCCTCGTAGGTCCGCAGCTTGATGGACTCGTTGTGGTTCCACTCGGAGAACTGGTACGGGCCCTGGCCGATCGGGTTCTCACCGAACGCCTCGGGGTCCTCGTAGAAGCTGTCCGGCAGCGGGGTGAACGGGGTGTACCCGAGCTTGTAGTCGTAGTACGAGACCGGGTTCGAGAGCGTGATCTCGAAGGTGTTCTCGTCCACCACGGCCAGGCCGGACATCTCCTCGGCGGTGGGCGCGCCCTCCTCGGGGTGCACGTCCTCGTAGCCGGCGATGTCGGCGAACCAGAAGCTGGTCGACTGGTTGTTGTCGATGTTGGCGGCCCAGTTCCAGGCGCGGACGTAGTGGTCCGCGGTCACCGGGGTGCCGTCGTGGAAGGTCCAGCCTTCCTTCAGGGTCACGGTCCAGACCGAGGCGTCCTCGTTGGGCTCGACCGACTCGGCGGCGACCATGTAGATCTCGCCCTGGTCGTCGAAGTCGAGCAGCTTCGAGAAGACGTTGTCCATCACCAGGGCGCCGTACTGCTCCGTGGTGTCCGACGGGAGCAGCGGGTTCTGCGGCTCACCCCCGTCGATCCTGACTATGCCGTCCGAGCTCCCCCCGGAGGCGCCGTCGCCGCCAGAGTCGTCGCCGTCACTGCCACCACAGGCGGTCGCGGCGAAGGCCACGACTATCGCACTGGCGACCCATTTGGCGCTACGCGCACCACGCATGGGCTTTGCCTCCTTGGGAGTCCACTGTCACTGCTGAGAGGTTCCGGTGCGCTAAGTGACGTGACGTCTACCCGCGTCACACGCATCCGGATCGCAATGCCCACAACTATTGGGCATAAACCCCGCGCTAACCACCGCTTGGCTATTTCATTTTGATGAAGATGGGAGGGACTGAACCCCCAAAACCGGACAAACCCCCGGTGAAGCCTCTCCGCTATCCGGACTGATGTGACACAGATCGCGCCTCTTGGTCCGGATAACGGACGAGCCACCCCATAGCGCCGCAGAAACCTGGTTGACATGTGCGGAGCAATGTGGTCACCCGGGGCAATCGGGGCTTATCAGTTCCGCTTGGCCCGCGCGGTGGCCCTGGCCCGGTCCCGCTGGTCCAGCACGACCTTCCGGATCCGGACCTCCTTGGGCGTCACCTCGACGCACTCGTCCTCGCGGCAGAACTCCAACGACTGCTCCAGCGACAGGCTGCGCGGCGGCACCAGGTTCTCCGTGGTGTCGGAGGAGGCGGCCCGCATATTCGTGAGCTTCTTCTCCTTGGTGATGTTGACGTCCATGTCGTCGGCACGGGAATTCTCACCGACGATCATGCCCTCGTACACTTCGGTGCCCGGCTCGACGAAGATCACACCGCGTTCCTGCAGATTCAACATCGCGTAGGGGGTGGCCACGCCGGCCCGGTCGGCCACCAGCGACCCGTTGTTGCGGGTCCGCAGCTCGCCCGCCCACGGCTCGTGCCGCTCGAAGATGCTGTGCGCGATGCCGGTTCCCCGGGTCTCGGTCAGGAACTCGGTCCGGAAGCCGATCAGGCCACGCGAGGGCACCAGGAACTCCATCCGCACCCAGCCGGAGCCGTGGTTGGTCATGGTCTCCATCCGGCCCTTGCGGCTGGCCATCAGCTGGGTGATGGCGCCCAGGTGCTCCTCGGGAGCGTCGATGGTCATCCGCTCCACCGGCTCGTGCACCTTGCCGTCGATCTCCCGGGTGACCACCTCGGGCTTGCCGACGGTCAGCTCGAAGCCCTCCCGGCGCATCGTCTCCACCAGGATGGCCAGCGCCAACTCGCCCCGGCCCTGCACCTCCCAGGCGTCCGGCCGCTCGGTCGGCAGCACCCGCAGCGAGACGTTGCCGATCAGCTCGCGGTCCAGCCGGTCCTTCACCAGCCGGGCGGTCACCTTGTGCCCCTTGCCGCCCCGGCCCACCAGCGGCGAGTTGTTGGTGCCGATGGTCATGGAGATGGCCGGCTCGTCCACCGTGATCAACGGCAGCGGCACCGGGTTCTCCGGGTCGGCCAGCGTCTCGCCGATCATGATCTCCGGAATGCCGGCCACCGCGCAGATGTCGCCCGGCCTGGCCACCTCGGCCGGCTTGCGGGTCAGCGCGTCCGTCATCAGCAGCTCGGTGACCCGGACCTGCGAGGAGGAGCCGTCCCGCTTCAGCCAGGCCACGGTCTGGCCCTTGCGCAGCTCGCCCTGGCGCACCCGGCAGAGCGCGATCCGGCCCAGGAAGTTGTCCGCGTCGAGGTTGGTGACGTGCGCCTGGAGCGGCGCGTCCTCCTCGTAGACCGGCGCCGGCACCGTCTCCAGCAGGGTGCTGAAGAACGGCTCCAGGCTGTCGCTGTCCGTCGGGACCGTGCCGTCGGCCGGCTGGGTCAGCGAGGCCACGCCGTCCCTGGCACAGGCGTAGACGATGGGGAACTCGATCTGCTCCTCGTCCGCGTCCAGGTCGAGGAAGAGGTCGTAGGTCTCGTTCAGGACCTCGGAGATCCGGGCGTCCGAGCGGTCCGTCTTGTTGACGCAGAGCACCACCGGCAGCCGGGCCTGGAGCGCCTTGCGCAGCACGAACCTGGTCTGCGGCAGCGGGCCCTCGGAGGCGTCCACCAGCAGCACCACCGCGTCCACCATGGAGAGCCCGCGCTCGACCTCGCCGCCGAAGTCGGCGTGGCCCGGGGTGTCGATGATGTTGATGACCACCGGGTCACCACCGCCCTTGGGGTGGTAACGGACCGCGGTGTTCTTGGCGAGGATGGTGATGCCCTTCTCCCGCTCCAGGTCACCGGTGTCCATCACCCGCTCGTCCACCTGCTGGTGCGCGGCGAAGGCGCCCGCCTGCCGGAGCATGGCGTCGACCAGGGTGGTCTTGCCGTGGTCGACATGGGCGACGATGGCGACATTGCGAATGTCGTGGCGCGTAGGCATGACTGGGCAGTTCTCCCGAGTTGGTGGCTGAGCCGGCTCGGCAGACATGGGCGCCGCCCGGGTGTTCCGCTGGGCCCCCAGACCCGCGCCAGGCAGACCGTGGCACCGGCCTCGCCTGCCATGGTACGGGGCGCGCGCACCGATCCGCGCGGCGCGCCACCCAGCGCCCGCTCCCGGCCGGGCCAACCGGGCGCCGGCGCGGTCGCGTCGGGGGCCGGGGCGGGCCGTCGGGTCGGGGGCCGGGGCGGCCGGTGGCCGGGCCGGGGTCGGGCGGGCCGTCGGGTCGTTGACCGGGCGGCCGGTGGCCGGGCGGTGCTCGGTCGGGGTCCGGGGTGGCCGGTGGCCGGGGCGGGGTCGGCGCCTTGTCCGTACCGGGTCTGGTCAGGTTCGGTCGGTACCGGGCCGGGGCCGGTCGGTACCGGGCCCGGCGGCGGATCCGGGCCGGGGGTCGGTCAGCGGCGGAAGCCGATGTCCTGGAACCTGGGGGTGGCCAGGCCGAACGCGCCGACGCCGGCCAGGTCGCCGCGGACGGCGACCACTTGCGGCCGCTGGAAGAGCGGCAACGAGCCACCGGCGGCCCAGATCCTGGCGTCCGCCTCGGTCAGCTGCTCGTGGTACTCCGCCTCGTCCAGGGCGCCGGCGGCCCTGTCCAGGAGCTGGTCGATGTGGTCGGTGCCGAGCCTGGTGTAGTTCTGCTCGATCAGCAGCCGGCCGCCCGGGATCGACTGCGGTTTGGTGAACAGCGGCTTGGCGTCGGTGGCGGGGAAGGCGCTGGCCGGCGAGGAGTAGAGCGCCAGGTCGAAGGCGCCGGCGGCGATGTGGTCGTCGAAGTACTCCTCGGCCGGCACCTCGGTGATCTCCGTGCCGACGCCGACCGCGGCCAGCATGGCGGCGATCCGCTGGCCGACCCGCCGCAGCGGCTCGGCGTCCGCGCCGTCCGGCAACAGGAAGCGGAGGTTGAGCGGCTCGCCGTCCCGGACGCGCACCGGCGCGCCGGCCGCGGCGCGCAGCGCGGCCGCCTCCTCGGCGGCCAGCTCGGCCAGCTCCCGGGCCGCCCCGGCGGTGGCGTCGGGCTCGGCCGCCGCCGGCTGGTCGGCCACGGGGGCGGCGGGGGTGTGGGTGGCGGGGGTGACGGGGGCGGTGCCGCCCGGGGCCTGCCGGGCGGCCGCCGTCCGGTCGGCCTCAGTGGCCGTCGGGTCGGTGTTCAACTCCACCTCGTGGGCGGCGCGTTCGTCGTCCTCCGCGGCCGGCTCGCGGGGGGTCGCCGGCGCGTTCTGGCCGGCGTCGAGCGGCTCCTCATCCGCCCCGGACGCGGCCGACGCCCCCGCGTCCCGGCCGGCGTTCCCGTCGATGTCCGCGTTCCCGTCGATGTCCGCGTTTCCGTCGGCGTCCTGGGCCGCGCCCCCGGCGGGCTCGGCCGCCGCGGCCGACGCGGCGGCGTCGGCCTCGGGGGGCGCCGCGTCCGTCAGCAGCCGGGCGGCCTGCCGCAGCAGGCCGGCCCGCTGCTGGGTGGCCGGCACCAGGACGCTCAGCGGGCCGGTCGCACCGCCGGCCCGGCCGGCGGCCGCGGCCTTGCCGTCCCCGGCGGCGTCCGCGCCGGGTGGCAGCCAGCCTCGCTCCGCCAGCAGTTCGGCCGCGCGGCCCGCCCCGGGCTCGCCAACCGCCTCGCTGGTGTCCTGGTACTCCTCCTGGCCGACCACCCGCAGGTGGCTGCCGAGCGGTTGGCTCGGCAGACCGGCCGGGCCATGTACCTCACGGGCCAGTTTCTCGCGGTCAAGTGCCCGAGCGATCGCCCATCGCACCTGCTCGTCCTCCAACAGCTCCGAACTACCGTTCAGGGTCAGCTGGGTGGCGCTGGGATGGTAGGCACGGTGCACGGTGAAGCCCCGCAACTGCTCCCTCACGGCCTCCTCACGGGTGGCGAAGGTGCGCTCCCGGGTCTGGTCGGCGCGGAGCACGGACGCCGCGTACCGCTTGTCGGCCGCCTCGCTCTCCGGGGTGGGGTGGAGCCGGGCGAGGGCCATCTCGTGGAGCGCGTCCACGGCGGCGGCCGGCCCGCTGGCCAGGTCCTCCGCCAACTCCCCCTCACCCAGCCCCTCCCCCTTGCCGTCGCCGCCGCCCCCGGCGCCGTCGTCACCCTCGCCGTCCCCGCCGTCCCCGCCGTCCCCGCCGTCCTGGCCGGTCTCGTCGCCGTCCCCGTCGGCCGCGGCGGCGTCGATCCGGGCCGCGTCCTCGGGCCGGACCTCGGCGATGTCCACCTGGCCGGCGAGCAGGGCGGCGCCCCGCTCGGCGCGGGGGACCGCGGTGAGCACCAGCTCGTCCAGCAGCGCCGGGTCGCCCCACCAGCGCTCGTCGCGCGCCAGGGTGAGGGACTGTTCCTCCTCGTTCACCGACCGAACCTGGAACGGCCCCGCGGTCAGCGGCAGTTCGCGCAGCAGGCCCTCGTTGAACACCTCGGGGTCGCCGGTCGCCTCGGCCGGGTAGAGCGGGCTGAAGAGCGAGCGCCACTCGGCGTAGGGCCGGGTGAAGGTGACCTCCACCTGGTGCGGTTCCGGGCCTTCGGCGATCTCCTCGATCCGCTCGTACCCCTGGGCGCTGGCCGACCAGTAGGCACGGTCGGTGCCGTCGAGGGCCCGCCACTGGGCGACGAAGTCCGCCGCGTCCAGCGGCTCTCCGTCGCTCCAGGCGGCCTCCGGGTTCAGTGTGTAGCGGACGCGCTGGCGGGGCTCGGTGGCGATGACCTCGGCCGAGGCGAGGTAGTCGGGGTTGGGCTCGGACTGGCCGGTGCCGTCCCGGGTGAAGAGCATCGGCAGCGTCGCCGCCGCGACCCGCTCGCTCACCTCGTCGGCGCCGTGCTGGTAGACGTTGAGGGTCTCGGGCAGCCGGTCGACGGCCCAGGTGGCCCGACCGCCCTGGCGCAGGCCGGTCCGGTCCGCGGTCGCCAGCGACTGGGCCGCGTCGTCGGCCACCGAGCGCCGCTCGTCGCCCCCGCCGCAGCCGGCGAGCAGCGGGCCGACCAGCAGGCCGGCGGTGACCGCGGCGGCCCACCTGGCCGGCCGCCGGTCCGGACGGCGGCCGGGCCGCGTCGGATGGTCGGTGCTGACTGGGACGCCTGCCATCGCTCGTACCTCCGACCCACCCGGGGCGCAGTCCGTTTAGCCGTTCATCACACGTATCCACCACTGAAGTCGACCCCGCGGTCCCGCCCGCGCCGACACGGCGCCGGGCCCGCCGAGGACCACCCGACCGGCCGCGCCGGCGGCCGACGCCGAGCGCCCGAACGGGCCGCCGAAACGGCGCACGGGGGGAGCACTTTGGGTGCGCCGGCGCATACCACCAACGCTATGGCCTGAACCGTGTGCGCTGGGTAAGGCGCTGGCGTAAGGTCTGGCATATGCGGAGGTGGGGTGAGTGATGAACGGCAGCAATCTGCACCCGTGGCAGGTGATCCGTCAGGAGAAGAACGGCAGCCGTTACCGAATAGGCCGGTGCGCCACCCGGTCCGAGGCCCAACGTCTCATCGAGCGACTACGGGCCGGCCGGACCGAGATACCACCTTCGCACAGTGACGTCGACTACCTCGTCGAGCGGGTGGAAGCCGGCGGGCGCGGACGCCGCTGACCCCAGGCACAATCGGGTATAAGGGACATTCAGTCCTGCTTCGCCGGACCCGGCCGGTGAAGGTACCCGACGGGGGACGTGGAGCGTTGCGCACAGAGTCGGCCCACCCTGGCGGCCCGTCCGGAGAGTACCCGGGCGGCCACAGCCGGCGTTCCCCGCTGGACGTGCTGCCCGTCGGATTCCTGGTGTTCGACGACACCGACCGGGTGGTGCTCTGCAGCCCGACGCTCGGCGCGATCCTGGACCGCCCACCGGCGCGGGCCGTCGGCACCCGACTGGCCGAGCTGCTGGTCGCCGACGCCGGCGACGAGCCGCCCTTCGACCACCACACGGTGCTCGCCCACGGCGGCTGGCGCGGGTGCTTGCGGATGCGGCGCCCGGACGGCTCCCCGGTGGAGCTGGAGTGCCGGGCGGTGCCGTTCGGCACGCCGGATGATCTGGGCCCGCTCATTCTGGCCAATCTCGTCGAGGCCGACCGGGTCCGCGAGGTCGAGCAGCGGCTCGCCATCCTCGACGGGCTCCTCACCGCCTCGCCGCTGGGCATCGCCATCTTCGACACCTCGCTCCGCTACGTCCGGGTCAACGACGCGCTGCGCGAACTGCACGCCCTCGGCGACCGCGAGCCGCGCGGCCTGACCGTGCTCGACGTCCTGCCCACCCCCGCCGGCCAGGAGATCCACCGACTCCAACAGGAGGTGCTCCGCACCGGACAGTCGGTGATCGACCTGGTCGTCTCCTCCCCCGACGGCGAGGGCGCCCAGTCGCTCTCCCTCGGCCGCCTGCTGGACCGCGAGGGCGAGCCGCTCGGCGTCAGCTGCACCGTGCTGGACATCAGCGAACGCCGCGAGGCGCTCGCCAAGATCGAACGGGCCCGCCAACGCCTCGCGCTCCTCAACGACCTGGGCAACGCCCTCGGCGACCTGCTCGATGTCCACCGCATCTCGGAAACCCTGGCCAAGCAGCTGGTGCCGAGGTTCGGCGACTACTCGAGCGTGCAACTGCTGGCCCCGCTGGCCAGCGGCGACGACCCGGCGCCCGGCGACTCGCTGGACGACGCCCAACTGGTCCAGCTGGGCGTCGCCGCCAAGCGCCACACCGAGGAGATCGACCGACTGCTCCAGGTCGGCGTGGCCCAGCCCTTCCCGCCCGCGCCGGTACTGGCCAACTCGCTGGCCCGCGGCGTCCCCCGGCTGGCCGACGAGCGGCGCACCATCCTGGCGGGGCTGCCATCCGGCTCCCCGATGGAGGAGGCCGTCGTCAGCCTCGACATCCGGTCGATGCTGATCCTGCCGCTGCGCGCCCGGGGCACCACCCTGGGCCTGCTGCTGATCAGCCGCGCCGGGCGGCGCACCCCGTTCGACCGCGAGGACCTCGCGCTGGCCGCCGAGGCCGCCGCGCGCGCCGCCATCTCCCTGGACAACGCCCGGCTCTACGCCCGGGAGCGGGAGGGCGCGCTGATGCTCCAACGCAGCCTGCTCCCCCGCTGGCTGCCCGAACTCCCCGGGGCCAGCGTCAGCCACCGCTACGTGCCCAGCGCCAGCGGCGCCGAGATCGGCGGCGACTGGTTCGACGTGATCCCGCTGGCCGGCGGCCGGATGGCCTTCGTGATCGGCGACGTGACCGGGCACGGGCTGCGGGCCGCCGCCACCATGGGGCAGCTGCGGACCGCCGTGCGCACCCTGGCCACCCTGGACCTCGCGCCGTCCGAGCTGCTGCGCCGGATCAACGACCTCGGCGAGGACATCGCCCAACACCCCGACGACCCGATGATGGCCACCTGCGTCTACGCGGTGTACGACCCGGCGACCCGGATCTGCACCGTCGCCAAGGCCGGCCATCTGCCGCCCGTGCTGGTCAGCCGGGAGGCGCCGGACGGGCGGTGGCGGGCCAGACCGCTGGAGCTGCCCGCCGGGATGCCGCTGGGGGTGAGCGGCATCTCCTTCGAGGAGCGCCGGGTCGAACTGCCGGAGGACACCCTGCTGGTGCTCTACACCGACGGGCTGATCGAGACCAGGGACGAGGACCTCGGCGTCGGTCTTTCCCGGCTGTGCACCCTGCTGGAGCGGATCAGCGGCACGGACGTGCCGCTCGGGCTGGTCTGCGACCACCTGATCGGCGCGCTGCGGCCGAACGTCCAGGACCACGACTCCGACGACGTGGCGCTGCTGATCGCCCGGCTCGGCGGCCTGCCCCCCGACCAGCTGGCCTCCTGGACCTTCGCCGCCGACCGGCAGGTGGTCCGCGAGGCCCGCCGGGCGGTGGTGCGGACGCTGCGCGACTGGGGCCTGGACGAGCTGGTCGACCCGGCGGAACTGCTGGTCAGCGAGCTGGTCACCAACGCCGTCCGGCACGCGCGCGGCCCCGTCGAGGTGCGCGTGGTGCGTGGCTCAAGCCTGCTGATCGAGGTCACCGACCCGGTGCCGGACCCGCCCCACGAGCGGACGGCCACCCCCGACGACGAGGGTGGCCGCGGCCTGTCGATAGTGTCCAGGGAGGCCCGCCGCTGGGGCACCAGGAGCGGGCCCGCCGGGAAGACCGTCTGGTTCGAACTGCCCCACGGCCCCTGAGCGCGCCCCGCGAACCGCCGGCTCAGGCGGCCAGCACCGCCTCGACCGCGGTCGAGCGACGGATCACCCACCGGGCCGTCCCCACGCTGGCGGCCAGCGTCACCACCACCGCCACACCGACCACCACGCCCTGGATCGCCCAGACCACCCCGTCCGTCGGCCACCAGGCGTCAGCCCTGGCCTGGCCGAAGGGCAGCAGCGCCGCCAGCGAGGCGAGCGCCCCGAAGACCGTCCCGGTGACGGCGATCAGCAGGCCCTCGAGGCCCACCCCGGCGAGCACCTGCCCCGGGGTGGCGCCGGCCAGCCGCTGCTGGCCGAACTCCCGCCGGCGGAAGGCCGTCGCGGAGACCAGAGTGTTGACCAGCATGAGGCAGCAGAAGGCCGCGATGATGCCCACCACCACGTAGTTCATCGTCTCCATGGTCCGGCTCTCCTCCAGCACGACCGCGCCCTCCGCGCGCAGTTGGAGGTTCTCCACCCGCTGGAGGCCGAGCGTGCCGGCGGCCGTGCCGGTGAACAGGACCACCGCCATCACCGCCCGGGACAGCTCACCGGTCCGCTGGCGCAGCGTCCGCGCCGCAAGCTCCCCGCTCACCCCGCCCAGCAGTCGCAGCGGCCAGCCGAGCAGCACCGTCACGCCCCGCAGCAGCACCGGGGAGAGCAGCGCCATCAGGATCGAGCCGGCGACCACGGCCGGGCCGGCCCCCATGATCACGTCCGTGCCCTCGCCGTCCAGCACGGTCAGCGTGCTCACGATCCCGGCGCAGGTGGCGACCAGGGCCAGCGCCACCAGCAGCCAGCGCCCCCGGCCCATCAGCGGGCCCGCCGCGCCACCCCCCGAGGCGTCCACCAGAGCCTCGGCGGCCCGCATCCGGGTCGCCCCGCGGGCCGTCAGCAGGGCCCCGACCACCGCCGCGACCAGCGCGTTGGTCACCCCCATGGTGATCGCGACGGGGCCGAAGGCGTAGTCGATGCCGGCGGCGATCTGGCCGGTCTCCTCCAGCGTGCCGAAGAGCAGCCGCCCAAGCCCCATGGCCGGCAGGATCGCCGCCAGGGCCGCCACCACCGCCAGCGCCAGGGTCTCCCCCACCACCAGCCGGCGGACCTGGGCCGGGGTGGCGCCCACGCTCTTGAGCAGCGCCATCTCCCGGGCCCGCTGCCGCACCGTCAGCGACATCGTCGACACCACGGCGAAGATCACCAGCGCCAGGCCCCAGCCGCCGACCACGAAGGCCATCGTCTCCAGCGTCCCCGCGCTGGCCGCCGGCACCCCGGGCCGGCCCGCCGTGTCCAACAGCGACCCGAAGGCCATCACCATCGCCGCCCCGAAGAAGACCGCGAGGAACCCGGCCGCGAAGCCGCCCGGCCGCTTGACCAGGGAACGCAGCGCCAACTGGAACATCTCAGACCCCCAGCCCGCTCGTCGCGGCGGCCGGCGCCGGGGCACCGAGCCGGGTCATCCGCTCGGCCACCGCCTCGGCCGTCGGCTGGCCCAACGTCCCGGCCAGCCGGCCATCGGCGAGGAAGACCACCTGGTCCGCGTAGGAGGCGGCCACCGGGTCGTGGGTGACCATCACCACCGTCCGGCCGTACTCACGCACCGCCTGGGCGAGCAGCCCCAGCACCTCGCGGGCGCTGCGGGTGTCCAGCGCGCCGGTCGGCTCGTCGGCGAAGACCACCTCCGGCTCGGTCACCAACGCCCGGGCGATGGCGACCCGCTGCTGCTGCCCGCCGGAGAGCTGGGCCGGCAGGTGCCGCAGCCGCTGGCCGAGGCCCAGCCGCTCCAGCACGGCGACCGCCCGGTCCCGGTTCACCCGGCGGCCGGCCAACTTCAGCGGGAGGGTGACGTTCTGCAGCACCGTCAGCGTCGGCAGCAGGTTGAAGTGCTGGAAGACGAAGCCGATCCGCTGCCGGCGGAGCCGGGTCAGCTCCGCCTCGCTGTTCCCCGCCAGCTCTGCACCGGCGACCACGACCAGGCCGCTGGTCGGGCGGTCGAGACCGGCGGCGCACTGCAACAGGGTGCTCTTGCCCGAGCCCGAGGGGCCCATCACCGCAGTGAAGCTCCCCGCCGGCAGCGAGAGACTGACCCCGTCCAGCGCCCTGACCGCCGTCTCCTCCGCACCGTCCCGCCCGTAGACCTTGTGGACGGAGACCAGGCGCAGCGCCTCAGGCGCGCCGGCCACCGCGTCGTCTGTCACTCGGTACATCGCTCGCAGCCCTTCTCCGGTGGATGACGGCGGTCCGCGCCGTCATCCAAGACGCTACGGAGCGCGCGGAGTTGGCACGATGGGCGCAGGCACCGGACGTCGGGTGGCACTGGCGACGGGCCGGGGTGGCGCTGGCACCACCCCCGCACGGCGGCCGGCCCCCGTCGTCAACGCACCGGGAGGTGGTAGGCGACCCGGAACCGGTCGGCCGGCACCACCACGTCCGCCGTCTCCACCGGGAGGCCGCCGGCCCGGTAGGTGCGGCGGATCACCAGCACCGGATGCCCGGGCAGCCCGCCCAGCACCCGGGCCTCGGCGGCCAGCGCCGGTCTGGCCTCGACCTCCTCGGCGACGTTGTCCACGATCACGTCGATCGCGGCCATCCGCTCCACCACCCCGCGCCCGGCCAGCGGCCCCTGCTCGGGGAGCATCACGGGGGTGCGCCCGGTGAGCCGGAGCGGCTCCCAGGAGGTGGAGAACATCGCCGGCTCGGTGCCGACCCGGAAGACGTAGCGGGTGCACATCACCGCGTCGCCCGGCTCGATCCGGAGCCGCTCGGCGATGCCGGGGGCCGCCTCGTCCCGCTCGCTCTGCGCCTCCCAGGTGCCGCGGACCCGCTCGTCCGCCTGCTCCTGCCGGAAGGGCGTGCAGTCCCCCAGGGTGCGGTAGCCGCTGCGCGTGATGGTGCGCGGCACCGGGCGCTCACGGACATAGGTGCCGGAGCCGGAACGTCCCTCGACCAGGCCCTCGGCCATCAACACCTTCCGCGCCTCCAGGGCCACCGTGTCCGAGACGCCGTAGGTGGCTCGGATGCTGGCCTGGGAGGGAAGGCGGGTGTGTGGCGGCAGGGTGCCGTCGGCGATCTGCTGCCGAAGGTCGTCCGCGACTCGGAGATACGCGGGCTGTTCACCGAATGGCACAGGCCCCTCCCACAGGTGCTTCCGATTTATGCTGACAAACAGCAACAGCTTGACAACAGAAAGTTGCCATCCGCAAGGGACGGCCAGAGTTTCACTCGAAGTGATGACCGAGGCTTCACCTCGCCCCGAGCATCACCCCCGTCTTCACTCCTCCCACACCTGTCCCCGCCCTCCCGCCGCCGCCTGACTGACAGAATGCTGCCGACGAGCCAGCGGCCGAAGGGGCCAGCGGGCCATGGGGGAAGGGACGCGGCGCATGAGCGCGTCAGGTGGGACAAAGGCGATCGTCGCGGCGTTGGCCGCCAACTTCGCGATCGCGGTCAGCAAGTTCACCGCCGCCGGGTTCAGCGGCTCCTCGTCGATGCTGGCCGAGGGCGTGCACTCGATGGCGGACGCCGGCAACCAGGCGCTGCTGCTGCTCGGCGGCCGGCGGGCGAAGCGGGCGGCGACCGAGGAGCACCCCTTCGGCTACGGTCGGGAACGCTACGTCTACGCCTTCCTGGTCGCCATCGTGCTGTTCTCGGTCGGCGGCCTCTTCGCCGTCTACGAGGGCGTGGAGAAGATCCGACACCCGCACGAGATCGAGCACTGGTACTGGCCGGTGGGGGTCCTGGTGTTCGCGATCATCGCCGAGATCATCTCCTTCCGCACCGCGATCCTGGAGTCCAACAAGGTCCGCGCCGGCCAGTCCTGGATCCGCTTCATCCGCACCGCCAAGGCGCCCGAACTGCCCGTCGTCCTGCTGGAGGACCTCGGCGCGCTGGTCGGCCTGGTGCTGGCGCTCGGCGGCGTCAGCCTGGCCCTGGCCACCGGCGACGGGGTCTGGGACGGCGTCGGCACCCTCTGCATCGGCGTGCTGCTGGTCGCCATCGCCGTCGTACTCGCCGTGGAGACCAAGTCGCTGCTGCTCGGCGAGGGCGCCGAGCGTGGCTCCGTGGCCCGCATCCGGGCGGCGACCGTGGACGGCGAGACCGTCACCCGGGTGATCCACATGAAGACCCTGCACCTGGGCCCGGACGAGCTGCTGGTGGCCGCGAAGATCGCCGTCAACCACGACGACGACGCGGCGTCCGTCGCACGCGCGATCGACGCGGCCGAGCGCCGCATCCGCGCGGCCGAGCCGCTGGCCAGGGCCATCTACCTGGAGCCGGACATCGACCGCTCGGCCGGCGAGGCCGAAGCCCCGCCCACCGAGCGGCCGGTCGACGAGCGCGCCTGACGGCGCCCCGCCCGTGGAAACCCCTTGCCCGCCCTCGCCGACGTCGGATCCGCACCCGGTGGTGAACTGTGCGCGATGCACGGTCACCGGTGCGCGGTGCTGAGCTGCGCTGTACCGGGGAGTCGAACCCCACACTGCTCACCGCGTACCAGAAGAGGACCGGATTGACCGCCGGCCCACGGCTGGTGCGCGCCTCCGACGAGGGCTACCCGCTCCACGTCCGCCCGCTCAGTCCAGCAGGTCGACCTCCCAGTTCGCCCGCTGGATCCGCACGTCGATCTCCCGGATGTCCCGGGCCAGCGCGTCCGCCTGGCTCCGCAACCCGGCGACCGGCAGGGCGGAGAGCATCTTCAGCTCCGAACGCAACTGCCGGGCGGCGCCCCGCTGGTCCCGCCCGGCGGCGGCGTCCGCCGCCGCAGTGACCACCGAGTGCCGCAGCCGCAGCACGTCCCGACGGGCGAGCGCGTCGGTGAGGGTGACCCCCTCCTCCAGCACGGTCTCGGCGTTGGTCCGGTTGATCCGCCGGATCAGCGCCTCCAACGCGTCCAGGGTCTCCCCCGCCTCGGCCAACAACGCGCCGGCGTCCTCGGCCGGCAGCTCGCCCTCCTGGTACCTGGCACTGCTGACCACCCGGGCGCGCAACTGCTCGACCCGCCGCGCGGCGTCCGAGCGCAGCGTCAGCGCCTCCCCCAGCTTCATCTCTCCCCCTCGACTCCGGCTCACGCCCACACCGTCCGCGACGCGCGACCGCCGGTCACGCGCCGCGGAGTGCCCCTACCGACGACCAACTGGTCCGATCCACACATCGGAAAACCTGATCATGCCAGAATCCCGACCCGCCGTCGGGCCGGAGGCAGTGCCACACGGAACGGCCAGCGACACCCGCGGTACCGGGCGAGTAGTCACGCCCCTCGCCCGGTCACACGTTGAAGCGGAACTCCACCACGTCGCCGTCGCGCATCACGTAGTCCTTGCCCTCCATGCGGGCCTTGCCGCGGGCGCGGGCCTCCTGGACGGAGCCGGCGTCGATGAGGTCGTCGAAGGAGATGACCTCGGCCTTGATGAAGCCCTTCTGGAAGTCCGTGTGGATCACCCCGGCCGCCTCGGGGGCCGTGGCGCCCTGCTTGATCGTCCAGGCCCGCGCCTCCTTAGGGCCGGCCGTCAGGTAGGTCTGGAGACCCAGGGTGGCGAAGCCGGCGCGGGCCAGCGTGGCCAGGCCGGGCTCCTCCTGGCCCACGGTCTGGAGCAGCTCCAGCGCCTCCGCCTCGTCCAGCTCGGCCAGGTCGGCCTCCAGCTTGGCGTTGAGGAAGATCGCCTCGGCCGGCGCCACCAGCGCCCGCTGCTCCGCCTGGAAGGCCTCGTCGACCAGCTCCTCCTCGTCCACGTTGAAGACGAAGAGGAACGGCTTGACGGTCAGCAGGTGCAGCTCGCGCAGCGGCTCGGCGCGCTCGCCGCCCTGGGCGATGCCGGCGGAAAAGAGGGTGCGTCCCTCCTCCAGGATGGCCTTGGCCTCCTCGACGGCGCGGACCATGGGCTGCTTGTCCTTCTTGACCCGAGCCTCCTTCTGGAGCCGGGGCAGCACCTTCTCGACGGTCTGCAGGTCGGCCAGGATCAGCTCGGTGTCGATCGTCTCGATGTCGCTCTTGGGCGCGACCCGACCGTCCACATGGACCACGTTCTCGTCCTTGAAGGCCCGGATGACCTGGCAGATCGCGTCCGACTCGCGGATGTTGTGGAGGAACTTGTTGCCCAGCCCCTCCCCCTCGCTGGCGCCGCGGACGATGCCGGCGATGTCCACGAAGTCCACCGTCGCCGGCAGCACCCGCTGCGAGGAGAACACCTCGGCCAGCTTCGCCAGCCTCGGGTCCGGCACCCCGACCACGCCGACATTGGGCTCGATGGTGGCGAACGGGTAGTTGGCCGCGAGCACGTCGTTCTTGGTCAGGGCGTTGAACAGCGTGGACTTGCCGACGTTGGGCAGGCCGACGATACCGATCGTGAGCGACACGTGAGACTTCCCGGAACGAGTGAGGGGTGGACGCGGCTCACCAGTCTACGGGCGCCCAGGGGAGCACCCACCGGGCGCGGTCATATCGACCGTTAAGCGTGTCCCTCCCGGCACGGCCGGAGCAGCGGCTTACGTTGGACCGGTGGAACACAGTACGCACACAACTCGGCACCCTCGGCAACGTGCGGCCGTGGTGCACCGGCGGGTGCCCCGGCCCGCCGGGGCGACGCCGTCCTCGGCCAGGTCCAGGGCCAGGGCGGGCGGGCCGCGTCGGGCGCCGCTGCTGGTCGCGCTCGGCCGGCTGCCCCGACCCCGGCTGACCGGCCTGGGGTGCGGGGTGCTGGCCGCCGGCTCGATGGTGCTCGCCGCCTGGTTCTGCGAGCTGTTCGGCGGGGCGCCCACCCTCTACGGGGTGCTGTTCCTGCTGGCCGCGGTGGCCGCCGCCGGCTGGGTACGGCCGGCGGAGCTGATCTGTGGGCCGATCGCCGCGCCGATCGCGTTCGCCCTGGGGCTGCTGGCCACCACCGGCCCGATGAACACCCTGACCGAGCTGGCGCTGCGCGCCCCGTGGCTGTTCGCCGGCACCGTGGTGGCGGTGTGGATCGCGCTGGTCCGCAAGGGGCTCCAGCTGCTCCGCCGCCGGCTGCGCCGCCCGCGCTGACCGGTGGCCCGCCGCCCGTCGGCGGGCGGTGGGCCGGCCGGGTCGGGCCCGGTGGCTCGGGCGCCGGTCAGTCGGCCACCTTGGCCGCGGCCTCGGCCCGCAGGTCCCGGCGCAGCTCCTTGGGCAGCGAGAACTGGATGTGCTCGCTGACCGGCTGCACCACCTCGATCTCGCCGAAGCCCCGCTCGGCCAGCCACTCCAGCGCGCCGTCGACCAGCACCTCCGGCACCGAGGCGCCCGAGGAGAGGCCGACCGTGCGCACCCCGTCCAGCCAACCGGCGTCGATCTCCGAGGCGTTGTCCACCAGATAGGCGGCGCGCGCGCCGGCGCCGAGCGCCACCTCGACCATCCGCGCCGAGTTGGACGAGTTCTTCGAGCCGACCACCAGCACCAGGTCGGCGTCGGCGGCCACCTGCTTGATGGCGGTCTGGCGGTTCTGGGTGGCGTAGCAGATGTCGTCGCTCGGCGGGCTGACCAGCTGCGGGAAGCGCTCCTTGAGGGCGCCCACGGTCTCCATCGTCTCGTCCACCGAGAGGGTGGTCTGGGACAGCCAGACGACCCGGTCCGGGTTCCTGACCTCGACGTTCGCCGCCTCTTCCGGGCCGTCCACCAGCGTGATGTGTTCGGGGGCCTCGCCGCTGGTGCCGATGACCTCCTCGTGACCCTCGTGTCCGATCAGCAGAATGTCGTAGTCGTCCTTGGCGAACCTGACGGCTTCCTTGTGGACCTTGGTGACCAGCGGGCAGGTGGCGTCGATGGTCGCCAACCGGCCGCGCTCGGCCTCCCGGTGCACCTCGGGGGCGACGCCGTGGGCCGAGAAGATCACGATCTCGCCCGGCGGCACCGCGCCGGTCTCCTCGACGAAGATGGCGCCCTTCTGTTCGAGCATCCGCACCACGTACTTGTTGTGCACGATCTCGTGCCGGACGTAGATCGGGGCCCCGTACTGCTCCAGGGCCTGCTCCACGGCTATGACGGCGCGGTCCACCCCGGCGCAGTAGCCCCGGGGGGCGGCCAGCAGGACGCGGCGACGCACGGTGTCTTCAGCCATGTTCCCCATCGTAGAGGGATTGCCGAGGGGCGCGGGACGTCCACTGTCAGTGCCGGGCGTTAGCGTGACTCCATGGCAGCGACGCAGACTTCGGCCGAGGCGCCGATCCCGGTCGGGGAGGTGTCCCGGCTCATCGGCGGCTGGATCGACCGGCTGGGGGCGGTGTGGGTGGAGGGGCAGATCACCCAGCTGAGCCGCCGGCCCGGCTTCGGGGTGGTCTTCCTCACGCTGCGCGATCCGGCCCGGGACGTCTCCCTGCGGGTCACCTGCTTCCGCGCGGTCTTCGACCGGGTCGCGGACGTGATAGCGGAGGGCGCCCGGGTGGTGGTGCTCGGCAAGCCCGAGTGGTACGCCCCGCGCGGGGAGCTGTCCCTGCGGGCCGCGGAGATCCGGGCGGTCGGGGTCGGTGAGCTGCTGCTGCGGCTGGAGCGGCTGCGGCGCGCGCTCACCGACGAGGGGCTCTTCGCGGCCTCCCGCAAGCGGCCGCTGCCCTTCCTGCCCGGGCGGATCGGCCTGGTCACCGGCCGGGCCTCGGCCGCCGAGCGCGATGTCCTGGAGAACGCCAGGCTCCGCTGGCCCGCCGTGCGGTTCGCGGTGCGCAACGTCGCGGTGCAGGGGGTGCAGGCCGTGCCGCAGGTGATCGAGGCGGTCCAGGAGTTGGACGCGGATCCGGAGGTCGAGGTGATCGTCGTGGCGCGCGGCGGGGGCAGCGTCGAGGATCTGCTGCCCTTCTCCGACGAGCGCCTGGTGCGGGCGGTGGCCGCCTGCCGGACCCCGGTGGTCTCCGCGATCGGGCACGAGCCGGACACCCCGCTGCTGGACCTGGTGGCGGACGTGCGCGCCTCCACGCCGACGGACGCGGCCAAGCGCGCGGTGCCCGACGTGGGCGAGGAGGCCGCCCGGATCGGGGAGTTGCGGGACCGGGCGCGGCGCCGGCTGGCGGCGCTGTTGAGCCGGGAGGAGAGCGGGCTGGCCGGGGTCAGGTCGCGCCCGGTGCTGGCGGAGCCGGGGCGGCTGGTGACGGAGCGCGCGGCGGAGCTGGCGGGCCTGGTCGAGCGCTCCCGGCGCACGCTGGGCCATCGGCTGGACGCGGCGGGCGCCGATCTGGCGCACACCAGGGCGCGGGTGGTGGCCCTCTCCCCGGCGGCCACGCTCCGCCGGGGCTACGCGGTGCTCCAGCGGGCCGACGGCACGGCGGTGCGGGCCCCGGGCGAGGTGGCGCCGGGCGAGGGCTTGCGCGCGCGGGTCGCCGAGGGCGAGTTCGGGGTGACGGTACGGGAGCGGCCGGCGGAGTCGTCGGCGGACGGGGGAGACATAGGGTGACGGCCATGACGGAACCGGACGAGGGCGCGCCGCTCGGCTACGAGCAGGCGCGGGACGAGTTGCTTGAGGTCGTCCGGCGGCTGGAGGCCGGCGGGGCGACGCTGGAGGAGTCCCTGGCGCTGTGGGAGCGCGGGGAGGAGCTGGCCCGGATCTGTGGCCACTGGCTGGCCGGGGCCAGGGCCCGGCTGGACGCGGCGCTGGAGCGGGAGCGCCGGGCGGAGGCGGGCGAGGCCGACGAGCCGGACGGAGCGGCGGACGGGGCGGCGGAGGACTGACGGGCGCCGGCGCGGTCCGGCGCCGGGAGCGGCGAGGGGGTCGGCGGCCGGCGGCAGCGGGGCGGCGGGGGGCTCGGCGGCGGGGCGGCGGGGGGCTCGGCGGCGGCCGGAAAAGCCCGGGTGCCGCCCACCCCGGGGCTGCTACGGTGCCGGGCATGAAGCGCGCCGCTGTGACGACGACGCCGGAGAGTGTCCCGGCGCGCTGACCGATGTCTGATCGAAGCCCCGGGGCGAGTGCCCCGGGGCTTCGCCGTGCGGTCACTCGTCCCGCCGTCCGCGAGGAGACCGCCATGCCCGACCACCGCAGGCTCGGCCGCGAGCTGGACCTGTTCGACACCGACCCGCTGCTCGGCGCCGGGCTGCCGTACTGGCTGCCGGCCGGCGCCACCGTCCGACACGCCCTGGAGGAGTACGTCCGCGACGTCGAGCGGCGGGCCGGCTACCAGCACGTGTGCTCGCCGGTGCTCGGCAAGCGGGAGCTGTACGAGCTGTCCGGGCACTGGGCGCACTACCGCGCGGACATGTTCCCCCCGATGGACCTGGGCGGCGAGCAGGTCGTGCTGCGCCCCAGCCTGTGTCCGCACCACGCGGTGATCTACCGGTCCCGGGCGCACAGCTACCGTGAGCTGCCGCTGCGCCTGGCCGAGTTGGGCGGCATGTACCGCTCGGAACTCTCCGGCGTGCTGGGCGGGTTGACCCGGGTCCGGGCGATCCAGCTCAACGACGCCCACGTGTTCTGCGCCCCGGACCAGGTGGCCGACGAGGTGCTGGCCGCGCTGGAGCTGATCCGCGGCGCGTACCGGGCGATGGGCATCACCCCGGCCCGCTACCGGCTCTCCCTCCCGGGACCGGGCGGGAAGTACGTGGCCGGCGCCGAGCGGTGGCGCCGGTCCACCGCCCTGTTGACCGAGGCCCTGCGCCGGTCCGGGCTGCCGTTCGAGGCGGCGGCGGGCGAGGCCGCGTTCTACGGGCCCAAGATCGACGTGCAGGTCGCCGACGCGGCGGGCCGGGAGGCCACCCTGTCCACCGTCCAGGTCGACTTCCACCAGCCGGAGCGGTTCGACCTGCGCTACGTCGGCGCGGACGGCGCCCGGCACCGGCCGGTCATGGTGCATCGCAGCATCGTCGGCAGCGTGGAGCGGGCGGTCGCGCAGCTGGTCGAGGAACACGGCGGCGCCTTCCCGCCGTGGCTGGCCCCGGTCCAGCTGGTGGTGCTCCCGGTCTCGGCGGCCGAGGCGGCGCCGGCGGCGACGCTCGTCCGTCGGGCGACCGGACTCGGGCTGCGGGCCGAGGTCGTCGGACCCGGGCACGGCAGCCTCGGGTCCCGGGTCAGGGCGGCGCGGCTGGTGCCCTACCTGGCGGTCATCGGGGCCGCCGAGGCGGCTGCGGAGCTGGTCGCCCCGCGGCTGCGCGGCGGACGGCGGCTCGACCCGCTGCCGGGTGGCGCGTTCCTGGCGCGGATCGCCGGGCTGGTCGACGCCCACCGGGCCGAACTGTGGGACGAGGACGCCCGGTAGCGGCCCGGGCTGACGGCCGGGTGCGCGGTGGCGTGCGCCACGGCGGGCGGCGGAATAGCCGCGCCCGCCGGTACCGTTACGCGTGCCGTAGCCCCGCCGGGCCCTCCCCCGCCCGTGCCGTCGGTCAGTGTCGATCGAACAGGGCCGCGTTCCCCTCGCTACCCGCTCATCGCCGGAAAGGCCGTCCCAGATGTCGTTCGCGCTCGACGCCCCCGCTCTCGACCTGCTCTTCCGCGAGGCCCACACGGCTCGCACGTTCACCGACGAGCCGGTCTCGGACGAGACGGTGGCCGCCGTCTACGACCTGGTCAAGCTGGCGCCGACCGCGTTCAACATCTCCCCGCTGCGGATCACCTCGCTGCGCAGCGAGGACGCCAGGGCGCGGCTGCTGCCGCTGGTCTCGGACGCCAACCGGGCCCGGGTGGCGGCGGCCCCGGTCACCGTGATCCTCTCGGTCGACCTGCACTTCCACGAGAAGCTGCCGACGCTGACGCCCGCGCTGCCGACGCTCAAGGACACGTTCTTCGCGGACGCCGCCGTCCGGGAGGAGCAGGGGCTGATGAACACGGCCCTGCAGATCGGGTACTTCCTGCTGGGGGTCCGCTCCGCCGGGCTGGCCGCGGGGCCCATGACCGGCTTCGACGCGGCGGCCGTGGACAAGGAGTTCTTCGGCGACGGCCGGCAGCGCTCGATGGTCGTGGTGAACATCGGCCACCCGGCCGAGGACGCCTACCGGCCGCGGGCGCCCCGGCTCGCCGCCGACGAGGCCGTCACCGTCCTCTGAAGCCCGGGGGCCCGACCGTCCGCCCCGCGGGGCGGACGGTCACGGGGCGGGCTGGGTGGTCTCCCTGACCTCCAGGGACTCGGCCAGCACGACCAGTTGCCCCAGCGGCGCGGTGCCCATCACGACCGTGGTCACCTCGGCCTCGGTGAGCACCAGGGCGTCGTACTTGGGGCCCTCCCAGCGCGCCCAGTCACGGCCGGCGATCCGCTCGGTCTCGCCGGTGTCCTCGGCGCGCTGGGTGACGGACGGCACGAAGTCCGCCGGGTCACCGTCGGCCTGGGCCAGCGCCGCGTACTCGTCCTCGGCGTCGATGAAGCCCAGCCGCCAGGTCACGCCGTACTCGCCGCCGGGCTCGAACCGCACCGAGGTGGCCCGCCAGTCGGCGGGCAGCCCCTGGGGCACCACCAGTGGGTAGGGCGCGGCCCGCGCGGCGGTGGCCGAGGCCACCTCGTACTCGACGGCGCGGGTCGGCTGCTGTTCCTCGCTGTTGCTGGGCATCACGAAGTAGACCGCGAAGGTGCCCAGGCAGATCAGCCCCAGGGACAGCACCATGTTCTGGAAGCTCTGGCGGCGCAGCCGCTTCAACCGCCGGTCGCCGCCGTCCTGCTGCGCCGGCTCGGGCCCGGCCGCCCGCTCGCCGGCCTCCGGCGCGACCTCGGTCACCTCTTCGTTCGCCACCCCGCCATGGTCCCGCACCGGGCTGACAGCGGCGCAGCCGCCCCCCGGGTTCGCTCATCAGATAGGCGCCCTGCTCATCTGTGGCTGTTCGAGCTAGAGTCAGAGCACCCTCAACCCAGGACGGGTGCGCCCAACGCACCCGGAAAGGTGCGTTCCGATGACTGATCACCACCTACCGTCCCAACTGGAGGTCGCCCCCCAGGCGCCCGACCGCAACCTGGCCCTGGAGTTGGTCCGGGTGACCGAGGCCGGCGCCATGGCCTCGGGCCGCTGGGTGGGTCGGGGCGACAAGAACGGTGCCGACGCCGCGGCCGTGCACGCCATGCGCGCGCTGATCTCCACGGTCTCGATGAACGGCGTGGTGGTGATCGGCGAGGGTGAGAAAGACCACGCGCCGATGCTCTACAACGGCGAGCGGGTAGGCGACGGCACCGGCCCCGAGTGCGACGTGGCGGTCGACCCGGTGGACGGCACCACCCTCACCGCCAAGGGGATGGACAACGCGGTCTCGGTGCTGGCGGTCGCCGAGCGCGGCGCCATGTACGACCCGAGCGCGGTCTTCTACATGAACAAGCTGGCCACCGGCCCCGAGGCGGCCGAGTTCGTGGACATCGACGCGCCCCCCGAGGTCAACGTGCGCCGGGTGGCCAAGGCCAAGGGCGGCTCGCCGGCCGACGTGACCGTGGTGATCCTGGACCGACCGCGCCACTCCGACCTGGTGCGGCGGGTCAGGGAGAGCGGCGCGCGGATCAAGTTCATCCAGGACGGCGACGTGGCCGGCGCCATCATGAGCGTCCGCGAGGACACCGGCGTCGACCTGCTGTTGGGCATCGGCGGCACCCCGGAGGGCGTCATCGCGGCCTGCGCCATCAAGTGCCTGGGGGGCACCATCCAGGGCAAGCTCTGGCCCAAGGACGAGGAGGAGCGGCGGGCGGCGCTGGACGCCGGGCACGACCTGAACCGGGTGCTGCACACCGACGACCTGGTGCACGGCGAGAACGCGTTCTTCGTCGCCACCGGGGTGACGGACGGTGAACTCCTGCGCGGTGTGCGGTACCGCGCGGAGACCGCCACCACCCAGTCGCTGGTGGTGCGTTCCCGCTCGGGCACGATCCGGCAGATCGACTCCACCCACCGGCTCTCCAAGCTGCGCGCCTACAGCGCGGTGGACTTCGACAGCCCGGCCCTCGGCTGACCCGACCGGCCCGGAGCGGGCCGCGGAGAGCACGGCCGGCTCTCCGCCGGCGGGACGCGAAGGGGGCGTCGCTCGACGTACTGCCGGAGGGCGGCGGCAAGGCCGGTGTGGTGCCGCCGCCCCGCGGGAGAGTGGAACGACCAGGGTGGGTGTGGAGGTTGGGCACGCCGCTCGGGGTGGGAGGCCGCTCGGCGCGGTGGGGGAAGAGGGCGGGTCAGGCGATCCGGGTGATGTCCGTCGAACGTCCGCCGGAGGTGGCCTCCCGGCGGCGGCGCCGGCTGAGCACCACCCGGCGCTCGGCGGCCGTCAGGCCGCCCCAGACGCCGTACGGCTCGGGCTGGAGCAGGGCGTGCTCCCGGCACTCAAGCAGGACAGGACAACGGGCGCACACCGACTTGGCGGCCTGCTCCCTGGAGAGCCGGGCCGCGGTCGGCTCCTGTGACGGGGCGAAGAACAGCCCCGCCTCGTCGCGTCGGCAGGCAGCCTCCGAATGCCACGGGCCCGCCAGATCTCTCGAACTGGGCTGGGCGGGGCCGGCTGGGGACCACGGGGACTCGTGTGGCGGTGACGGTTGCAGCACGGTCAACTCCTGACGACGGCTACGGGGGGTCGCTCCTGGCTGGACCCTCACCCGTCGTGGGAGCCCCACGGTTCACTTCCCACCATGCTCGGCCATACGAGTGACGGTCCCCCGAGCCCTACCCGCTGTGCGCACGCTTATGCACAAAGCGACCGCGCCACCCGCGAGCCACCCCCGCTGACCGGCCCGAGAACGGGCCTCCTCACCCTCCGCTCAGGTCCCGCAACCGTTTGCCGCGGACCGTGTGGACCTCGACGCCGCCCATGATCGCCACGCCCTGCACCGTGATCACCGGGGCGCGCGGATCGGCCGCCTCCATCTCCCGCACCTCGAAGCCGCCCATGATGCCGCTGCCCCCGCCGCGCAGCGTGACGTTCTCCGGGACCTTGATCTCCACGCCACCGCAGATGGCCGTGACGGTGATCGTCAGGTACTGCGACTCGAACAGCGCCTCCGTGAAGTCCAGCTCCACGCCACCGCAGACCGCGACCGCGTTGACCTTGTCGCCGACCCGCCAGGTGCCGGCGCGGCTGGCACCGCTGAGGATGGCCACCACGTTCTTCGCGCCGACCGAGCGCACCCCGCCGTGCCGGTGGCCGCCGGGCGGCGCCGGCGGTGGCGCGGCCGGGCTGGGCGCCGCCTCGCGCTGGCCCGCCGGCAGGTCGCTGATCAGCGACTCCAGCGCGCCCATGGTCTTGGAGCTGTAGAGCGCGTCGAGGCGCTCGGCGTGCTCGTCCGGCTCCAGCCGGCCCTCGGCCAACGCCTCCCGCAGGATGTCGGCTATGCGGTCCCGGTCGGCGTCGGAGGCCCGCACCTCCTTGGGCCCCTGGGCGAGCGGCGCGACCGGCGGGGAGCCGGCGGCCGGCACCGCGGCCGCCCCGGCCACGGCGGACGACTCCGGGGCGGACGGCTTCTGCAGGGACACCGCGGGCGGCTTCTCGGCTTTCACCCCGCCAGCCTACCGACTCGCGATACATCGCGACCAGAGCACGGGCGTTGGTCGGCTGGTTCACGTCGGCCCGCGGCGGGCGTCGGCGACGTCAGCCGGTGGGCACCACCCAGCCGTCAACTTCCGGGAAAACCACTCGAAGTGAGTATTTCCGCGAATGGGTCACCCGGGGAGAAGGCTCGCGTATGTCACCGTGGGCTCACCTCCCGTCCAAACGATCACTTACGAACGATCAGGAGCAGCCAACGTGCTCACCATCGGTGACAAGTTCCCCACCTACGAACTGACCGGCGTCGTCGGCCCGTCCGCGGGACTGCGGTTCGAGACCTTCACCAACAAGGACCGCGAGGGCGCCTGGTCCGTGGTGTTCTTCTGGCCGAAGGACTTCACCTTCGTCTGCCCCACCGAGATCGCCGCCTTCGGCCGGCTGCACGACGAGTTCGCCGAGCGGGACGCCCGGATCCTCGGCGTCTCGGGGGACTCGGAGTTCGTGCACCACGCCTGGCGGCGCGACCACGCGGACCTGCGGGAGCTGCCGTTCCCGATGCTGTCCGACCCCAAGCACGAACTGATGCGCGCCTGCGGGGTGCGCGGCGAGGACGGCTTCGCGCAGCGCGCGGTGTTCCTGGTGGACCCGGACAACGAGATCCAGTTCGTCATGGTCACCGCCGGCTCGGTGGGGCGGAACCCGCAGGAGGTGCTGCGGGTGCTCGACGCGCTCCAGACCGACGAGTTGTGCCCCTGCAACTGGCGCCGCGGTGAGGACACGTTGGACGCCGAGAAGCTGCTGGCCGGGGTGTGAGCCGGTGGCCCTCGACGCGCTGCGGGCGGCGCTGCCGCCCCATGCCAAGGACCTGAGTCTGGGCCTCGGTTCCCTGACCAACCACACCGAACTGACCGAACAACAGCTCTGGGGCACCCTGCTGGCCTGCGCCGAGGCCAGCCGCTCCGGGCCGCTGCTGCGGGAGGTCGAGCCCGAGGCCCGCAAGGCGCTGTCCGAGGACGCCTACCGGGCGGCCAGGACGGCGGCGGCGCTGATGGCGATGACCAACGTCTTCTACCGGACCCGGCACCTGCTCGCCGATCCGGAGTACGACGCCCTCCCCGCCGGGCTGCGGATGAACGCGCTGCGCTCCCCCGGGGTGGCCAGGACGGACTTCGAGCTGTGGTCGCTGGCGGTCTCGGCGGTCGGCGGCTGTGGCCGGTGCCTCCAGTCCCACGAACGGGCCCTGCGCGAGGGCGGGATGCGGCGCGAGGTCATCCAGGAGGCGATCCGGGTGGCCGCCGTGCTGACCGCGGTCGCCAGCACCCTGGACGCCGAGATCGCGCTGCACGGCGTCACCGCCTGAGGGCGCGCCCGGCGGCCGCGCCGCGAGCCGGCGACAGCTCCCGGGCCGGTGTGCGGTGTTCGGCCCCACGGGCCGTCGCCGGCCACCGGCCCACCGCGGCCGGCGACACCCCCGACGCCCCCGGCGGGGCGTCGGAGGCGGACGACGTGACCGCCGGCCGCGGTCAGCGGCTCGCGTCCGGCGTGCCGATCTCGAACCACACCAGCTTGCCGGTGCTCAGCCGGGTCGCGCCCCAGTCCTGGGCCAGCCGCTGCACCAGGTAGAGGCCCCGGCCGCCCTCGTCCGCCGGCCCGGCCTGCCGCAGCCGCGGCAGCTGGGGCACGTCGTCGCCCACCTCGCAGCGCAGCACGTCGGTGCGCAACAGCCGCAGCGTGACCGGGCGTTCCGCGTACCGGACGGCGTTCGTCACCACCTCGCTGACCAGCAGCTCCACCGAGTCCAGCAGGTCCTCCAGCGCCCAGCGCCTGAGGTGCTCGCGGACCATCCGGCGGGCCTCCCGCACCGACTCGGCGCGCGGGTCGAGCCAGCGGAAGGCCACGTCGTCCGGGGCGATGCCCTCGAACCTGGCCGCCAGCAGGGCGATGTCGTCGTCCCGGTCGCCCGGGCCGACGATGTCCAACACCTCGTCGCAGAGCGGCTCCAGCGGGGCGGCGGCGTCCGGCCGGGTCAGCTGGGAGATGCTGGCCAGCTTCTCCCGCAGGTGCTCGACGCCGGTCCACACGTCCCGGGTCCTGGACTCCACCAGGCCGTCGGTGTAGAGCAGCAGCGTGGCGCCGGCCGGCGCGTCCACCTCGACCATCTCGAAGTCGACCCCGCCCACCCCGATCGGGGCGTTCGGCGGCAGGTTGACCAGCTCGGTCGAGCCGTCCACATGGAGCAGGACCGGCGGCGGGTGGCCGGCGTTGGCCGCCGTGATCCGGTGCGCGACCGGGTCGTAGACGGCGTAGAGGCAGGTCGCCATCCGGTCCTGGCCCAGCCGTTGGGCCTGTTCGTCCAGGTGGTGCAGCACGTCGAGCGGCGAGAGGTCGAGACCGGCCAGGGTCTGCACCGTCGTGCGCAGCTGGCCCATGATCGCCGCCGAGGTCGTGGAGTGTCCCATCACGTCGCCGACCACCAGCGCCACCCGGCTGCCGGGCAGCGGGATCGCGTCGTACCAGTCGCCGCCGACCCGCGCGGACTGGGCCGCCGGCAGATAGCGGCTGGCCAGTCGCACGCCGGTGGGCTGCGGCAGGTCGTCGGGGAGCATGGTGCGCTGCAGCTCGTCGGCGATGGACGCCTCCCGGCCGTAGAGCACGGCCTTGTCCACCCCCAGCGCGGAGTGCGTCGCCAACTGCTGTGCCACCTGGAGGTCCTCGGCCGCGAAGACCTCCCGGTCCGGGCGGCGCAGGAAGATCGCCGCGCCGATCACCCGGCGCCGGCCGCGCAGCGGGGTGAGGATCGCGCGGCGCCCCTCGGGCAGCACCCCGGCGCCGGTCAGCTCCCGCATCGCGGCCTTCGACACCTGGCTCTCGATGAACACCGGCCGCACCCCGCGCAGCACCTCGGCCAGCGGGCCGTTGCCCCGCACCTCGACCAGCGGCGTGGCCCCGGACAGCAGCGGCAGCTCGCCGCTGTCGACCTCGGCGAGCTGCTCCCCGAGCGACTCCAGGGTGAGCGCCTCGGGGATGCGGTCGGTGCGGCGCAGCTTGAGCACCCAGGGGTTGACCGGCTGCTCGTCACCGACCGGCAGCGGGTGCCGCAGGTAGACCAGGATGGCGTCGGAGAAGGTGGGCACCGAGGCGCGGCACAGGCCCAGCACGATCTCGTCCAGGTCCATGCCACGCGCGATGCGTCGGGTGGCCGAGCCGACGAACCGCAGTCGCTCCAGCTCCCGCATGCCCCCGGTGGGGATCTCGTCGGTCGTGGGACGGACGAGTGGCGCTTCCGTGGTGTCCGGCTCGGATCGGGCGTGCGGCAGCGCTGGGCTCTCGGCGCGCGGTGCGTCCGCCGTGCGAGCCATGGGCTGCGGAGGGGTCGGGTCCGTCACGAGGGGCTGTCCATCCAGGCGGGAACTAGCGTGCGGGGTGGGGGCGTTGAGTTGTGTGGTCGTGGGGCTGATCCTACGTTTGACGCCCCGGGGCCTATCAAGAGGCTCTGGGGTGATCAGGCAGCCGATCGGGCTGGCAGGGAGCGGAGGAGACGGACCGCGCGCGGGCCCAGTCGGCCGGGAGCCGGGGGCGGCGCCAGCGCGGGTCGGGCCGCCAGGACGGCCAGTTCTCGGAGAAGGGCGGGCCCCAGGCGCGGATCGCCGCCAAGGCCTGCTGGCCCGCGTCGCGGACCCGCGCCATCTGCGCGGCGTCCAGCAGGCCCGCCTTTTCTGCTTGGGCGAATTCGTCCTCGTCCCGCCACTCCCAGCTGCGGTCAGCGTAGACCACGATATCGAGAAAGTGATCCTCGGAATCCACCCCGCCGGACCACCGGCTTCGGGGCTCTTCAAGATTGACGTACCAGTTCTTGAAGCGCCAGCCCCGGTCCCAGAAAAGCCAGATCGACCACGGCTCTCCCGGACGGGCGAGCTTCAACAGACCGTTACCCAGCCACCGGCAGCGGACCGTGGTGCGCGGCTTGGTGTAACGCGTGGCCAGGGGTTCGAGATGCGGAGGGGTGCCGTCCGCCAGCTCCGGGCGGACGCACTCGGTGCCGGGGGCCAGCCAGACGGCCAGGAGTTCGGGAGTGTCCCTGACGACCGTGACGGGGCGGCAGATATGGAAATGTCGGGCCCCATTGGCCCGGTACCGCCACAGAATGTGCTGACCTGGCCGCCAGGGATGCGCCCCGCCCGTTCCCTCGTTTCCCGTATCCATTCAGACATGGTATTCGGGTCCCGGCTCGGGGCGGGCGCATCCGGCTGAGCGGTGATCAGGGACGAGTCATCCGCAGCACGTCAAGCGCCTCGTCGAGCTGCTCCAACGTGAGTTCACCACGCTCGACATATCCGCCGTCGAGCACGGTCTCCCGGATCGTCTTGCGCTCCGCCAGGGCGCGCTTGGCGATCTTGGCGGCCTCCTCGTAACCGATGTACCGGTTGAGCGGGGTGACCACGGACGGCGAGGACTCGGCGTACTCCAGCGCGCGCTCGACGTTGGCGGTGATGCCGTCCACCGTGCGGTCGGCCAGCAGCCGGGAGGCGTTGGCCAGCAGCCGGATGGACTCCAGCAGGTTCTTGGCCATCACCGGCAGCATGACGTTCAGCTCGAAGTTGCCCGCGGCGCCGGCCGTGGTGACGGTGACGTCGTTGCCGATCACCTGGGCGGTGACCATCAGCACGGCCTCGGGGATCACCGGGTTGACCTTGCCGGGCATGATCGAGGAGCCCGGCTGGAGGTCGGGGAGGGCGATCTCGGCGAGGCCGGTGCGCGGGCCGGAGGACATCCAACGCAGGTCGTTGCAGATCTTGGTCAGCGAGACCGCGATGGTGCGCAACTGGCCCGAGGTCTCCACCAGGCCGTCCCGGGCGCCCTGCGCCTCGAAGTGGTCCCGGGCCTCGGTCAGCGGCAGCCCGGTGGCGCGGGCGACCTCAGCGATCACCGCGGCCGAGAAACCGGGCGGGGTGTTGATCCCGGTGCCCACGGCCGTGCCGCCGAGCGGCAGTTCGGCGAGCCGCGGCAGGGCGGCGTTGAGCCGCTCCACGCCGTAGCGCACCTGCGCCGCGTAGCCGTCGAACTCCTGGCCCAGGGTGACGGGGGTGGCGTCCATCAGGTGGGTGCGGCCGGACTTCACCACACTGGCGAACTCCTGCCCCTTGCGCTCCAGCGACTCGGCGAGGTGGGTCAGCGCCGGGATCAGCTCCTCGATCACCGCGCCGGTGGCGGCGATGTGGATCGAGGAGGGGAAGACGTCGTTGGAGGACTGGCTGGCGTTGACGTGGTCGTTGGGGTGCACCGGCCGGCCGAGGCGCTCGCTGGCGAGGGTGGCCAGCACCTCGTTGGTGTTCATGTTGGACGAGGTACCGGAACCGGTCTGGAAGACGTCGATCGGGAAGTGCTCGTCCCACCGGCCCGCGGCGACCTCGTCGGCGGCGGCGACGATCGCCTCGGCCATGTCCTTTTCCACCACGCCCAGCTCGGCGTTGGCCTTGGCCGCCGCCGCCTTGACGCGCGCCAGCGCCGCGATGTGCGCGCGCTCCAGGCGCTGGCCGGAGATCGGGAAGTTCTCCACCGCGCGCTGGGTCTGGGCCCGCCACCTGGCGTCGGCCG
Source organism: Streptomyces chisholmiae (assembly GCF_031845445.1). NCBI lineage: Bacteria > Bacillati > Actinomycetota > Actinomycetes > Kitasatosporales > Streptomycetaceae > Streptomyces > Streptomyces chisholmiae. Next base: position 198,664 of record NZ_JAVREO010000002.1, on the reverse strand, counting down.
GCACCCGCACCTCGCCCATCGAGTCGTGCTCGACCCGGTATTCGTTCGTACCAGTCATGGGGACGAATCTACCCGGCCCACCTGGACGGGCGGGCGCCCGGGCGGGCCGGGCCCGGAAGGCGGAACGGAACGCCTTCCGGGCCGTCGGCGTCACTCGGTGCGCAGGCCGTCCGGCCGCATCAACCGCCAGAGCAGCGGCAGGCTGCCGAGGGTGACCAGGGCGATGACCCCGGCACCCGCGCCGGCCATCGGCAGGAACGCCAGCCAGCTGCCCAGCGGCAGCCGCACCAGCGACATCAGCATCGCGCCCAGCAGCACCCCGATCCCCGAGGCCAGGGCCAGGCCCAACACCACCGGCACCGCGGTCTGCCAGAGCACCGAGGCACCCAACGTGGCGCGCGGGGTGCCGAGGGCGACCAGCGCCGAGAGCAACCGCCTGCGCTCGCGCAGCTGTTCCAGCGTGGTGACGAGCATGCTGGCGGCGATCAGCGCCATCACCCCGGAGGCCCCCACCACCATCCCGATCTGGATGTTGGCCAGCTCGTCCGATATGCGCGAGGTCTCCAACTTCCAGACCTGCCCCTCGACGGGGGCCGCCCAGACGGCGTTCCGCAGCAGCTCCAGAGTGTCGGGGGCGTCGACATCCGCCTGGAGCAGCATCCGGGTCGATCCGTCGGTGGGCAGCTGTCCTTCGAGCGCGCCGGGCGTCGCCAGCAGGCCGTACGCCAGCCGACCGGCGGGCGAGTCCCTCGGCTCGACATCCCGCACGCCGTCGGGCACCGTCCACTGGATCCGCTCGCCCTCCGGCCCGTCGGGCGCGGCGCCGAGATCCAGCACGTCCCCGGGCTTCGACGGCGATATCTCCCAGCCGTCGGGCGCCGGCGCCTGGTAGACCTCGCCGTCGGCGCAGTCCTCGATGCGGGCCAGCTCGGCCAGGGTCGCGCAGTCCCCCACCCGGAGATAGGCGGGCTCCTCGTTCGGCGCGCCCTCGCCACCGACCCGGGGGACCGCCTCGCTGTCGATATAGGGGAGCACCCGCTGGACACCCTCTGTCGAGCGCAGTTCCTCGACGAGCGGCTCCGTCAGCGCGGAGTCGGCCGTCCACGCGACGACCTCCACCTGGGCACGGTCCAGATCGGCGCCCGTCTCGGTCGTCTCGGCGGCGCGGACGCCGTCGAAGAGCATGTAGAGCGCCGTGGCACCGGCGACGGCCACCGTGATACCGCTGATCGCGCGGACCGCGGGGCCACTGCTCAACTGGAGCCGGCGCGTGGCCAGCTGCCAGGCCACGGGCCCGCCACGCAGGCGCGCCGTGCACCGCTCCACCAGCCAGGGCAGCAGCGCGGTCGCGCCGCTGAGCAGCAGCACCACGCCGACGATGGCCTGGACCACCGAGCTGTCCGTGCCCGAGAAGTCGCCGAGCAGCGGCAGCAGCAGGCCGATCCCCAGCAGCGCCGGCACCAGCCGCCACAGCAGCCGGCGCGGGCCGCCGCTCGCCTGCCGGACCACGCCCAGCGGCTCCACGACGACGGACCGCATGGCGAACAGCGTCGTGCCGATGGCCAGCAGCGGCACGACCAGCAGCACCAGCACGGTCAACGGCCAACCGGGGACGATGTCCGAGAGGAAGAAGCTGGTGTCGCTCACCGAGATCCCGGCCACCGGAGCGCGGATCGCCAGGAACAGCAGGCCGCCGAGGAGCACACCGACCGCCGCCCCCACCAGGCTCTCGCCCGCGGCGATCCGGCGCGTCATCCTGACGTCCGCGCCGACCAGCCGCAGCGCCGCCAGCCGCCGGTCCCGACGCTCCCCGCCGAACCGCGCCGCGGTGGTGATGAAGACGGGCACCGGCATCAACAGCACGACGGCGACGACCAGGACCAGCAGGATCAGCGCCGGGGACACCTCGCTGTCCAGGCTCGGGGGATCGCCGAAGTGGTCGACCCTGGTGCCGGTCGAGTCCGCCACCAGATCGTCCACGCCGAGGTAGTAGTACAGCTCCTGGGAACCCAGCAGCCCCTCGTCGCCGATCACGCCCACCCGGCGGTAGTCCAGCCGCTCGGCGAGCAACTCGCCGTTCGGGGAGTCCAGCAGCCGGGCGAGGGCCGGGGAGACCAGCACCTCACCGGGGGCCGGGAAGTCGCTCACCCCCGGCGGCGGCACCGCCGTGGAGTCCTGGCCGGCCTCGGGCTGCAGCTCCCGCCCGGCGATCCGCTCGCCCCGGTACTCGGTCCAGACGTCCTGCACCAGGATGGTGTCGTCCGCCGGAGCCGAGACCTCGGCCCCGAACGTCGACCTGGCGTCGGCGCGCTCGCCCCGCCCGCTCATCGCCTGCGGAACGGAGGCGGCGAGCAACAGCACCACCACGCCCAGGCCGATCCCGACCGCCGTCAGCGCGGTGCGGGTCCAGCCCGAGGCCCCGCCCGAGACCGCCAGCCGGACCCCGAGCCACAGATCCCGCGCCCACTGCCGGGTGTTGCCGCTCACACCGCCCCCGCCAGGTCGCGCGCCCGCCCGTCCCGCACCACGACCTCGCGGTCGGAGTAGGCCGCGACCCGGGTCTCGTGGGTCACCAGGACGACCCCCGTGCCCGTCTCACGGGCGGCGTCCACCAGGAGCCGCATCACCCGCTCGCCGTTGAGCGAGTCCAGCGCGCCGGTCGGCTCGTCGGCGAAGAGCACCCTGGGGTCGTTCACCAGCGCCCGGGCGACCGCGACCCGTTGGCCCTGGCCGCCGGAGAGCTGCCCTGGCCGCTTGGCCGCCACCTCGTCGACCTCCAGCCGGGCCAGCCACTCGACCGCCCTGGCCTCCGCCGTCTTGCGGGGCACGCCCGCCAACCGGAGGGGGAGCGCGACGTTCTCCTGGCAGGTCAGCTCGGGCACCAACTGGCCGAACTGGAAGACGAACCCGAACTCCTCGCGGCGCAGCGCGCTGCGCTCCGCGTCGGAAAGCGCGGACAACTCGCGCCCGCGGTAGGCCACCCGGCCACTGTCCGGAGCGACGATCCCCGCCAGGCAGTGCAGGAGCGTGGACTTGCCGGAACCGGACGGCCCCATCACGGCCACCACCTCCCCCGCGGAGATGGTGAAGTCGGCGCCGGCGAGCGCCGGGGTCGAGCCGTACCGCTTGTGCAGATCACGGGCGCTGAGCAGCGCCGGGCCGGATTCAGTCATCACGAGCACACTTCCGATGCGAGTTGGTCGAGCCTGGCCGCCGTCAGCTCAAGCCAGCGCACGTCGGCCTCCAGGTGGAACAGGGCGTGGTCGCAGACCAACTGGTCGGCCAGGTCGCCGCTGGTCTTGCGCCGGGTCAGCTCCCGCATCAGGCGCAGGTGCTCGGCACGCTGGACGTCCAGGAGGTCGTCCGCGGCACGGCCGGTGAGCAGGGCGAGCACGACCTTGGTGTAGAGCACGCTCTGCAGGTACGGCTCGGGCTTCTCCGGGCTGGTCAGCCACTGCTCGACATCGGTGACCCCGGCCTGCGTGATCGCGTACCGCTTGCGCTCCGGACCGTCGCCCGCCTCGACGCCGTCGACCTCGACCAGGCCGTTCTTCAGCAGCCGGGACATCGTCGCGTAGACCTGCCCGTAGTGGAGCGAGCGGTCGGGCCCGAAGTGGATGTCGAAGGTGCGTTTGAGGTCGTAGCCGTGGCGCGGGCCGCCCTCAAGGAGGCCGAGCAACGTGTGACTTATGGACATGCCGGCGACTATACACGCGATGTATACCCCGAGTGCATACCCCCTTGGGGGGTAGCGCGCGGACTCAAGTTGACGCACGGGCCGGGGTGTTTCCAACGGAAGTGGGGCTCCGGTCACCCTCGCGGCACGGAAAGGTGGCGGCCAGGCAACGCCGCACGCGCTCCCGGCGTCTGATCCCCTAGCGTGAGGAAGCAGCGAGTACAGCGCGGGCCAACTGGCCGGCGCGTCGGACGGGCCGGAGAGAAGTCAATGCCGCACAGTGCCAACGGATGCGCCGGGTCCGCTGGCCACGCCGGAGGCCCCGATGAGTGAACCGAGCACGCCCGACGCCGGACAGCCGGGCGGCGGTCCGCCCGCCGGGCCGCCGGAGGGCGCCCCGGCCACGACGGCCGGCGGGCCCGCCCCGGAGCCGGGCTCGGGAACGGGGCCGGGAACGGGGCCGGGTGCCGCCGGGGAGACCAGGGGCGGCCCCGGGACGAAGGGCGGCGCGGGAACGGCCACCGGGAACGACCCCGGCACCGCCTCCGGCGGCCCCGCACCGGCAACGACACCTACCCCGACACCGCCCGGGCAGGACGGCGAAGCAGCCAACCAGGAAGGCGCCCGAGAAGACGCCGAGAATGGCCGGAACTCACCGTTGACCGAGCGGTCCGGCCGAGCCGGCGCCGTCGCCCGTTGGCTGCTGCGCCTCGCCCGCCGCCCCTACTGGGAGCGTCCGCACTCCAGTTGGCTGGTGCGCCGCTGGCCCGACCTGACCGCCAGCCTGGTCGCCACCTTCTTCTTCTGGCTCTCCCTCACCCCGTCCCTGGTGCCCCGCCCCTGGTACTACCAGGGAGCGATCGGCGGCATCACCGCCGCCATCGGCTACGGCCTGGGGGCCCTGCTCAGCTGGGGCTACCGACTGGCCTTCCGGAAGCGGCTGCCCGGTGAGCGGGTGCGGGCCCGGGCCTGGCTGGTCTACCTGCTGGCCCTGCCCTGGGCGGCGGCGCTGATGCTCGGCCAGAGCGCCGACATGCAGCGCGAGCTGCGCCAACTCCAGGGCCTGCCCCCCACGCTGACCTGGCACTCCCTGATGATCGCCCTGATGTCGCTGGCGGTGCTGGCGCTGCTGCTCGTGGTGGCCCGCACCATCAGGCTGGGCACCGGGCTGCTGACGCGCCTGCTGAACCGTTTCGTTCCCTGGCCGGTCGCCGTGGCCCTGGGGCTGACGATGAGCACGGTGATCGTGGTGATCGGCACCCGGGACGTCGTCTGGGACCGGGGCATCCTCGGCGTCGCCGACCGGATCGCCGCCGCCAAGGACCGCAGCACCGACGACGGGGTGATGCGCCCCTACTCGCCGTTGGTCTCCGGCAGCCCCGACTCCCTGATCCACTGGGACGACCTGGGCAACAAGGGCCGGACCTTCACCGGCACCACGCTCTCCAACGACGAGATCTCCGAGTTCTCCGGGGAGCCGGCGCTCGACCCGGCGCGGGTCTACGTCGGCCGTGCCGCCTACGACGACTACGCCGACGGCGCCGAGTTGGCGGTGCGCGAGCTGGAGCGGGTCGGCGCCTTCGACCGCGAGGTGCTCGCCATCACGGGCACCACCGGCACCGGGTGGGTCAACCCGACCACGGTGGAGGCACTGGAGTACATGAACGGCGGCGACACCGCCGTGGTCACCATGCAGTACTCCTACCTGCCGAGCTGGGCCTCCTTCATGGTGGACCGGAACGAGGCGGGCACCGCCACCGCGGCGCTGGTGGACGCGGTGTACGCCCGGTGGGAGCAGGAGCCGGCCGACGACCGGCCCAAGTTGCTCATCTTCGGGGAGAGTCTGGCGGTCTCGGCGATCGAGTCGGCCTTCGACGGCCTGGACGACCTGCTGGCCCGTACCGACGGGGCGCTGCTGGTCGGCCCGCCCGACTTCAGCCCGCTGCACAGCGAGCTGACCGAACACCGGGACCCGGGCAGCCCGATCTGGCGGCCGGTCTACGACGAGGGGCGGCACGTGCGGTTCGCCCAGTTCCCCGACCTCGACCTGGCGCAGCCGCCGGGCCGGCCCTGGGAGTACCCGCGGGTGGTCTACCTGCAGAACGCCTCGGACCCGGTGGTCTGGTGGTCGCCCAACCTGCTCTTCGAACGGCCCGAGTGGCTGAACGAGCCGCTGGGGCCCGATGTCACCACCGCCATCGACTGGTTCCCGTTCGTCACGTTCTGGCAGACCACCGTGGACATGGCGGTCTCCTACGGCTCGCCGGCCCCGCACGGGCACCGCTACGGCTCCAACCCGGTCAACGCCTGGGCGGCCATCGCGCCGCCGGACGACTGGACGGCGGCCGACACGGAGCGGCTGCGCTACCTGCTGGAGGTCCGGCACCCGCCCCGGCACGGCTGGGCGGGCTAGCCCGCGGGGTCGGCCCGGCCCCGCCGCGCCGGGAGCCGCCGTGGCGGCGGCTTCCGGCGGGCGGCGGGACCTAGCGGGTCTCGGGGCCCTCGGGACCGCGCGGGGGGTCCGACTCCGGGGGGCTCTCCAGCGCCGGCCGCTCGGCGGAGGGCAACGGGGCCGGCACCGGCGCCAGTTCGGCGACCGTGGCACCGCTCCCGTCGAATCCGGCCCGCCGGTCGGCCTCCTCCTGGTAGGCACGGAGATAGCCGACCACCGTGCTGACCACGGCGATCAGCGGCACCGCGACCACCGCGCCCGGGATGCCGGCCACCATCGAGCCGGCGGCCACCCCCAGCACCACCGCCAGCGGATGCACCCGAACCATCCGCCCCAGGATGAACGGCTGCAGCACGTTGCCCTCGATCTGCTGCACCAGCAGCACCACGCCGAGCACCAGCAACGCGTCGACCACGCCGTTGGTGACCACCGCCACCAGCACGGCCAAGGCCCCCGAGGCGATCGCGCCGACCAGGGGCACGAACGCGGACAGGAACACGATCACCGCCAGGGGCACGGCCATCGGCACGTCGATGATGAACAGTCCGATGCCGATGCCGATCGCGTCGATCATGGCGACTATCACCGTGCCCCGGACGTAGCCGGTGAGCGTGATCCAGGCGCGCGGGCCGGCACCGGCGACGCTCTCCCTGGCCGCCCTGGGCACCAGCCGCAGGAACCACCGCCAGACGCCACCCCCGTCGTACAGCAGGAACAGCACCACGAAGAGCGTCAGACCGGCGCCGGTGAGGAACTGCACCGCGTAGTTGACGCCCTCAAGGCCGGCCGAGGTCAGCTCCTCGCTGTGGTTCCTGATCCACTCGTTGATGTCGGTGACCCACTGGTCGAGGTTCTCCTCGGTGATGTCGAAGGGCAGCTCCAACACCCAGTCGCGCAGCTCCTCGACGCCCTCCTGGACCTGGTCCACCAGCCGGTCCGAGTTCTCCAGGACCTGCCAGACCACGAACCAGCCGGTCAGTCCCATCACGCCGAAGCCGCCGAACGCGGTGACCGCGGTGGCCGCGCCACCGCCCAGGCCCATCCGCTTCAGCCAGCCCACGATGGGTTGCAGCAGCGCGGTGATCAGCAGCCCGGCGGCGAACGAGATCACCAGCAGGCTGACGGCGCTCACCACCTGTATCAACACCCAGACGACCGCGGCGAGCACCAGCGTCCGCCAGGCCGCCTCGGCCGCGACCCTAACCCCCCAGGGAATCGCCGCCGCCGGCTCCGGCCGCTCCGGCACCGGCGGCTCGCCGGAGCTCCGCCCGCCGGAGCCGCCGTCGCCGCCGGGCTGCGGCGAGGGCAGCTCGGGGCTGCCCGCCAGCACGGCCCGGCGGGCCTTGGCCTCCAGGCGTTCGCCGGGCTCCGCGCCCGCCTCGCCCGCGCCGGCCGACGCCGGCGGACGGCCGGAGACCGCCGCCTTGCCCTGCTCCCCCGCCTCCTGCTCCCTGCGCTCCTGTTCGCGTTCCGCGGCTGCCCGGAAACCGGATACCCGCGCCACCGTGCGCGAGACTCCGGCCCTCAGCCGACCCAGACGTGACATCAGGCTCCTCCGCCCCCTCTTCCACCGCAGTGCGGTAAAAGACGTTACCGCGCGCGGATGACAATTGGGGGCGCTCGTGACGACGGTGCCCACACCGCGTCCTGTCCGCCGGGGCGCCGGCGCCCGAAGGGGGGCGCACAACGACGAGGTCCCCGCGCCGTGGGGCGCGGGGACCTCGGTGGCCGGGCGTCGGAACGCCGGGACCCTAGTACCAGTTGTTGGCCTGCCAGAACTCCCAGGCACCACACGGGCTGCCGTAGCGGCTCTCCATGTAGTTCACGCCCCAGCGGATCTGGGTGGCCGGGTTGGTCTGCCAGTCGGAGCCGGCGGAGGACATCTTGGAGCCCGGCAGCGCCTGCATCAGACCGTAGGCACCCGAGGAGGGGTTGGTGGCCGTGTGGCTCCAACCGCTCTCGTGGTCGACGATGTTGGAGAAGCACTGGAACTGGTCAGCGGCGACGATCTGCCGTGCCATGGCCTGGATCTCGGCCTTGGTGTACGACGACTGCACCGGGATGTCCGCGGCGGCGCTGGCGGACTGGGCCTCCTCGGCCGCACGCGCGGCCGCTGCCTCACGCTCCGCCTGCTCCTCGGCCTCGCGGGCCTCCCGCTCGGCCGTCTCGCGCCGCTCCTGGGCGCTCTCGGCGGCGGCGACCCTGGCGGCCTCCTGGGCGGCGCGGCGGATGTCCGCCTCGGCCGCCGTCGACTGAGACTCCGCCTGCTGGTTCAACGAGACGGTGTGCAGCTGGGCGTTCGTGCCAGCGGGTATCTCAGCGAGCAGTGTCGCGTCCGCCGCCACAACCTCGATGTTCTCGACAGGACCCTGCTGGTCCCCCGAGGCCACACCGACGGCGGCGCCGACGCTGGTCACCGCGGTGGCGGACGCCACCGCGAATCCCCGGACCGAAATCCCGGTCACACGGTTTCCTTCCGACATCGCCCACGCGAAGGACCACCTGGGCGCAATCGTGCCCCTGACACGGGCCTCCCCTCGGCATGACTCGCGAGGAGGCGCTGGCCCGGTCGGGGACATCCGCCGACGGCGGAGGACCCACATGGTGCTTCGGGCGGCATACGGCGCGCGACTGTTCAGTTGTGTAAAACGCTGTCCCTGCGGGGCCCTTGGTGGACTCCGCTGCCGTATGCGGGGCCTGACAGACGCACACACTGCCGGAGACGGCTACCGGGAAGCAATTCAGTCCCATGTGGGAAAGGTCACAGGGCCGTTACCCTTGCCAGCGGCGGAAATCGCCCGAACGGCCCACTGCCTGCGGTTAAGCATCACAGGAAGATCACGGGCCGCTCGATAGGCGGCCGCTCACCCCATTCGCCGCGGCACTCCCAACTTGCCCGGAAATGCGGCGCACCCACCGATTCCCGACGGGTGCGCCGGGGGCCCCGGGCGGCGCGCGGCGGGCGCGTCACCACCCGGGGACGGCCGGCGGCCGGGCCGGGATCAGGCCCGCCCGTCCTCCAACATCTCGGTCACCAGCGCGGCGATCGGCGAGCGCTCCGAGCGGGTCAGCGTCACATGGGCGAAGAGCGGGTGCCCCTTGAGCTTCTCCACCACGGCCGCCACCCCGTCGTACCGGCCGACCCGCAGGTTGTCGCGCTGCGCGACATCGTGGGTGAGGACCACTCGGGAGTTCTGCCCGATGCGGGAGAGCACGGTCAACAGGACGTTGCGCTCCAGGGACTGGGCCTCGTCCACGATCACGAAGGCGTCGTGGAGGGAACGGCCCCGGATGTGGGTCAGCGGCAGCACCTCCAGCATGCCGCGCGCGACCACCTCCTCGATGACCTCCCGGCTGGTCACCGCGGAGAGGGTGTCGAAGACCGCCTGGGCCCACGGGTTCATCTTCTCGGCCTCGGTGCCCGGGAGGTAGCCCAGGTCCTGGCCGCCGACCGCGTAGAGCGGGCGGAAGACCATCACCTTGCTGTGCTGCCGCCGCTCCAGCACCGCCTCAAGCCCGGCGCAGAGCGCCAGCGCCGACTTCCCGGTGCCCGCGCGCCCGCCCAGCGAGACGATCCCCACCTCGGCGTCGAGCAACAGGTCCAACGCGATGCGCTGTTCGGCGCTGCGGCCGTGGATACCGAACGCCTCCCGGTCGCCACGCACCAGCCGCACGGCGCCGTCCGGGGCGACCCGGCCCAGCGCCCGGCCGCGCTCGGAGGAGATCACCAGGCCGGTGTGGACCGGCAGGTCCGCCACCACCGGGTCCGCCACGCTCTCGCTGGCGAACAGCTCGTCCACGGCCTCGCCGCCGAGGGCGACCTCCGCCAGGCCGGTCCAGCCGTCCGCGTCGGTGATGGCCAGCTCGGCGCGGTACTCCTCGGCGGCCAGGCCGACCGAGGAGGCCTTGATGCGCAGCGGCAGATCCTTGGAGACGACCGTGACATCGTGCCCCTCAGCCTGGAGGTTGCGCGCGACCGCCAGGATGCGGGAGTCGTTGTCCGCGAGTCTGCCCCGCTCGTTCAGCATGGCGGGGGGCAGGACCGCCGGGTCCGAGTGGTTCAACTCCACCCGCAGGGTGCCGCCGAGGTCGCCGATCGGGAGCGGGGTGTCGAGGCGGCCGTACCGCACCCGGTAGTCGTCGAGGCGGCGGAGCACCTCCCGCGCGAAGTACCCGAGCTCCGGGTGGTGCCGCTTCGCCTCCAACTCGGAGATGACGACGACCGGCAGGACCACCTCGTGTTCATCGAACCGGGTGAGAGCCGCGGGGTCGGCGAGCAGGACACTGGTGTCGAGGACGTACATGCGCCGGTCGTGAGCGCGCTTCTTGCTGATGGCCACGGGTGGACGAACCCCCTCGGAAGAGGTGCGGGAATCGCGGCGCCCTGGGCGCCGGGGTTCTGACGGCCGGCCCTGGCCCGCACGCACGGGCCCGGTGCCGGGCCTGGTCCATGTCCGTGGTGCGCAACGGGCCTCCCGGCGGACCGCGCCGACGCGCGGTCCGCCGTGAATATGCCCGCACACCACCCATCTCATGCGACCACCCGGTCGGACGAGTGCTCGATTCACCCGACGTTCAGCGACGCGGTGACTCCCCGCCGCCAGGGCGTCTGCCGCCGGGACAGGCAGCTCAGACGCCGTACCTGCGGTGCCTCGCGGCATAGTCACGCAGCGCCCGCAGGAAGTCGACCTTGCGGAACGCGGGCCAGTAGACCTCGCAGAAGTAGTACTCCGAATGTGCGCTCTGCCAGAGCATGAAGCCCGACAGCCGCTGCTCCCCGCTGGTCCTGATCACCAGGTCGGGGTCCGGCTGACCGCGGGTGTAGAGGTGCTCGGAGATGTCCTCGACGGTCAGGGCCTCGGCGACCTCGGCCAGCGTCTGCCCCTCGGCGGCCCGCTTGTCCAGCAGGGAGCGGACCGCGTCCGTGATCTCCTGCCGGCCGCCGTAGCCCACCGCCACGTTGACCAGTATCCCGTCGCGCTGGCCGGCCAGCTCCTCGGCCTCCCGCAGCACCTTCCTGGTGCGCTCGGGGAGCGCCTCGACGGCGCCCACGTGGTGCACCCGCCAGCGGCCGTCCTCGGCCAGGTCACGCACGGCGCCCTCGACGATGCCGAGCAGCACCTCCAGCTCCTTGGGCTCCCGGTTGAGGTTGTCCGTGGAGAGCAGCCACAGCGTGACCACCTCGACGTCCGTCTCGGCGCACCAGCCGAGCAGCTCCCGGATCTTCGCCGCGCCCGCCTCGTGGCCCTCCCGGGTGGTGCTGCCGGCGGCCTTCGCCCAGCGACGGTTGCCATCCAGGATCACGCCGATGTGCTTCGGGCCACCGTCGGTGTCGAGGCGTCCCTCCACGCGCCGGGCGTACAGCCTGACGGCAAGCCGCCGCAAAATCCTGTGCAGCCTGTTCATCGCCTCTGGTCCAGCCCCTCCGTACGGCCCGCTCCCCGTGTGCCGGAACTCTACTGCCGGACGGGGTGCCCCCGTACCGACAGCGGGGTATCCAGCCAACCCGGGCCCGGCCCCGCGGGCCGGGGGACGGCCGGCCACCCGCGAACCCGACCGGTGATCACCGCCCGGGCCGACCGAGTGCTCCCGGTGGGCTCACGGGCCGGGCCGCGGACCGGAAACGCGGACCGGAAACGCGGACAAGAAAGCGGGCCGGTCCGTGGGGGGGGGTTACGGACCGGCCCGAGGGGGGGTTTCCACCGTAACGCATCAACCGGCAACGTGCGCCGTGCCGGCGGTGGATTTAACCGGCGAGTCCGCCGACCGCCAGGGCGACCAGCGCGCCCAGGGCCATGAACGGCCCGAACGGGACCGCCGTCCGCCGGTCAGCCCGGCGCAGCGCGACCAGGCAGAGCCCGTACCCGGCGGCCAGCAGGAAGCCGGCGAACGTGCCGAAGAACACCAGGTCCCAGCCGTACCACCCGAGGATCAGGCCTATGGAGGCCGCCAGCTTCACGTCGCCGAAGCCCATGCCGCGCGGATTGATCAGGAAGAGCACGAAGTACACCGCGGTCAGCGCCAGCCCGCCGGCCAGCGCCCTGGGCCAGCTGCCCTCGGCGCCCGGCAGCAGAGCGGCTATCCCCAGCCCGCCGGCCAGAACACCGGCAAGCGGCAGGGTCAGCACGTCGGGCAGCCGCTGCACCGCCAGGTCAACAGAGCCCAGCAGCACCAGGGAGGGCACCGCCAGCAGCCAGACCGCCAGCTCCGGGGCGCGCCCAGCGACCGCGGCGACCACCGCACAGCAGACGGCGGTGACCACCGCCAGCCGGCCCGCCGAACCGCCGTACCCGACCCCACCACCGGCCCGGCAGGCCGGACAGCGCCCCGGGCCGACCCAGCCGGCGACCCGCCGGCCCAGCGGATGCCCGGCCGGGCAGTCCGCGCGCCACGGCTGCTCGGGCTCGACGGCGAGCCGGTACCCGGGCCGCACCAACAGCGGGCCGGCCAGCGCGCCCAGGCAGCCGGCGATGAGGATCAACAGAGAGGACACGCGCCGAGCGTACGGCGCGGGACGCGGCCCGGTGGGCGACGCCTGTGGATAACGAGACCGAAGATCAGACCAACCGACAGATCAGACCAACCGACAACAAGGGGATGGGGGCCGACCCGGCGAGCCGGAACGTCAGGCGGGCCGGCCCGCTCGGTTGGGGAAGGAGCAGACCGACCCGTCAGGGTGGGGCAGACCGGAGCGGGGGGGTGGCTCACGGTCCGCCCGGCCAGCCGTCGTCGGGGTGGGAGTGACGACGCTGGCGCAGCAGGTGTCGGTGACTGCCGACACGAGGGAACCATACCGCACGGTCACCCCCCGGCCGCCGCCCAGGAGAAAAGCCCGCAAGCCCTCAAGAAAGCGGCCGAAACAGCAGGTGAGGCCGGTCATCGCCGCCCGGGGACCGGCCCCTCGCGGGCCGGCTCAACGGGCGGCGAGCCGGCGCAGCGCCCGGCCGTAGCGGCGGACGATCCCGCGCCGGGCCAACCGGCCCACCGGGCCGGCCAACCGCATGTACCAGGCCGCCGGGCGACTGATCGCCGTCACGGTCAACCAGACCGCCCCGTCCCGGTCCCGCTCCAGAACGAAGGACTCCTCCCCCGACTCCGGGTGCCCGGGCAACGTGCCGTACGCGAAACCGACCCGGTCCGGTTCGGCCAGGGTCCAGACCACCCGGCAGGACGCGCTGAGCCGCGGCCAGCGCGGGCCCGGGCCGATCAGCGCCACCACCCCGGGCGCCGCCCGGGGCGTGCCCGAGGCCACCGGCACCCAGGCCGAGCGGTGCATCCGCCAGGTGAAGAGGGCCTCCGCGGCCGCCGCCCACACCCCTGGGCCGGCACCCAGCCGGACCCGGGACCGCAGCCGGTGCCAGCCGGCCGGCACCCGGGCCGCCGCACCGTCCCCGGTCACCCCGACCTCGCGGTAGCTGTATCCGTCGCTGGACAGCGGACTCGTCACCCCCCGTTGCCAGTTGAGGTCCGTTACCTCATACCATGCACCGTACCGTCACCGGTTCTCAGGGGGGACAACTCATGGCAGGGCAGCCCGAAGCGCCGCAGTTCAGCCCGCTGGGTCCGCAAGATCCCCGACAGGTGGCCGGGTACCGGCTGGTGGCCCGGCTCGGATCCGGTGGCATGGGCAGCGTCTACCTCTCCTTCACCCCCGGGGGGCAGCCCGTGGCGGTCAAGGTGGTGCGCGGCGAGTTCGCCGACGACCAGGCCTTCCGGCGACGGTTCGCCCACGAGGTGCGCGCCGCCCGCCAGGTGCAGGGCATCTACACGGTGCCGGTGCTCGACAGCAACACGGAGGGCGCCGCCCCCTGGCTGGCCACCGCCTTCGTGGCCGGGCTGTCCCTGCACGAGGTGGTCACCGAGCACGGGCCGCTCCCGTCCCAGACCGTGCTGCTGCTGGTGGGCGGCGTCGCGGAGGCGCTCCAGTCGATCCACGCCACCGGCATCGTCCACCGGGACCTGAAGCCGGGCAACGTGCTGCTGAGCGCGGACGGCCCCAAGGTGATCGACTTCGGCATCGCGCGGGCGGCCGACGTGACCGCGCTGACCGGCACCGACGTGCGGGTCGGCACCCCCGCCTTCATGGCGCCCGAGCAGATCACCGGCACCTCCCTCACCCCGGCCGCCGACGTGTTCACGCTGGGCATCGTCGCCCACTACGCGGCCACCGGCGGGCACCCGTTCGGCGAGGGCGCGGCCCACACGATGATGTACCGGATGGTCCAGGAGGAGCCCGACCTGGCCGCCGCGCCCGAGACCCTGCGCGGGCTGATCGGCGCCTGCCTGGCCAAGGACCCGGCGGCGCGGCCGACGCCGGCCCAGATCATCGAGGGGTGCCGGGCGCTGTCCCCCGGGCAGACCCTGCAGCGCGGCGAGAGCTGGCTGCCGCCGTCGGTCGCGGCAGCGGTCGCGGTGCGCCGGAACGCGACGCTGCCGGCGCCCGAGGCGCCGCTGGGCGCCGGTCCGGCGCCGGCGACCCCACCGCCCGCCACCCCGCCCGCCATGCCGCCGCTGGCCCAGCCGGCGACGCCGCCGCCGGGCCCGCCGACCCCGCCCCCCAGCACGCCGCCGCTGGTCACCACCGGCGGCCTCCCGGCCGGCGCCGCCGGCGATCCGGGACAGCAGGCCCGCGGGCGGCGCGTCATCCTGATGCTGGCCGCGACGGCCGTGGTGGCGGCGGTCGCCGGCGCCGTGCTGGCCGTCAAGTTCTTCGGCACCGAGGCCGCCTCCACCAACCCCGAGGCCGGCCCGACCGAGGAGACCAGCCGCACGGACGAGGAGCCGCCGAGCCAGGAGACCGACGCGGACGAGACCTCGACCGATCAGTCGGACGAGGACCCGCCAGCGGACGACCAGGCCCCGGACCCCGGCGTGGAACAGGACCCCGACTCGGCGTACGTCCTGGTTGAGGAGGGTGTCGACCTCGACATCGTGGCGCCCATCTTCAACCGGGACACCAGCGTCAACACCTCCGGCCGGTGCGTCGGAGGCAACATCATCCGGGTCGACCTGGACGAACTGACCGTGGACACCGGCTTCCGCGCGGTCGGCCTGCACCCCTCAGACAGCGACGAGTTGGTCTATCTCTACTGCGAGGGGGCAGGCCTGATCGACCAGGGCATCGAGTTCCAGGCGCAGAGTTTCGTCGGAGCCACCGACAATCCCGACATCACCGCGGAGGAGTGCTACGAGGCGGCCCACGCGCCGACCCTGCCGCACCTGATCCCGGTCGACGACATCTGGGAGGACCGCACGCTCCGGGAGAACACCGGCCTCTGCTTCGAGACCTCGGAGGACAACGTGGTCCTGCTCTGGATCAACCGGGTCACCCCCGATCCGCACAACAAGGACCTGCGGACCTACCTCACGACGGCGCGACAGTGGAGCCCCAGGTAGCGGTCACTCGCTGGTCGGCCAGGAGATCTCGACCCGGCGGTTCTTCTCCCGCCCCTCCTCGGTCTCGTTGTCGTACAACGGGTAGTCCTCGCTGTAGCCACGCACGTTGAAGTCGATGGTGTCCGGGCTGGAGAGCAGTTCCAGCAGCGTCAGGTGGGTGTTCCGGGCCCGGCCCTCGGAGAGGACGACGCCGTTCTCGTAGGAGCCCAGGTCGTCCGTGAAGCCGAAGATGTTGACCGTGGACGGCTGGTACTCCTCGATGGCGGCGGCCACCTCGGCGAGCGCCTCGCGGGCGTCCTCGCTGATCTCGTCGCTGTCCCGGCCGAAGAGCACGTCGGACTGGAGGGTGAACTTGTGCTGCCCGCTGGTCCGTTCCTCGCGCTGGTCACCGCCCCCGTTGGGCTCCTGGCCCTCGTCCTCCTCGTCGGGAGGCGTGGTCGGCTCCTCGGGGGTGGTCTCCTCCTCCGCCGGCTCGTCCGGTTCGGCCGGCTCCTCCGGCTGGGCGCCGCCCAGGTCCTCCACGATGAACTTCACGTCCAGGACGCGGGGTTCGGCGAGGGTCGCCCCGTCGCTGAGCATCAGCCCCGACGCCTCCGGGTCGATCTCCGGCGGGGCGGGGGCCTCGTAGCCCGGGGGCTGCTGCACGGGCTCGGTTTCGTCAGCCGCCGCGAGCGGAGTGCCGAACGCCCACGCGGCGACGGCGGTGGTGGCGACCACGGCGACCTGGCCGTGGCGGCGGTACGCGTGCATCTGTCGGCCTCTCTCGGTGTCCCGGTGTGGGTGGGGGGTTGCTCAGCGGACCTCGATGGTCGCGGGCGGCATCTGGCCGATCTGGAAGTCGACCTCGGTGGTCGCCGGGTCGGGCTCCGGGAACTGCGCGAACCAGGTCACGGTGTCGCCGGCGTCGAGATTGAGGTCGAACTTGGTGCACAGGCAGAGGCCCTCGGTGTCCCGCAGGATCAGGTAGCGCTTGCCCTCCTCACGGGCGGTGATGGTGGCCCCCGCCATGGAGAAGTCGTTCCCCGCGAGCTCCCGCTCGGCGCCGGCCCAGGCCCTTGAACGCCAGCCATCGCCACCGCCGTTGTGGAGCGTGCCCTCCACCGTCAGGAAGCCGCCCGACTCCCGTTCCGCCCTGGTCACCGTGAGCGTGATGTCCTCCTCGCCGGTGACCTGGGCGAGCACCTCCGACTCCGCCCCGTCGGCGTCGTCCTCGTCGCCTTCGCCCCCGGCGCCGTCGTCCTCGGCCGGCTCCTCTTCCGGTGTCCCGGCCTCACCGCTGGGCGTCGCCGCCGCCTCACCGTCGTCGTCACCACCGCCACCGCTGCAACTGGCCACAGCGATCACCAGAGCGGCGCCCAGCGCGATGACGATCAGGATGAGACGCGACTTGCTATCACGGAGGTCCATCGGGCCATATTCCTTTGCCTGCTAGGTCGTCGACGGTCAATCTTCCAGAAAAACGTGGAACATGTCCCGGGCCTCCGGTAGTTCGTCCTCGTCCTCGGGGTCGAACGTCCAGTCCCGGCCCTCCGCGCAGCGGAACTCCACCCGGTCCTCGTCCGCCGAGGCCAGCGCGCAGCGGGACTCGACCACCGCGGTCGCCTCGGCCTCCGCGTACGCGTCCGAGGTGCTCGGGATCAGTGACTCACCGACGGGCTCCAGGGTCCGTACCCGCACCGTGTAGCTGAGGGACGCCTCGTCCGCCGCGCAGGCGACGACCTCCGCGCCGTTCCGCTCGGCGAACCGGGGCGCGGCCACGGAGCAGGGCGCGGCGGTCCGTGACCCGCCCCCGTCGAGGATGTCCTCCAGGTCCCCGTCCTCGTCGCCGAGCGCGTCCTGGAAGTCGTCGAACAGCTGGTCCCTGGCCTCTCGGGCCGCGGCCAGGGCCGCCGCGTCGGCCGCGGACTGCCCGCCGCTGCGGGTGACCGCGGCCTGGGCGAAGACGAAGAACAGGAAGGCGACCGTCAGGAGACCGGTGATCATCCAGATGTAGAGCGGGAAGACCGCTCCGCGGCTACCACGACCGGCCGTCAGCCAAGAATGTCGGCGACGGCGTTCCCCACGGCGTCGGCGACGTCGTTGTGTATGTCCAGCGAGACGACCGCCACGACCACTGTCGCGATCAGCAACAGCAGGCCCGCGTACTCCACGAAACCGGCTCCCCGGTCGTCGAGGTGGGGGCGGAGTCGCTGGTTGATGGTGTCTCTGACATACGACAACAGGCTGCTCATGGCGTACCTCTCCTCCGGCTGACGCCGACTCAGCCGGGCCGGTGGCGGCCCTGCCCCTCCAGCTACCACGGTAGCGCGAAGAGGAGGGTGCGGGCATCCGGAGCGACGGGTAACGGCGCCTTGAGGGGCGTGCGTTGCTGGTGGGTGACACCGAGCCCGACCCCCTCCCACGGGCGAATCCCTACGCCTTCCGGCCCTGACTGTGCCACAGTGCCACACTCGGTGCCCGCCGGTCAGCGAGATCTCGGCCGCCACCCGCGCTGGACGGGCCGGCCGGTCGGGGCGGGGCGCGGGTACCGGCTCGGTGACCCGCCTGCCACGCCCCGGCATGGAAGGTCGTGCCCAGCCCGCCCACGCACCAAACCGGCCGGACCCGGGCCCGGTCAGACCGCCTGCTGGTCCCCGTTGCCGCCGCCTTCGCCGCTGCCTTCCTGGAGGCTGCGGGCCAGCTCGTCCTCGTACTCGGTGACCGTGGTGATGACCGTGTCGGTCATGTCGGCGAGGCCGGTGAGCTGTTCGCTGATGTCGCTGCGGCCGTCCTTCCAGCCACTGACGAAGTCGTCCAGGGCGCTGACCACCCGGTCGTCGCCGAAGGAGTCGTTGTACTGGTCGAAGGTGTCACCGGTGCGGTTCATGTACTCCTTGACCGAACGCAACTGCGGTGCGAACTCCTGGAGTTCGGCGAGCGGGATGGCCAGTCTCTCTTCACTGCCGGACATGGGGTGTCCTCCCCTCCCTTGGCTGGTTCAGTGATCCCTTGGTTGGTCCGTCGGCGTGCGGCCCGGCGGGTTCCCGGGCCCGGGCGGCCGGCTGGCTGGCCGGCTGGTGGTCAGACGAAGCGGAACGTGGAGGTGATCGCGTCGAACACGTCGAAGAACGAGTCGGCGAGGTCGAGCACCTGGCTGCTGCCGGAGACCAGCGCCACGGCCTGCTGGTCGCCGGGCACCGGGATGAACGTCTGCATCAGGACGGCCCGGGCCGTGCGGCTGTCGTTGGGCACCTTGATGTCCTCGACGCCCTTGGTCCGCGCCGCCCGGCCGACGTCCTTGATGTCGACCACGGAGACCTCGCGCCAGGCGTCGCCCGGCTTCTTGGCCTCCCGGTTGCCGAGTTGGCCGACGATCGAGGCCGGGTCGGTGGGCAGGATCTCGCCGGACGAGGTGCGCGCGCCGATCATGGAGACCGTCACGGTGGCCGTGATCGGCGGCCCGTCCCCGAAGCTCTGGGCCATGCAGCCGCAGTAGACCGAGCCGTTGTCCCAGGCGTGCTTGGCCTGCTTGCGCAGGAAGCCGCCGATCAGGTCCCGGTGTTCGGCCATCTCCGGGTTGGCGCGGACCCGCTCGTCCACCATGCGGCGGATGCTGTTGTCCCTGGTCTCCGGCCGGAGGTCGAACTCCCACCAGGAGTCCGGCACGTTGATCCGGAACCCCTCACGCTCGACGGTGACGGCGTCGACCCACTTGTCGGTCACGGTGTTCGCTCCCCTTCCTGACCCCGGCCCCTGCTGACCTGGGCCCACTCCTGATCACGGCCGGCCCGGGCCGCGGCGGTCCCGACCGCCGCCCGTGCGGCCACACCCCCGAGGGCCCGCGCGCCAGGGCGTACCCGGGCTACTCGCGGAGCCCCTCCTCCAACTGCTGGTCCAGGTCGGCGTAGCCGTCGGCGGCGCCGTCCAGGAAGTCGGCCATCCCCTGCAACGCCTCGACAGCGTCCCGCGCGCCCGTGTTGAACTCGTCGTACGACTGGTCGAACGCGCTGGACGAGGCCGAGGTCACATAGCCGTCCCGCACCAGGTCCGAGATGTAGGTCCGGAGCGTCTGGAGCTTGACCAGGATCTCGTCCTTGGCCTCCACCAGATAGTCCGCCGCGTCGTGCATGTCCTGGTATGTGACATCGATGTCGCCGTCAGCCATGAAGTGCACCCCCTCCCTGATGAGCCTACGTGGTGGCCCGTCCCGGTACTCCTACCAGTTCGTAACAGCCGGCGCACCGGGGCGCAACCGGGCGAGGGACGGGCGGAGTTCACCGGCCGAGCACCTCCCCGAAGTCGGTTCCCGAGCCGAGGATCATGCCGGTGACGATGATGATCATAGTGGCCGGGACCATGAAGACCAGGGTCGCCAGGGTGGCCTTGGGGATGGCCTTGGCGGCCCGGCGCCTGGCGTTCTGCGCGTCGGTGCGGCGCATGTCCTGGGCGATCTGCACCAGGGTGTCGGCGATCGGCGCGCCCAGTTCCTCGCCCTGCTGGAGGGCGGTGACGAACTGGTTGACCGGTTCGGAGTCGTTGCGGCGGCGCAGCTCGTCGAAGGCCTCCCGGCGGGAGACGCCCATGTCCATCTGCCGCAGGGTGATCTGCACCTCGTCCGCCCACGGGCCCTCGTAGCGGGCCGACACCCGGTCCAGGGCCTGCCGGAAGCTGAGTCCGGCCGAGACCACCACGGCCAGTACGTCGAGGAAGTCGGGCAGGGTCCGGTCGATCACGTCGCGCCGCTCGCGCACCCCCTGCCAGATGGTGGCGTCCGCGGCGAACACCCCGAACGCGAGACCGAAGAGGGCGAAGAGCGGATAGCCGGCGACGGCGAACAGCGCCGCGGTGCTCAGCCCGAAGACGCCGTAGACCGCGCGGCGGGCCGCGTACCGGTCGACGGTCAGCCCACCGGGGTGGCCGGCCAGGGCGATCCGGCGCCGCTTGCGGTCCACGGCGGCGCGCCCCATCAGGCGCAGCACCAGCGGCGCGAACCGTATCCCCAGCCGGTCGACGGCGGAGCCGCTGGCCGAGACCCGGGTGGCGCCGATCTCCAGCGCCAGCGCGAGATCGGCCGGCAGCGGGGTACCGGACCGCAGCATCCGGATGGCGGCGACCATCCCGAAGACGGCGATCCCCATCAGCAGGCCGAGCAGTAGTGCCACCGTGGCCCCCTCCTCTCCGAGTGCGACAACGCGCCGGCGCGCGTGCGCTGTTGCGCGCCGGCGCACGCCAACCAGGCCCGGCGCACCGACACGGCCCGGCGCCCGGCGGACGGCCCGCCCGCCGGCTCAGACATCGACCCGGCCGAAGCGGCGGACGACCACGAACCCCACCACGTAGAGCCCGAGCGAGACCAGCATGGCGATCTGCCCGCCCGTACTGCCCGTGACCCGCCCCAGCGCGCCGGGCGACATGCTGTTGATCATCAGGAGCGCGCCCAGCCCGAGCAGCGGGATGGTGACGGCGGTGGCGTTGATCTCGGCCAGCATGGTCCGCACCTCGCGCCGCGTCTCCTTGCGCTCCTCCAACGTGTTGGTGAGGTTGCGCAGCGAGGAGACGATGGTGCCGCCGGCCCGATTGGCCAGGATCAACGTGGTGACCAGCACGGTGAGTTCGCGGGACGGCAGGCGCTCGCCCAGCTCGCCGAGCGCCTCCTCAAGCGAGCGGCCGACGGCCAGCTGGTCGGCCACCGTGGTCAGTTCGGCGCCGGCCGGGTCCTCCATCTCCTCGGCGGCCATGGAGAGCGCGGTGCGCATCGCCAGCCCGGCGGCCGTGCCGTTGGCGATCAGCCGGGCCAGCTCGGGCAGTTGGCCGATGAAGCGCTCGGTGCGCTTGGCCCGCTGCCAGTTGAGGAAGGTGTTACCGCCCCAGAGCGCCACCAGGCCGAAGACCGGCCCGAAGAACGGCGCGAGCACCACCGAAGCGATCAGCCAGAGCGCGGCCACCGCGCCCAGCACGTAGGCGGCGTACTCGCCGACGCTCAGGTCGAGGCCGGTGGCCCGGAGCTTGAGCCGCAGCCGCCGCCCCAGCGCGGTGCCGCGCAGCCTGCGGTCGAGCCGGTCGAAGCGGCGCCGCCGGCCGCCGGCCGCTGCCGCCGGCCCGCTCGCCACCGGCGCCGTGCCGCTGAGCCGGCCGAGCAGCTCACGCTCCCTGGCCCGGCCGGAGCTGTAGAGCCGCAGCCCGGCCACCCCGCAGGTGAGGGCGAGCAGGGTGAGGCCCAGCGCGAGCAACGAGAGGTCGCTCATGGGTCAGTTCGCCTCCCGGGTGGCCAGCTGGCCGTCGTCGAGGTTGACGCCGAACCCGGCGGGCACCGGCTGCCCGGCCAGGTGCAGCCGGTCGGCCAGCGCCCGGGGCAGCGGGTGGTGCCGGAACCGGCCGGGGACCTGGCCGTCCCTGGTCATCGGCTCGGCGCGGAACTCGGCGATGGTGGCGATCCGGAACGGCTGCCGGCCGTGCGAGGCCACGACGGCGACCTCGGCGATCCGACGGACGCCGTCCGGATGGCGCACCAGCTGCACCAGCACGTCCACGGCGCTGTTGATCTGGTCGCGCAGGGCGTCGAACGGGACCCGCAGCTCGGACATCGAGGCCAGGGTCTGGAGCCGGAGCAGCGCGTCCTCGGCGCTGTTGGCGTGCACGGTGGCCAGCGAGCCGTCGTGGCCGGTGGACATGGCCTGCAGCATGTCGAGGGTCTCTCCGCCCCGGACCTCGCCGACGATGATGCGGTCCGGCCGCATCCGCAGCGAGTTGCGGACCAGGTCGCGGATGGTGACCTCGCCCTTGCCCTCGATGTTGGGCGGCCGGGACTCCAGTCGGATCACGTGGCTCTGCTGGAGCTGGAGCTCCGCCGCGTCCTCCACGGTGACGATGCGCTCGCCCTCGGGGATCAGCCCGCTGAGCGCGTTCAGCAGGGTGGTCTTGCCGGAGCCGGTACCGCCGGCGACGATCACGTTGCACTTGGCCCGCACCAGCCCGGAGAGCAGCAGCAGCAACTGCTCGTCCAGGGTGCCGAAACCGATCAGCTCCGCGAGGGTGTAGGCGCGGGGGAAGCGGCGGATGGTCAGGGTGGCGCCGGAGAGGGAGAGCGGCGGGATGATCACGTTGACCCGCTCGCCGGTCGGGAGCCGGGCGTCCACCATCGGGTTGGACTCGTCCACCCGCCGGTTGACGGCCGAGACGATCCGCTCGATGGTCTGCATCAGCTGCTCCTCGGAGGCGAAGCCCAGCGGGAGCCGCTCCACCCGGCCGGAGCGCTCGACGTAGATCTGGTCCGGACCGTTGACCATGATCTCGGTGATCGAGGCGTCCTCCAGCAGCGGCTCCAGGATGCCGAGGCCGAGCGCCTCGTCCACCACCCGGCGGATGAGCAGGGCGCGTTGCTGGGTGGAGAGGACCGGGCCCTCGCGGCTGAGGATGTGGCCGAGGACCCGCTCCAGCCGGTCCCGCCGCTCGGTCAGGTCGAGCGAGGACATCTCCGCGAGGTCGATCTCCTCCAGCAGCTTCGCCCGGTAGGTGGCGACCAGGCGGCCGTCGCTCAGGCCGCCGGCGGCCGGCTGGTCGGGGGCGTGCACCCGGGCGCGCAGGCCCATCGAGCGGTCCTTCACCTGGATCGCACCTCCATCGGGCGGGGTCGGCGGCTTGCCGGTGGCGGCTTGCCGGCGGCGGTTCTGGGTCGGTCGGTGACGGGAGTCGGGTCGGTCGGGGCGGTCGGGATGGGGCGGGTCAGTCGCAGGGCATGGTCACCGTTCTTGAGGCGCGGCCGAGGCCGTTGAAGAACGGGAGGACCGTGGGCACGTCGACGCTGGCGGTGACGGTGGCCTCGTCGCCACAGGGGCTCAGCTCGAAGCTGGCGTCCGCGGCCAGCGCTGGGCTCAGCGCGGCCCGGCCGCTGGCGGCGTACTGGTCGGCGATCTCCTCCTGGGCCGCGGTGCGGGCGGCGGCCCGGGCGGCGGAGCCGGCCTGCAGGGCGGCATACCCGACCAGCCCCAACTGGAGTGCGGCCAGGGCGACCACGACCAGCAGCGGCAGCCAGCCGGCGAACTCGACGGCGGTGACCCCGCGGTCGGCCCGCCAGCGGCCGAGCCGGCCGTCGACCGAGCGCCGGCCGTCCGGTGAGCGCGGGCCGGGAGCCGGGGGCGGGCCGGCGGCCGGGTACCGGCGGGGGCGGCACATCCGCTCAGCCCTCCTCGGTGGCGCCGGCGGTACCGGTGATCGTCAGCGGCAGGTTGAAGGCACCGGGGAAGAGCACCGGGACCCGCAGCCCGACGCGCGCGGTGCGCACCTCGCCGTTCATCGGGCAGTCCACGGATATCTCCCACGCGTCCGGCACGTGCTCCGCGGCGGCGCTGGCACAGGCGCCCTGCGGGTCGCCCTGGGCGGCGGCCGCGGCCCTGGCGCCCTCGTCGGCGGCGTTCCCGGCCAGCGAGAAGGTGTAACCGATCAGCACGCACTGCCAGATGACCGCCAGCATCAGCAGCATCAGCGGGAAGAGCCCGGCGAACTCCACCATCACCGCGCCCCGGTCGGCCGCCCGACGCAACCGCCCGGCCCGGGCCGTCACGACCGTCTCCCCCGGCGTCGGCTCGACCGCGCGCCCTGCGGCGCGGCGAGACCCAGCTCGGCGGCCAGCTCCCACATGGCGCGGCGCACCTGGCCGCGCGGGTCCAGATCCTGCACCCGGCCGGCGTCGGTGGCCTCCCGCAGCTCCTTGTAGGCGGCCGGGATCAGGCTGCGGGCGACCTGGGTGCCGGTGATCCGGCCGACCAGCTGGGGCTGGATGTGGCTGGTCCGGGAGTGCCGGTTGATCACCGTCAGGGTGTCCTGCGCCTTGCGGATACGCAGCCGGTCCCACATCCGCACCATGCGGTTGACCGCGCGGACCGCGATCACGTCCGGGGTGGTGACCAGGAGCGCCACGTCGGCCAACTCGACGGCGGTGGCCGTCGCGCCGTTCATCTGGGAGCCGCAGTCAACGATCACCACGTCGAACCGGGACCTGACGGCGGTCAGCAGCTGGCGGGCGGTCGCGTCGGTGACGTCCTCGCCACGCTCGCCCTCGGCGGGCGCGATCAGCATCGACAGGCCCGTCTCGTGGGTGAACACCGCCTCGGCCAGCACCTGCGGAGTGATGTCGGCGATGCCGGCCAGGTCGGCGACCGAGCGGCGGAACTGCACGTCGAAGTAGGAGCCGACATCGCCGCAGAGCAGGTCCAGGTCGACCAGCACGGCGCCCCGGTCGAAGCCGCCGGACCGCTGGGCGGCCAGCGCGAGCTGGGTGGCGAGCAGGGTGCCGCCGACGCCGCCCTTGGCGCCGGAGACGGCGACGATCCGACCGCCGGGGCCGGCCGGGACGCTCTCCCCGCCGCCGAGGTGGCGGCGCATCCCGGCGGCCCACTGCGCGGCGGCGCCGACCCGGACGGCCAACTCGTCGAAGGAGGCCGGCAGTCCGGCGAGACCTCGGGCGCCGGCGTCCATCGCCGCCGCGTAGAGCCCGGGGGTGGGCTCGGCGGAGACCAGCACCACGCCCACCGCGGGGAAGCGCAGGGCGACCTCGCGGATCAGCTCCAGCGCGGGCAGCGGCCCCACGCCCTGGTGGATGACCACGACCTCGGGCAGCCCGCTGAGCGACTCGTTGGCCAGGGCGGCGAGGGTGTCCAGCAGGGTGGTCGAGTCGGGCACCGGGCGCAACGGCTCGCTGTCGGGCAGTTGGCTGAGCAGCGTTATCAGGGAGCGGGCGGTGTCCGAGTCGCCCACCACGGGGAGAATCCGGATCGTCAACGGTGCCACCTGCTTCCTAGGGGAAGAGCTCGTCGAGACCGGCGTGCGGATCGCCGACGATGTCACCCATGATGGTGTATGTGCGCTCCTCCGGGGGGATTTCGGTCTCCTCCCCGGGGGCCACCAGCGCCAGCCGCACCTGCTCGGCGAACGCCTCGGCGTAGGTGACGCGTTGGGCGTCGGTGTTGTCCAACGCGAAGGTGATCGGCACGGCCTCCATGGTGGCCCGGTCCTCGTCGTCCACCTCGGTCAGCTCGCCGACCTCGATGACCTCGGCGTTGTTCACCATGAGGCGGACGATCTCGAACTCGTCCTCCGAGTCGCCGGACTGCTGCCTGACCCGGAAGGCCGCGTACATGTTGATGGTGGCGCCCGGGTAGATCTTGCCGGCCACGCCGGTGGAGGCGTCGATCATCACCGCGATCTCCTGCTGGCCCGGGTCGAGTTCGGGCCGGTCGGAGAGCATGTCGGCCTGGAGCAGCGAGCCCGCGCGCAGCGGGGCGGCGGCGACCTGGTCGGTCAGCTCGTCGAGGTCGGTGACGGCGGAGTCCGGCAGGTAGCGCTCCGGCATGGAGACCTCGGTCAGCTGGTCGGCCGTGACCTCCTGGTACGGCTCGACGTCCTCGACCAGCTCGTAGGCGGTGGTCTCCGGACCGACCTTGGACTCCACGTCGTTGACGAGGGCGACCACGCCGGCGAAGGCGCCGAGGGCGAGGACCAGGGAGAGCACCAGCAGCAGCAGGCCGCGCCGCTGACGAGCGTTCATCGGGGACTCCTCGGGTGGGTGCCCCCGTCGTCGGGCGGGGAGGTCGGCGCTGGTCGTGGGCCGGGCCGCACGGCGGCGGGGAACGCGCCCCACGCTCTCGAACGACCCGCGCGCTCATGGTACTTGGCGGCGGGGGCGGGCGGACGCTGACGGCCGAAACGGCCGCCGGGCGGCCGGCGGCCGGTCATCCGGCGGCTCCGGCGGCTCCAGGCACCAGGGCCCGGCGACTGCTGGCGGTGAGGGCCTTCTGGCGCTGCTCCATGGGCAGCAGCGGCGAGGAGCAGAAGGCGCAGCGGTCCCCGATCAGGGTGAGGCCGCACCAGTGGCACGCCTCCTGCCGCATGGAGCTGACCATCTGGTAGAGCAGGGACACGTCGGGGACGGCCGCGGCGAACTCGACCAGCTTGCCCGTGGCCCACCAGGAGCTGGACTCGCCGGGCAGCTCCACCGGGTGGAGCGCCTGGACCTGCCAGCGCCTGGCCAGCGTGCCGGTGACCCACTCACTGCCGAGGGAGCCGACGGCGTAGGTCAGCGCGGTGGAGAACTGCGGCCCGGCGAGCGTGGCGCCGCCGTCGGTGCGCACCAACTGCGGGGTGGGGCCGGCCAGTACGGCACAGGGCCGGCCCGATGGCCGGGGGCCCTCCTGCGCGGCGGGCAGCGTGACCGGCACCTTGGCGAGCCGACTGCCGGAGTGCAACAGGGCGCCCGCGTAGATGTAGTGGGCCAGCAGCCGGGCGGAGGCACCGAGCACGCCGGGGCTGAAGTCGCAGACGGAGAGCTGCCGCAGCTGCCGGATCAGCACGGCGGTGCCCAGCGGGGGCAGCGCGCTGGGCAGCAGGGCCATCCGGTCGCTCTCCAGCACCGCCCGGATCGCGTGCAGGCGTTGCACGGTGGGCAGCGGGGTGGTCGTCGGGTAGACCGCTATCAGGTAGCCGTGCTGGTCGAGGACGCGGCCCAACTCGTCCAGCGCGGCGGGGAAGTCCTGCTGGGCCGGCGGGGTGAGCACATGGGCGCCCGGGGTGTGCGGGTCGGTGGGGGGCAGCACCAGATCGGCGCTGGTGACCGCGATGGCGATCGACATGCCTCTCCCCCTTTTCGGTTGAGGAGCCGTCCGTTGTCAGCATTCTCTGCCCGCCTGGCAGCCTATCGACTCCCACTGACAGGGAAACACCACGGTTGGCGACGGAAGCGTCACGACCGCTGACGCGCCCCGGCGCGTCCCGCGGCGGCCGGGCACCCGCGCATCCTGTCCAGACCATTGACAGCCCCCTCTGGTCTGGACCAATCTGCTGCTGCGACGGTGGCCACCGTTTTCCCCCGTGAACACCTCCCGCCGCCCGCCCGAACCACGGGCGCGGCCACGGGACTTCCCCCACATCTGCTGACGGAGGCGAACGTGCACAGCCTTGACTCGGATCGAACGACGCCGGCCGGACACCACCGCAGGGGTCGGCTGCCGCTGCGCCTGGGCGCGGCCGCGGCAGCCGGGGCGCTCCTGGCCGCCGGCCTGGCCGGCGCGGCTACGGCGGTCGGCCCCGCCGAGGTCGCGCCGGCCGCGGTGCCGGCGCACACCCTGACCGGCTACTGGCACAACTTCGACAACGGCTCCACCGTGCTCAAACTCGGCGAGGTCTCCCCGCAGTTCGACATCATCGCGGTGTCCTTCGCGTCCTCGACCAGCACGCCGGGGCTGATCGACTTCGAGCTGGACCCGGTGCTCGGCTACGCGTCGGAACAGGAGTTCAAGGACGAGATCGCGGCCAAGCAGGCCGCGGGCGTCGCCGTGGTGCTCTCGGTCGGCGGCGCCGAGGACCACGTCACGGTCAACGACGCCGCCTCGGCCAGCGCCTTCGCCGAGTCGACCCTCGCGCTGATGGCCGAGTTCGGGTTCGACGGCGTGGACATCGACCTCGAACACGGCATCAACGCGACCTACCTGACGCAGGCCATGGAGGCCATCCACGCCGGCGCCGGGGACGACCTGGTGTACACCATGGCCCCGCAGACGCTGGACATGCAGAACACCTCCAGCGAGTACTTCCAACTGGCGCTGAACACCCGGGACTTCCTCACCGCGGTGCAGACCCAGTACTACAACAGCGGCTCGATGCTGGGCTGTGACGGCCAGGTGTACTCCGCCGGCACCGTGGACTTCCTGACCGCGCTGGCCTGCATCCAGCTGGAGAGCGGCCTGGCCGCCTCCCAGGTGGGGCTCGGCGTGCCGGCCACCCCGAACGCGGCCGGCTCCGGCTACGTGGACCCGCAGGTGGTCAACGACGCGCTGGACTGCCTGACCCGGGGCACCAGCTGCGGCTCCTTCGTGCCCGACCAGACCTACCCGGAGCTGCGCGGCGCCATGACCTGGTCGGTGAACTGGGACGCCCACGCGGGCCACAGCTGGTCCGACACGGTCGGCCCGCACGTGGACGCCCTGCCCTGATCCGACGTCGTACCGGACGCCGCCACCCGCCGGGCCCGACCCGGCGGGTGCCGCGGCGGTCGGACCGCTCCGGCCGGCGCACGCGCCGGGCGGAGACGGGTACCGGTCAGCGGGATGCCGGTCAGAAGTAGGTGCGGAGCAGCTCGACGACGGTGCCGTCCGCCCCGACCACCGGGATCATCGGCCACTTCTCGAAGATGGTGCACGGGTGCGACATGCCCAGCGCCACCCACTCCCCGACCGACGGGATCTCGGCGCCGGCCTCGGCCCGGACGAAGGCGTGCTGGTCGGCCAGGCGCGCGACGGTCAGCCCGGTGCCGGGCCGCCGCGCGCCGTCGGCCGCGCCGACCTCGACCACCTCGGGCAGGCCGAGGTCGTAGGCGATGTCCCGCTTACCGGCGTTGAGCAGTGCCAGCCCGGGCTCCGGCTGGGAGACCACCTGCGTCCACAGCAGGAACGCCGGCCGCAGCTCACCCTCCTGGGGAACCCGGCCGAACGGGGTGATGGCCCGGTAACGGCCGTGGTCATGGCTCACATAGGCGCCGGCGCGCAACATGGGCAGCACCGGCCGGGAGAACACGGGCAGCGCCGCGAAGCACTCGGCGAGCACGTCGAACCAGGCACTGCCGCCGGCGCTGAGGATGATCTCGGGGCTGTCGTCGAAGCGCCCCTCGGCGTCGAACGCGACGGCCAGCGCGACCAGTTGGTCCAGCCAGCCGCGCACCGACGCGGCGTCGGCTACGGGCAGCTCCCCCTCGTAGCCGGCCACCCCGACGAGCCGGAGCGTGCCGGCACGGGCCACCGCGTCGGCCACCGCGCCGGCCACCGCCGGCTCCCGCACCCCGCTCCGGCCACCGGGGGCGCCCCACTCGACCACCACCTCCAGCGGCCGGGCCGCGCCGGCGGTCCGCAGCGCCGCGTCCATCAGACCGACCCCGGCGACCGAGTCCACGTAGACGACGCAGCGGAACTCCGGGTCGGCGGCCAGCTCGCCGGCCAACCAGGCCAGCGCCGCCGCGTCCACCACCTCGTTGGCCAGGAAGATCCGGCGCACCCCGAAGGCCCTGGCCACCCGCGCCTGGTGCGGCACGGCCACCGTGATCCCCCAGGCGCCCAGGTCGAGTTGGCGTTGGAAGAGTGCCGGCGCCATCGAGGTCTTGCCGTGCGGCGCGAGCGCCAGCCCGTGCCGCTCGGCGAAGGCCGCCAGCGTCCGGACGTTGTGCTCCAACGCCTCGGCCGACGCCGTCAGCAGCGGGGTGGTGAAGCCACCGCGTCGGAAGTCCCGGCGCTCGGCGGCCAACTCGCCGACGGTGCGGCCGGCGGCGTCCGGCGGCAGCCCCTTGAACCGGCTGTCCACGATCTCCTGGGCGAGCTGGTCGAGCGGGCTGGCCATGGGGCTGCTCCGGTGGTCAGGGGGCTGGACGCCCCGACCCTATGCGCGGCCCTGGCACGCTGCCACCCTCCCGGAAGGTCGTCACCACGGGCAGCGCCGACACCGCCAGCGGCAGCGCCTCGGCCACCGCCAGGTCGCGGGCCGCGTACGAGCCCTCGCCGGCCGCCGTGCTGACCCGGACCGTGGCCAGGCCCAACCGCCGTTGCAGCGGGGACTGCCGGATGCACACACCGCTGACGGCGGTGCGCCGCAGTGCCGAGGTGCTCCGGGTCATCGCCCCGGCCCGCAGCACCAGGTAGTCGTCCGTCACCGCGTGGCCCAGGGAGCGGTACCCGGCGAAGGCCAGGCCGAGCGCCAACGGCCCGACCACCCCGAGGGCCACCGCCCAGGCCGGCCGCCCCAGCGGCGCCACCGCCAGGGCGGCGGCGGCCGCCACCCACAGCGCCCACACCAGCCGCCGGCGCAGGGCCGCCGCCGGGTGCCGCGTCAGCGGCGCGGTCAGCGGGTCGTCGCCGAGGACGGCGGCGGCCACCCGGAGGGCGGCCCGGCGCGGCCCGCGCGGCAGCAGCGTCACTCCCTCGCTCCACCAGAAGACGCCCGTGGTGATGAGGCTGGTGTCCGTGGTGCCGAGCCAGCGCCACAGCAGCGGCTCGGAGATGGTCGCCCCGCGGGTCCTGGCCTCGTCCCGCACGGCCTCCCGGGTCCTGAACAGGCCGCGCCGGGTGCGGAGCACGCTGCCGCCGTGCTCTCCCGGCTCGCGGGTCAGCCGGAAGAAGGCCTGGCTGGTGAAGAACTGGGTGCCCATACCGACCGCGCCGACCACCACCACCAGCGCGAAGCCGAAGCCGAATGCGCCCACGGCGCCCAGCTGCCACGCGTCCACCGCGGAACGGAACCAGCCGACCAGGTCGACCCCGAAGGCGCCCAGGGTGACCTGCGCCCCGAAGAGCAGGCCGCCGGCACAGACCAGCGCCCAGATACCGAACAGGTTGTATACGACCCACCGCCGGTCGAACTCGGCCAGCGCCGGCTCCCGGGCCTCCGCCGTCGGCTCCTCCTCCGGCGCGCCGGTCAGCTCCCGGCGGAGCCGCTCGGCCGCGTCCCGGGACAGCGCGTCCAGGACGAGCGCCGCCTCCATCGCCGTACTGGTCTGACCGGCGCCGATGGTGACCCGGCGCACCCCGGCCACCCGGTGGATCAGCCGGGCGTCGACGTCCACCGTGCGTATCCGCTCCCGGGCGACCGACCGGGAGCTGCGCACCAGCAGCCCGGCACGGCACTCCAGGTGGGTCTCGGTGAGCCGGTACCGGGTGGTCAGCCAGCGCACCAGGTCGACCAGCGCGCCCCACAGGCCCCAGCCCGCCAGCACCAGCAGCGGCCAGGTCACCATCGTGCCACCGGCGTCGAGGAAGACCATGGTGAGGACGCCGGGCAGCATCGACAGCACCGCGCGCAGCCCATCCGCCCAGATCAGCTTCGGGTCGAGCCGACGCCAGGGCGGCTCGACAGCCGGCGCGGCCCGCGGCGACGGCTCGACCGCCGGCGCGGCGGCCGGCCCGGCGGCGGTCATGTGGCGTCGCCCGGAGTGCGGCGGGTGATCTCGGTGAGCCGCTCGGCCGCGGCCTCGGCGGTCGCCGGGGCCAGCCCGCGGATGGTGATGGCGCCGCTGGAGGAGGCCGTGGTGACCACCAGCGTGGCAAGCCCGAGCAGCTGTTCCACCGGGCCCCGCACCGTGTCCACCGTCTGTATCCGGGAGATCGGGGCGATCCGCCACTGCCGGACGATCCATCCCTCCGCCGCGAAGACCGCCTCCTCGGTGCTCTCCCAACGGTGCACGCGGTAGCGCCAGTTGGGCATCACCAGGACGTAGAGCGGGAGCAGCACCGCGGCGGCGACCAGCAGCGGCCCCGTCCACGGTCGGGCCGCCGACCAGGACCAGTGGACCAGCGCCAGGCCACCGACCAGCGGCAGCACCAGGGCGAGCGCCCGCGCCGCCCACAGCGCGATCGCGCGCCGCTCCACCCGGTGGTGTGGCTGGCGCAGCGCGATCCGACGCCCGACGAGCGGGGACACCGACGAGGACGCCGACGACATCAGCGAGGGGGGCGCCGACGAGGGACCCGGAGCTGAGGCCCCGGGGGGCGGGACAGCCGGCACCCCCGGTGGCGCAGATGAGTTCACCATGGGACAGAGTGTCTCACGGATAGACGACAGCGGCCAACAGGAAACTCGCCGCCCCTTCTCCGGCCACCTCGTCCCGGCCCGGGAGCGCGCTTACTATGGACGCCATGGCAGCGACGGTCTCCTCTTCCGCGGGAACCCTCGCCCGCACCCGCCGGGCGATCCTCGACGCGGCGATCGAGGTGTTCGCGCGCGACACGGCAGCCGCCATGGGGGAGATCGCCCGGGCCGCCGAGGTCGGCCGCAGCACGTTGCACCGCTACTTCCCCGACCGGTCCGCGCTGGTCCGGGCCCTCCAGGTGGACTGCGCCGAGGCCGCGCAGCGGCTGCTGACCGAGGCCAGGCTCGACGACGGCCCGGTCAACGAGGCCTTCCGCCGGCTGGTGCGGGCCATGTTCGAGCTGGGCCCCCGGATCAACTTCCTCTTCAGCGAGGTCAACTCGGCCGACTGGGACGACGCGGCCTGGGAGCAGGCGCACATCCCGATCGCCCGGCTCTTCCAGCGCGGCCAGCAGGAGTGCTACTTCGACTGCGAGCTGGAGCTGGACTGGTTCATCCGCACCCTGTGGTACCTGATCTCGGCCGGCTGGGAGTCGATGGACGAGGACGGCGTGCCCCGGTACATCGCCCTGGACCGGGTCATCAGGACCCTGGAGAACGGCGTCCGCGAACCCCGCGACTGAGCCGCCCACCGCCCGCGCCACCCGGCCGGCGCCCCCGCCCGGGTGGGCGAAAACACACGGCGTCCGGCGTTACACGGCCGTAAGGTAACGAGCATGACGCAGGTGATCCAGTCGGCCAAGCTCGCCAATGTCTGCTACGAGATCCGGGGCCCGGTTCTTGAGGAGGCACAGCGGCTGGAGGCGGCAGGTCACCGCATCCTCAAGCTCAACACGGGAAACCCGGCGGCCTTCGGCTTCGACTGTCCTCCCGAGATCCTGGAGGACGTGCTCCGCAACATGTCCGAGGCGCACGGCTACGGAGACGCCAAGGGCCTGCTCTCCGCCCGCCGGGCGATCACCCAGCACTACCAGACCAAGGGCGTGGAGCTCTCGGTCGAGGACATCTACCTCGGCAACGGCGTCTCCGAGCTGATCCAGATGTCGATGCAGGCGCTGCTGGACGACGGTGACGAGGTGCTCGTCCCGGCCCCCGACTACCCGCTGTGGACGGCCTCGGTCGCGCTCGCCGGCGGGACCGCCGTGCACTACCGCTGCGACGAGCAGTCCGACTGGATGCCGGACATCGCCGACATCGAGCGGAAGATCACCGACCGCACCCGGGCGCTGGTGGTGATCAACCCGAACAACCCCACCGGCGCGGTGTACGACGAGGAGATGCTGCGCCAGCTCACCGACGTGGCCAGGCGCCACCGGCTGGTGCTCTGCTCGGACGAGATCTACGACCGCATCCTCTACGACGGCGCCACCCACACCTCCACCGCCGTGGTCGCGCCCGACCTGATGACGCTCACCTTCAACGGGCTATCGAAGAACTACCGGGTGGCCGGCTTCCGGTGCGGCTGGCTGGCCGTCTGCGGCCCCAAGGAGCACGCGACCAGCTACATCGAGGGCCTGACCATCCTGGCCAACATGCGGCTGTGCGCCAACATGCCGGCGCAGCACGCGGTGGCGGCCGCGCTCTTCGGCCGGCAGTCGATCGAGCAGCTGGTGCTGCCGGGCGGCCGGATCAAGGAGCAGCGGGACATCGCGCACCGGATGCTCACCGACATCCCCGGGGTGACCTGCGTCAAGCCCAGAGGCGCGCTGTACGCCTTCCCCCGACTGGACCCCAAGGTCTACAAGGTCAAGGACGACCGGCAGATGGTCCTCGACCTGCTCCGCACCGAGAAGATCATGACCGTGCACGGGACGGGCTTCAACTGGCCGGAGCCGGACCACTTCCGGATCGTCACCCTGCCGGCGGCGGACGAGCTGGCCGACGCGATCAGCCGGATCGGCCGCTTCCTCGACGGGTACGCGCAGTTCTGACCGGGCGGGCGCAGCGCTGACCGACCCCGGCTTCCGCGGGCGCACTCCCCCGGAGATCGCGCCCCGAGACGCCGGAGGGGCGGCGCCGATCGGGCGCCGCCCCCCGGTCACGACCGGCCGCTCAGCCGGCGGTCCCGGTCCCGGTCGCCCGCTCGGCGTCGGCGAGCCGGCGCACCAGCTGGCGGTGCTCCTCCCACAGCCCCTCCGGGGTGTGGTCGCCGTAGGTCGCCAGGTGTTCCGGGATCAGCTCGGCCTCGGTGCGCCAGGCGGGCACGTCCACCTCGAAGAGCAGCTCGCGCTGCTCCGGCGTGAGGTCCAGCCCCTCGATGTCCAGCTCGCCGGGGGCGGGCAGCCGGCCGATCGGGGTGGCCACGCCCTCGGCCGTCCCGTCCAGCCGGTCCACGACCCACTTGAGCACCCGGATGTTCTCGCCGAAGCCGGGCCAGACGAAGGCGCCGTCGGCGTCCTTCCTGAACCAGTTGACGTAGAAGATCCGCGGCAGCCTGGCCGGGTCGCCGCCGCGCTCGCCCATGGCCAGCCAGTGGGCGAAGTAGTCCCCCATGTGGTAGCCGCAGAACGGCAGCATGGCGAACGGGTCCCGGCGCAGCTCGCCGACCGTGCCCTCGGCCGCGGCGGTCTTCTCGGAGGCCACGTTGGCGCCGAGGAAGACCCCGTGCCGCCAGGAGAGCGACTCCGTGACCAGCGGCACCGTGCTGGCCCTGCGGCCGCCGAAGAGGATCGCCGAGATCGGCACCCCCGCCGGGTCGGCCCACTCGGGGGCGATGGTCGGGCACTGGGCCGCCGGCACGGTGAACCGCGCGTTGGGGTGGGCGGCCGGCCGGCCGTCGGCCGGGGTCCACGGCTGGCCGCGCCAGTCGGTGAGCCGGGCGGGGGGCTCGGCGGTCATGCCCTCCCACCAGACGTCGCCGTCCTCGGTGAGCGCGACGTTGGTGAAGACCGCGTTGCCCCACAGGGTGCGCATCGCGTTGGCGTTGGTGTCCTCGCCGGTGCCCGGGGCCACCCCGAAGAAGCCGGCCTCGGGGTTGATGGCGCGCAGCTGGCCGTCCTCGTCGAACCGCATCCAGGCGATGTCGTCGCCGACCGTCTCCACCCGCCAGCCGGGCAGCGAGGGCCGCAGCATGGCGAGGTTGGTCTTGCCGCAGGCGGAGGGGAAGGCGGCGGCCACGTAGCGCGGCTCGCCGCCGTCCGGCGGGGTCAGCTTGAGGATCAGCATGTGCTCGGCGAGCCAGCCCTCGTCTCGGGCCATCACCGAGGCGATCCGCAGCGCGTAGCACTTCTTGCCGAGCAGCGCGTTGCCGCCGTAGCCGGAGCCGAAGGACCAGATCTCGCGGCTCTCCGGGAAGTGCGAGATGTACTTGGTCTCGTTGCACGGCCACGGCACGTCCGCCCGGCCGTCGGCCAGCGGGGCGCCCACGGAGTGCACGGCGCGCACGAAGTCCCCGTCCGCGCCCAGCTCCTCCAGCACCGCGCTGCCCATCCGGGTCATGGTGCGCATCGCGGTGACCACGTAGGCGGAGTCGGTGATCTCCACGCCCAGCGCGGACAGCGGGGAGCCCAGCGGGCCCATGCAGAACGGCACCACGTACATCGTCCGGCCGCGCATCGCGCCCCGGAAGAGCCCCCGCTCACCGGCGAGGATCTCGCGCATCTCGGCGGGCGCCAGCCAGTGGTTGGTGGGGCCGGCGTCCTCTTCGCGCTCGGCGCAGATGAAGGTCCGGTCCTCCACCCGCGCGACGTCGCTGGGGTCGGAGGCGGCGTAGTACGAGTTCGGCCGGCGGGCCGGGTCCAGCCGCTGGAAGGTGCCGCGGGCGACCAGCTCGGCGCACAGGCGGTCGTACTCCTCCTGGGAGCCGTCACACCACACGACCTGGTCGGGTTGGGTCAGCTCGGCGATCTCGGCCACCCACGCCCGCAGTGCACGGTGCGGGGTGGGGGCCTGGGTGGCGACGGGAGCTGAGGTCAGCATCGCGTTCGCTCCTGAGGGTTGAGGGTTTCGAGGGTTGTC
This sequence comes from Streptomyces chisholmiae, assembly GCF_031845445.1. Lineage (NCBI taxonomy): Bacteria > Bacillati > Actinomycetota > Actinomycetes > Kitasatosporales > Streptomycetaceae > Streptomyces > Streptomyces chisholmiae. The sequence continues at coordinate 162,587 of NZ_JAVREO010000002.1, read as the reverse complement.
CGCGCGGCGAACCGCACGCGGGCACGGCGACGTCGCACCGACGCCGAGCCCTGGTCGGGCGCTCATCCGAAGGGACCGCCCGCTCATCTGATACTGAACCCACTTCTCTTCTGTGTCTAGAGCAGCTCAGATGAGCATGGTCAACGGGAGGCAAAACCCGCTTGACGTGACCGCCAGTTCTGGGAGTCACTATCATTTGGCAATAACCCCACGAAGGCTCCGGCCTTCGCCCCACCACCACGCCCCCGGCGTACCCCACGAAGGACGATGCACGGGATGCCCACGCCCGGCCCGCAGGCCCCCCACCGCAGGTGGGCGCTGGCCCTGCTCGGGCTGCTGATGCTGACCCTGGGCTTCGACCTCACGATCCTCAACGTCGCCCTCCCCACCCTCTCAGGCGAGCTGCGGATCGGCACCGACGAGCAGCAGTGGGTGGTCAACGCCTACCTGGTGGTGCACGCCGCCGCGGTGCTGCCCGCCGGCCTGCTGGGCGACCGCTTCGGCCGCCGCCGCACCCTGCTGATCGGGCTGGGCATCATCCTGCTCGGCTCCGCCGTGGGCGCGCTGGCCGGCGGCACCGCCCAGCTGATCACTGCCCGCGCGCTGATGGGTCTCGGCGCCGCGCTCGTCACGCCGCTCGCCCTCGCCCTGGTCCCGACCATCTTCCCGCCGGCCGAACGCGCCAAGGCGCTCGCCGTGGTCAGCACCGCGTTCGCCGCCGGCATGCCGCTGGGGCCCCTGGTCGGCGGCTGGCTGCTGGACGTGTTCCCGTGGGGGGTCATCTTCCTGGTGCACCTGCCGCTGCTGGGGCTGGCCGCGGTGGCCGGCCGGCTGCTGCTGCCCGAGTCCAGCGACCCGGCCGCGCCCCGGGTCAACCCGCTGACCACCCTGCTGCTGGCCGGCGGCATCGGCTCGCTGGTCTTCGCCGTCATCGAGGGCGCCGAACGCGGCTGGGACAAGCCCCTGGTGCTGCTCGCGGTCGGCGCCCCGCTGCCGCTGCTGACCTGGGCGCTGCTCCGGGAGAGCCGGCGCCGCCGCCCCATGGTCGACCTGGCGCTGCTGCGCGACCCGGCCTTCGGCTGGCCGGCCTTCTTCGGCTCGCTGGCCAGCCTCATCCTCGCCGGCCTGCTCTTCTTCCTCCCGCAGTACTTCCAGGCCGTGCGCGGCCACGACGCCTTCGCCACCGGCCTGCGGCTGCTGCCGCTGCTGGCCGGGCTGCTGCTCACGGTCCGCGGCTGTGGCCCGCTGGTGCGGCAGTTCGGCACCGGGTCCGTGGTCGCCAGCGGCCTGGTGCTGCTCTCCTTCGCCGGCTTCCTGGGCAGCTCGATCCTGGCCGGCGTCAGCGACGGCCAGCTCGCCGTCTGGCTGGCCATCACCGGGCTCGGGCTCGGCCTCGCCATCACCCCGGCGGTGAACGCCGCGATGGACGCGCTGCCGCCGCACCGGTTCGGCCTCGGCTCCGGACTGCTGAGCACGCTGCGCCTGGTGGGCTCGGCACTCGGCGTCGCCCTGCTCGGCAGCCTCCTCGCCCACACCTACCGCGCCGAGTTCGACCCCAGCGGCCTGCCGGCCCCCGCCGCCGAAGGCGCCGGGCGGTCGGTCATCGCCGCCCACCAGTGGGCCGAGCGCCTCGGCCGCCCCGAGCTGGCCGAGGCCGCCGACGCCGCCTTCACCCACGCCACCAGCGTGGCGCTCTTCGTCTGCGGCTATCTGGCCCTGCTCTCCGGCCTGTTGGCGGGCTGGCTGCTGACCAGGAGCAATCCAACCCCGGCCGCGCTGCGCGGCGCCACCAGCCCCGACCCCGGTACCGGAAGGTGACTGCCATGAGCTGCCCGTCCCTGGTGCCGCCCGGCCTGCGGGAGCGCAAGAAGCTCCGCACCCGGCGCGCGATCCTGGACGCCGCCTATCCGCTCTTCGCCGAGCAGGGCTTCGAGGCGACCACGGTGGACCAGATCGCCGCCGCGGCCGACGTCTCCACCAGCACCTTCTTCCGGTACTTCCCCACCAAGGAGGACCTGGTCTTCAGCGAGGACGAGGCGCCGCACGGACCGTCGCTCACCGAGGTGCTCTGCGCCCGCCCCGCCGAGGAGCCGCCGCTGACGGCGCTGCGGCACGCGATCCGGGACAGCCTGGCCCAGGCCCGCACCCAGCCGGGGGCGCTGGAGCGGGCCAGGCAGCGGATGCTGCTGGTCGCCGAGGTGCCCTCGGTGCGCGCCCGACTGCCCGAGGTCATGGCCAGGTCGGACCGGGCGCTGGCCGAGGCGCTGGCCGAGCGCACCGGCCGGCCGGTGGACTCCCTGGAGACCCGGGTGCTGGTCGGGGCGGTCCTCGGCGGCTTCCGCGAGGCGCTGCAGTACTGGGCCACCGCCGAGCGGGACACCGACGTCGGCGAACTCGTCGACCGCGCCCTCGACACCCTCACCCGGCAGCTCAGCGACTGATCCGCGGGGCCGCCCCGATCACCGGGCAGCCGGCCACTCCCCGGCCAGCTGGGCGGCCAGCGCCGCCGGGTCGGTGGTCGGCTCGTGGCAGACGAAGCCCCGACAGACGTAGGCCACCGGCCGGCCGTCCCGCAGCGGCCGGTCGGCCAGCAGCGGCGGGGCGTCCGCCGCGCCCGGCTCGCCCCTGGCGACCACCGCGCCGGGCGCCGGGGCCAGCAGCGCCACCCGGTGCAGCTCCGCCGTGGCCGGGTCGTCCGCCGGGCCGACCACCGCGACCTCCCTGGGCCCGTCAACGGCCGCCTCGGCCACCGCGAGGCCCCAGCCGACAAACCGGGGTGCCCTGGCGGCGAGCGCGCTGACGATGCCCAGGCCGCGCTCCGCCGCCGCCCGGTGGCGGTCGCTGCCGGTGTAGGCGGCGTAGCCGAGGAGCGCCCCGGTGGCCGCCGTCCAACCCGCGGGAGTCGCCCCGTCGGTGGGGTCCTGCGGCCGTCTGATCAGCGCCTCGGCGTCGTCGGCCGTGTCCCAGAACGCGCCGTCCTCGCCGGTGAAGCGGGTCAGCACCACGTCGAGCAGCGCCCCGGCCTCGGTCAGCCAGCCGACCTCGCCGGTCACCGCGTACAGCGCCAGCAGCCCCTCGGCCAGGTCGGCGTAGTCCTCCAACACCCCGGCACTCGGGCCGGCGACGCCGTCCCGCGAGGTGCGCACCAGCCGACCGGTCGCCGCGTCCCGGTGCACCCGCAGCAGCAGCCGGGCGGCTGTCTCGGCCGCCGTCACCAGGTCGGGGCGGTCCAGCACCCCGCCGGTCTCGGCGAGCGCGGCGATGGCCAGCCCGTTCCAGGCGGCGATCACCTTGTCGTCCCGGGCCGGCGCCGGGCGGTCCAGCCGGGCCGCGAGCAGCCTCGCCCGCACCTCGTCCGGCGGCGCCTCGCCGGGCAGCCGCAGCACCGAGGTACCGCCCTCGAAGGTGCCGGCCTCGGTCACCCCGTAGCGCTCGGCCGCCAGCGCGCCGGCTTCCTCGCCGAGCACCTCCACCAGCTGCTCCGGCGTCCACACGTACGCCGCGCCCTCGGCGTGCCCGCCGTCCGGCGTCTCACTGTCCGCGTCCAGGGCGGACGCGAACCCACCCTCCGGCGTGGTCAGCTCCCGCACCATGAAGTCGGCCGTCGCCAGCGCGACCCGACGCGCCATCGCCGAGCCGGTGACCCGCCACAGGTGGGTGTGGACGCGGGCCAGCAGGGCGTTGTCATAGAGCATCTTCTCGAAGTGCGGCACCACCCACGCGGCGTCCACCGCGTAGCGGGCGAAGCCGCCGGCGAGCTGGTCGTAGATCCCGCCGCGCGCCATCGCCGCGCAGGTCCGCTCCACCAGCCGCAGCGCCTCGGCGGACCCGGTGCGGGCGTGGTGCCGCAGCAGGAACTCCAGCACCATGGCCGGCGGGAACTTCGGCGCCCCGCCGAAGCCGCCGTGCCGCTCGTCGAACTCACCGGCCAGGGCACCGACCGCCAGCGCCAGCTCGTCCGCTCCCGGCGGCGCGGGCGCCTCATAGCTGACCCGCCGGCCGGCCAGCTCCCCGGCGATCCGGGCCGCCACCTCGCCGACCTCGCCCCGCCGATCCCGCCAGGCGGCGGTGACCCCCTCCAGCAGATCCCGGAACGACGGCAGCCCGTGCAGCGGGCGTGGCGGGTAGTAGGTGCCGAAGTGGAACGGCTCGCCGTCGGCCGTCATGAACACCGTCATCGGCCAGCCACCCTGCCCGGTCGCCGCCTGCACCGCCTCCATGTACACGGCGTCCACGTCGGGACGCTCCTCGCGGTCCACCTTCACCGCGACGAAGTGCTCGTTCAGGTATCCGGCGAGCGCCGCGTCCTCGAAGCTCTCCCTGGCCATCACATGACACCAGTGGCAGCTGGCGTACCCGACCGACAGCAAGACGGGTACATCGCGCCGCTTCGCCTCCTCGAACGCCTCCCGTCCCCACGGCCACCAGTCGACCGGGTTGTCGGCGTGCTGGAGCAGGTAGGGCGACTGAGCGTTGGCCAGGCGGTTCATGGGGGCATGGTCGCACGCGACGGGCTTCCCTCTCCCGACGGAAGCCACCTCCCGCGCCAGGGCCAGGCCCCACGAGCGGCCCGAACCGGCGCTCCGGGCCGGGGTACCGCCCGCTCAGGCGATGGCGGCGATGTCGCCGTCGTCGAAGTAGATGGCCTGGTGCAGGCGGCCGCCGAGCGCGGTGGCGAACCGCGCGAGGACGTCCTGTCCGGAGACCTGCCCGCGTTCGATCTGCGAGACCCGGCCCTTGGTGACGCCCATCCGGTCAGCCACGTCCTGCTGCGTCAGGCCACGGGCCCGCCGCAACTCCGCCAGGCGGCGGCCGGTCAGCTCGGCGAGGAGCCCCTCCTTGCCTTCGCGTACCGCTTCCTCCCCACCGGCACGAGCGACGTACTCGGCACGGATGTCCTGCCAACGGGTGTAACCACTCACGACCGTTCACCCTCTTCCCGGGCTCGTTCCTTCAGATACGCCTCGTAGCGTTGCTCGGCCAGCGGGATCGCCTCCCGATACCACTCGTTCCAACGGCCCGACTTGTCTCCGGCGATCAACAGGATGCTGCTGCGCCACGGGTCGAAGGCGAAGAGGATGCGCACCGTTCCCGGCCGCAGCTCCTTCAGGTTCGCTATCGACGAGTCGTGCACGGTGTCGACCAGCGGACGCCCCAGCCCGGGGCCTCCGTCAGCCAAGGCATCCAGGGCCTGCACCACCCGGGCGAACGCCGCCCCGTCCAGGCCGTCGATCCACGCACGGACCTCGTCAACGAGGAAGATCTCCCACTCGCCATCCACCAGGCAAGTATAGCGATCGCTATACCGGAGGGCGACAGCGGACCCGCGCGGCAACCGCGGTCAGCCATTCCGGCGGCCCCGCCTACGCCGGTGCGGAGCACGTCGTCGCGTGGGGTCCGTGGCTACTACTCGCAGGGGCAGGCTAGTTGGGGGGTGGCTCGACATACTCGGTCGCATGCACGACACAACGCACGGCAAGTCCCTCCTCGGTGAGTTCCTGTCCACGCGTCGGGCGCAGTTGAAGCCGGCCGACGTGGGGTTGCCGGACTACGGGGACCGGCGACGGGTGCCCGGACTGCGGCGGGAGGAGCTGGCCCAGCTGGCCGGGGTCAGCGTGGCCTACTACACCCGGCTGGAGCAGGGCCTGTCGCTCAACGCCTCGCCGCAGGTGCTCGACGCGCTGGCCACGGCGCTGCGGCTGGACGACGCGGAGCGGCACCACCTGCACACCCTGTCCGGTGACGCCCGGCAGAGCCGGCTTCGGCTCCCCAGCGAGCGGGTCACCGAGGCGGTGCGTCAGCTGGTGGACGCCTTCGGCGACGCGCCGGTGGTCGTCGTCGGCAGGCGCTCGGACGTGCTGATGTGGAACCGCCCCGGGCACGCGTTGTTCGCCGGACACCTGCCCCTGGACAGCCCGAGCCGGGCGGCCACCCGGCCCAACACGGCCCGGCTGCTGTTCCTGGACGCGCACACCCGGGACCTGTACGTGGACTGGCCGCGGAAGGCCAGGGACGTGGTGGGCAAGCTGCGGCAGGCGGTCGGCGAGTACCCGGGCGACCCGCGGCTGGCCGCCCTGATCGGCGAGCTGACCATGCGCAGCCCGGAGTTCGCCACGCTGTGGGCCGAGCACAAGGTGCGTGAGTGGGGCATGAACGAGTACCGGATGCGCCATCCCACGGTCGGCGAGCTGGACGTGCTGCAACACTCGCTGCCGGTGCCCCGGGGGCGGGGAGTCCGGCTGGTGGTGACGACGGCGGCCGCCGGCTCCGCCGCCGAGGCGGCGCTGCGGTTGCTCAACCACAGTCTGCGCCCCGCCAGGGAGCACACCGCCGACCACCGGGACGGCGCCGTCTCACCACGTTCCTGAGCCGGCCGGCGCACCCACGCCCCCCGGCACTCCCCCACACACCCGAACCCCCCGGCCGGCCGCCGGCGCGGGCCACCGGCCAGCGAGTCCTGGTCACGCCCGGCCACCCGCTGCCGCTGCCGCCCCCTGCCTTCTTCCGACCGCTCACCGCCCGCCGGCGGCACCCGCCGGGTGCCTGCCCGTGCCGGGCCGGCCCGAGCATCCCGCTTTCCACTTCTTCCGGAGGTTTTCCATGTCCACCACCCCCGTCACGGCCTTCGCCGAGGTCGTCGACACCTTCGCCGCCCTGGTCGAGGCCGTGGAGGCGGACCAGTGGAGCGCGCCGACGCCCTGCCCCGAGTGGCATGTCGGCCAGTTGGTCGGCCATCTGGTGGCGGGCCAGCGCACCTTCGCCGCGGTGATGGGGGCCGAGCTGCCCCCGCCGGCGCTCGACGCCGACCCCGCTCCGGAGGAGCTCAAGGCCGCCTTCCGGACATCGGCCGCGGCCCTGCTGGCGGCGTTCGAGGCGCCGGGGGCGCTGGAGCGCACCGTCGAGGCACCGATCGGCCCGGTGCCCGGCGCCCTGGCGCTGCGGCTGCAGTCCCTTGAGCACCTGGTGCACGGCTGGGACCTGGCCCGGGCCATCGGCCAGAAGGCGCTGTTCGACGAGGCCACGGTCGCGTGGGGGATCGAGTTCGCCCGTGGCCTGGTCGCTCAGGTGCCGCCCGGCCCGGGCGCCCCGTTCGCGCCGTCCCGTCCCGCCCCGGAGGACGCCCCCGCGCTCGACCGGCTGGCCGCCCTGCTGGGGCGCGACATCGCCGGGTGACCGCGGGTCGGCACACCGCGGCACCCACCCTCACCCCTTCCCACACCTCACCTGGAGCAGGAACGATGACGATGCAGAAGAAGACGAAGCTGCGGCTGGCCATCGCGAGCGCGGTGCTGGTCGCCGCCGCGGCCACCGGCACGGCGCTGGCCGCGAACAACTCCTCCGACGACCCGGCCTCCGCGTCGCCCCGGGCCGAGGCCGGCGAGCGGGGCGAGCAGGCCGAGGAGAGCGGGCCGCAGACGCCCGAGGCGATCGCCGTCGACGGGCCGAACGTGTTCCCGCACTCGCTGGACTACGACGCGGAGACGAACACGTTCTTCGCCGGCTCGCTCGCGCAGGGCAAGGTCTTCGCCTTCGGCCCGGACGGCCAGGTGCGCACCCACATCGACGACCCGCTGCTCGTCTCGGCACAGTCGATCCTCGTCGACGGCGAGCGGGACCGGCTGCTGGTCAGCAACGTGGACTACGGCACCGCCGACCGCTCCGACACCGAGTCGCCGTTCGGCATCGCCGGGGTCGGCTCCTACGACCTGGAGACCGGGGAGCAGCACTGGTGCGTCGACCTGACCGGCGTCGCCCTCGACGGCAGGCAGCACCTGATCGCCGACGTGACCGTGGCGCCCGACGGCACCGCCTACGCCGTCGACCAGCTGACCCCGACGGTGTTCCGGATCGAGCCGGACGGCAGCGCCGAGGTCTTCCTGCGCGACGACCTGCTCCAGGGCGCGCTGGACATCCCCGACTTCCTGAACGACGTGGGGATGTCGGCGGTCGAGTGGGTCGAGGGCGACCAGCTGGTCATCACCATGGCCGACGGCTCCCTGGTCCGGGTGCCCGTCGAGGCCCCGGAGGAGGCGCGGGCGGTGGAGCTCTCCGCACCGCTGTCCGTCCCCACGGCCGGCACGCGGCTGTTGTCGGACGGCTCGATGGTGGCGGTCAGCAGCGGCCTGCTGTCCGGCGAGCCCGCCAGCATCCAGCGGGTGGTGCCCGACGAGGACTGGACGACGGCCACGGTCAACGTCACCGACACCGTCGAGGACCCGGTCACCAGCGACGTGACCGCCGGGCCCGAGGGGACGACCTACGCGCTCAGCGGCGGGTTGGCGGCCCTCCTCGCTGGCCAGCCCAACGACGGGTTCGCGCTGACCCCCGTCAACGTCGACTGAGCCACGGGCCGTTGTCGCGGCGGCCCGACGAGCAACCCTCACGGGACCCGGTCGGGAGCCGGCGTCGTGCGGTAGCCCCCTGCTGCGGGTGGGCTACCGCACCGGTGTGTCAGCTGGCGGCGGGCCCGGCGCCAGCCGCGCCCGCCCCCGGTTCGATCGAGATCTGCCGGCGTCCCACCGGCGGTCCGCGCCGGGGCTCGCGCCCCGGCCGCGAGCGGGTCAGGCGCGGTAGGGCTTCGCCGCCAGCACCTTGACCTTGGCGATGTTGCCGTTGGGCAGCTCGTACGAGGCGTCCTGGCCGACCTTCTTGCCCAGCACCCCGGCGCCCAGCGGCGACTGCGGGGAGTACGTCTCGATGTCCGAGGTGGCGAACTCGCGGGACGCCAGCAGGAAGGTCATCGTGTCGTCCTCGTCGCCGTCGAAGGCGATCGTCACCACCATCCCGGGGGCCACCACCCCGGTGTCGGCGGGGGCCTCGCCGACCCGCGCGCTCTCCAGGAGCTGGGTCAGCTGGCGCACCCGCGCCTCCATCTTGCCCTGCTCCTCCTTGGCGGCGTGGTAGCCGGCGTTCTCCTTGAGGTCGCCCTCCTCGCGGGCTGCCTCGATCTTCTTCGCGATCTCGACGCGGGCAGGACCCGACAGTTGATCCAGCTCCGCCTTGAGCTGGTCATAGGCCTCCTGGCTCAGCCAGGTGACAGTGTCGCTGGTCTGCGTCACAGGTGCTCCTCGGGTAGCAACAGGGGATAAAAACGAAGCCCGTCCCGGACAACTGCGCTCCTGGGCGGGCGGATCATCGATCGAAATATCGACTCTAACAACGAAACGGTCGATGTGCGGAAGGATTACCCTGCACACCCCGGTACAAACCCGGGCCCACCGCGTCTCGGCTGGTGAGGGCCCTGTCGTCCGGTCGCCGTCGCGTCGGCCCGGTCGCCGGCCTACTCTTCCTGGCCGGCCGCCGAGCAACCCATCAGCTCGGCGGACGTCGCCCGGTCCATGGTGCGTACCGTGACCGAGCGGTGGAGGCTGTCGTCCTGCTGGGGGAAGCGGAACTCGGCGCGGCCAACCTCCAGGCCGTCCTCCGCCTGCGCCCGCACGGTGCAGACCCCCTCGACGTCCGCTGGTTTGCGGATGGCGAGCCGGACGTCGATCTCCTCGTCCGAGTTCACCGTGAAGCCGGTCAACTCTCCGGAGACCTTGGTCTCGTTGATGTACGAGAAACCGGCCCAGGCCACGAAGGCGACCAGGGCGGCGCCCAGGACCAGGCCGACGAGCCGCAGGCGGCGGTCGGTGCTGGCCTCGTCGGAGGGGGTGCGGCCGTAGCGGCCCGGCGGCACCGTGGTGCTGCTCGGCTGGGACACGACCCCTCCTCTCGACGCTGATCGGGCGGCGGCGCCTCGCCGCCGCCGGACAGGCGACGGCGGCCGGGGAATACCGGCGCGCGCTTCATCCGTCACTATAGAACGGCGTCTCAGCGAACGGGACGACCAGGATCGATATGACGAGGACCTTGCCTTGACAGAGCAGCTGCGACTCATGGCGGTGCACGCCCATCCGGACGACGAGTCCAGCAAGGGCGCCGCGATGATGGCCAAGTACGTGTCGGAGGGCGTGGAGGTGCTGGTCGCCACGTGCACGGGCGGCGAGCGTGGGTCCATCCTCAACCCGAAGCTCCAGGGTGATCCCTACATCGAGGAGCACATCCACGAAGTCAGGGCCAGGGAGATGGCGGAGGCCCGGGAGATCCTCGGGGTGCGCCAGGAGTGGCTGGGCTTCGTGGACTCGGGGCTCCCCGAGGGGGACCCGCTGCCGCCGCTGCCCGACGGCTGCTTCGCGGTCCAGGACGTCGCCGAGGCCGCCGAGCCCCTGGTCCGGCTGATCCGCTCGTTCCGTCCGCAGGTGGTCACCACCTACGACGAGAACGGCGGGTACCCGCACCCGGACCACATCATGACGCACAAGATCACCATGGTGGCCTTCGACGCCGCCGGTGACCCGGAGCGCTACCCGGCGGCCGGCGAGCCGTGGCAGCCGCAGAAGCTCTACTACAACCAGGGCTTCAACCGGGCCCGCACGGAGGCCCTGCACGAGGCGCTGCTGGCCCGCGGCCTGGAGTCGCCCTACGCGGAGTGGCTGGAGCGCTGGGCGGAGTCGGCGATGCCGGAGCGGCAGCTGACCACCCGGGTGCCGTGCGCGGAGTACTTCCCGGTGCGGGACAAGGCGCTGATCGCGCACGCGACGCAGATCGACCCGGACGGTGGCTGGTTCCGGGTGCCGATGGACGTCCAGCAGGAGGTCTGGCCCACCGAGGACTTCGAGCTGGCCCGCTCCCTGGTCGACACCTCCCTACCCGAGTCCGACCTGTTCGCCGGCATCCGCCAGAATTGACGTCATGACTGACGTAACTCCGCTTGCCAAGGAGCTGACCGAGTACACGGTGACGCCGGGGGTGCTGGGCTTCATCGTGTTCGCCGTCCTGGGCGTGGGGGTCTGGGTGCTGCTCAAGTCCATGAGCCGGCACCTGGGCAGGATCGACTTCGAGGGCGGCCCGGCCGCCGGCTCGGACGACGCCAGGCGGGGCGCCGAGGAGCCGGGCTCCTCGGCGGCCCAGCCCGCCGCCTCCGCGTAGGGACCGGCCGGCGCGCGGCCGGTCAGGGCCGGTCGCCCACCGGCCCGTCGTTCTCCGCCTCGCCGTGCCCCGGCCCGGCTCCCCCTGGCCCGGCCGGCGGGGGCTGTACGCCCACCACGTCGCGGGCCGCGCGCCGGGGCACCATCCCCAGGCGCCACGCCGGCCAGCCCGCCTCCGGCCCGTGCTCGCGCTCCAGCATCAGCGCGTAGGCGTGCGCGGCGTCCGTGAGCCCCGGGTCGCGCGCCGGGTGCTCGGCGCCCAGCAGCTCGGCCAACTCCTGCTGGGCCACCGCCTGCCCCACCTCGGAACCGCCGGGGGAGGCCAGCGGCAGCAGGGTGCAGCGCAGGAACTGGGCCCAGTCGAGGCCGCGCCGGTCCGGCGCGTCGTCGCCGTAGCCGGCGGCGAACAGGGCCACCGCCTCGTCGGCCAGCTCCAACGCCTGCCCGAGGCGTTCGTTGCCCGCCTCGATCACCGCCAGCTCCAGGGCCGACCAGCCCTCGCCGTGACCCACCCCGATCCGTTGGAAGTCCCGCCGCGCGTCGGTCAGCAGCTGGCGGGCGAAGCCGCTGTTGCGCAGCGAGCCGGTGCTCTCGGCCCGGCTGTCCCGGGTGACCCGCGCCGAGTGGTGGCGGGTGCAGGCCAGGCCGTAGACGTCCCGCATCCGGCTGAACATGGTGCGGGCCCGCTCCAGGGTGCGCACCGCGCTGGTGGTGTCGCCGGCCTCCTCCTGCGCCTGGCCCAGGTAGTAGAGGGTCCAGGCCTCGCCCCGGGCGTCCTCGGTCTCCTGGTGCCGGGCGAGCGCGGCGCGCAGCTGCTCGACGGCGGCCGTGTCGTCCCCCGCGTAGACCCGGGCCAGCCCCAGCTGGCTCGTCGCCCAGGCCACGCCGCGCACGTCCCGGGAGCGTTCGTACAGGTCGAGGGCGAGCCGCAGCTCGCGCTCGCCGTCGGCGATCCGACCCTGCCAGAGCAGGGTCTGGCCGAGCTGGAAGCGGGTCCACGCCTCGCCGTGCACACTGCCGCTGGCCTGGTGCAGCGGCAGTGCCTCGGCGAGCAGCCGGCGGGCGGCGAGCACCCGGCCGCACTCCCGCTCGGCGGCGGCCAGCGCGTGCAGCGTCCAGGCCCGGTCGCCGGCCAGCCGCTCGTCCCGCTGGAGGTCCAGCGCCTGCCGGAGCTTGGTCACCGACTCCCGCAGCTGGCCCTGGTGTTGCAGGGTGATGCCCAGGTCACGCAGGGCGCGGGCGGTGCCGGCCTCGTGCCTGGCCTGCTGGTAGAGGGAGACCACGGAGGTCAACGTCGAACGGGCCTTGTCCAGCTCGCCGAGCTGGCGGGCGGCGACGCCGGTGCGCCAGCGCACCGAGCGGGTCAGCAGGCCCTGGTCGACCGCCTCGGCCAGCTCGTTCAGCTCGCCCAGCCGGTAGAGGTCGCCGCGGAGCAGGCAGTAGTCGCACAGCGCGCCCAGCAGGTGCTGCACGGCCTGCCGGTCGACCCGCTCGTCGGCGTAGCGGAGGGTTGAGGTGATGAAGCTGGTCTCCTCGTCGAGCCAGCGCAGGGCGGCGTCCAGCGAGGTGAAGCCGTGGCCGCCGGCGGCCGCGGGGAGGAGGTCGGCGCGGGTCGAGGTCTTGCCGTCGACCAGCCGGATCACCGTGTCGGCCAGCTCAGCGTAGCTGCGGATCAACCGCTCCTGGGCGGCCGAGATCTGGCCCTCGTCGTCCTCCTCGTACAGCCGGGCCCTGGCGAACCTGCGGACCAGCTCGTGCAGCCGGTAGCGGTTCCCCCTGACCTGGCTCAACAGGCCGGCCTGGGCCAGCCGTTCCAGCTGGCCGGCGGCCTCCTGCTGGCCGACGTCGAGCAGCGCGGCGGCGGCGCGGGCGCCCAGGCTGGCGCGGCCGGCGAGCGCCAGCCGGCGCAGCAGCCGCCGGCCGGACTCCTCCTGCGCGGCGTAGCGCTGGCGGAGGGCCCGCTCGGCCGGGTCGGACCCACCGCCTTCGGGTGAGCGCCGGGCGGCCAGGTCGTCGGCGAGCGCGGTGGGCGAGTGCGCGTCCAGCGCCGAGCCGACCAGCCGCAGCAGGATGGGGCGGCCGTCGCACAGCTCGTTGATCCGGCGCCAGCTCTCCTCGTCACGCGGCCCGGGCACGATCCGGCCACCGTCGGTGACGGAGGCGCGCAGCAGCTCCTCGGCCGCCTCGTCGTCCAGCGGCTCGATCGGCAGCTGGTGGACGGAGGCCGGGAACGAGGGGCTGAGCTGGAGCGGCTCGGCAGCGGTGACCAGCACCAGGGACTGCGAACGGGCCGGGATCAGGGCACGGATCTGCTCCGCGTCGGTGGCGTCGTCCAGCACGATCACCACCGGCAGGTCGGTGAGGTGCTGTTGGTACCGCTCGGCGAGCCGGCTCAACTGGCCCGGCTCGGCGGCGCGCCCCAGCCCCTCCCGGAAGAGCAGCTGCTCCCTGGGGGCGCCCAGGCGGTTCAGCAGGTGCAGGTAGGCGTCCCTGGTGGACAGCGGGTCCTGGCTCTGGCCACGGAGGTCCACCAGGCAGGCGCCGCGGAACAGCTCGCGGGTCTCCTGGGCGGCCCAGCCGGCGAGGGTGGTCCGGCCGGAGCCGGCGGCGCCGTGCAGCACCACCACGGTGGGGCGGGCCTCGGTGCTGGCCCGGTCGCGGTTGACCCACTGGACGATCTGGCCGAGCTGGCTGCGCCGGCCGATGAAGGGGCGCTCCAGGTCGGCCAGCCGGTCGAAGGACCTGGCCAGCGCGGCGCGGCCGCGGGCCCGGGCCGAGCGGTCCGTGGTGCGGCCGCGGGCGGGGCCGCTGGCGCGGCGGCGCGGCGGGGCGACGGCGCGCTGCTGTTCCAGGTAGGGGCGGATGCCCCGGACCTCGACGGCGGTCAGCCAGGCCAGCCGCAGCTGCTCGACACCACCCGGCTGGTTTCGGTCGCCGGCGCGCCGCTCGGCCGACCACAGGTGGGCGAGGACGGCCTGGAGGGCGAAGCCGAGGACGGCGGCGCCGCCGACCAGGGCGCCGTCGCCGAAGGCGATCGGGGCCGAGTCGTTGAGGGCGCCGACCAGCAGGACCGTGGCCAGGGCGGCGGAGAGGGCGGCGGCGGCGAGGCCGCCCAGGGCCCGGGGGGAGAAGCGGTCGGCCAGCCGGATCGGGGCGCTTTCCTGCTCGGCCTCCCGGAAGGCCGCGTACTCCTCGCGCGCGGGGCGCAGGATCTCGTCGAGGGAGGCGTCGGCGCGCTGGAGGAGCTGCTCGGCCGAGACCCGGCCAGCGGAGCGACGCTCCTCCTCCTCGACCGCCCGCCGCAGCAGCCGCTCGACCTCCGTCCGGTGCCGCTCGCCGAGCGTCGTCGTCTCCACCGCCATCCGCGTGCCCTCCCCGTCCCCGGCTCCTCGGCCGGTCGTGCGCTGGGGCTGCCGCCCCCTCCCTTGGGCCGGGCGGCGTCACTCAGGCATGGTCAACGCCACGTGCTGCCCGGAGCATTGGCCTGCCCCGGCTGAGGGGGTGTCACGCGGATTTCGACCAAGTCGTTACCGGTATGTCGTCCGGTGCCGGGCCGTCCGCCCCGGCCGGGGCCGTCGAGGACGGCGGGCCGGGGGGACGGGGGCGCACACCGGCGCGCGTCTCCCGGGTCAGGCGGAGGCGCGCTTGTACTTGCGGACCGCCAGGGTGCGGAAGACGACGATGATCGCCAGCGACCACAGCAGCGAGGCCAGCGCCGGGTTCTGCAGCGGCCAGACGTCGGGCGCCTCGTAGCCAGGCGGGAGGTTGCCGAACAGGTCCCGGGCGGCGAGCACCGTGGCACTGAACGGGTTCCACTCGGCTATGGGCTGGAGCAGGCTCGGCATGTTCTCCGAGGGAACGAAGGCCACCGAGATGAAGGCCAGCGGGAAGAGCCAGACCAGCCCGCCGGAGGTGGCGGCCTCCGGGGTGCGGACCGAGAGGCCGATCAGCGCGCCGATCCAGGTGAAGGCGTAGCCCAGCAGGAGCAGCAGGCCGAAGCCGGCGACGGCGTCCAGCACGCCCTCGCGGATCCGCCAGCCGACGAAGAGCGCGACGATGGCCAGCACCAGCAGGATCAGCGCCGTCTGCACCAGATCGGCGAAGGTGCGGCCGGTGAGCACCGCGCCGCGCGCCATCGGCAGGGCGCGGAAGCGGTCGATGATGCCCTTCTGCATGTCCTCGGCGATGCCGACGCTGGAGCCGGCCGTCGCGAAGGTGACCGTCTGGGCGAAGATGCCCGCCATCAGGTACTCGCGGTAGGCGCTGGCGTCGGTGCCCGCGCCGGGGAGCGCGATGGAGCCGCCGAAGATGTAGGAGAACAGCACGACGAACATGACGGGCTGCACGAGGCTGAAGATGATCACCTCGGGGACGCGGAACATGCGCGTCAGGTTGCGCTTGGCGACGACGCTGGAGTCGCGGAAGCTCTGCGCGAGCGTGATCCGGCCGCTGGAGCGCGCCGGCCGCTGGTCTGGCTGCTGAGCGGTGACGCTCACTTCTCCCCCTCCTTCGTGGCCGGGGCGGCGCCCGCACCACGCTTACCCGTGTCGGACTTGAGCCCGTCGGACTCGTCGGCGCCATGGCCGGTCAGCGAGATGAAGACATCGTCCAGCGTCGGCCGGCGAAGCCCGATGTCGTCGATCTCCACGCCCACGGCGTCCAGCTCGCGGATCACCTCGGCGAGCAGCTTGGCGCCGCCGGCGGCCGGGACGCTGAGCTTGCGGGTGTGTTCCATCAGGGTGGTGTCGCCGTCGCCGAGCCGGCGCAGCACCCGCTCCGCCTCCTGGATGCGGTCGCGGTCGTGGACGACGACCTCCACCACGTCGCCGCCGGTCTGGCGCTTCAGCTCGTCGGAGGTGCCCCGGGCGATGACCCGGCCGTGGTCCACCACGGCGATGGTGTCGGCCAGGTGGTCGGCCTCCTCCAGGTACTGGGTGGTGAGCAGCAGCGTGGTGCCGCCGGCGACCAGCTCCTCGATCACCGACCACAGCGCCTGCCGGTTGCGCGGGTCGAGGCCCGTGGTGGGCTCGTCCATGAACATCACCGGCGGGCTGACCACCAGCGCGGCGGCCAGGTCGAGCCGGCGGCGCATGCCGCCCGAGTAGGTCTTGGCGGTGCGGCCGGCCGCGTCCTGGAGGTTGAACCGCTCCAGCAGCTCGTCGGCCCGGCGCCGGGCGTCCCTGGCGGTCATCTGGTAGAGCTGGCCGACCATCTGGAGGTTCTCCCGGCCGGTCAGATAGTCGTCGACGGCGGCGAACTGGCCGGAGAGCCCGATCGCGCCGCGC
Source organism: Streptomyces chisholmiae (assembly GCF_031845445.1). Lineage (NCBI taxonomy): Bacteria > Bacillati > Actinomycetota > Actinomycetes > Kitasatosporales > Streptomycetaceae > Streptomyces > Streptomyces chisholmiae. The sequence continues at coordinate 146,332 of NZ_JAVREO010000002.1, read as the reverse complement.
ACCCGCTCCGGATGGGCGCGGACGTCGATGCCCGCCACCTCGGCGCGCCCGCTGTCCGGCTGGAGCAGCGTGGTGAGCACCCGGACGGTGGTCGTCTTCCCCGCCCCGTTGGGGCCGAGGAGGCCGAGCACCGACCCCTCGGGGACTTCGATATCCACGCCGTCCAACGCGCGGACGTCGCCGAAGGTCTTGACCAGACCCTCGGCGTAGATGGCGGCTGGCATGTTTCTTCTCCAAACGAGAACTCGGTGACTGGGTCGCTCTGTTGGTGTGTGGCCGCCAGTCTAGGCCTATCGCGATCTATCGCGATAGGGCGTGAGTGAGTGCGGCAGGGGCGCATGACCTTACCGCGCGCGCCCACGTGCTTCGCACACGATTAGGCAACAACCGCCGTAACTTCGCGGAGCGGAGCACCGCTGGTACCGCGACGGCGACCGCCGCGCCACCCTCGGTCAGGAGAGCACGCCGTAGCCCGCCTCGCGGAGCGCCACCACCACCTCGTCGCAGTGCTGCGGCCCCTTCGTCTCCAGCCACAACTCCACCTCCGCCTCGCTCACCCCGAGCCGCGGATCCGTCCGGACGTGGTTGACGGCCAGCACGTTGGCGTCCACCTCGGAGAGCGCGCCGAGCAGCCCGGCCAACGCGCCCGGGTGGTCCGGGAGTCGCAGCCGCAGCGACAGGTACCGCCCGGCCGCCGCCATCCCGTGCCGCAGGGCCCGCTCCAGCACCACCGGGTCGACGTTGCCCCCGGAGAGCACCGCGACCAGCGGTCCCTCGAACGCCTCCGGCTCGGTCAGCAGCGCCGCCACCGGCGCCGCGCCGGCCGGCTCCACCACCTGCTTGGCCCGTTCGAGGCAGTGCAGCAACGCCCCGGACAGGGCGCTCTCCGAGACCGTCCGCACCTCGTCGACCAGCTCGGTCACCACCCGGAACGGCACGTCGCCCGGCCGCCCCACCCGGATGCCGTCCGCCATGGTGGCCGCCCCCGGCAGGGACAGCGGCCGGCCGGCCGCCAGCGAACGCGGGTAGGCCGCCGCCCCCTCCGCCTGCACCCCGACGACCCGCACGTCGGGCCGGCGCGCCTTGATCGCCAGCGCCACCCCGGCCAGCAGCCCACCGCCGCCGACGCTGACCACCACGGTCCGCACCTCGGGGCACTGCTCCAGCAGTTCGAGCCCCAGGGTGCCCTGCCCGGCGACCACGTCCGGGTGGTCGAACGGGTGGATGAAGACCGCGCCGGTCTCCCTGGCGTGCGCGGTGGCCGCCGCCAGCGTCTCGTCCACCAACTGACCGACCAGCCGCACACTCGCCCCGTACTCGCGGGTCGCGGCGACCTTCGGCAGCGGCGCGCCGACCGGCATGAAGACGGTGGACTCGACGCCCAGCAGCGAGGCCGCCAGCGCCACCCCCTGCGCGTGGTTGCCGGCGCTCGCCGCCACCACGCCGCGCGCCCGGTCCGCCGGCGCCAGCCCGGCGATCCGGTTGTAGGCGCCGCGCAGCTTGAACGACCCGGTGCGCTGGAGGTTCTCACACTTCAACAGGACCGGGGCGGCGATCAGTCGACTCAGGTACCGGCTGCCTTCGAGAGCGGTCACCCGGGTGATCCCGGAGAGCGTCTTCTGGGCGGCGAGCACATCCTCCAACGTGGGCCTGTGGTGCGTGGACATGGGATCAGTCTCGCAGGCACCGGGGTCCCGGGCCGCGCGGCGGCGCTACGCTTGGGCCGCGTCAGGGCGCCAACTCGGCCCGCTCTCCCCGCTCCCCGCTACGTCAAGACCGGACATGACCCCTGAACCCACCCCGCCCCGCCCCCCGGCCGCGGCATCCCCGACCCCGGCCACTCCCGACGACGAACGCGACACCCCCCTACCCCCGGCGGCCGAACCGGACGGCGCGCTGCTGGACGCCGTGCAACACGAGGTGGCCGTCTTCGCCCGACGGGCCGAGCAGACCAGGCTCGGCGGCCTCGGCCCGGCCCGCAACTCCATGGACCGAGCGGCCTACCTGCTGCTGAACCGGCTGGACCGGGACGGCCCCACCGGGGTGAAGGCGCTGGCCGCCGGCATGGGCATCGACTCCTCCACGGTGACCAGGCAGGTCGCCCCGCTGGTCGACGCGGGGCTGGTGCGCCGGGCCGCCGACCCGGAGGACGGCCGGGCCGTGCTGCTCCGGCTGACCCCGCCCGGCCGGGCGCGCCTGGAGGAGGTGCGCGCCTCCAGGCGCGCGCTGATCGCGCTGCTCACCGAGGACTGGAACGACAGGGAGCGCGCGGACTTCCACGCGCTGCTGGCGCGCTTCAACGCCTCGATCGTCCGCTTCCACAGTCGGGACGTCGGCGCCCGCCCCTGAACACCCGCGGCCCGCCTGGCCGTCGGACACCGTGGCCGGGGGCCGCCGGCCAGGCGGCGGCCCCCGGCCGTTGGTTCAGCCTCCGGCGAGCGCCTGCGTCAGGTCGTCCAGCAGGTCGTCGACCGCCTCGATGCCCACCGAGAGCCGCACCAGGTCCCCCGGCACCTCGAGCGCCGAGCCCGCGGCCGAGGCGTGCGTCATCCGGCCCGGGTGCTCGATCAGCGACTCGACCCCACCCAGCGACTCGCCCAGGGTGAAGACCCGGGTCCGGTCGCAGACCGCGACGGCCTCCTCCTCGCCGGCCGCGACGCGGAACGACACCATGCCCCCGAAGTCCCGCATCTGCTTGCCCGCGATCTCGTGTCCCGGGTGCGACGGCAGGCCCGGGTAGCGCACGTCGGCGACCTTCGGGTGGACGGCCAGCATCTCCGCGATCCGGGTCGCGTTGGCGCAGTGCCGGTCCATCCGCACCGCGAGGGTCTTGATGCCGCGCATCACCAGCCAGCAGTCGAAGGGGCCGGCGATGGCGCCCATCGCGTTCTGGTGGAACGCCAGCTCCTCGGCGAGCGCCAGGTCCGAGGTGATCAGCGCGCCGCCCACCACGTCGGAGTGGCCGCCCAGGTACTTGGTGGTGGAGTGCACCACCACGTCGGCGCCCAGCGCCAGCGGCTGCTGCAGGTACGGACTGGCGAAGGTGTTGTCCACCACCAGCCGGGCGCCCGCGGTGTGCGCCAGGTCGGCGATCAGCGCGATGTCGGTGATGCCGAGCAGCGGGTTGGACGGGGTCTCCACCCAGACCAGCCTGGTCTCCGGACGGATCGCCGCCCGCACCGACATCGGGTCCGAGGTGTCGGCCACCGACCAGGCCACGCCCCACCGCTCGACGACCTTGGCGACCAGCCGGAAGGTGCCGCCGTAGGCGTCGTTGGGGATCACCAGGTGGTCCCCGGGCTTGAGCAGGGTGCGCAGCAGGCAGTCCTCGGCGGCCAGCCCGGACGCGTAGGCCAGGCCGCGGGCGCCGCCCTCCAGCGCGGCGAGGTTCTCCTCCAGCGCGGTGCGGGTCGGGTTCGCGGACCGGCTGTACTCGTAGCCGCCGCGCAACCCCCCGACGCCGTCCTGCTTGTACGTGGACACCTGGTGGATCGGCGGCACCACGGCCCCGGTCAACGCGTCGGGCTCCTGCCCGGCGTGGATGGCCAGCGTCTCGAAACGCTGCCCGACATGCTGCTCGTTCATGGGGGCCACGGTAGTGGCCTTACGGTGGAGGAGAACCCACGGGAACCCAGGGAGAACCACCGGGAACGCCCGTTCGTCCCGGGCCGGGGGCCGGGCGACATAGGCTGGACCCGCCCACGCGCCCGGCACACCCGGCCAGCGCCGGACCCGCCGCGCTTCGGCGGCCGGCCACGGGCCACCTGATCGAAGGAACGAGGGGGAGCGACACCGCCATGGACGCCCTGCTGCTGCTGATCGCCCTGACCGCCGTCTTCGGCGTGCTGGTGCTGCCCGCGCTGCGCCGCCGCCGGGAGCGGCAGGAGTTCGAGCGGGCGGCGGCCCAGGCCGACGCGGCCACCGGCCCGGGACACTCCGGCGTCTCGCTCGGCAAGGCCGGCGACCGGGCGGGCGGCCCGACGGACACCGGGCTGGTCCCCGTCGACCAGCTGGACGTCCGGCTGCCGGGCCCCGACGACGAGCTGGTGCACGCGCTGGAGGAGGTCAGGGAGGCCGGGAACTGGCGGCCCGCCGGCCAGCTGCTGGCGCTCACCGACGACAGCGAGCAGCGCTGGCAGCGGGTGCAGTCGCTGGCCGGCGCCGCCGCCATGGAGCTGGCCGAGTGGCGCGCCTCGGGCGCGGCGCCCGGCGAGGGGCAGCGGGACGCCGGCTGGCTGCGCCGCTGGCGCGGCGAGGAGCCGCGGGATCCGGGCGGCGCGCAGGTGTACGCGCAGTTCCTGGTCTGGCAGGCGATGGCCGACCCGAGCGCCGCCGAGTACCAGATCATCCTGGAGGAGGCGAGGACGGTCTGCGCGGAGGCGGCCGAGCTGGCCCCGGACGACCCGGTCCCGCACATCGTGGAGCTGGCCATCGCCCGCGGTCTCGACTACTCGCGCGCCGACTTCGACGCCGTGTGGCAGCGGGTGACCGAGCGCGACAAGCAGCACATGGGCGGCCACCTGGCCGCGCTGCCCTACCTGTCGGAGAAGTGGCACGGCTCGCGGCAGGAGGCCGAGGGCTTCGCCCGGGCCGCGGCCGGCGCCGCCGGCGCGGGCAGCCTGCTGCCCGCGCTGCCGCTGTTCGCCGTCTACGACCACCTGCCCGACCTGCAGCACTCGCCGGGGATGTACCAGGGCGCGGTGGTCTCGGACGCCATCGAGGCGGCCCAGTACGCGCTCAACAACGCCCGGCCCGATCACCCGGTGGAGCCGCACGTGCGCCACCTGCTGCTGTGTTTCCTGGTGCGCGCGGAGCGGTACCCGGAGGCCGCGGAACAGGTGCGGGCGATCGACGGTTATGTGGGGGCGATCCCCTGGGTGGACGGGGAGAACCCGGCCACCGAGTACGCGGCGTACCGGGCCCTGGCCATCGCCGGCCGCTAGGGCGGTCGGCGACGGCGGGCCGGGGGCGCGGCGGGACCGCGGTCGGCCCGGTGGGAGAGGACGAGAGGACCGAGGAGAGCTAGAGATGCTGTACACGTTCAAGAACCGGCTGCCCACCCAGGACGAGGCCCTGCCGGGCCGCCCGGAGAGCCCCTTCCCGGTGCCGGAGACCCACACCGTGCTGGACACGGCGCTGCTCGGCCCCTACCCGGAGGGCTTCGAGGTCGCCGACTTCGGTCTGGGCTGCTTCTGGGGCGCCGAGCGCCGCTTCTGGCAGACGCCAGGCGTCTGGACCACCCTCGTGGGCTACCAGGGCGGCAGCACCACCCACCCCACCTACGAGGAGGTGTGCAGCGGGATGACCGGGCACACCGAGGCGGTGCGGGTGGTCTTCGACCCGGCCCGGATCACCTACGAGGAGCTGCTGCGCGTCTTCTGGGAGGCGCACGACCCCACCCAGGGCTTCCGGCAGGGCAACGACGTCGGCACCCAGTACCGCTCGGCGATCTACACGCACTCGCCGGAGCAGGCGGAGACCGCCGAGCGCTCGCGCGCGGCCTACCAGCGGGTGCTGAACGACTCCGGCTACGGCGAGATCACCACCGAGCTGGCCCCGGCCGGACCGCGCCCGTTCTACCCGGCCGAGGGCTACCACCAGCAGTACTTGGACAAGAACCCGGCGGGCTACTGCGGCCTCGGCGGCACCGGCCTGAGCTGCCCGGTGGGGGTGGCGCGGGCCTGAGGCCCCGCCCTCGTCGGGGCGCGCGGTGGTGCGGGTCGCCGGGCGGCGGGTAGGGGTGTGCTGGGGCCCGTCGGGTACGGGTCCGGGTGCGGGTAACCGCCGTCGACGACCGAGGGAAACAGCTATGTTCCTGACCGACTTCACCCACCGCCTGCCGACTCCCGAAGAGGTGTTACCCGGGCGCTCGGAGCCGATGTTCACCATCCCCGAGCGGCATCCCGTGCTCGGCACGCCGCTGCTCGGCCCCTACCCGGAGGGCTTCGAGATCGCGGAGTTCGCGCTGGGCTGCTTCTGGGGCGCCGAGCGCCGCTTCTGGCGGACGGAGGGCGTCTGGACCACGCTGACCGGCTTCCAGGGGGGCGGCACGCCGCACCCGATCTCGGAGGAGGTCGCCTCGGGGCGCACCGGCCACGCCGAGACGGTCCGCGCCGTCTTCGACCCGGCGCGGGTCTCCTACCGCGCGCTGCTGCGGGTCTTCTGGGAGGGCCACGACCCGACGCAGGGCATGCGGCAGGGCAACGACGTCGGCACCCACTGCCGGTCGCTGGTCTTCCACCGCTCCGCCGCGCAGCGGGAGGCGGCCGAGGAGACCCGCGACGCCTACCAGAAGGTGCTCGACGCCGGCGGCTACGGCCCCGTCACGACGGAGATCCTGCCGGCGGCCGACTTCCCGTTCTATCCGGCCGAGGCCCGGCACCAGCAGTACCTGCACCACCGGCCGCGGGGCTACTGCGGCCTGGGCGGCACCGGCCTGGCCTGCCCGGTCGACTGACCGGGGGCGCTCTCCCCCGTTCCCGTCCCACTCCCCCGCTCCGCATTCCCTTCCGCTCCGCACTCCGTTCGCACCCCCCGTCCGAAGGGCCGCTCTGCCCGCGGCAGATCTGCCGCCAGCCGAGATCGGCCCCCAGGGCGGGGGCGCGGGCGCAGGGTGGTGGGGACGCCGCGATCGAGGCCGCGGTGTCCGGGACGACGAGCAGGAGGAGAAGTGTGAGGACCCCACCCATCGCCGCCGCCGAGGGGGAGACCCAGGCGACGCGGTTCGACGACGAGCTGAGCGCCCGGCTGTTGACCGAGCGGATCGTGTTCCTGGGCAGCCAGGTCGACGAGGTCTCCGCCAACCGGGTCTGCGCCCAGCTGCTGTTGCTGTCCGCCGAGGACCCGCGCAAGGACATCAGGCTCTACGTCAACAGCCCTGGCGGCTCGGTGTCGGCGGGCCTGGCCATCTACGACGTGATGCGGCTGATCCCCAACGACGTGTCCACGCTGGCCATGGGGTTCGCGGCGAGCATGGGCCAGTTCCTGCTCACCGTCGGCACCCCGGGCAAGCGGTACGCGCTGCCGCACACCCGGATCATGATGCACCAGCCCTCGGCCGGCATCGGCGGCAGCACCGCCGACATCGCGATCCAGGCGGAGAACCTGGAGTTCACCAAGTCGACGATGGAACGACTCATCGCCGAGCACACCGGGAACAGCCCGGAGACCATCGCCGCTGACAGCGACCGGGACCGCTGGTTCACGGCCGAGCAGGCCAGGGAGTACGGGATGATCGACCGGGTGCTGACCTCGCTGCCCGACGTCCGCCCGGACGCCCAGCGCAGGACGGGGTTCTGAGGATGAGCCAGTACACGATCCCCACCGTGATCGAGCGCACCCCGCACGGGGAGCGCGCCTTCGACATCTACAGCCGGCTCCTCTCCGACCGGGTGATCTTCCTGGGCACGGAGATCGACGACGGGGTGGCCAACGTGGTCATCGCACAGCTGCTGCACCTGGAGTCGAGCAACCCGGAGGCGGAGATCTCGATCTACCTCAACTCCCCGGGCGGCTCACCCACCGCGCTGATGGCCGTCTACGACACCATGTCGTTCATCAACGCGCCGATCGCGACCTACTGCGTCGGCCAGGCCGGCGCCACCGCGGCCGTGTTGCTGGCCGCCGGCGAGCCGGGCCGGCGGGCGGTGCTGGAGCACGCCCGGGTGCTGCTGGGCCAGCCGGCGGCCGGCGGGCGGCAGGGCACCGTGGCGGACCTGGCCATCCAGGCCAAGGAGATGCTGCGCATCAGGAGCCAGTTGGAGGAGGTGCTCGCCCGGCACACCGGCCACGACGTGGCGACGCTCCGCGCCGACATGGACCGGGACCGGGTCTACACGGCGCGGGAGGCGGTCGAGTACGGCCTGGCCGACCACGTGCTCAGCAGCCGGCAACGGCCGGCCTGAGCGGCCCGCCCGAGCGGCGGCGGGCGGCGGGCAGCACGGGCCGCGCGGTCGGCGGTCGGCGGCGGACCCGGGGGCGCGTGGCGCCCGTTCACCCGGCGGGCGCACCGCGCCGGCCGCGCGCCGCGGTCAGGCCGCCAGCAACAGCGGCGCGCCGCCGCGGGCGGGGCCGGCCGCGGCGGCGCGCCGAGCCAGCAGGGAGGTGGCACGGCCGTCGGCCGGCCGCGGCGGCTCGGCCGGGGCGGTCCGCGGGGCGGGCGCGGCCGACGGCTCGGCCAGCCGCTCGCCGGCCAGCGCCAGCAGATCGACCAGCCGGAGGTCGAGCGCGTGCGCGGCGGCGGCCAGCACCTCGGACGACGCCTCCTTGCGGCCGCGCTCCACCTCGGAGAGGTAGGGCATCGAGATCCGCGCCGCCTCGGCCACGTCCTTCAACGTCCGGCCGCGGGCGAGCCGTTCGCGGCGCAGCACGTCGCCCACCACGTGGCGCCAGAGCGGCTCCCTGGCGTCCCGCCGCTCCCGGGCGGGGGGCGGCACCGGACGCAGGAGGCGGACGTCGGGCCGGCCGCCGGCGCGGGCCTCGGCACGGACACGGGCGCGGTCTGACGCTTGGCTGCTGGTCACCCATCCAGGGTAGGAGCGGCGGGTCGGTTCGCACCGGGAGCGGCGTTCCGCCCCCCGCGAAATCCCCCGTGAGATCCCCGCGGGCCCCCGGCCCGGAGACCGGGGGCCAGTCGGCTCAGCCGAAGTTCACATCGCTGCAGATGTAGTACGACTGGTCGGAGTGGGAGGCCTGCCAGATCGTGTACACGATGTGGTGCCCGGTGCGGCCCGGCGCCGAGACGTCGACCAGCATGTTGGAGCTGGGCGCGATCCGCTCGGTCTCGGCGAGCAGTTCGAGGTCGCCCCAGCCCAGTTCGTCGGTGGTCGGGTCGAAGCCCTGCTTGGTCACGTAGACCAGCAGGTAGTCGGCGCCGTGCAGGGCCTGGTCGTGGAGGTTGACGGTGAAGTCGTTCTGCACGTCGGCGGTCTGCCAGGCGCCGGGGGTGTCCATCGCGGCGTAGCGGCCGTCACCGGTGAGGCCGGCGCTGCACAGCTGGCCGTCCGGGATGGCGCCCTGGTGGTCACCGGCGACGCCCTCCCGGTAGAGGCCGTTCCAGTTCCACATGGCGTTGGTGTCGGCCTGCCAGGCCGCCCAGCACATGGGGTCCTGGTCGGCCATCTCCGGGTTCTGGAAGTCGGAGCCCCAGCGGTCCCAACAGCCGTAGTTGCGGGACGGCGGGTCGATCACGGAGCCGTGGGCGGAGGCGCCGCCGGCCAGGGGCACCAGCAGCAGCATCGCCACCGCCGACAGCAGGCCCACCACACGTACGCCCCAACGCCGCCCGGCGTGCGGGCTGTTGACGCGGTTCTCGGTTCGTTCTCGGGTCATCTGGCGGTCGCCACCTTCCGTTTCGTGGGGGTCACGGAAATGAACGGGAGCGCTCCCATATTTAGCCAGCCCGTTACCCGTGGACATGACACCGAAACCGTTCGCCGGGAGTTCGACACGTTCGCGAACGAGTTCGACGGTCGGCAAACGATTTCGGTGTCGTGGACGGCCCGCCGGTGGGTCAGGCCGGCTGCGCGCCCGGCTGGCCGGCGGCGACGGCGAAGGTGGCGACCGTCTCGATCCCGGAGCCGGGGATGGTGACCATCGGCGTCACCCGGTAACTGACCCGCAGCTCCTCGGGGGTGGCCTGGACGACCGTGTAACCCCGCTGCGAGCTGTGCCACTTGAGGTGTGGGTTGACCCCGGGGGCCAGCCAGGCGGCGCCGACGTCGTCGGTCGGCGAGCCGTCCTTGCCCGAGGTGACCGAGGAACCGGCGAACTCGGTGGCCACCGCCGGGGCGTGCTCGTCCGCGAAGTCCAGGGTGAGGTCGGCGACCACCGCCCGGTGGATGTCGCCGGTGACCACCACCGGGTTGTTGACGTTCCGCTCCCACAGCCCGGTCAGCAGCCGGTCGCGGGCGGCGGTGTAGCCGTCCCACATGTCCAGCCCCGAGGTGTGCACCAACGGGTCCGGGTCCTGGTCGACCTGGGCGACCAGCGTCTGGTTGGCCAGCACGTTCCAGGTGGCCGCCGAACGGCCGGCGCCGTCCAGCAGCCAACTCTCCTGCTCGGCGCCGAGGATGGTCCGCTCGGGGGCCGAACGCTCGATGTCGCAGCCGGACTTGGTGCCATCACCGCAGACCTGGTCGTCCCGGTGTGAGCGGGTGTCCAGCACGTGCAGGTCGAGCAGCGAACCGAAGCCGAGCCGGCGGTACATCCGCGCCTCGGCGCCGTTGGGGCGCTGCGGCAGCCGCAGCGGGAGGTGTTCGTAGTACGCCTGGAACGCGGCGGCCTTGCGGGCCCGCCAGGCGACCGGGTCGTCGTCCGGGTAGCCGTCGGAGTCCGACTGGGCGAAGTCGGCCGCCCAGTTGTTCTCGACCTCGTGGTCGTCCCAGGTCAGCACCCAGGGGAACGCCTGGTGGGCGGCCTGGAGATCGAGGTCGAGCCGGGTGAGGGCGTGCCGGTTGCGGTAGTCGACCAGGGTCTGGGTCTCGCGCTGGAAGGAGGCGTCCAGTGCGACGCCGCGCACCCCGCCGGTCTCGCCGACCCCGTACTCGTAGAGGTAGTCGCCGAGGTGCAGCACCAGGTCCAGGTCCTCGCCGGCCATGTGCCGGTAGCCGGTGTAGAAGCCCTCGTACCAGCACTGGCAGGAGGCGAAGGCGAAGTTGAGGGCGGCGCCGTCGGTGCGCGCGGTGCGGGTGCGGCCGACCGGGCTGATGTCGCCGCCGGCCCGGAACCGGTAGACGTAGTCCCGGCCGGGGGCCAGGCCGGCGACCTCGACGTGGACGGAGTGCGCCAGCTCCGGGGTGGCCCGCTCGACGCCCTCGGCCACCACGGTGCCGAAGCTCTCGTCCTCGGCGACCTGCCACTCGACGTCCACCACGAGTTCCGGCATCCCGCCCCGGCCGTCGAGCGCCAGCGGATCGGGGGCCAGCCGGGTCCACAGCACCACCCCGTCCGGCAGCGGGTCGCCGGAGGCGACGCCGAAGGCGAACGGGTCGCCGGCGAACCGGGGCGCGGCCCAGGCGGAGCCGGCGCTGAACCCCGCGGTGTGCAGGGCGATTCCGCCGAGGGAGGCGCCGGCCAGACCGAGGAGACGACGTCGTGTGAGATCCATCGAGGGTGAACCCGTCTGTGCAGGAGTGCTGACGAGGGGCCACCCTTCTGGCCGGCGGGCGGTTTTCGGCGGAGGCTCGCCTGACACTCACCGCCCCGGGGGGATATCGCCGCCGGGCGGTCACGCCGGCGACGACCGTCGGTGAAGTCCTGGCCGGCACCGTCGCGGGCCCGGCAATGTCCCACCAAGCGGCGTCCCGCCCGCGGCGGCCTCGCCGGGTCAGGCGGGGAGCGCGGCGCGGAGCGCGGCCGCGGTGGTCGCGGCGTCGTACCCGGCGGGCACGCCGGGCAGGAAGATCAGCTCGCCCGGCAGGTGCGCGGTGCGCAGCGGCAGGATCTCCTGGTAGGCGGGGGAGGCGTACCAGGCGTGGGCGGCCGCCAGGTCGGGGAAGGCGACGAGCACCACGTCGCCCTCCCACTCCCCCTCGATCCGCTCCGGGGTGACACCGTGCACCAGGAACCGGCCGCCGAACGGCTCGAACGTCTCCTGGATGCGCTCGATGTAGGTGGCGACGTCCGGGTGCGGGGCGGCGGTGGGCTGCAGGCGGGCGAGGGCGTAGGCGGTCACGAGGGTCTCCTGGGGTTCGGGCGCCCGGTGCTTCCGGTGCTGCCGGGCATGGCGCCATCCTGCGGTGACACCGCCGGCGGTGTCGATGACCTGCCAGGTCATGCCGCCGGCCGCGGGCCTCAGGCGGGCCCGCCGCGCAGGCCCGACGCGGCGTAGCGGGCGGCGAGCTGACGGTAGCGCTCGGCGTTGGCGCGCAGCCCCGCGGTCTCCTCCTCGGTCAGCTCCCGGCGCACCCGGCCGGGCACGCCCGCCACCAGGGTGCCGGGCGGCACCTCGGTGCCCTCCAGCAGCACGGCGCCCGCCGCGACCAGCGCGCCGGCGCCCACCCGGCTGCCGTTGAGCAGCACCGCGCCCATGCCGACCAGGACGTCGTCGGCCACCTCGCTGCCGTGCACCACGGCGCGGTGGCCGACCGAGACGCCGGCGCCCAGCCGGGTCGGGAAGCCGGGGTCGGCGTGCAGGACGCAGCCGTCCTGCACGTTGCTGCCGGCGCCGATCTCGATGGTCTCGGTGTCGGCGCGCACCACGGCGCCGAACCAGACGCTGGCCTGCGCGCCGACGGTGACCCGGCCGACCAGGGTCACCCCGGGCGCGAGCCAGGCGGTCTCGGCGACGCGCGGGGTGTGACCGTCGAAGGGGTGGCCGGGCGTGCGGTCTCCAGTCATGGGGCCACTGCCTATCACGGCCGGTGGGGGCCGGGGAACGGGCGAGGGCCCGGGAAGCGGCTCCCCGGGCCCTCGCCTGCGGCCGATGTCGGCGGCGGGCGTCAGACGGCGCTGCCGGCGACCCAGTCGTCCCAGCTCATGTTCCAGCCGTTGAGGCCGTTGTCCGGGGTGATCGTCTCGTCCGGGGAGTTGACCACCACGACGACGTCGCCGAGCAGCGACTCCTCGTAGAACCAGGCACCGTCCTGGTCCGGGTCGTCCGCGCCCTGCTCGTCGTTGAGGCCTATGCAGCCGTGGCTGGTGTTGGCGGAGCCGAAGGTGTTGTCGGAGGCCCAGTAGTTGCCGTGGATGAAGGTGCCGGAGGTGGAGAGCCGCATCGCGTGCGGAACGTCCGGTATGTCGTACTCGCCCTCGCCGTCGTCGTCGGTGAAGCCCACCGTCGCGCCGTCCATCCGGGTCTCCTTGTACTTCTCGGAGATCACCATCTGGCCGTTGTAGGTCGGGGTCTCGTCGCTGCCGGCCGTGATCGGGATGGTACGCAGCGTCTCGCCGTCCCGGATGATCTGCATCTCCTTGGCCGCCACGTCCACCGTGCTGACCTGGGCGCGGCCCACGGTGAAGCTGAAGTCGCGGTCCTGGACGCCGGTGATGCCCGGGGCGCCCTCCAGCCCGTCGAAGTCGAGCGAGACGTTGACCGTGGTGCCGGCGTCCCAGTAGGACTCGGGCCGGAAGTCGAGGCGGGTGCCGTCGAACCAGTGGCCGACGACCTCCTGGCCGCTGCTGGCGGTGACCGAGACGGCCTGCTGCACCTCGGCGCGGTTGGTGATCTCCTGGTCGAAGTTGAGCGAGACCGGCATCCCGATGCCGACCTCGGAGCCGTCCTCGGGGGTGAAGTACCCGATGAAGCTGTTCTCCGGGGAGACCGTGGTGAACGCGGCGACCTGGTGCGCGGCGCGGCCCTCGGTGTCACTGGCCCGCACGGTCAGCTCGTACCGGGTGGCGCGGTCCAGCTGCTCGTCCGGCTGCCAGGAAGCCCCGTCGGCGGCGATCGTGCCGGGGACCTCGGCGCCGGCCTCGGTGGCGGTCAGCACCACCTCGTCCAGCGTGCCGTCCTCGACCTCGACCCGGACGTCGTCGTTGATCCCGACGCCCTCGGCGGCGTCCTCCGGGGTGATGGATATCACCGCCGCCGAGGTGTCCGCGTCCTCGGCCGCCTGGTCGGCCGCCGACTGCTCGGTCTGCTCGGCGCCGGGCGAGTCGCCTTCGTCGTCGCCGCCGCTGCAGGACGTCAGCGCCAGGACGCCGCAGAGCAGCGTCGCCGCCGCGGTGAGGCCCCTGCGTCGCATGCCTTCAACCATCAGAACTCATCCGCAATCGCTCGTCGTCCGCTGCCGCGCCTCCTGGAGGGCACAGGAGGGAAACGTCGGAAAGCGGCAGCTCGTTCCACCATAGGCGAAGCTGAGGGGTGAGCTGTGCGCGGAGTGGTCGGATGCGCCCATGCGCCGGCTCGCCGGCGAACACTCCCGCGCTCGACCAACTGGCCAGCGCCGCTGGGTGGTTCGCCGTGTGGCCCGCCCTCGGTCCCGCGCTAGCGGCGGTCCCGGCCGGTGGACCGCTCGGGGCCGTCCGCGTCGTCCGGGGGCTCCTCGGCCAGCTCCTCGTGGTCCAGGGCGTCCTCGGCCAGCTCCGTGGTGTCCGGGCCCTCCCCGAGGGCGTCCAGGCCGTCCTCGTCCAGCCCTTCCCCGTCCAGGTCGTCGTCCAGCTCGTCCGCGCCGTCCCAGGCCAGGCCGGGGTCGAAGGCGGCGCGCTCGCTGCTCCAGGAGGCCTGGGCGAGCACCACCCCCGGCACCTCGTCCACCAGGTCGATCGGATCGATCAGGTAGGCGACGGCCTCCGCCTCGTCCCGGGAGACGGCGCGCGCCGCCTGCTCGCGCTCCTCCGCCGGGAGCAGCTCGTCGCTCTCGATCCGCGACCAGGCCGCGCTGACCAGCTCGTCGGGCTCGGCGATCTCCAGCACCATCTCGACCCGCACCCGGACGTGACGTGCACCTGAGGACAGCTCTTCGCTCATGACGGGGAGCGTAAGACCCCGTGCCCCCGGCTCTTCCCCGCGACCCGCACCGGGCCGTAACATCGCTCTTCATGCCGCCGGTACGCACCAATTCTCGGAGCAGCACGTGAACGGTCAATCGCGCACCTCGGACCGCCGTTCCCTGGTCAACGGCGTGGTGGCCGCGCTGGTACTCGGCCTGGTCTGGCTACTGCCCTCCGCCTACCAGGACAGCGACGCCTCCACCTCCTACCCCTCGGTCATCCCGCTCGACCAGCCGTTGGAGCCGGGAGCCAGGTAGGCTCCCGGCCCCGCGGGGCCGGCGCCGTCCGCACCGCGGGCCCGGCTCAGGCCAGTGGTCCGGTGACCGACTCGGCCGCCCGCACCAGGGTCCCGTCCGCGACCAGGCCCTCGGCCGTCGCCAGCTCGGGCGCCAGGAAGCGGTCCCCGCCCGGCCCTCCCAGGCCCCCGCCGCGGACCGCCGTCAGCACCGCCCGGGACGCGGGGGCCGGCCGCAGCTCCGCCGTGGCGCGCAGTTCGAGCGCGCGGCCGGCCGCGTACAGCTCGATGCCCAGCACCCGGGTCAGCAGGGTGACCGCCGTGCGCAGCTTGCGCGCCGCGGACCAGCCCATCGAGACGTGGTCCTCCTGCATCGCCGAGGACGGGATGGAGTCGACCGAGGCGGGCTGCGCCAGCCGCTTCAGGTCGCTGACCAGCGCGGCCTGGGTGTACTGCGCGATCATCAGCCCGGAGTCCACGCCCGGGTCCTCGGCCAGGAACGGGGGCAGGCCGTGCGAGCGGTGCCGGTCCAGCAGCCGGTCGGTGCGGCGCTCGGCCATGGAGGCCAGGTCGGCCGCCGCGATGGCGAGGAAGTCCAGCACATAGCCCAGCGGGGCGCCGTGGAAGTTGCCGTTGGACGCGACCCGGCCGTTCACCACCACCGGGTTGTCCACGGCGGCGGCCAGCTCCCGGTCCGCGACGGCCCTGGCGTGCGCCAGGGTGTCCCGGACGGCGCCGGCTACCTGCGGCGCGCACCGCACCGAGTAGGCGTCCTGGACCCGAGGCGCGGTGTCCTGGTGGTGGCCGGTGAGGCCGGAGCCGGCCAGCACCCGCAGCATGTTGTCCGCGCTGGCGGCCTGCCCGGGGTGCGGGCGCACGGCGTGCAGCTCGGGCTCCAGCACCCGGTCGGTGCCCAGCAGCGCCTCCAGGGTGAGGGCGGCCGTGATGTCCGCGCTGGTGACCAGCCGGTCCAGGTCGGCGCAGGCCATCAGCAGCATGCCGAGCATCCCGTCGGTGCCGTTCAGCAGCGCGAGCCCCTCCTTCTCGCGCAGCTCGACCGGGGCGATGCCGTGCTCGGCGAGCAGCTCGGCGGCGGCCCGCAGCCGGCCGTCGGGGCCCTCGGCCTCGCCCTCGCCGAGCAGCGTCAGGGCGCAGTGGGCGAGCGGGGCGAGGTCGCCCGAGCAGCCGAGCGAGCCGTGCTCGTGGACCACCGGGGTGATGCCCGCGTTGAGCAGCGCGGCCATCGTCCGGGCCACCTCGGGCCGCACCCCGGTGTGGCCCGAGGCGACGGTCTTCAGCCGCAGGAACATCAGCGCCCTGACCACCTCGCGCTCCACCCGGGGGCCGAGGCCGGCCGCGTGCGAGCGCACGATGTTCCGCTGGAGGCGGGTGCGCAGGTCCGGCTCGATGGAGCGGACGGCCAGCGCGCCGAAGCCGGTGGACACACCGTAGACCGGCTCGGTCCTGGCGGCCAGCTCGTCGATGACACGGCGGGCCGCCGCCATCGCGGCCAGCGCGTCGTCCGCCAGCTCGACCCGGGCGTCGCCGCGGGCGACGGCGAGCACCTCGGCTGCGGTCGGCGGGGTGGAGTGGAGCACCACACTTGGCATATTCATATTCACGAGCCTAAGAGAGTGAATCGGAAACCAACGACGGGGGATCCGGCCCGCGTCAGCCGGACCGGCCGTCCGGCGGCCGGCGCCCCCGGAAGGCGCGCCGCTCGCGGCCGGCCGGCCCGCCGGCCAGCGCCGCCACCCGCTCCCAGTCCCGCGCGCCGGCCACCACGGGGGACGGCGAACGGGCCGCCTTGGCCCGGTACTGGGCGGCGTCCGCGAGCCGGAACAGCCGGCGGCCCGAGCGCAGCCGGCCCGGCACCGCGACCGTGGACGCCACCCCGCAGGCCACCCCCTCGCTCAGCTCGAGGGCGGCGGCGCCCCGGCAGACCTCGGCCGCCGCCCGCTCCACGTCGGCCGGCTCGGCGCCCACCGCCAGCAGGCAGAACTCGTCGCCGCCGAGCCGGGCGGCCAGCGCCCCCGGCAACCCGTCGGCCGCCTGCGAGAGGACCCGGGCGAACCGGATCAACAGCCGGTCCCCGACCGCGTGGCCGTGGGTGTCGTTGACCCGCTTGAGGCCGTTGACATCGCAGACCACCAGGGTCAGCGCGGCGCCCGCCGACCGGTGCCGGCGCAGCGCCTCGGCCAGCGCGTGGTCCACGGCCCGCCGGTTGGCCAGCCCGGTCAGCGCGTCGCTGAACGCCAACCGCCGGGTCTCCGCCAGCCGTTCGTACTGCGCCAGGCCGGCGGCCAACACGGCGGCGAGCGCCGGCGCGAAGGCCATCTCCTCCGGGGTGAACGTCGGCTGCGCGGGCCCCCTGGCGACCCGCAGCTCCCCCCACACCCCGCCGTGCAGCAGGATGGGCGCGACCAGCGCGGACCCCCGCCCCCTGGCCCGCAGCCAGCTGGCGTGCGGCCCGGCGCCGTCCGGCTCCGCCAGCCGCGCCGCCTCGGGCGCGTCGGGCGCACCGGGCGCGGCTCGGCCGGCGGGGGGCGGGGCGTCGGGGAACGGCTCGTCGACGCGGAACTCGGCATCCGGGACGGGCTGTTCGTCCGCCGTCAGCTCCCCCACGTTGACCAGCACCCGCAGCCGGAGCCCGCCCGTCCCACCGGGCTCCCGCTCGCGGACGGATATCGCCGCGAAGGAGCCGTCCAGGGCCCGCCGCGCCCGGTCGGCGCCGGCCAGCGCGGCCTCCACGAGGCCGCGCTCGGCGGCCATCCCCCGCGCGACATCGACCACCGCCCACAGCCTCTGCTCAGCCATGCAGCCAGGCTATGGCGCCTTCCTCCGCTTTGTTACCTTCAGCTACTCCTGCCCGTTCCCGTGACGTTCGCCCCGGGCGGACCGGCTACCGCCGGGGCTCACGGGGACCCGGACCGGCCCGGGTGGACGGGCCGCCGAGCCCTGCCGGGGGCTGGGCCCACCGCCGCACGGCGAAGGCCGGCCCCGATGACGCCCACCGGCCCGGCCGGCCATCCCCGGAGGTGGGCCCACTACCGCCCGTATCCCCCACAGGGGCCGCTCCCCGCCCGCCGTCCGCCGCTGGCCGGCCGGCTGCCTCGACGAGGGGCCAGCCCCGCCGGGGGCTGACCCACCACCGCACCGCGAAGGCCAGCCTTGAGGACGCCCACCGGCCCGGCCGGCCGCCCCGAGGGCGGGCACGCCACCGCCCGTACGCCCCACAGCGGCCACTCCCGTCCGCCGTCCGCCCCTGACCGGGCGCGGCCACCACGGCAAGGGCCGGGCAGCCCGCGGCCGCCCCGCCGCACGGCGGAGGTCGGCCCCGAGAACGCCGGTCGGCCAGTCCACCCCGCCCCCGCATCACCCCGGCGCCCCGCGGCCCGCGGCCGCACCGTGGTGAGCGGCGCCGAGGACGCCGACCGGCCGACCGGCCGACCGGCCGACCCGCCCCGGCACCCGGCCGGCGGCTCAGGTGTCGAGGCCCGGCCAGTCGGGGGTGCGGCGCTCGTTGAACGCGGCCACCCCCTCGACCCGGTCGGCGGAGAAGGCCACCTCGTGCCAGGCCGCGTCCTCCACCTCCAGGCCGGCCGGCAGGTCGAGCCCGTGCCCGACCCGCAGGGCCCGCTTGGCGGCCCGCACGCCGACCGGCGAGTTCGCCGCGATCCGCGCGGCCAGCTCGGCCGCCGCCGCGCGTTCCGCGCCGGCCGCCGCGACCTCGTCCACCATGCCGAGCGCCAGCGCCTCGGCGGCCGGCACCTTCCGGGCGGTGAAGATCAGCTCGGCGGCGCGGGCCGCGCCCACCCGGCGCGGCAGCAGCTGGGTGCCGCCGCCGCCCGGCAGTACCCCGACGGACACCTCGGGCAGTCCCAGCACGGCGCTCTCGTCGGCCACGATCAGGTCGCAGCTGAGCGCCAGCTCGTAGCCGCCGCCCAGCGCGAAGCCGCGGACCGCCGCGATCACCGGCATCGGCAGCCCCAGCACGCCGCCGAAGGCGGCCCGCAGCACCCGTCGTTGCCGCCGCAGCCCGGCGTCGTCCAGCCGGTTGCGCTCCTTGAGGTCGGCGCCCACGCAGAACGCCCGCTCGTGGGTGGAGCCCAGCACCACCGCCCGGGTGGCCTGGTCGGCCGCCAGCGCGGCGCACGCCTCGGCCAGCCGCCGCGCCAGCTCGGCGGAGAGCGCGTTCATCGCCTCCGGCCGGTCCAGCAGCAGCGTGGCGACCCCGGTCTCCGGGTCGTGGCGCAGTTCGATCCAGTCTCCGTACCGCTCTACCCGCTCAGCCATGGGCGGCATTATCGACCGCCGGGCGCCGCCCGTCAGCCCCGCCGGCCGGCCCGGCGCGGGGGACGGCCCCGGCTCAGCCCCGGCGGGTCAGCAGCCAGGGCTCGACGATGCCGAGGCCACGGACCGGCCGCTGGTAGAGCGGTTGCAGCGCGAACCGGTACCCCTCGGTGGTGTCCGCCGCCTTCTCCGAGCGCGGCGCCAGGCCGGCGGCGGTCAGCTCCTCCCGCAGGGCGCCGTCGACCAGCACCATGTCCTTGGGCGCTATCGACGTCAGCCGGCTGGCCAGGTTCACCGTGTTGCCGAAGACGTCGCCCATCCGCGTGGTCACCGTGCCGAAGGCGATGCCCACCCGCAGCTCCGGCATCATCGGGTCGGCGCCGAGGGTCTCCACCAGCCGCAGCCCGATCTCGGCCGCGGTGCCCGCGTCGTCGGCGGCGAACAGCACCTCGTCGCCGAGGGTCTTGATCAGCCGGCCGCCGTGCGCGGCCACCTGGTCGGCCGCGGTGGTCTCGAACGCCTCGACCAGCTCGCCGAGTTGCTCCTCCTCAAGGCGCCTGGTGAGCCGGGTGAAGCCGACCAGGTCGGCGAAGCCGACGGCCAGCCGGCGGTCCACCATCTCCGCGTCGTCCTGTGCCTGCACCACCCGCCCGGTGGCCGCGGCCAGCTGCCGCCGCCAGACGTAGACGATGAACTCCTGCAGCTCCGGGAGGAGCAGCTCGACCAGCGGGTAGGCCACCTCGGTCCGGGTCATCTCGGGCTCCGGCGGCTCGGTGAGGCCCTCCAGGAAGGAGTCGATCTGCCAGTCCGCCAGCCGGGCCGTGGTCTGCCCGGTGGAGCGGGCCACCTGGATCGCCATCGGCTCGCTCAGCAGCCCGGCCTCGACAAGGCCGGCCAGCCGGCGCAGCGCCAGCACGTCCGCCTCGGTCAGCGCCTTGGCCTGGCCGATGTCGGGGAAGCCCATCGCCCGCCAGAACCGGGAGGCGAGGTCCATCGGCACGCCGGCCGCCCGGGCCGCCTGGAACGGCGTGTACTGCCGCTCCGCCCCCAGGATCAGCTGCTCGATGCGCAACGCGAGGGGGTCCTCGTCTTCCGCCGGCTCGGGCGGACCAGGGTCAGCCCCCGCCACGGCCACCGCCCGATCTCGCGAGGAGAGTCCCTTCGTCGTGCACTGTCCTACCGTTCCGCTTCGCCGCGCCCCGGTGGCGCGGTCCTGACGTCCTGCCTGGCACCCGCCCCCACGCCGCCGGTCGGCGGACCGGGGACGATCCGCCGCTTCGCCGCGTACTCACGAGTCCCCGAGCACCAACCCTACGGCAGGTGTGCCCTAAGTCACGTCGCCCGGAGGTGGACGATGTCACCGGCCGCGACCGGGTGCCGGGCGCCCGCCCGGTCCTCGATGACCAGCCGCCCGTCGCCGTCCAGCGCCACCGCCGTGCCGCGCAGCTCGCCGCCGCCCGGCAGCTCGGCCCGCACCGGGCGGCCCAGCGTCGCGCAGCCGGCCGCGTAGGCGTCGGCGACCGGGCCGACGCTGGGGTCGCCGCCGGTCGCCGGGTCGCCGCCGGCGGCCACCCAGCCCGTGTACCAGGTGTCGAGCGAGCGGAGCACGGCGCGCAGCAGCGGGTCCCGGTCGGTGTTCGGGGCGCCGGCCAGGGCCAGCGAGCCGGCGCCCGGCACCGGCAGCTCCGCGGCCCGCAGCGAGACGTTGAGCCCGATGCCCAGCACCACGCCGCCGTCCGGCACCCGCTCGGCGAGGATGCCGCCCAGCTTGCGCTCCACGCCGTCCACGGTGACCAGCAGGTCGTTGGGCCACTTCAGGGCCGTGTCCACGCCGGCCGTGCGGGCCAGCGCGCCGGCCACCGCGACGCCGGCCAGCAGCGGCAGCCAGGGCAGCCGCTCGGTCGGCACCTCGGGCTCGGGGTCGAGCAGCACCGAGAAGAACAGCCCGGAGCGCGCCGGGGCGCTCCAGCTGCGGCCCAACCGGCCGCGCCCGCTGGTCTGCTCCTCGGCGACCAGCACCTCGCCGGGGGCCGCTTCGCCGGCCCCGGCCGCGGCGGCCAGGTCGGCGTTGGTGGAGCCGGTGGCCTCCACCACGCGCAGCCGGGTCCAGCGGCCGCTGGGCCGGATCAGCGCCGAGCGCAGGGCGGCCGCCCGCAGGGGCGGGCGGTCGAGGTCGGACCAGCGGCCGGACGGAGTGCTCATGGCCGCCACCCTACGGGTGTGACCGGCGCCACCACCGGCCGGCGCCGGTCGGCCGGTTAACCTACGGTTCGGTAGCCGGACGGCGCCGCCCGCCCGGACGGGCGCCCGCCGCCGGGAGCCAGGACAGGCAGCAGACAGGCACGAGGAGGAGCCCGCGTGGCAGCCGACGCCGAAATCCGCGGTACCGCTGGCAAGATCGCCGACTTCCACCGACGGGTGACGGAGGCCACCCACGCCGGCTCCGAGCGGGCGGTCGCCCGGCAGCACGCCAAGGGCAAGCTGACCGCCCGGGAACGGATCGAACTGCTGCTGGACGACGGCTCGTTCACCGAGCTGGACGAGTTCGCCCGGCACCGGGCGACGGCGTTCGGGATCGACGCCAACCGGCCGCCGGGGGACGGCGTGGTGACCGGCTACGGCACGGTGGACGGCCGTCCGGTCTGCGTCTACTCGCAGGACTTCACGGTCTTCGGCGGCTCGTTGGGCGAGGTCTACGGCGAGAAGATCGTCAAGGTGATGGACTTCGCGCTGAAGACCGGCTGCCCGGTGATCGGGATCAACGACGGCGGTGGGGCGCGCATCCAGGAGGGGGTGGCGGCGCTCGGCATGTTCGCCGAGATCTTCCGCCGGAACGTGCACGCCTCCGGGGTGGTGCCGCAGATCTCGCTGATCATGGGCCCGTGCGCGGGCGGCGCCGTCTACTCCCCGGCGATCACCGACTTCACCGTGATGGTCGACCAGACCTCGCACATGTTCATCACCGGACCCGACGTCATCAAGACGGTGACCGGCGAGGAGGTGGGGTTCGAGGAGCTGGGCGGCGCCCGCACCCACAACACCCGGTCCGGGGTGGCCCACCAGATGGCCGGGGACGAGCACGACGCCATGGACTTCGTCCGGGCGCTGCTGGCCTACCTGCCGTCCAACAACCTGACCGAGCCGCCGGCCTACCCGGCGGAGCCGGACCCGGGGGTGACCGAGGCGGACCGGGAGCTGGACACGCTGGTCCCGGACTTCGACCACCAGCCGTACGACATCCACCAGGTGCTCGAACGGGTGCTGGACGACGGCGAGTTCCTGGAGACGCAGCCGCTGTTCGCGCCCAACATCGTCACCGGTTTCGGCCGGGTCGAGGGCCGTTCGGTCGGGGTGGTCGCCAACCAGCCGATGCGGTTCGCCGGTTGTCTCGACATCCACGCCTCGGAGAAGGCGGCGCGGTTCGTCCGCACCTGCGACGCGTTCAACATCCCGGTGCTGACCTTCGTGGACGTGCCCGGCTTCCTGCCCGGCACCGAGCAGGAGTTCCAGGGCATCATCCGGCGCGGCGCCAAGCTGATCTTCGCCTACGCGGAGGCCACGGTGCCGCTGATCACGGTGATCACCCGGAAGGCGTTCGGCGGCGCCTACGACGTGATGGGCTCCAAGCACCTGGGCGCTGACCTCAACCTGGCCTGGCCGACGGCGCAGATCGCGGTGATGGGCGCGCAGGGCGCGGTCAACATCGTGCATCGCAGGACGCTGGCCGGGATCGCGGAGGGGCCGGCCCGAGAGGCCGAACGGGCCCGGCTCACCGCCGAGTACGAGGAGGCGCTGCTCAACCCGTACGTGGCGGCCGAGCGCGGCTACGTGGACGCGGTGATCGCGCCGTCCGACACGCGGCGGCAGATCGTCCGCGGGCTGCGCGCGCTGCGTGGCAAGCGGGCCCAGCTGCCGCCGAAGAAGCACGGCAACATCCCGCTGTAGCACGGCCGTACGTCCCGTCCGACCGGTCCGTCCAGGAGGTACCACGAGTGATCACCGTGACGCGGGGCAACCCGACGCCCGAGGAGTTGGCCGCGGCCATCGCCGCCACCCTCGCGGTGGCGCGCGGCCGGGCGGGGGCGGCCCCGGCGCCGCGCGCCGACGCCTGGTCGGCGCCCCGGCCGGCACGGCCGCTGCCCGCGCCGGGGCCGGACGCCTGGCGGACCAGCTTCTGGCCGGCCTGAGCCCGCGGCCCGACCGCCAACCCCCGTTCTGTTGACCGGTGTTCGCCGGTCCATCCGTGCCGTTCCCGTTTCGCCGGGCGCCGGCGCCGCGCAGTGGCTGCGCGGCGGCCGGCGCCCGCGTGGTTTCGAAAACTTTTGCCGGGACCGCGCCGCAAGCCTTGACGGCCCTGGTGGCCCGTTCCTACAGTGCCGAGCGGAATCCGATTTCTTTCGAAACTTTTCGACCCAGCGGCCGGGACCCGAGGGGCCCGCACCGACCGGAACGGCACGAGAGGAGCGGGGACCCATGACCCCCGGACGGCGGCAGGCGCTGGTGGTACGCGGCGGTTGGGACGGCCACCAGCCGCGGGAGACCACCAACCTCTTCCTGCCCTTCCTCGACGACCACGGCTTCCGGGTGGTCGTCGAGGACACCCTGGAGGCCTACGAGGACGAGAAACTGCTCTCCCAGACCGACCTCATCGTCCAGTGCTGGACGGCGGGCGACATCACCCCCGGCGAGAGCGCCGGCCTCGCGGCGGCCGTCCGGGCCGGCACCGGGCTCGCCGGCTGGCACGGCGGGATCGTGGACGCCTTCCCCGCCGACCCCGGCTACCCGCTGCTGGTCGGCGGCCGGCGGGTACCGGGGGCGCCGACCGGCGCCACCCAACTGATCACCCCGGCGCCGGAACACGCCGACCACCCGGTGCTCGCCGGCCTGGACGCGTTCACGGTGCCGGCCGAGCCCTACTGGGTGCACGGTGACCCGCTCAACGACGTGCTGGCCACCGTCACCTTCGACGCCGACGAGACCCGGGCCCGCCCGGTCGCCATCCCCGCGGTCTGGACCAGGCGTTGGGGCCGGGGGCGGGTCTTCGTCTCCACCCTGGGCCACGACCTGGCGGACTTCCGGGTGCCGGCGGTGCGCGCCCTCACCGAGCGCGGCCTGCTGTGGGCCAGTCGCTGAGCCAGCCGGCGAACCCCCACCGAACGGCCACCGAACACCTGCTGAACGTCCCCTGAACGTGCTCTGAGCACCCGCCGAACAACCCCACCAGCCAGGCCCCCTGGGCCCGCCCGCGCCGCCCCGCCGGTGGCGCGGCGCTCCCCGGTGCCCCGCTCCCCGACTGATCGACTGATCGACTTCGAGACGTTCTCGCGACCGGCGCCCCCGCCGGCCGCGGGGCACCGCCGGGCCACCCCAGCGCAGCACCGGCCCGGCGCGCGGCGGCCGCCGCCGGGTCCAGCCCCGAAGGCGGCCGCGCACCACCCCCACCCCTCTGTGAGGAGCCGCGTTGCGAACCACAGCCCAGCACTTCCGCAGATCGACGGCGCGGGTCGGCGCCGTCGCCCTCGCCCTCACCCTCGGCGCCGGCGGCATCGCCGCCGCCCACCCGGGTCACGGCGAGGAGACCTTCCAGGCCCTGGTCTTCAGCAAGACCGAGGGCTTCCGGCACGACTCCATCCCGGCCGGGATCGCGGCCATCGAGGCGCTCGGCGCGGACCACGGGTTCGACGTCACCGCCACCGAGGACGCCGCCGTCTTCAACGACGCCGACCTGGCCGACTACGAGGTCGTCATCTGGCTCTCCACCACAGGGGACGTCCTCGACGACGACCAACAGGCCGCCTTCGAGCGCTACATCACCAACGGCGGCGGCTACGCCGGCGTGCACGCGGCGGCCGACACCGAGTACGACTGGCCCTGGTACGGCGAGCTGGTCGGCGGCTACTTCGCCGGCCACCCCGAGCCACAGACCGCGACCATCCACGTCGAGGACGCCGACCACCCGTCCACCGCCGCCCTGCCGGCCGAGTGGGAGCGCCACGACGAGTGGTACGACTACGCGCCCAACCCGCGAGGACACGCCCACGTGCTGGCCACCCTGGACGAGGGCAGCTACCAGGGCGGCACCATGGGCGACGACCACCCGATCGCCTGGTGCTCGGAGGTCGACGCCGGCCGCGCCTGGTACACCGGGCTCGGCCACACCGCCGAGTCGTTCGCCGAACCCGCCTTCCTGGCACACCTGCTCGGCGGCATCCGCAGCGCCGCCGGCGTGGTCGAGGCGGACTGCTCGGGCGGCGAGGACGGCGCGCTGGCGGCGGACTTCGAGAAGGTCACCCTGGACGACAACACCAGCAACCCGATGGAGCTGGCGGTCACCGACGACGGCCGGGTCGTCTACGTGGACCGCAACGGCGACGTCATGGTGATCCACCCGGGCGGCCACGTGGTCAGGGCCGGCAGCATCCCGGTCTACGTCGGGCAGGAGTTCGGCCTGCTGGGCATCGCGCTGGACCCGGACTTCGCGGACAACGGCTGGCTCTACCTCTACTACTCGCCGGCCGGCGACGAGCAAGTGGACCGGGTGTCCCGGTTCACCCTGTCCGGCGACACCCTGGACCTGGGCAGCGAACAGGTCGTCCTCGACGTCGAGACCCAGCGCCAGGAGTGCTGCCACGCCGGCGGCGCCCTGGAGTTCGACACCCAGGGGAACCTGTACATCGCCACCGGCGACAACACCAACCCGTTCGCCTCCGACGGCTACACCCCGATCGACGAGCGGGCCGACCGCGGCGCCTGGGACGCCCAGCGGACCTCGGCCAACAGCGACTCGCTCAACGGCAAGATCCTGCGGATCACCCCGCGGGACGACGGCTCGTACACCATCCCGGAGGGCAACCTCTTCGCCGAGGGCACCGAGCGGACCAGGCCCGAGATCTACGCGATGGGCTTCCGCAACCCGTTCCGGATCGGCGTCGACCCGCTCACCGACGGCCTGTTCGTCGCGGACTACGGGCCGGACGCCGGGGCCGCCGACCCCGAGCGGGGCCCGGACGGCCGGGTGGAGTGGAACATCGTGGACGAGCCCGGCTTCTACGGCTGGCCGTACTGTGTCGGCGAGAACACCCCCTACATCGACCACGACTTCGCCACCGGCACCTCGGGCGCGGCGTTCGACTGCGCGGCCCCGGTCAACGACTCGCCGCACAACACCGGACTGACCGAGCTGCCGCCCGCCATCCCGGCCGAGCTGTGGATGGGCCAGGGCACCACCAACACCCCGGAGATCGGCGGCAGCGGCGCGCCGATGACCTCCGGCGCCTACCAGTTCGACCCCGACCTGGACTCGGACCGCAAGTGGCCCGAGACCTACGACAACACCGTGGTCTTCGCCGACTGGAACGACAGCCGGATGTTCTCGCTGCGGCTCGACGAGGAGCGGACCGGCGTCAGCGAGGTCACCAGGTTCCTGGAGGAACTGGAGTTCAACCGGCCACACGCCCTGGAGTTCGGGCCGGACGGCGCGCTCTACGTGATCGAGTGGGGCAGCGGCTTCGGCGGCGACAACACCGACTCCGGCGTCTACCGGGTGGACTTCACCGACGGCAACCGCTCCCCGGTCGCCCGGGCCACCGCGGACCGCACCTCGGGCCCGACCCCGTTGGAGGTCAACTTCGACTCGGCCGGCTCCGCCGACCCCGAGGGCACCGCGATCACCTACTCCTGGGACTTCGACGGGGACGGCACCGAGGACAGCACCGAGCCCACCGGCTCCTTCACCTACACCGAACCCGGCGCCTACACCGCGCGGCTGACCGTGACCGACGCCGAGGGGCGCGCCGCCGTCTCCAACGTGTCCATCGTGGCCGGCAACAACGCGCCCGAGATCACCGTGACCGCGCCGCTGGACGGCGGGTTCTTCGAGTTCGGCGACACCATCGCCTACGAGGTGTCGGTGACCGACGAGGAGGACGGCGAGATCGACTGCCAGCAGGTGGTGGTCCAGCCGGCGCTCGGCCACGACGAGCACTCACACGGCCACGACCTGCACTACGGCTGCTCCGGCAGCTTCCCGCTGCACGGCGACGAGGGCCACATCGGCGCCAACATCTTCGGCACGATCACGGTCACCTACACCGACGGGGGCAACGGCGCCGCCCCGCCGCTGACCACCCAGGAGGTGCTCGTCCTGCAGCCCAAGCACCGGGAGGCGGAGCACTTCGACGCCACCGGCCGGCTGGCCGACGCGGACAGCGACGGTGATCCCGGCGTGATCGTCGAGGAGACCGGCGACTCGGCCGGCGGCGGCGACAACATCGGTTACATCGAGGACGGCGACTGGTGGGCCTGGGAGCCGACCAACCTGACCGCCATCGACGAGATCGGGCTGCGGGCCGCCTCCCCTGACCAGGGGGCGACCGTCGAGGTCCGCACCGGTGACCCGGACACCGGCCCCACCGTGGCGACCATCGAGGTGGCGGCCACCGGGGACTGGCAGGTGTACCAGGACTTCACCGGACCGGTGAGCGACGCCGAACCCGCCAGCGGGCCGCTGTACTTCGTCAAGACCAGCGGCCAACTCAACGTCAACTGGGTCGAGTTCATCGGACAGGGGGTGACCGAGCCGGCCGCCGACTGACGCGGGTGGCCAGGCGCCCCGGCCCGCGCTCCCCCGCGTGCCG
This sequence comes from Streptomyces chisholmiae, assembly GCF_031845445.1. Taxonomy (NCBI): domain Bacteria; kingdom Bacillati; phylum Actinomycetota; class Actinomycetes; order Kitasatosporales; family Streptomycetaceae; genus Streptomyces; species Streptomyces chisholmiae. The sequence goes on along the minus strand of NZ_JAVREO010000002.1, from coordinate 118,735 downwards.
GGGCGCCGGCACGCGGGGGCGCGGGTCAGCCGCAGGCGGCCCGGGCCGAGGGCCAGGCGCGCAACCGGTCGGCCTCCGGGCCGGTGGCGGCCGCCCGGGCCACCGGCAGCGCCGCGTCGAGCAGCTCGTCGATCCACACCCGCCGGTCGCCGGCCGCCGACTCGACGGCGGCGACCACCATCGCCAGGGTCAGCAGGTTGTCGTGCACCTCGCCCATCGGGCGCGCCCCGGTGCGCAGCGCGCGGGTGAACTCGGCCAGCGCGCCGTCGATCCCGGTGCCCGGGCCGGCCGCGGCGGCCGGCGGCGGCTCACCCGGCGGGGGGTCGAGGACGGCCGGCCCCTCGCCCTCCCAGAGCGCGGCGCCGTGCTCGCCGCTCAGCCGCCAGCGCCCGTTCCAGGAGGTCTCGACGCCGGGCGAGCACCAGCTGCCGGTGTATGTGTAGCGGACGCCGCCGGTCATCTCGAAGACCGCGGTGGCCGCCGCGTCCCCCGCGTACCAGCTCCACGGCGGGTTGTACGACTCGCAGCGGACCGAGACCGGCTCGGCGGCCAGCAGCCAGCGCGCCGTGTCGAAGGCGTGGATCGCCATGTCGATCAGCAGCGGCTGCGCCATGGCGTCCCGGAAGCCGCCGAACCTCGGCGCCCTGAAGAACTCCGTACTCGCCACGCCGAGCCGCCCCAGGGCGGCCAACCGCCCCCGGAGGGCGAAGAGTTCGGGATGGTAGCGGCGCGACTGGCTGACCATGAAGAGCTGGCCGGCCGCCTCGGCCGCCGCCGCCAGCCGCAGCGCCTCGGGCAGCGTGACCGCCAGCGGCTTCTCCCCGAGCACCGGCAGCCCCAGGGCCAACGCCTGGAGCGTCACCGGGAGATGGGCCGCCGGCACGGTCACGTCGAGCACCGCGTCCGGCGCGTGGTCGGCGGCCAGCACGGCCAGGTCGGTGCCGACCGGCACGTCGGGCAGCCCGGCCTCGGCCAGGGCCTCGGCGGCCCGCTCCGGCACCAGGTCGACCAGCCCGACCAGGGTCACCTCGGGCGAGGCGCGCACCGCCCGCAGCCAGGCCCGCCCCATCCCGCCGGCCCCCACCTGGAGCACCCGCAGCGGCGCCCCGTCGGCCGGCCGGGTCGCGAACCCCCACCCGGCGCCGGCCGCGGTCCCCGGGGGCCCGTCCGGCCCCGTCATGCCGGCCCGCCGGCGGCGGTCTCGAACCAGCCGGCCGCGCTGTGCGTCAACCGGGGCACCGCGCCGACCCGTTCGGGAGCGGCCCAGGCCACGGCGTTGGCGATCACCCGCCGCACCTGGGGGTGGTGGTAGACGGGATAGTCCTGGTCCCCCGGGCTGAAGTAGAAGATCCGCCCGTTGCCGCGCCGGAAGGCGCAGCCGCTGCGGAAGACCTCGCCGCCGGCGAAGGAGCTGACGAAGACCAGCTCCTCGGGGGTCGGGATGTCGAAGAACTCACCGTAGGTCTCCTGTTCCTCGATCACGATCGGATGCGTGACGCCGGCGGCTATCGGATGCCCGGGGGCCACCGTCCAGACCAGCTCCCGCTCGGCCGCGTTGCGCCAGCGCAGGGTGCAGGTGGTGCCCATCAGCCGGGTGAAGATCTTCGACCAGTGCCCGGAGTGCAGCACGATCAGCCCCATGCCGGCCAGCACCCGGCGCTGCACCCGGGTGACCACCTCGTCCGCCACCTCCTTGTGCGCCGCCTGCCCCCACCAGGTGAGCACGTCGGTCTCGGCCAACACCGCCTCCGTCAGGCCGTGTTCCGGCTCGTCCAGGGTGGCCGTGCGGACCCGCGCCCGCTCGCCCAGGTGCTCGGTGACCCCCTCGGCGATGGCGCCGTGCATCCCGCGCGGATACCGTTGGGCGATCTCGGGGTCCCGCCGCTCGTGTCGGCCCTCGCTCCAGACGGTGACCCGCAGGGGCGCGGGAGGTTGCGGTGGCGACATGGATTCTCCTGTCCGGCGCGGGAGCGGATCGGGCGTTGTCGGTGGATTCTGCGGCACTCGACCGCCGGGCGGAACCCCCGGCCCGCGTCGGCCCGGCTCCCCCACGTCGCGCCCGGAAGCCGGAGCGCGGCGTGGCACCAGTGTCCAGCCGACTACAGTGTCTCGAAAAGTGTCGGGAAGGCAGCGAACAATCTTGTGACCGAAAGCAGGCCGCCCCGCCCCACGCTGGCGCAGATCGCCGAGTTGGCGGGAGTGTCGATCTCCACCGTCTCCAAGGTCCTCAACGGCCGGGACGACGTCTCCCGGGACACCAGGGCCAAGGTGGACACCGCGCTGCGCCAGCACCACTACGTGCGGCGCGGCACCCCGGCGCCCGAGCCGACCGCCCGCACCGTCGACCTGGTGCTGAGCGGGCTCGACGGCTCCTGGCCGGCGAGCGTGGCCAGCGGCATGGAGGCGGCGGCCTACGAGGCCGGGGTGCACGTGGCCATCTCGGTGGCCAGGTCCTCCACGGCGGCGACCAACCACCGGGCGCAGGACTGGGTGGACCGGATCCTGGAACGCGGCAGCGCCGGGGTGGTGCTGGGCCTGATCGAGCCGACCAGGGACCAACTGGGCCGGCTGGCCCAGGCGCGGGTGCCGTGCGTGGTCATCGACCCGCTGAGCGACCCGCCGCCGGACGTGCTGTCCGTCGGCACCACCAACTGGGCCGGCGCCTACGAGGCCACCAGCCACCTGCTGCGCCGCGGCCACCGCCGCGTCGCCCTGGTCACCGGCCCGCCGCAGCACCTCTACTCCCGGGCCAGGCTGGCGGGTTACCGTTCCGCGCTGGCCGCGGCCGGGGTGGAGGTGGACCCGGCGGAGATCCGGCACGGCACCTACGACCGGGCCAGCGGCGCCGAGCAGGTGCGCGCCCTGCTCGCCCGACCGACCCCGCCCACCGCCCTGTTCATCTGCTCCGACCACATGGCCATCGGCGGCTACGAGGCGATCGCCGAGGCCGGCCTGCGGGTTCCGGAGGACATCAGCGTGGTCGGCTTCGACGACCTGCCCGAGGCCCGCTGGGTCTCCCCCGCGCTGACCACCGTCCGGCAACCGCTGAAGGAGATGGGCGGCAGCGCCCTGCGGACCCTGGTCCGGCTGATGAACGGGGAGGAACTGGAGAGCCCCCGCGTCGAGTTGGCCACCACCCTGGTGGTCAGGAACAGCACCGCCCAGGCGAGCGCCTGACACCTCCTCGGGCGCACGCCCCGCGTGGCACCATGGCCACATGCGCCGCATCGTGCTCCTCGACGCCCCCTCCAATCTCGGACTGCGACCACCGGCCGAGGGCTCGGTGCCGGGCTGCTACAAGCTCGCCGGCGCGCTGCGCGAGCAACGGCTGCTGGCCCGGCTCGGCGCCACGGAGGGCGGCGTCGTGGTGCCCCCGCGCTACCAGCGCGGCGCCTGGCGGCCGGGCGACGGCGTCTTCCACGCCGAGGCCATCGCCGGCTACACCCGGCGCCTCGCCGACCGGGTTGAGGGCCACGTCAGGGCCGGCGAGTTCCCCGTGGTGCTGGGCGGCGACTGCTCCATCCAGCTCGGCTCCTCACTGGCGCTGCGCCGGCTCGGCCGCTACGGGCTGGCCGCGATCGACGGCTCGGCCGACTTCCGGCACTCGGGGAACGCGCCGCACGTCGGCGCCGCCGGCGGCGAGGAGTTGGCCCTGGCCACCGGCCGCGGCCAGGCCGACCTGACCGACATCGAAGGGCTCCGCCCCTACCTGCGGGACGAGGACGTGCGCCTGTTCGGCATCCGTGACTACGACACCGAACGCGCGGAGCTGGCCCGCCTCGGCATCCCGGCGGCCACCGTGAGCGACATCCGGGCCTGGGGCCCGGACGGCCCGGCGCGCGCCCTGGCGGAGCTGGCCGCGGCGCCCACCGAGGGGTTCTGGCTGCACCTGGACGCGGACGTCCTGGACCCGACGGTGATGCCCGCCGTGGACAGCCCCGACCCGGACGGCCTGCTCCCGGCGGAACTGGGCCCGCTGCTGACCGCGTTGGCCGGCTCGGCGCACTGCGTGGGGCTCAACCTCACCATCTACGACCCGGACCTCGACCCCGAGGGGACCGGCGCCGCCCTCCTCGCCGACCTGCTGGTCGCGGCCCTCGCGCCGGGCGGGAGCTGACCCTCGGCGCGGCCGGCACCCCCGTGCCGGGCCGTGCCGCGCGGGCTCCCGTCCCGGTTCAGGCCGGCGGGTCGCCGCCGGTCGGGCTGTCGATCAGGTAGCGCCAGACGCCGTCCGCGCCCCGTCGGGCCACATCCGTCGCGGTGCCGCCGACGTCGGTGCCGACCAGCGCCCAGTCGACCACCAGCAGCGCCGTGTCCCCGACCTCGGTGATCCGGCGCGGGCGCACCGCGATCGGCCGGCCGGCGGCCAGGAAGCCGGCGTTGGCCTCGGCGACGGCCGCCGCGCCGCGCGCCACCCGCCCGGCCGGGGTGACGAACACCGCGTCCTCGGCGTACATCCCGGCCACCGCGGCGGCCGGGTCGGCGCTGTTGAACCTGGCCGCGAAGACCGCCGGCACCTCAGCGGCGCGCCGGGCCACCGGCAGCCCCGAACTACCGTGGACGGCGGGCTCGTTCCCGTCCGGCCCGGACGCGGTGCCGGGCCCGTTCGACTCGTGTGTCTCGCTCATGCCGACGACCGTAGGAGACCGTCCCGTGACTCACCCAACGGTGCGCCATCGCCCCGGGCTGCCGGACGACCCGCGCGCGGCGGTCGCCCGGCCCAGCCCCGACTGCCCGGTGGAGATCGCGCTGACCGCGCTCCGGGGCCGCTGGACCACCCTGCTGGTACGCGAGCTGCTCCGCGCCGGCCGGCCGCTCGGCTACCGCGAGCTGGCCGGCGCGCTCCCCGCGCTCTCCGACAAGGTGCTCACCGACCGGCTGCGCCAGCTCACCGAGGCCGGCGTGCTGGACCGGCGGCGCCGGCCGGGCTGGCCGCCGACCGTCGACTACCGGCTGACCGACCGGGGCCGGGCCCTCGGCCCGGTCCTCCAGGCGCTGTGGGACTGGGGCGCGGAGGCCGGTTGACCGGAGCGCGCCGGCGGCCGCGCGCCGCGGACCGCTCGGATGCGACAACCCGCCCCGGCGGGCTCGCCGGCGGGGAAGCACTCCCCCGGGATCGCGGCCGGACGCGGTGCCGCGGACGGTGGCGTCGGGCGGCTGCTCGGCGGCCTCCGACCACGGCCCGGGCCCGCCCTGCCGCCCACCGATGTGGCGCCGGGCCCCGAGGTTCGAGGGCAGCGAGCCGGGCGGCTGGTGCCCCGGGGGACGGCGGCGCCTGGCCGACCGTCGCGGGACGGCCCGTCGGCTGGCTCTCCCGCGCCCCGGACCGGATGCGGCGAATCCGGGCGGGAAGTGCCGGCCCGCCGCACGCTCGGCGCCCACACCCCGGACCGCGTCGGCGAGTTGACCGTCGGCCGGGTGCCCCGCCGGAGCGGTCAGGGGACTGTCCCGAACCACCGCGCGCCGAGCCGCCGGCGCCGCCCGCCGGGATGCGCCGTCCCCCCGCCGGCCGGCAGGGCGCGGCACCCGGCGCCCGCACCACGTCACCCGCCGCCGGTGCCAGGCCGCCGGCCCGCTGCCGCACCCCCCGCACACCGGGGACCACCGCCGGCCGGCCGCACGCCGGCCCGGCCTCCGCCCGACCACCGTCCACGCCGCCGGACCTCGCCGGGCGGAGCCGCTGCCCGTCGAGGTCGGCGACGCCCCGGCCGGCGACGGCCGATAGCCTCGCCCCATGACGGAGAGCAGGAACGGCGGGGGTCCGGCGCGGCGTCTGGTGCTGGCCTCCCAGTCACCGGCCCGACTCGGCCTGTTGCGGCAGGCGGGGCTGGCCCCCGAGGTGATCGTCAGCGGCGTCGACGAGGAGGCGCTGGCCGCCGATGACCCGGCGGAGCTGGCCCGGCTGCTGGCCGAGGCCAAGGCCGCTGCGGTCGCCGAACGACCGGCGGCGGCCGGGGCGCTGGTGGTCGGCTGCGACTCGGTGCTCGACATCGACGGCGTGGCGCTGGGCAAGCCGGCGGACGCCGAGGAGGCGACCGCGCGCTGGCGGGCGATGCGCGGCCGGGACGGGGTGCTGCGCACCGGGCACTGCCTGATCGACACCGCCAGCGGCTACCGCGCCTCGGCGGTGGCCTCCACCACCGTGCACTTCGGGGAGCCGTCAGACGCGGAGATCGCCGCCTACGTGGCCAGCGGCGAACCCCTGTACGTCGCCGGGGCGTTCACCCTGGACGGCCGGTCGGCGCCGTTCGTCGACGGCGTCACCGGCGACCCGGGGACCGTGATCGGGCTCTCGCTGCCGCTGCTGCGCCGCCTGTTGGCCGGCGCCGGGGTCGCCGTCACCGACCTGTGGGCGGGCTGAGCGCGAGGGCCCGTCGCCCGCGGCCGGGTAGAGCAGCAGGCTGCCGACCAGCAGGCCGAACACCGTCATCAGGACGGCGAAGGCGGCCCAGCCGGCGAGTCCGACGGCCAGCGCGCCCAACGGCAGCTGCAGTCCGGCGGCGCCGCGCAGCGCCGCCCTGGCCCACCGCCCCGGCGGCCGGTCCCGGGCCGCGGTCCGCGCCAACAGGGCGCCGCAGCACAGCAGATAGCCGGCCAGCGCGGCGCCGGCCGACCAGGCTGTCACACTGAGCGTGGTGGCCGAGACCCCGCCGACGGACATCCGCTGGCGCTCGGCGACCAGCCCAAGTACCCAGTGCAGCAGGCCCAGACCCACCGCCAACCCGATGACCACCACGGCGGCCACTGCCGTCACGCTTCGTCTGCCTCGGTGCACGCCGCGCACGCTACTGCCGGGTAACGCGACCGGCAAGCCCTCGCGCGGCCGCAAAGAATCCCCCCAACCCTTATCGAGTCCCCACAACGACCCGGCCCTCCGACCCACTCTCCCCGGGCGCCTCGGGCGATCGTCGACGATCGCCCGCCCAGCACCCGTTTGGGGCGCGTACCTTGGTAGAGCCAGGTTGTCAGCACTCAAGGACGCTTCCGATCACCGTCCGTGTGGACGGGGTCACCCCTGTGGGCGACTCGTTGCGGGGTGTCGTCAGTACCTAAAATCGCTTTGTTCCAAGGAAGGAGCCATCGTGCGCAAGGTGCTCATCGCCAACCGTGGCGAAATCGCCGTGCGGGTCGCCCGCGCCTGTCGCGACGCAGGCATCGCCAGCGTGGCCGTCTACGCCGACCCTGATCGGGACGCGCCCCATGTCCGGGCGACCGACGAGGCGTTCGCCCTCGGCGGTGACACGCCCGCCGCCAGCTATCTCGACATCGAGAAGGTCCTTCGGATCGCGGCCGTCGCGGGGGCGGACGCGGTCCACCCGGGGTACGGATTCCTGTCGGAGAACGCCGAGTTCGCGCAGGCCGTGCTCGACGCCGGGCTGACCTGGATCGGCCCGCCGCCGGACGCCATCCGCTCGCTCGGCGACAAGGTCGCCGCCCGGCACATCGCGCAGCGCGCCGGCGCCCCGCTGGTCGCCGGCACCACCGACCCGGTGGGCGGCTCGGACGAGGTGGTGGCCTTCGCCAGGGAGCACGGCCTGCCGGTGGCGATCAAGGCCGCCTTCGGCGGCGGCGGGCGCGGCCTGAAGGTCGCCCGCACCCTGGAGGAGATCCCCGAGCTGTACGAGTCGGCGGTGCGCGAGGCGCAGGTCTCCTTCGGCCGCGGCGAGTGCTTCGTTGAGCGCTACCTGGACCGCCCGCGGCACGTGGAGACCCAGTGCCTGGCCGACAGCCAGGGCCACGTCGTCGTGGTCTCCACCCGGGACTGCTCCCTCCAGCGGCGCCACCAGAAGCTGGTCGAGGAGGCCCCGGCGCCGTACCTCTCCGAGGCGCAGAACGCCGAACTCTACGCCGCGTCCAAGGCGATCCTCCGCGAGGCCGGCTATGTCGGCGCCGGCACCTGCGAGTTCCTGGTCGGTCAGGACGGCACCATCTCCTTCCTTGAGGTCAACACCCGCCTCCAGGTGGAGCACCCGGTGACCGAGGAGATCACCGGCATCGACCTGGTCCGCGAACAGCTGCGGATCGCCCAGGGCGAGCCGCTGGGGTACGACGACCCGCCGCTGCGCGGGCACTCCATCGAGTTCCGGATCAACGGCGAGGACCCCGGGCGGAACTTCCTCCCGGCGCCCGGCACGGTGACGACCTTCGCGCCGCCGCTCGGCCCCGGCGTGCGGGTGGACACCGGCGTGGAGTCCGGCACGGTGATCGGCCCCGCGTGGGACTCGATGCTGGCCAAGCTGATCGTCACCGGCGCCAGCCGCCGGCAGGCGCTGGAGCGGGCGGCCAGGGCGCTGGCCGAGTTCCAGGTCGAGGGGATGGCCACGGTGCTGCCCTTCCACCGCGTGGTGATCACCGACCCGGCCTTCGCGCCGGAGGTGAACGGCCGCGAGGGCGAGCCGTTCCGGGTCCACACCCGGTGGATCGAGACGGAGTTCGTCAACGAGCTGCCGGCCTACGACGCGGTGCTCGGGGAGGCCGAGGAGAGCGGCATCCGGGAGACGGTCGTGGTCGAGGTCGCGGGGAAGCGGCTCGAGGTGTCGCTGCCGGCGACGCTCGCCATGCCGCTGGCCCGCGCGGCGGTCGCCGGCGGCGCCCGTCCGGCCCGTCGGAAGGCCGCCAAGCGCGGCGGCGGCGCGGCGCCCACCGGGGACGCGCTGCCCTCGCCGATGCAGGGCACGGTCGTCAAGGTCGCGGTCGAGGAGGGGCAGCGGGTCGAGGAGGGCGAGCTGGTCATCGTCCTGGAGGCGATGAAGATGGAGCAGCCCATCAACGCCCACCGGGCCGGCACCGTCGGCGCGCTCAAGGCCGAGGTCGGCGCCACCCTCTCGGCGGGGGCCGTCATCTGCGAGATCAAGGACTGACCGCGGTCGGCGCCTGAGGCGGCGCGGGCCGGCAGGCACCGCACGCGACCGCGCTCCACCGTCAGCACCGGCCCGTCGGCCAGGCACCCGTGCGGTGCCGGTCGGCGGGCCGAGGCGTGCCGCCGGCCGGGCCGGCGGCGCCGCGGCACCACGGGGCGCCCCCCGCCTCGGTCGGAGCGACCGGGGCGAGGGTGACGTCGGCTACCGGCGGCGCGGGGCCAGGTCGGAGATCCGCTGGCCCATCGGCGGGGTGCCGCCGAGCCCCGGGTGCCCCGTCGCCCGGGGGGCCGGGAGCGGGAGGTCCCGGCGCACCCCCTCGCCCCGCTCGACCGGCGGCTTGGCGACCGGCGGCGCCGGCGTGCCCACCATCGAGACCCGCACCCCCTGCTCGGCGAGCGCCTCCAGCTCCGCGCCCGCCTTCTCCGCCTCCGGGGGTGGTTGGTCGGTGATCAGCTGGCTGATCAGGTCCGTCGGAACGGTCTGGAACGCCGTGTCGGCGCCCAGCTTGGTGTGGTCGGCCAGCACCACCACCTCGGCCGCCGCCCGCAGCAGCGCCCGGTCCACGCTGGCGGCCAGCATGTTGGAGGTGGACAGGCCGCGGTCGGCCGTGAGCCCGGAGCCCGAGAGGAACGCGCGGCTGACCCGCAGCCCCAACAGCGACTGCTCGGCGCCGCTGCCGACCAACGCGTAGTTGGAACCGCGCAGGGTGCCGCCCGTCATCACCACCTCCACCCGGTTGGCGTGCGCCAACGCCTGGGCCACCAGCAGCGAGTTGGTGACCACCGTCAGCCCGGGGACCCGGGCCAGCCGGCGGGCCAGCTCCTGCGTGGTGGTGCCGGCGCCGACCACGATGGCCTCGCCCTCCCGCACCAGCGAGGCGGCGTGCTCGGCGATGGCGGTCTTCTCCGCCGTCGCGGCCATGGCCCGCTGGGGGAAACCGGACTCCCGGGTGAAGCCCCCCGGGAGGACCGCGCCCCCGTGTCTACGGTCAAGCAGCCCTTCTGCCTCCAGGGCGCGGACATCGCGCCGGACGGTCACTTCTGAGGTCTGGACGACGCGGGCCAGCTCGCGGAGCGACACGGCTCCGTTGGCGCGCACCATTTCGAGAATCATCTGACGACGTTCTGCAGCGAACACGGAACCGACAGTAACCCCAACGACCATCTGCTTTCAGCAGGTTGCGAGGATTTATCGATGTTGTCTATACGCACGCCCCCGGCGTGCTATGCGCCGGGGGCGCACCCGGATGCTTCCCGCGCCCACCAATGCCTACTGGACTTTCGGTTTTCTTCAGGTATGCAGCTGACGCGCCGCTTCGGCGATCGACCCGGACAACGAGGGGTAAACCGTGAACGTCTTTGCGATCTGTTCCACCGTCAAACTGTTGTCCACGGCGATCGCTATCGGATGAATCAGCTCGCTGGCGCGCGGGGAAACGACAACACCGCCCACCACAATGCCCGTTCCCGGCCGGGCGAAGAGCTTCACGAAACCGTCCCGCACGCCCTGCATCTTGGCCCGCGGATTGCGCAGCAGCGGCAGCTTCACCGAACGGGCGTCGATCCGCCCCTCGTCCACGTCCTGCTGGGTGTAGCCGACGGTGGCGATCTCCGGGTCGGTGAAGATGTTGCCCGAGACCGTCTTCAGGTCCAGCGGCGCCACCGCGTCGCCGAGGAAGTGGTACATCGCGATCCGGCCCTGCATCGCGGCCACCGAGGCCAGCGCGAAGACCCCGGTGCAGTCGCCCGCCGCGTAGACCCCGGGCGCCGAGGTGCGGGAGACCTTGTCCACCCGGATGTGGCCCGACTCCGACAGCTTCACCCCGGCCTCGGCCAGGCCCATGTCGGCCGTGTTCGGCACCGCGCCCACCGCCATCAGGCAGTGTGTGCCGGAGACCGTCCGACCATCCGAGAGGGTGATCTCCACCCGGTCCCCGACCCGCTTGGCGGCCGCCGCCCGGGAGCGGGCCAGCACGTTCATCCCGCGCCGCCGGAAGACGTCCTCCAGCACGGCGGCCGCGTCCGGGTCCTCACCCGGCAGCACCCGCTCGCGCGAGGAGACCAGCGTCACCCGGGAGCCCAACGCCTGGTAGGCGCCGGCGAACTCGGCGCCGGTGACGCCGGAGCCGACCACCACCAGCTCGGCCGGCAGCTCGGCCAGGTCGTACACCTGCGTCCAGGTGAGGATGCGCTCCCCGTCCGGCCTGGCGTCCGGGATCTCCCGCGGATGGCCGCCGGTCGCCACCAGCACCGCGTCGGCGACCAGCTCGCGCTGCCCGCCACCGGCCTCGGCCACCGCGACCCGGCGGGTGCCGTCCTGGTCCTGCCCGGGCAGCAGCCGGCCCCGGCCGCGCAGCACGGTGACCCCGGCGCGCTTGACCGAGGAGGTGATGTCGTGCGACTGGGCCAGCGCCAGCCGCTTCACCCGGCGGTTGACCACGCCCAGGTCCACCCCGATGCCGCGCACCTCGTCCCCGACGCCGTCCCCGTCGTGGTCGATCTCGATGCCCAGCTCCTCGTGCGAGGAGTCGAAGCCGGTCATCACCTCGGCCGTCGCGATCAGCGTCTTGGACGGGACGCAGTCCGTGAGCACCGAGGCGCCGCCGAGGCCGTCCCGGTCGACGACGGTCACCTCCGCGCCGAGCTGCGCCGCCACCAGCGCCGCCTCGTAGCCGCCGGGTCCGCCACCAATGATCACGATTCGAGTCACCCTCCCAGTGTCCCGCACGAGACGTCCCCTTCGCGCCCGGCCCCCTCCCGCGCCCCGGGCGTGGGCCGCACCGGGGCCACCGGAGGGGGCCGGGTGGGCGCGGAGAAAACGTCACCGTTCCCGGGAGCCGACCGGCGTCGCTCCCGTACCCTCGGGGCCATGTCGCTCTACGCCGCTTACGCCGGAAACCTCGACCCCCGGTTGATGTCCCGGCGCGCACCGCACTCGCCGCTGCGTGGCACCGGCTGGCTCACCGGCTGGCGGCTCACCTTCGGCGGTGAGGAGATGGGCTGGGAGGGCGCGCTGGCGACCCTGGCCGAGGCCGGCGTGCCGCCGGCGCCCGACGTCTTCGTCGCGCTCTACGACATCGCCCCGATGGACGAGGAGAGCCTGGACCGCTGGGAGGGCGTCGGCCTGGGCATCTACCGGCGGACCAGGATCCGGGTGGCCACCCTGGACGGCGCGGTCAACGCCTGGGCCTACGTGCTCAACGGCTACGAGGGCGGCCTGCCCTCGGCCCGCTACCTGGGCGAGATCGCCGACGCCGCCGAGTCCGCCGGCGCCCCCCACGACTACGTGATGGAGCTGCGCAAACGCCCCTGCTGACGGCCGCCGGCCGGCGGGTGTGGGATGGCTGGTACCCGATCCCGTGCGCACCGCCGTCTACGCGCGTAGGGAGTCAGCGGTTAGGCTCAGTCCGTGAACGCATCTGACATGGCCCAGTCGGGCGAAGCAGCCGCCGGTCGGCTACGCGAGTTGACCGGTGTGCCCAGCCATGACGTCGCCCTGGTGATGGGCTCCGGTTGGGGCCCGGCCGCCGAGCGGCTCGGGGCGCCGTCCGTGGAGCTGGACGTGACCGACCTGCCCGGCTTCCCGCCGCCGACCGCCGAGGGGCACGCCGGGCGCGTCCGCTCCTACCAGGTGGGCGACAAGCGGGCGCTGGTCTTCCTCGGCCGCACCCACTACTACGAGGGCCTCGGCGTGGCCGCCGTGGCCCACGGCGTGCGCACCGCGGTGGCGGCCGGCTGCAAGACGGTGGTGTTGACCAACAGCTGCGGCGGTCTGCGCGAGGGGATGCGCGTGGGGCAGCCGATCCTGATCAGCGACCACATCAACCTGACCGCGACCTCCCCGATCGTGGGCGCGAACTTCGTCGATCTGACCGATCTTTACTCGCCACGGCTGCGGGCACTCTGCCAGGAGATCGATCCGACCCTGGAGGAGGGCGTCTATGTGCAGTTCCCGGGGCCGCACTACGAGACCCCGGCCGAGATCCGGATGGTCCGGGCGATCGGCGGGCATCTGGTGGGCATGTCCACGGTGCTGGAGGCGATCGCGGCCCGCGAGCTGGGCGCCGAGGTGCTGGGGATCTCCCTGGTGACCAACCTCGCCGCCGGCATCACCGGGGCCCCGCTCAACCACGAGGAGGTGCTGCGGGCCGGCCGGGACTCCGCCGAGCGGATGGGCGCCCTGCTGCACCAGGTCCTGGTCAAGCTCTGACCTCCACCCCGGCACCCCCCACCCCAGCCCCCCAGCACCTCCGGCATCCCCGGCCCGCCCCGGTCCGGCGCACGACGCGTCCGGGGCACGGCGAAGAACCACGGCGGCACAGGAGTTCCCGATGAACGTTGACCCCCCACGCGAGACGCCGGCCCTGCGCGAGCGGGCGGCACGGTGGCTGGCCGAGGACCCGGACCCGGCGACCCGCGCCGAACTGGCCGCCCTGCTGGCCGCCGACGACCACGCCGCGCTCGCCGAGCGGTTCGCCGGCACCCTGCAGTTCGGCACCGCCGGCCTGCGCGGCGAGATGGGCGCCGGCCCGATGCGGATGAACCGCGCCGTGGTGATCCGCGCCGCCGCCGGCCTGGCCGGGTACCTGCGCCGGCACTCCCCCGGGCTGGTGGTGATCGGCTACGACGCCCGGCACCACAGCGAACGCTTCGCCCGGGACAGCGCCGCCGTGCTCACCGGCGCCGGCCTGCGCGCCGCGCTGCTGCCCCGCGCGCTGCCCACCCCCGTGCTGGCCTTCGCCATCCGGGAGCTGGGCGCGGTCGCCGGCGTCATGGTGACCGCCAGCCACAACCCGCCCCGGGACAACGGCTACAAGGTCTACCTCGGCGACGGCAGCCAGATCGTGCCGCCGGCCGACGCGCAGATCGCCGCCGAGATCGCGGCGGTCGGCCCGCTGGCCGAGGTGCCCAGGCCGGAGACCGGCTGGGAGGTGCTGGGCGAGGAGATCGTCGAGTCCTACCTGGCCCGCACCGGCGCCGTGTTGACCCCGGGCTCCGCCCGCTCGGTGCTCAGTGTCTACACCCCGCTGCACGGCGTGGGCCAGTCGGTGCTGACCGCCGCCTTCGTCAGAAACGGCTTCCCCGCCCCCGTCGAGGTGCCGGAGCAGGCCGCGCCCGACCCGGACTTCCCCACCGTCTCCTTCCCCAACCCGGAGGAGCCGGGGGCGATGGACCTGGCTCTGGAGCTGGCCCGGACGACCCCGGGCGTGGAGCTGCTGCTGGCCAACGACCCGGACGCGGATCGCTGCGCGGTGGGCGTGCCGGACCCGGCGGCGGCGGGCGGCTGGCGGATGCTGAGCGGCGACGAGGTCGGCGCGCTGCTGGCCAGCCACCTGGTGCGGCACGGCCGCAAGGGCGTCCTCGCCACCTCGATCGTCTCCTCCTCGCTGGTCGGGCGGCTGGCGGCGGACGCCGGGCTGCCGTACACCGAGACGCTCACCGGCTTCAAGTGGCTGGGCCGGCTCCCGGAGTTGGGCTACGCCTACGAGGAGGCGCTCGGCTACTGCGTGGACCCGGCGGGAGTGCGGGACAAGGACGGCGTCACCGCGGCGCTGCTGATGGCGGAGCTGGCCGCCGAGCTGCGTGCCGACGGGCGCACCGTGCTCGACCTGCTGGACGAGCTGGCGGTGCGGCACGGGCTGCACGCCACCGACCAGCTGTCGGTGCGGGTGGCCGACCTGTCGGTGATCACCGACGCGATGCGCCGGCTGCGGGCCGCCCCGCCCACCGAGCTGGCCGGGCTGCCGGTGGCGACGGCCGAGGACCTGCGGGACGGCGGGCCGGAGCTGCCGCCGACCGACGGGCTGCGCTACCACCTGGCCGGCGCCGGCGCGGTGACCTCGGCCCGGGTGGTGGTCCGCCCGTCGGGCACCGAGCCCAAGATCAAGTGCTACCTGGAGGTCATCGCCCCGGCCGCCGACCCGGCCGCGCTGCCGGCCGCCCGCCGGGCCGCCGCCGAGACCCTGGCGGCGCTCCGCGCCGACCTGGCCCGACAGGCCGGGCTGCCGACGTAGCCGGGCTCGCCCGCCGGCCGTGGCCCCGGCCGGCGGGCGAGCCCGCTACAGCGCGATGTCCAGGACGGCGACGCCGAGCGTGTAGGTCACCAGCGTGATCAACACCAGGGCGATGACGTTCAACAGCGCGCCGCCCCGCACCATCTGGCCGATGGTGACGTGGCCGGAGCCGAAGACGATCGCGTTCGGTGGGGTGGCGACGGGCAGCATGAAGGCGCAGGTCGCGGCGAGCGCGACCGGGACCACGAGGAGCAGCGGGTCGATCCCGAGCCCGAGCGCCACCCCGCCCATGATCGGCAGGAAGGTCGCGGCGGTCGCGGTGTTGCTGGTCAGCTCGGTGAGCAGCAGCACCAGCCCGGCGACCACCACGACCAGCAGCAGGACCGGCACCCCGTCCAGCCCGCTGACCCGCTCCCCGACCCAGGCGCTGAGCCCGCTGGCCCCGAACTGCCCGGAGAGGCTCAGCCCACCGCCGAAGAGCAGCAGGATGCCCCAGGGCAGGTCCCTGGTGTCCTCCCAGACCAGCACCCGGCGGGTGGCGCGGGTGTCGGCGGGCAGCAGGAAGAGGAGCAGCGCCGCGGTGACCGCGATGCCGGAGTCGCCGAAGTCGGAGACCCAGGCCCAGCGGTCCTCCAGCTGCGGCACCAGCACCCAGGAGAGCGCGGCCAGGGCGAAGACGGCGAGCACCGTCTTCTCGGCGTGGCTCATCGGGCCGAGTTCCCGCCGTCGTTCCAGCAGCAGCTCCCGCCCGCCGGGGATCTCCGTGAGGGTGGGCCGGAAGAAGACGCGGGTCAGCACCAACCAGGCGAGGAAGAGGAAGACGGCGGCCAGCGGCACCCCGAAGAGCATCCACTGGAAGAAGCCGATGTCGATGCCGTGTTCGCTGCTCAGGTACTCGCGCAGGAACGCGTTGGGCGGGGTGCCGATCAGCGTGCCGAGCGAGCCGATGGAGGCGGCGTAGGCGATGCCGAGCATCAGCGCGGTGGCGAAGTTCGCGTCCCGCCGGCCGTCCCCGAGCTGGGTGACCAGACCGAGCACGGCGACGCCGATCGGCAGCATCATCACCGCGGTCGCGGTGTTGGATATCCACATGCTCAGCGCGCCGGTGGCGAGCATGAACCCGCCGACCATGCGGACCGGACTGGTGCCCACCAGGAGCACGGTGCTGAGCGCGAACCTGGCGTGCAGGTTCCAGCGTTGCATGGCCACGGCCAGCAGGAAGCCGCCCATGAAGAGGAAGATCGTCTCGCTGGCGTAGGGCGGCGCCACGTCGGCCAGCGGCGCGTTCCCGAGCAACGGGAAGAGCACCAGCGGCAGCAGCGCGGTGGCCGCCAGCGGGATGGCCTCCGTCATCCACCAGACCGCCATCAGGGTCGCGACCGCCGCGACGTTCCTGCCGTCCGGGGAGAGGGAGTCGGGGAGCAGCAGCCGCACCAGGACGGCCAGCACCACCCCCAGGCCGAGCCCGATCCACTGCCGCCGGCCCACCTGCCCCTCGTCCACGCGCTCCGTCGCCGTCGCGGTGTCGTCCGGTGTCACCTCGCGCCCTCCCTTGATCGTCGGTCGGGCCAAGGTGGCATCCCGCCGTGATCACGACAAGAGTGGGCGCGCTATCGGTTTTCCGGGGGCCCTCGGTCCGTCCGGGCCCCTCCCGGCGGGTCGGGGTCTCAGGAGGTGATCCAGAGGATCAGCAGCGCGACGCCGCCGAGCGCCAGCGGAGCCAGGATCTCGTAGCTCCAGCGGACCGCGATCTCGCCCTGGGCCGCCTCGTCCGCGCCGTGCCGCTCGGCCAGCTCGCGCAGCTCGGCGACCGCCATGTCGCCGGGCGCCACCCGGCCGGCCTCCGGGTCGGACGCGGCGGCGGCCTGGCCGCCGAAGCCGAAGAGGCCCCGGGGCGCGCGGCCGGACTCGGCGATCTCCCGCCGGCGGTTGGCCTTGGACCTGGCGCGCAGCGAGACCGGGATCGCCCACATCTGGTACTTGACGCCGCCGGCCACCAACTCGGTGGAGTAGCCGGCCCGGACCGACTCCACCCGGGACCAGGGCACCGTCACGGTGCGGAACGGGTTGCGCACCCGGAGCCGCTCGTCGGAGGCGAAGACGGCCGGCCGCAGCGTGAAGGCGACCAGCAGCGGGGCCACGAAGAGCAGGGTGGACGCGGCCGTCACCGGCGTGCGGCCGTCACCGCGGAGCAGGGCGTCCCCGGCGAGCCAGCCCACCAGGCCCAACAGCAGCACGCCGGCTGCCAGCGCTGCCCCGGAGCGGTAGGTACGGTCGGCGTACTTCTCGGGCTCACTCGTCATGCCCCCGATTCTGCCGGAGACCCCAGCGGCTTCAACCGACCGTTATGCCATAGTTCTCTTCGCCGCACCGGCCCCGGCCGGCTCACCGGCCCCACCGGCCGCCCGGCCGCACACCGTCGGGCCGGCCACCCGCCCGAGCCGCATGCCTGGCCGCACGCCACGGAGCACGGCGCCGGGCGGCCGGCGGCGCGGCACAACGCCCGGTGGCGGTGGCCGGATTCGGCCGCCGGGGATGACATGTCACTACGCGCGTAGATATGCTCATCTGGTGACCATGTCTTCATTGGCCTCGACGGCTTCGACGGCTTCGCCGGCCCCCACCGCCGCGCCGGCCCTGGCGGACGTCACCGCGTCCGACGCGGCGCTGCGCCGCTTCCTGCACGGGCTCCCCGGGGTCGACGCGGTCGGCCTGGAGTCCCGCGCCGCCGCCCTGGGCACGCGCTCGATCAAGACCACGACCAAGGCGTACGCCCTGGACCTGGCCATCTCGATGATCGACCTGACCACCCTGGAGGGCGCCGACACCCCGGGCAAGGTGCGGGCGCTGTGCGCCAAGGGCCGCCATCCCGACCCGACCGACCGGGAGACCCCGTCGGTCGCGGCGATCTGCGTCTACTCCGACCTGGTGGCCGTCGCCAGGGAGGCGCTGGCCGGCAGCGGCATCGCGGTGGCCTCGGTGGCCACGGCCTTCCCCGCCGGCCGGGCGGCCCGCTCGGTGAAGCTGGCCGACACCGCCGAGGCGGTGGCCGCCGGCGCCGACGAGGTGGACATGGTGATCGACCGGGGCGCCTTCCTCGCCGGCCGCTACCTCTCGGTCTACGAGGAGATCCTCGCGGTCCGCGAAGCCTGCGGCGAGCAGGCGCACCTGAAGGTGATCCTGGAGAACGGCGAGCTGGCCACCTACGACAACATCCGCCGCGCCTCCTGGCTGGCGATGCTGGCCGGCGCCGACTTCATCAAGACCTCGACCGGCAAGGTCGGGGTGAACGCCACCCCGGCCAACACGCTGTTGATGCTCCAGGCGGTCCGCGACTTCCGCGCCGCCACCGGCCGGCAGATCGGCGTGAAGCCGGCCGGCGGCATCCGCACGGCCAAGGACGCGCTGAAGTTCCTGGTCCTGGTGAACGAGACGGCCGGGCCCGACTGGCTGTCCCCGCGGTGGTTCAGGTTCGGCGCCTCCAGCCTGCTGAACGACCTGTTGATGCAACGCCAGAAGCTCGGTACCGGCCGGTACTCGGGCCCCGACTACGTGACGGTGGACTGAGCAGCGATGACCTTCGACTACGCGCCGGCGCCCGAGTCCCGGGCGATCGTGGACATCCCGCCCTCCCACGGGCTGTTCATCGACGGGAGGTTCCGGGCGGCGGCCGACGAGACGGTCTTCAAGACGGTCTCCCCGGCCAGCGAGGAGGTGCTCTCCGAGGTCGCCAACGCGGGCGCCGACGACGTGGACGCGGCGGTCCGCTCCGCCCGCGAGGCGTTCGCCGGCTGGTCCGCGCTGCCCGGCGCCGAACGCGCCAAGTACCTGTTCCGGATCGCCAGGTTGATCCAGGAGCGGTCCCGCGAGCTGGCGGTGCTGGAGACGTTGGACAACGGCAAGCCGATCCGGGAGTCCCGGGACGTGGACCTGCCGCTGGTCGCCGCGCACTTCTTCTACTACGCGGGCTGGGCGGACAAGCTGGAGCACGCCGGTTTCGGCCCGGCGCCGCGGCCGGTGGGCGTGACGGCGGGCGTGATCCCGTGGAACTTCCCGCTGCTGATGCTGGCCTGGAAGGTCGCGCCCGCGCTGGCCACCGGCAACACCATGGTCCTGAAGCCGGCCGAGACCACCCCGCTGACCGCGCTGCTCTTCGCGCGGATCTGCCAGCAGGCCGAGCTGCCGCCCGGGGTGTTGAACATCCTCACCGGGGACGGCGCGACCGGCGCCGCGCTGGTGGCGCACCCGGGCGTCGACAAGGTCGCGTTCACCGGCTCGACCGAGGTGGGCAAGGCCATCGCCCGCACGGTGGCCGGCAGCGACAAGCGGGTCACCCTGGAGCTGGGCGGCAAGGCGGCGCACCTGGTCTTCGAGGACGCGGCGCTCGACCAGGCGGTCGAGGGCATCGTGCAGGGCATCTTCTTCAACCAGGGGCACGTCTGCTGCGCGGGCTCCCGGCTGCTGGTGCAGGAGTCGGTGGCCGACGAGGTGCTGGCGGCGCTCAAGGCCCGGATGAGCACCCTGCGGGTCGGTGACCCCCTGGACAAGAACACCGACATCGGCGCGATCAACTCGGCCGAGCAGCTGGCCCGGATCACCGCGCTGGCGGAGGCGGGCGAGGCCGAGGGCGCGGAGCGCTGGGCGCCGTCCTGTGAACTGCCGTCCACCGGCTACTGGTTCGCGCCGACGCTGTTCACCGGGGTGACCCAGGCGCACCGGATCGCGCGGGAGGAGATCTTCGGCCCGGTGCTCTCCGTGCTGACCTTCCGCACCCCCCAGGAGGCGGTGGAGAAGGCGAACAACACGCCGTACGGCCTGTCCGCCGGCATCTGGACGGAGAAGGGCTCGCGCAGCCTGTGGCTGGCCAGCCGGCTGCGGGCCGGCATCGTCTGGTCCAACACGTTCAACAAGTTCGACCCGACCTCGCCGTTCGGCGGGTACCAGGAGTCGGGCTACGGTCGCGAGGGTGGCCGTCACGGTCTGGAGGCGTACCTCGATGTCTGAGCCACTGGCGGTCCGCAAGACCTACAAGCTGTTCGTGGGGGGCGCGTTCCCCCGGTCCGAGAGCGGGCGGGTGTACGAGGTGACGAACAGCAGGGGCAGCTGGCGGGCCAACGCCCCGCTGGCCTCGCGGAAGGACGCCAGGGACGCGGTGGTCGCGGCCCGCAAGGCGTTCCCCCGCTGGTCGGGCGCCACCGCCTACAACCGGGGGCAGGTGCTCTACCGGGTGGCCGAGCTGCTGCACGACCGCCGGGCCCAGTTCCGGAGCGAGGTGGCGGCGGCCGAGGGGCTGTCCCAGGCGAAGGCGGACCGCGTGGTGGACGCGGCCGTCGACCGGCTCGTCTGGTACGCCGGCTGGTCGGACAAGGTGGCCCAGATCGCCGGCGGCGCCAACCCGGTGGCCGGCCCCTACTTCAACCTCTCCACCCCCGAGCCGACCGGGGTGGTCGCGGTGCTGGCGCCGGCCGACTCCGCGCTGCTGGGCCTGGTCTCGGTGCTGGCTCCGGTGCTGACCACGGGCAACACGGCGGTGGTGGTGGCGGCCGAGCGGGCGCCACTGCCGGCGCTGACCCTGGCCGAGGTGCTGGCCACCTCGGACGTGCCGGCCGGTGTGGTCAACATCCTCAGTGGCCGCACCGACGAGCTGGCCCGCCCGCTGGCCGCGCACCAGGACGTGAACGCCATCGACCTGACCGGCGCGGACGCCGGGTTGGCCACCGAGTTGGAGGTGCTGGCGGCGGAGAACCTCAAGCGGGTGCGCCGGCCGGCGCCGGCCGAGGACTTCGCGGCCGACCCGGGCACCGGCCGGCTGCTCGGCTTCCTGGAGACCAAGACGGTCTGGCATCCGACCGGCGTCTGACGCCGCCGGCGCCCCCGCGTCGGCGGCGCCCGCACGAAAGCGGGGGCGTGGAGCCCGGCCAGACCCCCCGGCCGACCGAACTCCACGCCCCCGCGCCCCCGTTGGGGCGCCCCCGACGCCCCACGCTCCCCCGTTTCCCCCGTTGTCCCCCTGGTTTCCGGGTATCCCCGGGTTCCCCCGTTATCCCCCCGTATCCCCCGTATTCACCGGCTTGTTCCCCCGTTGGTCGGCCGGTGAAGCCTCGTGTCTTGCCCGCCGTCAGGCGACCAGCTCGCCGAAGGACTCCTCCTCGTCCCGGCCGAGGCTGAGCGCCCGGTCCTCGCGCAGCCGGCGCAGGGTGCGCCAGATGCTGCTCTTGACCGTGCCGACGCTGATGTTGAGCGTCGCCGCGATCTCCGGGTCGGTCTGGCCCTCGTAGTAGCGGAGCACCAGCATGGTGCGCTGCTGCTCGGGCAGCCGGGCCAGCGCCTGCCAGAGCACCGTGCGCAGCTCGGTGCCGCGCATGGTGTCCTGCTCGCCCGGCGCCTCCGGCAGCTCCTCGGTCGGGTACTCGTTCAGCTTCCGGCGCCGCCAGGCGCTGATGTGCAGGTTGGTCATGGTCCGGCGCAGGTAGCCACCGACGGCTGCCTTGTCGCTGATCCGGTCCCAGGCCCGGTAGGTGGAGAGCAACGCGCTCTGGAGCAGGTCCTCGGCCTCGAAGCGGTCGCCGGTGAGGTGGTAGGCGGTGGCGTACAGGGAGGCGCGGCGCTCCCGCACGTAGGCGGTGAACTCCGCCTCCGTGGCCCCCTCGCGCCGCGCGCTCCCCGCACACCCACCCTGGACGCCCACCGCGCTGAGATGCGAAGGACGCTGGTGTCCGATGCCGCGACGACCCCCATGCCGATGCGCGACACCGGACTTCTCCCCCTGCCGGACGGGAACCATCGAGGCGGTGGCGTGCGTGTCAGACACCGCCGGGCTGGTGGTGTGGTACGTGACGCTCATCCGCTTCCCCCATCGTGAAGGTCGTCCCTGTCCGTTGCGGAATACCTTGCCGGGCCAGTTTCATGACGGGGTCCCCCAACTGTCACAGCGGTGTCACAGCGCCAACAGGCCCCTCGGCACGGCCCAGGAGTCGCCCGCGCACCAGCGGAGTTGAGCGTTCAACCAGCTGGGGAACGTGGCCCGTTCCTGTGGGCCAGACCTCAACGACGGACGGTCGAACTCAGGACGCATCATGGGCCACAATGAGCCGTGTGGCTTTCCTGTTGCTGATCGAGGACGACGAGGCGGTACGCACGGCTCTGGAGATGAGCCTGACCCGCCAGGGACACCGGGTGGTGACCGCGCCCACGGGTGAGGACGGCCTCAGGTCCCTGCGGGAGCAGCGCCCGGACCTGATCGTGCTCGACGTCATGCTGCCGGGCATCGACGGCTTCGAGGTGTGCCGTCGCATCCGGCGCACCGATCAGCTGCCGATCATCCTGCTCACCGCGCGCAGTGACGACATCGACGTGGTGGTCGGCCTGGAGTCCGGGGCGGACGACTACGTGGTGAAGCCCGTGCAGGGACGCGTGCTGGACGCCCGGATCCGCGCGGTGATGCGGCGCGGCGAGCGGGAGTCCAACGACTCGGTGACCTTCGGCGCGCTGGTCATCGACCGCTCGGCGATGACCGTCACCCGGGATGGCGTGGACCTCCAGTTGACCCCGACCGAGCTGCGCCTGCTGCTGGAGCTGAGCCGCCGCCCGGGACAGGCGCTCTCCCGGCAGCAGCTGCTGCGGCTGGTCTGGGAGCACGACTACCTGGGCGACTCCCGGCTGGTCGACGCGTGTGTGCAGCGGCTGCGCGCCAAGGTGGAGGACGTGCCGTCCTCGCCCAAGCTGATCCGCACCGTGCGCGGCGTCGGGTACCGGCTGGACGCGCCCTGATGACGTCGAGCGCGGAGCGCGGGTGATGAAGCGGCTGTCACGGGGGACTTCCGGGGGACGTCTGCGCGGGCGGATACGCGGCTGGGCGCACACCCTGCTGCGGCTCACCAGCCTGCGACTGCGGCTGGTCACGGTCTTCGCGCTGGTCGCGCTGGTGGCCGCCGTCTCGGTCTCCGGGATCGCCTACTGGCTCAACCGCGACGCGGTGCTCACCCGGGCCCAGGAGTCGGCGCTCAGCGACTTCACCCAGTCCCTCGGCGAACGCGCCGGGGCCCTGCCGGACCGGCCCAGCTGCGACACCCTGCGGACCATGGCCGCCGAGGTCGCCAACCGCACCTTCGACTACCACGTGGTGCTGGAGGACGCCAGGCTGGCCGCCGAGGACTGCCGGGCCGAGTCCGATCCCACGGTCTTCCGCGGCGAGATGGTGCCCGACTCGCTGCGGGACGCCGTCCAGGACCGCCGGGAGGGCGAGCCGGAGGAGAGCGCCTACCACCTCTACTGGCAGCGCGTCACGCTCGACGGCGACCCCTACCTGATCGGCGGCGCCCAGGTCATCGGCGGCGGCCCCACCGGCTACCTGCTGGCCTCGCTGGCGCCCGAGCGGGACGACCTCAACTCGCTGGCCATGTCGCTGGGCGTGGCCACCGCGCTGGCGGTGATCGGCTCGGTGCTGCTGGCCCAGGGCGCGGCGACGATGGTGCTGCGGCCGGTGCAGCGGCTGAGCAACGCGGCCAGACGGCTCGGCGAGGGCAAGCTCGACACCCGGCTTGAGGAGCGCGGCGCCGACGAGCTGGCCGAGCTGACCAGGACCTTCAACGACGCGGCCGCCTCGCTGGAGGCGCAGGTCGAGGACCTGAGCGAGCGGGAGACCGCCAGCCGCCGCTTCGTCGCGGACATGTCGCACGAGCTGCGCACCCCGATGACCGCGATCACCGCGATGACGGAGCTGCTGGAGGACGAGGTGGAGACGCTCGATCCGCGGATCGCGCCCGCCGTCCAGCTGGTGGTCAGCGAGACCAGGCGGCTCAACGACCTGGTGGAGAACCTGATGGAGGTCACCAGGTTCGACGCCGGCACCGCCAAGATGGTGCTGGACGACGTGAACATAGCCGACCAGGTGACCGCCTGCATCGACGCGCGGGCCTGGCTCGACGCGGTGCACCTGGACGCGGACCGCTCCATCACCGCCCGGCTCGACCCCCGCCGGCTGGACGTCATCCTGGCCAACCTGATCGGCAACGCGCTCAAGCACGGCGGCTCCCCGGTCCGGGTCACCGTCCGGGAGAGCGCCACCGAGCGGGGCCGGCTGGTCACCGTGGAGGTGGCCGACGAGGGGCCCGGCATACCTGAGGACGTGCTGCCACACGTCTTCGACCGCTTCTACAAGGCCAGCGCCTCCCGCCCCCGCTCGGACGGCAGCGGCCTCGGCCTCTCCATCGCCCTGGAGAACGCCCACCTGCACGGCGGCGACATCACCGTCCACAACGACCCGACCGGCGGCGCGGTGTTCACCCTGCGGCTGCCGCACGACCCGGGGCTGGCGGAGGACGGCGCGGACGACCCGGACGGCGGCACCGAGCCGGCCGCGTCCGCGGGGCGGGTCCCGGTCAGCCGCCCGCCCCAGGACCCGGCCGCGTTGACCGCCCCGCTCGGCAAGCACGCGCCCGCCGAACCGGGCCCGGCGCGGCCCGGCACGGCCGGGTTTGACGCGGCCGCCCGGGACGGCCGACGCTGGGGGGTCGTCGGGGGCGACGAGGAGGCCGGGCGCGAGAACCCGGACATCGGCACGGCTGAGGAGGACCGTCGGTGAGTGGCGGGCACGGGAGACGGCGGCGGGTGGCCCTGCCCTGGCTCCTGCTGGCGACGGCGGCCACCACCGCCTGCGGCATCCGGCCGACCGACGTCCCGGTGGACGCCGGCCCGGCGCCCACCAGGGCGTCCTGCGACGTGCCCGCCGGCGACGAGGAACACGCCGCTGTCTTCCTGGTCTGCGGGCAGCGGGTTGAGTCGGTCTCCCGACCCCTGCACGCGCCGCTGACCCAGGACGAGGACCCGTCCGGCATCGCCGCGGCCCTGCTGGCCGAGTTGCAGACCGACCCGGCCCAGGGCGAGAAGACCGCCGGCTTCTCCAGCGACGTCCCCGACGACCTGGCGGTCACCCGTCAGGAGCCGGGCGACCAGGAGCAGGTGGTGCGGCTCAGCCAGCGTCCCAACGACCTGCCGGGGCTCGCGCTCACCCAGATCATCTGCACCTTCGCCAACAGCGAGGCGCTGGGCGCCGGCGGTCAGACGGTGACCCTCGGCGGGCCGCCGGGGCCGGGGGCCGAGAAGCCCAGGACCTACTCGTGCAGCGCCGCGATGCGCAGCCCGGAGGGCGCCCGCAGTCTCGGCTGACCGGTGGGACCGGCCGCGTCCTGGGGTCCAGCTCACAGTGCGGACGGGGAACCGACCGCGCCCGGATGGGCGTCCTGATCTGCGTGCGGCACCATCCTGCGGGCTCAGCCGAGCCAACGCCCCCCGCCGGTAGCCGCCCGACCGGTCGTTCCGCCGCCAGGCGCGCGGAGCCGGACGGGCCCACTCCTCGCGTCCCCGGACGGCTCAGGGCCTGCGCCGGGGTGTTGCTCCTCGGTTATCTGCTGCTGGTCTGCTGGCTGGCGCTGCGTCCGCTCACCCTGTTGTGGGTCTCGCCCGCCAACCTGGAACCGCTGGCCACCCTGCGCGCCGACCTGGCCAGGGGGCCCGTGGAGGCCGGCCGCACGGTGGTCGCCGGGCTGGTCAGGCTGGCGCCGCTCGGGGTGTTGCTCCCCCTGCTCGGCGCGCGCCTCGGCGGGGGCCGACTGCTGTCGCTGAGCCACACGGTCTTCCTCGGCGCGACGCTCTCGCTCGGTCTGGAGGCCGCGCAGACCTTGGCGCCCAGCCGGGTCAGCGACATCGACTCGGTGCTGCTCAACACGCTGGGCGTGGCGCTGGCGCACCAGGTGGCCTACGGGCCGCTGCGGCGGTACGCCCTGGTGTCGCCGCGGGGCTGGGCGGCGGACGCGCCGCCGGACCCGGCGCCGGCGCCCGCGCCGACCGCTGACCAGCGGCGGGGCCGGCGGCCGACGCCGGGCCGGGAGCAGGCGTTGGGCGGACCGCGGCACCAACCGCGGGACGGGGTGCGGGCGCCGGAGCCGGGTCGGGGGCCGGGCGCCGGCCCCGGGTCGGGGACCGGACCCGGCCCGCAGACCGTGAGCCGGGCGGGCGGCGGGCACCCGGCAGCGCCGCCGCCCTGCCCCGGCCACCGCGCCGTGGAACGCCGCCCCACCGTCCACCGCTGGCCGGCGCGCACCTGACCGCGCCGGCCGGCCGGACCCCCGCGGAACGCCCCGAGCTGGCCGCCGCCGGCCCGGCCGCTGGCAGCACCAAGGGCCGCACTTCCCGGGGGTGGCGGGGGAAGTGCGGCCCTGGGAACCGCCGCTCAGCGGCGGTTCGGCGGCCCCGGAAGCGGGGAGCGCCGAGTCAGCTCAGCGCGCCCAGCGCGCCGGTCACCGAGCCGGCGACACCGGAGACGCCGCCGAGGTTCTCCACGGTGCCGAGGGCACCGGGGGCCAGGCCACCCAGCAGGTTCTGGGCGTCGACCGCGCCGGTGGTGTGCGTCAGGGTCTCGGTCGCGCTGGTCAGCGCGCCGTTGGTGGGGGTGGACCGCAGCACCTCGCTGCCGACGCCCTCGACGTTCCCACCGGCCACCTGGTTCACGGTGTCCTCGACCGGGATCGAGCTGGCGACCTGGCCCGTGGCGGTCGCCAGGCCCTCGTTGAGGCTCATGGCGGAGGCGGAACCGGCGGCGGTCGCGGCGAAGGCGGCACCGAGGGCGGCCACACCGAGCGTCTTGGCGGTTGCGTGCTTCATCAGTAGGACTTCCTTGGGTGTGTTGAGAGCGGCGAGCCCGAAGGTAGCCAGGGGAAACCCACTGTGGCAATGAATCGAAAAGTGTGCCGTCGCCCGAAACTCCCCCGGACGGCGGAGCGCGCGATATCTCGACGCCCGCCCCCGAGTTCACCAAAAGCCCTGCTCAGAGCGGTGCTTGCGCACCTTCATGGAACAGCCATGCGGAGCGCAGCGCGGCATATCCGGGCTTGATCACGTCATTGATCATGGCCAGACGTTCATCGAAAGGAATGAATGCGGATTTCATCGCATTGACCGTGAACCACTGAAGGTCGTCCAGCGTGTAGCCGAATGCCTGTACCAGATGGGTGAATTCACGACTGAGACTGGTGTCGCTCATCAACCGGTTGTCGGTGTTGACGGTCGCCCGGAACCGCAGCCGGCGCAGCAGCCCGATCGGATGCTCGGCGTACGAACTGACCGCACCGGTCTGCAGGTTGGATGTCGGGCACAGCTCCAGCGGGACACGCTTGTCCCGCACGTAGGCGGCCAGCCGCCCCAGCGTCACCGAGCCGTCCTCGGCCACCTCGATGTCGTCGATGATCCGCACCCCGTGCCCCAACCGGTCCGCCCCGCACCACTGGAGCGCCTGCCAGATGGACGGCAGGCCGAACGCCTCGCCGGCGTGGATGGTGAAGTGGTTGTTCTCCCGCTTGAGGAACTCGAAGGCGTCCAGGTGCCGGGTGGGCGGGAAGCCGGCCTCGGCGCCCGCGATGTCGAAGCCCACCACGCCCGACTCGCGGTGCGCGTTGGCCAGTTCGGCGATCTCCAGGGAACGCGCCGCGTGCCGCATCGCGGTCAGCAGCGCGCCGACCCGGATGCGCCGGCCCACCGCGGCGGCCCGGCGCTCCCCCTCCCGGAAGCCCGCGTTGACCGCCTCCACCACCTCGGTCAGCGTGAGGCCGGCGGTGAGGTGCTGCTCGGGCGCGTACCGGACCTCGGCGTAGACCACGCCGTCGGCGGCCAGGTCCTCGACACACTCGGCGGCCACCCGGCTCAGCGCGTCGGCGCTCTGCATCACGGCGGTGGTGTGCGCGAACGTCTCCAGATACCGCTCCAGTGAACCGGAGTCGGCCGCCGCCACGAACCACGCGCCCAGCTCGGCCGGATCCCGCGTCGGCAGCTGGTCGTAGCCCTGCTCCCCGGCCAGCTCGGCGACGGTGGCCGGGCGCAGCCCACCGTCCAGATGGTCGTGCAGGAGCACCTTGGGCGCCCGCCTGATCTGCTCTTCACTCGGCACGCTGCTGTGGGTGGTCACTCCTCAACTCTACTCCCTACGCGCGTAGATGTCCCCGGTTCCGACATTTTCGGCAGCCGTCGGCCGCGTCGCGGGGAGCTGTGCCCCGCCGCCGTGCCAGCGTGCCCGCGCCCGCACAGCGTCGTCCACGGACACGTGCGGCGCTCGACGCCGCGCGTGAGCCGCACTGACACAGATCGTCAACTGATCGGTTCGCACGGGACTGGTCGCCGTGCTGGTCCTGCGTAGGGTTTCGAGGAGACGGCAGTGCGGCGTTTCGCGCACTCCGTCCGTTGCCGCGCCGAGTGTTCAGGCGCATTCACGAGAGAAGGAAACACGCCCATGCGCGCCCTTGTGGTCGATCACGGCGAGGCCGGACCCGTCCGGTTCGCCGACGTCGATGAGCCCGTGCCGTCCAGCGGCGAGGCGTTGGTCGAGATACGGCACATCGGTCTCAACTTCGGCGAGCTGAACTACGCGCACCAGTGGCCGGCCGGCGCGGTGCACGGTCACGACGCGGCCGGCGTCGTGGTGCGCGCCGCGTCCGACGGCTCGGGGCCGCCCGAGGGGACGCGCGTCGCGCTGGGGATGTCCGCCCACGCGTGGGCGGAGCGGGTGGCGGTCAGCCCCGCCTCGCTCGGCACCGTCCCCGAGGGCGTGGATCTGGCCGACGGTGCCGCGCTGGGGATCGCCGGGGTCACCGCGCTGCGGGTGCTGCGCAAGCGTTCCGTGCTGGCGCGCGATGTCCTGGTCACCGGAGCCAGCGGCGGCGTGGGACACTTCGCCGTCCAGTTGGCGGCGCTGGCGGGCGCCCGGGTGACGGCACTCGTGGGTTCGCCGGACCGGGCCGCCGGACTCCGCGAACTCGGGGCCGACGTGGTCCTGACCGACCTGGCCGAGACCGAGCGCCGGTTCGACCTCGTCCTGGACACGGTCGGCGGGCCGCTGACGGCCCAGGCGTGGAGTTCCCTCGCCGAGGGCGGCACCATCCACCTGGTCGGTTACTCCTCGGGGCAGGACACCACGTTCCCGTCAGGGGTCCTGTTCGGCTTCGGCGAGCCCCGCACCATCGCCACCTACGGAGACATGACGCCGACCAGCGGGGATCTGACGGACCTGCTGGGCCTCATGGCCGCCGGCAGGCTGTCGGCACCGGTCGGACTGCGGGGCGGCTGGCAGGACGTGGACGACGCGGTCCGGGCGCTGTTCGCGCGGAAGGTGCACGGAAAGATCGTTCTTGACGTGGTCTGACGCCCGTCGACGAGAATGGAACGATGGACGTACTCGCGGAAGCCTTGCGGGTGTCGGGTGCGCGGGGGGCGCTCGGGGTCGTGCTGAAGGCGGGAGGAACCTGGGGCCTGTCGCTCGATGCCCGTCCGAGAGCCGCGCTCCACGTGGTGTCCCGCGGCACGATGTGGCTCCACGTCCCGGGCGAGAAGCCCCTGGAGGTGCGGGCGGGAGACGCCGTCCTGTTGGCGCCGGGCACCGCCCACGGGATAGCCGGCGCGTCCCGTACCACGTTGGGTCCCTGTGACCGGAAGGCGACGGTCCAGGCCCTCACCGACGGCAGCGCCCTGCACCTGGGCTCGGCACCGGCGCAGACGGAGGTGCTCGTCCTGCGCTACGAGCAGGACCCGGAGGTGAGCACGCCGGTACTCACCTCCCTCGTCCGGCCGATGCACGTCACGAGCCGGGAGAACGCACAGCTCAGAAAGACCGTCGAGCTCCTCACTGCGGAGCTCGCGCAGCCGCAGATCGGCACCACCGCCGCCGTCAACAGCATCATCGACCTGCTGCTCGTCCAGTTCGTACGCGTCTGGCTGACCCGCCACCCGGAGACGCGATCCGGCTCCTGGCTGGGCGCGATGCGTGATCCGGTCGTGCGCGACGCCCTGGCATGTGTCCACGCCCGACCGGAACACCCCTGGACCACCGCGTCCCTGGCGGCCGCGACGGCCGTCTCCCGGACGACGCTGTCCAGGCACTTCCGGTCCGCCCTCGGACAGACGCCGGGCGCGTACGTGACACAGTGGCGCATGGACCTGGCGTCCGTCCGGCTCCGCGACACCGACGAGCCGGTCGAGTCGATCTCCGGCGCGGTCGGCTACGCCTCTCCGCACGCTTTCAGCCGAGCCTTCCGACGTGCCAGAGGCATGCCCCCGGGCGCGTACCGTTCTCGACTTCGCCGGTGATCGTGGGCAGGCGGTGACCGGGACCACGTGAGCACACGTCCGGTCTGGGCGGCTGGCCGAGGGCGACGCGCCCCGGCGCCGATACGCGGCTGAGGAGCGCGGATGGTCGCCGAACGATCGGGTGCCATCGGAAACGGGCGACGGTAGATCACGACAGTCCCCCCGTACCGGAGGGCGGTGCCGGCCGGCGGTCAGTGGTCTCGTCGGCGGGAGCGACCGTGCGGCGAGGCGCGTCGGGCCGGGGCGCACCGGGTGACTCACCCCGGGGTCAGATGGCCTCGGCGGCCCAGCAGGAATCGGCGGAAGGCGGTCACCGGCGCGGTCTCGGGGCGGCCGGCCATCCAGGCCACCCCGATCTCCCGGACCGCGCGCGGCGCGGTGACCGTCAGCTCGTGGACGCCCGGGCGGGGCAGCGTCGGCGGCGGCAGCAGCGCCACCCCGAGCCCCGCCGCGACCAGGCCGCGCAGAGTCTCCGGCTCCTCCCCCTCGAACGCGATCCGGGGCCGGAAGCCGGCCTGTTCGCAGAGCGCGTCCGTCAGCCGGCGCAGCCCGTAGCCGGGCTCCAGGGTGACGAAGGACTCCTCGGCCGTCTCCGCCAGCCGGACCCGGCGGCGGCCGGCCAACCGGTGGTCGGCCGGCACCACCAGATAGAGCCGCTGCTCGTCCAGCCGGCGGGTGACCAGGTCGGGCGCGTCCGGCACCGGCGAGGTCAGGCAGAGGTCCAGCTCACCGGCCCGCATCCGTTCGATCATGTCCTCGCCGTAGCTCTGCACCAGCGCGAACCTGACCCGCGGGTGGGTCTCCCGGAACTCCCTGATGAGGGTCGGCATGGTCTCCGGCCCCATGGTGTGCAGGAAGCCGAAGGCCACCTTGCCGGCCGCCGGGTCGGCGTCGGCCCGGGCGGCCTCGGCGGCCCGGCCGACCTCCGCCAGGGCCCGTTCCACGGCGCGGGCGAAGGTGCGGCCGACCGGGGTGAGCGAGACGGTGCGGCCGTGCCGGGCCAGCAGTGCCACGCCCAGGTCGGCCTCCAGCCGGGCCACCGAGCGGCTGAGCGTCGGTTGGGGAACGCCCAACTCCCGGGCGGCCTGGGTGATGTGCTCGTGCCGCGCCACTCCGGCGAACTGTGCCAGCCGGGGCGCCAGCAGCACCGCCGGCGCGTCCCACGCCAGCTCGGCGGCCTCGGTCACCGGAGCCTCGGCCGGAGCGCCGGGCGCCGCCCCCGGCGGCGGGGACGCGGCGACCGCTGTTGCCGAAGTATCTTCTCCGTTGCGGAACGATGACATGGCACCCCTTAGCCTGCACTCATACCGAGACGCATCAATACTGGCACCTTGACGCATTGGACGTAATAAAAGGGCCGCCGTACGTTCGAACCATGCCCAGCCTCGATACCAGGGCTCCCGCCACCGTGGGAGCCCCCGCTCCGCCGTTCGTTCACCCACACCGCCGACGGATCAACCTGGCGCTCTTCGCCATCGGCATGGCGACCTTCGCGATGCTGTTCTCCACCCAGGCGCTGCTGCCCGACATCGCCACCGCCTTCGCGGTCTCGCCCGACCAGGCCAGCTGGACCGTCTCGGCGACCACCATCGGGCTGGCCCTCGCGGTCCTGCCGCTGTCCACCCTCTCCGAGCGCTTCGGCCGGGCGCGGCTGATGACCGTCTCGGTGGCCGTGGCCACCGCGCTGGCCCTGCTCATGCCGTTCGCACCCGACCTGACCAGCCTGATCGTGCTGCGCGCCCTCCAGGGCGCGGCGATCGCCGGCATCCCGGCCTCGGCCGTGGCCTATCTGTCGGAAGAACTGGCCGCCAGGGCGACGGTCGGCGCGATCGGCCTGTTCATCGCCGGCAACAGCGTCGGCGGGATGTCCGGCCGGGTGCTCACCGGCTGGGTCGCCGAGGGCGCCGGCTGGCGCGCGGCGCTGGCCGCGGTGGCCGGGCTGGCCGTGGTGGCCTCGCTGGTCTTCCGGCTGGTGCTGCCGAAGCCGCGGTTCTTCACACCGGCCTCGCTGCGGCCCCGACGGGTGCTGGCCTCGGTCGGCGGCCACCTGCGGCGCCCGCTGCTGCTGCGGCTGTACGCGATCGGGCTGCTGCTGATGGCCGCGTTCAGCGCGGTCTACACGGTGATCGGCTTCCGGCTGGTCGCCGAGCCGTTCGGCCTCTCGG
Source organism: Streptomyces chisholmiae (assembly GCF_031845445.1). Lineage (NCBI taxonomy): Bacteria > Bacillati > Actinomycetota > Actinomycetes > Kitasatosporales > Streptomycetaceae > Streptomyces > Streptomyces chisholmiae. Next base: position 86,567 of record NZ_JAVREO010000002.1, on the reverse strand, counting down.
CCGGGCTGGCCGGCTCCGTCTTCGTGATCTACCTGGTGGGCACCGTCTCCTCGGCGGTCTCCGGGCCGCTGCTCGACCGGCTGGGACGGCGCGGCGCGCTCTATGTGGCGATCGGTGCCACGGTGGCCGGGCTGCTGCTGACGCTGACCACCTCGCTGGCGGCCGTCCTGGCCGGGCTGGTGCTGATCACCGGCGGCTTCTTCTTCGGCCACGCCGTCGCCTCCGGCTCGGTGAGCCGGGTGGCCACCCATGGCAAGGCCCACGCCTCGGCGCTCTACCAGGTCGCCTACTACCTGGGCGCCAGCCTGGGCGGCACGGCGGGTGCCGCCGTCTACCACCGGGCCGGCTGGGCCGGACTGGTCTCGTTCGCCCTGGTCGCCCTCGTGGCGACGGCGGCGATCACGCTCTACGCCACGGCCCGGGCCAGGGCCACGGCCGGCGCTCCGGCCGGTGCCACGCGGGACGCCGACCCCGGCGCCCGGTCCGGCACCCCTGCGGGTGCCAGGGCCGACATCCCGGCCGGTGCCGCGTCCGGCGCCGCCTCGGGTGCCGTGGCGAGCACCGCCGTGGCGAGCACCGGGGCCGGCGTTCCGGCGGGCGCCAGGGCCGGTGCCGCGTCCGGTGCCGCGTCCGAGCTGGCGCCCCGCCTGGCGGCCTGACCGGCCGGCCGGGCCCGAGACCGGGCGGGTGGCGGGGACGGCGGTCGGGGCCGCCCCCGCCACCCGTTCCCGCTTCCCCGCTTCCCCGGGGCGGCGAGCCGCCCGAAGGGCGCCGCCCCGACGCCCCCGCCACCCGGTCTCCCTCTCGGGTGGACGCCGCGCGGTTCCGCCCCCGGGTGGACCGCGCCGCCTGGTCTTCCCCCGCGTGATCCGCGCCGCCCGGTCCGCCGGGCTCTCGCCACCGCTCCGCCGGGCGCGCCGCCCGGTCCGCCGGGCTCGCTGCCGGGTCTGCCGCCGCCCCGCCCGGACGGGCCCAGGTCAGAAGACGGGCCGCGCCACCTCCGGCGTCGCGGGGCCGACCACCCGGCGGCCGTGGTGCCAGACCGCGCGAACGCGGTCCGCCAGGGCGTCCGTCGCCAACTCGGCACCGGCCAGCAGCACCAGGTCGGCGCGCTTGCCGGGGGCGATCTCGCCCCGGTCCGCGGCGAGACCGAGCAGCCGGGCGGCGTCCAGCGTGGCCGCGCGCAGCGCGCCGGCCGGGCCCAGGCCGGCTTCGGCCAGATAGTGGATCTCGCGCAGGGCCTCGGCGTACGGCCGCTCCGGGGCGTCGGTGCCCATGGCGATGGGCACCCCGGCGGCATGGGCCAGCCGCACGGCCCGCCGGTGATCGGCCGCGTGCGGGCTCGCCTCGCCGCCGTGGGAAGTGGAGAGGGTGGGCACCAGCCAGGTACCGGACGCGGCCATGGCCGCGACGGCCGCCTCGTCGAGGAACGTGCCGTGCTCGACACTGCGCGCCCCGGCGCGCGCGGCCAGCTCCGCGGCCCGCGCCCCGTGGGCGTGCACCATCACTCCCCGACCGCCCTGCCGGGCCGCCTCGTCCACCAGCGCGGTCATCTCGGCCTCGGTCAACTGCACGTCATGCACCCCGCGCCCCAGCGTCAGGGAGCCGGTGGCCGTCACCTTGATCCAGTCGGCGCCGGCCCGGACCATCCGGCGGACCACCGCGCGCGCCTGGTCGGGCCCGTCGAAGACCGGGTCCGGCAGCCCCGGGTCGCCGAAGCCGTCCACCGGGCCGTACCGCGCCGACCAGTGGTCGCCGAGGCCGCCGGTAGTGCACACCTGACGCAGCGAGACCAGCACGTCGGGCCCCTCGAACCAGCCCCTGGCCAGCGCCAACGGCAGCCCGGCGTCCGCACCCCAGGCATCGCGGACGGTGGTGATGCCCTGCGCCAGCAGGGTCCGCAGCGCCGGCACCGCCGACAGCGGGCGGGTGGAGCGCGGCCGGTCCCCCGGCTGCCCCAGGGAGGCCCCGAGACAGAGGTGGACATGGCAGTCGAGGAAACCGGGCAGCAGCAGCCCGCCGGCGCAGTCCACCGCCGTGTCGCCGTCAAGTCCGGTGCCCACGGCCAGGATCCGGTCGCCCTGGAGCAGCACCTCGGCCTGTTCCACCCGCCCGGAGGCGGGCTCGAACACCGCACCGCCGGTCAACAGAGTCCTCGTCATCGTGCTCCCGCTCGCCGCCCTCGGCCCGCTCAGATGCCAAGCACCAGCTTGGCCGTGCTGAAGTAGATCACCAGGCCCGTGGCGTCCACGAGCGTGGTGACCATCGGCGCGGAGACCACCGCCGGGTCGATCCGCAGCTTCTTGGCCAGCAGCGGCATCATGCCACCCACCGTGGAGGCCCAGGCGCAGATCACGATGAGGGTGAGCGCCACCACCGCCGCCACGTCCCAGCCGACGAAGAGACTGCCGACCAGGAACCCGACCACCGCCAGCATCGCGCCCAGCAGCAGCCCGGTCCGGCACTCCCGCCAGATCACCCGCAGCAGGTCGGAGGTGCGGACCTCGCCGACCGCCAGCGCGCGTACCGCCGCCGTCGCGGCCTGGGCCCCCGCGTTGCCACCGGTGCCGATCAACAGCGGCACGAAGAGCGCGAGTTGGGTGACCTCCTCCAGCACGCCCTCGTACATCTGGGTGACCGAGACGGTGAGCGTCGCGGCGACCAGCAGCAACATCAGCCACAACATCCGGATGCGGGAGAGCCGGAAGACGCTGGCGGACATGTAGTGCCGCTCCAGCGGCTCGGACCCGGCCTGCCGGGCGACGTCCTCGGTGTCCGCCGCCTCGATCACCTCGAAGGCGTCATCGCTGGTGAGCAGGCCGACCAGCCGGTCCTCGCTGTCCACGACCGGCAGGTCGAGGACGTTGGTCTCGCGCATCAGCCGGGCCGCGTCCTCGGCCGGCTCGGTGGCCCTGGCCATCGGCGGGGCCGTCACCACCAGGTCCCGCACCATCGCGCCTGGCTCGCTCAACACCAGCTCACGCAGCTCCACGATGCCCGTCAGCCGCCGGCTGCGGTCCACCACGGGCAGCGTGTAGATGGTCTCCGCGCTGCCACCCCGGCGTCGCACCACCTCCAGGGCCTGGCCGACCGTCAACTCCTGTTGCAGGGCGACGGTCTCGGGGGTCATGAAACGGCCGACCGAGCCCTCCGGGTAGCCCAGCAGGGCGGCCGTCATCTGGCGCTCGTGGGCACTGAGCCCGGCGAGCACGCGCTTGGCGACCTTGGCCGGGGCCTCCTTGAGCATCCGCGCCCGGTCGTCCGGGTCCATGTGCTCGACCAGGTCGCGGAAGGCCTGGTCCCGCAGGCCCTCCAGGATCTCCTGCTGGTCCACGGGCTCCAGCTCTTCGAAGACCTCCAGCGCCCGGTCCTTGTCCAGCAGGCGGAAGGTGACGACGGACTGCACGGCGTCCATCCGGGCGATCTCGTCCGCGATGGCGTACGGCGGCTGGGTCTCCAACCACTCCAGAGCGCCGGCCAGATCGTGCTCGTCGAGCAGCATGGGAAGGTGCGTCATGACGGGGGAACCCCCTGGGAACGAGAGACGGGCACGGACATCCGGTGCGTGCGCACACGCCCAACGCCCCAGGCGGACTCGCTACCTGGACGAGGGGGCGTGGCGCGATGGATGACCGGGAGGTTCACTGCGCATCGCAGCGTCACCTCCCGCCGTCTCGTTCCGTCAACGCCACCACAAAGGGTACTAGCCACAGCAGACGATCATGGCAAGAAATCCGACATTACGGACGGCGCTCGGGCGACGATCCGGCAAACACACACCCGCCGGCGCGCGCCGGGCGAACACGAGGTCCCCCTGTCACCGAACATCCTTCTCACCCCGGCCTCCTCAGCGGGACAGCGACACCAGGCCCGTCTCATAGGCGAGGATCACCAGGCGAACCCGGTCCCGGGCGTTGAGCTTGGCGAGCAGCCGGGTCAGGTAGGTCTTCGTCGTGGCCACGCTGATCCGGAGCTGCTCGGCGATCTCCGTGTTGGACAGGCCCCGCCCCACCAGGGTCAGCACCTCACGCTCGCGGTCGGTGATGCCGTCGGGGCCCGCTCGCCGGGCCACCGGCACCGGGGGACGGTCCGCGAACATCCTGATCAGCCGACGGGCGATCCCCGGCGCCAACTGCGCGTCCCCGGAAGCCACGACCCGCACCGCGGCCAGGATGTCGTCCAACGGCATGTCCTTGACGAGGTAACCAGCGGCCCCGGCCCGCAGCGCGCCGGAGACGTAGTCGTCGTCATCGAAAGTGGTGAACACCAGGACCCGGGCGGCCCCCGCGCCGGCGATCTGCCGGATGGCCTCGATGCCGTCCATGACGGGCATCCTGAGGTCCATCAGGACCACGTCCGGAGCCAGCTCCGCCGTCAGCCGGACCGCCTCGGCGCCGTCGCCGGCCTCGCCCACCACCTCGACATCCGGCACCCCGGCGATGACCGTCCGCAGCGCGGCGCGGATCAGCGGCTGGTCATCGACGAGCAGCAGCCTGATGGTCATCCGGCACCGCCCGCGGGCTCCGCCGCGCGGCCGACGGCGGCCGCCACCGGGACCGGCAGCCGCGCCGCGACCGGAACGCCTCTCTCGGGGCGCGGCCCCGCCAACCCGTCCCGGAGCAGGGGGACGCGCTCCGCCATCCCGGCCAGGCCGTACCCGCTCACCGCACCACCGGCCGAACCCTGCCCCCGGTCGCGGATCTCGATGGCCAACTCGGCCTCGCCGGAGTCGATATGACTCTCGCCGCAGTCGGCGTCCGCGCGCCGGACAACGTTGGTCACCGACTCCTGGCCGACGCGGAAGGCGGCCAGCTCCGTCTCGACCGGCCGTGGCCGGCGGCGCCCACGGCAGCACACCTCCGCCCGGACTTCGACGGCCGAGACCGTCTCGACCGATCGGGGCACATCCGCCAGGCCTTCGGGCAGCCCGTCCAGAGCCCGCCCCGGCGACCGCTCCGCCGCGATGGCGGCCGGCGCCCGATCGGCCTCCCGCAACGCGCCGAGCGTTCGGCGAGGACCTGCGGACGTCTCCCGCCCCACCCACTCCGCCGTGAGCATCGGCTCCCGGGCACCGGCCGGTCGGGACGCGACCACCCGGGCCGCCGCGCCGGCCCGCACGGCGACCACCCCGATGCCGTGGGCGATGGTGCCGTGCGTCTCGCGGGCGACGCTCAGGCGTTTCGCGGTCACGGCCTCGGTCTCGGCCTCGGTGGGCGGCTCCCCGGCGTGCGCCCGCGTCCGGGCCGCCGAGTTGCTCAAGAGCCAGGCGATCACGTCGGTCAGCGCCGCACAGGGCACGGGAGCTAATCCGGAGCCGCGCAACAGCGCCCTCCCCGCCGACACCAGGGCGGACGCGAGGACGAGCGGGATGTCCACTGGCCACGGCGCCAAGCCGCCCCACGGACAGCCGTCCGAAGGGGTGTGCCGTGCCGGCAGCACCGCGTACGCCAGAACGGGCACGAGGGCCGCGAGACACCAGACCAGGGGCGCCCAGGCACCCGGGGGCACACGCCCGGGAAGAGGCGGGGAGAGGACGGGGGGTCCGGACAGCGGTCCGGACGAGAAGGCGAACATGCCTCGCATCGTAAGCGATTGAACACGGAGCGTCATCAAACTCTGGTTGTACAACCCCAGCTAGATAACGGAGAGCTACATTGTCGACCGTGGCTGGACGACACGGGTCGTCCCCCACCGGCACCGTAGTGCGCATGCTTCTTCTTCAGCACCTGAGCGGGCGCCCCGGCCGGCGCCCCAACGCCTCCCACCCCACGCGGCACGACACCCGGCACGACGTCCGACACGGCATCGGACCCCGACTCCTCGCCGTCCTCCGGTGGGTTGCGGCCGTGCTGCTCGGCGCGGTGGTCGCGCTTGTCTCTCGCCGGCCGGCGAGAGACAAGCGCGACCGACGGGCGGTCGACCCGCGGTCAGGCGATGCGGTCCAGCACGGTGGACGGTGGGGTGACGGTGTGCGCCTCCTCGGGCGAGGCCACCCGGATCGCCTCGCCGGCCAGCGCCTCAAGCGCGGCGTCGAACCGCTCCGGGGTGTCGGTGTGCAGCGTCAGCAGCGGCTCCCCCTCGGTCACCGCGTCGCCGGGCTTGGCATGCATCTCCACGCCCGCGCCCGCCTGCACGCTCTCCTCCTTGCGGGCCCGCCCGGCGCCCAGCCGCCAGGCGGCCAACCCCACGGCGTAGGCGTCCAGGGTGGCCAGCACGCCGGTGGCCGGCGCCCGGACCACGTGCTGTTCCCTGGCCACCGGCAGCGGCGCGTCGGGGTCACCGCCCTGGGCGCTGATCATCCGCCGCCAGCGGTCCATCGCCGAGCCGTCGGCCAGCGCCCGCTCCGGATCGGCGTCCGGAAGTCCGGCCGCGTCCAGCATCTCCCTGGCCAACGCCAGGGTCAGCGCCACGACGTCCGCGGGGCCCCCGCCGGCCAGTACCTCGACGGACTCGCGCACCTCCAGGGCGTTGCCCGCGGTGCGGCCCAACGGCGTCGACATGTCGGTGAGCAGGGCAACCGTCCGCACTCCGTGGTCGGTGCCGAGCCCGACCATGGTCTCGGCCAGGGCCCTGGCATCCGGCAGCGTCTTCATGAAGGCGCCCGAGCCGACCTTGACGTCCAGCACCAGCGAGTCGGTGCCCTCCGCGATCTTCTTGGACATGATCGAGGAGGCGATCAACGGCAGCGACTCCACGGTCCCCGTGACATCGCGCAGCGCGTAGAGCTTCCGGTCCGCCGGGGCAAGACCGGCGCCGGCCGCGCAGATCACGGCGCCCGCCTCGTCCAGGACACGAAGGAGTTCGGCGTTGTCCAGGCTGGCCCGCCAGCCGGGGATCGACTCCAGCTTGTCCAGCGTGCCGCCGGTGTGCCCAAGCCCCCGGCCGGAGAGCTGGGGAACGGCCGCACCGCAGGCGGCGACCAGGGGCGCCAGCGGCAGGGTGATCTTGTCGCCGACCCCGCCCGTGGAGTGCTTGTCCGCGGTGGGCAGCGGCAGCGCGGAGAAGTCCATCCGCTCTCCGGAGGCGATCATCGCCGCCGTCCAGCGGGCGATCTCGCGCCGTTCCATGCCGTTGAGCAGGATGGCCATGGCGAGCGCCGACATCTGCTCGTCGGCGACGTCGCCGGCGGTGTAGGCCGCCACCACCCAGTCGATCTGGGCGTCGCTGAGCGCCCCGCCGTCGCGTTTGGTGCGGATGATCGAGATGACGTCCATGTCAGTTGCGCATCCGTGCTGGTGAGTTGGGCCGGTGGACAGGGTGGAGCCGCGGGGCTCCGGCGGTCAGGCGCGGTCGAGGTGCCAGGCGTCGGGGAGCAGCTCGGCCAACGGGCGCGGGCCGTCCGGCAGGTCGATGAGCAGCTCGGGACCGCCGTGCTCCATCAGCAGCTGCCGGCAACGACCGCAGGGCGTGATGATCTCGTCCGCCCCGTTGCAGCAGGTGAAGTGGGTGAGCCGGCCGCCGCCCGTGGCGTGCAACGAGGAGACCAGGCCGCACTCGGCGCACAGGCCGAGCCCGTAGGAGGCGTTCTCCACGTTGCAGCCGGTGACCAGACGGCCGTCGTCCACGAGGGCCGCGGCACCCACCGGGTAGTGGGAGTAGGGGGCGTAGGCCCGGGTCCTGGCGTCCCGGGCCGCCGCGCGCAGCGCCGCCCAGTCGGGCGCGCCCTCCTCCGTCGGGGTCGTCAACTATCCGCTCCTCGTCGATATGACTGGCCCACCGCGCGTGGTGTTCTCAGGCGTTGGGCGAACAGGGTCAGCACGAGCAGCGTAGTCAGGTACGGGCTCGCGGTGACCAGCTCCAGAGGCATGGTGTCGGTGGCCGCGTACCAGGCCCACAGGAGCACCGCGGTGCCGGCCAGTGCCGCCGCCACCACCTTCCGGCCCCGGAGGAACTGCCAGATCGCGACGCCCAGCAGGACCAGCGCGAAGAGCAGCAGCGTGGCGTGGACGACCGCGCCGCCGCCCCGGGTCTGGAGGGCGTCCATGAAGCCGAAGAGGCCGGCGCCCGCGGCGACCCCGCCGGGCCGCCAGTTACCGAAGATCATGGTGGCCAGGCCCAGATAGCCGCGCCCACCGGTCTGGCCGTCCTGGTACATCCGGATCAACACGGCGAGGTAGGCGCCGCCCAGCCCGGCGAGGCCGCCGGAGACCGCCAGCGCCACGTACTTGTAGAAGTAGACGTTCACCCCGAGGGACTCGGTGGCCTGCGGGTTCTCGCCGCAGGAGCGAAGCCGCAGCCCGAAGGACGTGCGCCACAACAGCACGTAGGTCCCGATGAAGAGCAGCACCGCCACCACGGTCAGCCAGGAGACGTTGTGCACCGCAGCCCGCAGCACGCCAGCCGCGTCGGAGATCAGGAACCAACGCTGGTCCGCCAGGTCGCCCAGCCAGTCGGAGATCCCCGGCACGCTGAACGGCTCTATCCGCTCCATCGGCGGCGACTGCTTGTCGTTGCCGCCGGCCGCCGCGGCCTCGCTGCCCTCGGCGCCGAACCATTGCTTCGCGAGGAACTGCACGACGCCCAGGGCCAGGATGTTGATCGCCACACCGGAGACGATGTGGTCCACGCCGAAGGTGACGGTGGCGACCGCGTGCAGCAGTCCGCCCAGGGCGCCGCCCACGATGCCGGCGGCGACCGCCGCCCAGGGCCCGTGCTGCCAACCGATCCAGCCGGCGGCGAAGAGGCCGAGCATCATCATGCCCTCAAGGCCGATGTTGATCACGCCCGCGCGTTCGGCCCACAGCCCGCCAAGGCCGGCCAGCCCGATGGGCACCGCGAAGGTCATGGCCGAGACCCACTGGGCGGTGCCGGTGAGGCTGTTCTCGTCGGTAATCAACCGCACCAGGGAGAGCAGCAGCAGCGCGCCGGCGACCAGCAGCAGCGCCTTGGGATAGGTCAGGCGACGCCGGCCGCCCTCCACCGGGCCGCGGGGGCGGACCCGTTCCGCGAGGGTGTTCAGGGTGGTGGTCACGCGGACACCTCCGCCGGGTCGTTGTCGCTCTTACGCGCCTGGGCGAGCTTCTCGCCGACCAGACGTTGCTGCCGGCGGACGCCCCAGCGGCGCACCAGTTCGTAGGCGACCACCACGGAGAGGACGATGATGCCCTGCATCACGCCGACGATCTCCTGGTCGAATCCCTCGAACTCCAGCTGGGTACCGGTCCGTTCCAGGAAGGCCCAGAGCAGCGCCGCGAAGCCCATGCCGATGGCGTGGTTGCGGCCGAGCAGGGCGATGGCGATGCCGGTGAAGCCGAGCCCCTCGGGGAAGTCGTTGCCGTAGTTGCCCGACTCGTTCAGCAGTGTGGGCATGCCGACCAGCCCGGCGACCGCGCCCGAGAGCAGCATCGCGGTGACCACGGTGCGGGACACGCTGACGCCGCTGGCCTCGGCCGCCGACTCGGAGCGGCCGACCGCGCGCAGGTCGAAGCCGAACCGGGTCCGGCTGAGCACGAACCAATAGGCCACCGCGACCAGCACGGCGATCAGCACCGTCCCGTGGATGGGCTGCACGCTGGTGGAGAAGGAGAAAAAGTGACTGGACTCCGGGATGTCCGGGGTGTGCACGATGTTGCCCTCGCGCTCGGCCAGCCTGCCTTCCTTGAGGAAGTAGGCGATGAGCGAGCCGGCGATGAAGTTCAGCATGATGGTGGTGATCACCTCGCTGACGCCCCGGGTCGCCTTGAGGTAGCCGGCGATGCCGGCCCAGATGCCGCCGCAGACCATCGCGACCAGCAGGATCACCGGGATCTGGAGGAAGCCCGGCAGGCTCAGCGCTCCGCCGACCACGGCGGCGAAGAACGCGGCGACCCGGTACTGGCCGTCCACCCCGATGTTGAAGAGGTTCATCCGGAAACCGATGGCGACGGCCACCGCCGACAGGTAGTACGGGATCGCCTTGTTGATGATCCAGACCTGGCTGTCGCTCTTGATGCCGAAGTCGAACATCACGGAGAAGGCGGTGAACGGGTTGTCGCCCGTCACGCCCATCACCAGCGAGGTGATGAGGACCGCGGTGGCCAGGGCGAGCAGCGGGGCGGCGCCGCCCAACACCAGGCGTTCACGGCGCTGTTCGGTCAGGAAGCCGGGGGTCTTCACCGGTCACCTCCCTCGGGGTCGGCGGGGTCGGAGGTCCCGGCGTCGGGGGCCCCGGCCGCGTCGGGGGCCTCGGGGGCGGCCGGCTCGCCGGCCCGGGCCGTCAGGTGGCCGCTGGCGGTACCGGTCATGGCGGTGCCCAGCTCCTCGGGAGTGATGGTGGCGGGGTCGGCGTCCGCGACCAGCCGGCCCCGGTACATCACCCGCAGACTGTCGGAGAGCCCGATCAGCTCGTCCAGGTCGGCCGAGATCAGCAGCACGGCCAGCCCCTCGTGCCGGGCCCGCCGGATCTCGTCCCAGATCTGCGCCTGGGCGCCGACGTCCACGCCCCGGGTGGGGTGCGCGGCGATCAGCACCTTCGGCTGGTGGCTCATCTCCCGGCCGACGATCAGCTTCTGCTGGTTGCCGCCGGAGAGCGAGCCGGCGGTGACCTCGATGCCCGGGGTGCGGACGTCGTACTCCTCGACGATCCGCCGGGTGTCGGCCTTGGCCTCCTTGGCGGTCAGCCAGGGGCCGCGCGAGTTGGGCGGCTCGGTGACGTGACCCAGCATCCGGTTCTCCCAGAGCGGGGCGTCGAGCAGCAGCCCGTGCCGGTGCCGGTCCTCCGGCACGTAGCCGATGCCGGACTGCCGGCGGTGCCGGGTCGGGGCGGCGGAGATCTCCTCGCCGTCCAGGGTGATGGTGCCGCCGTCCGGGGTGCGGATGCCCATCACGGCCTCGACGAGTTCGGCCTGCCCGTTGCCCTCCACCCCGGCGATGCCCAGCACCTCCCCGCGGTGGATGGTGAAGTCGATGTCCGCGAGCACCTCGCGGCGCAGGCCGTCCGAGTCGACACCGGAGAGGTGCAGCCCGGCGACGGTGAGCATGGGCTCGTCCGTGACGGTGGACTCGCGGGTGGCCGGGGTGGGCAGTTCGCTGCCGACCATCAGCTCGGCGAGCTGCTTGGGGTTGGTCTCCGCCGGCACCACGGTGCCCACGGTGGTGCCGCGCCGGATCACCGTGATGTCGTCGGCGACGGAGAGCACCTCGCCAAGCTTGTGCGAGATGAACAGGACGGTGAGGCCCTCGGCGGTCAGGTCGCGGAGGTTGTCGAAGAGCGCGTCCACCTCCTGCGGCACCAGCACCGCGGTGGGCTCGTCCAGGATCAGGGTGCGGGCGCCCCGGTAGAGGACCTTGATGATCTCGACCCGCTGCCGGTCGGCGACCCCGATGTCCTCGACCAGCACGTCGGGCCGGACGCTCAGCCCGTAGGCCTCGGAGAGTTCGGCGATCCGGCGCCGCGCGCCGGCGCCGATGCCGTGCGCCTTCTCGGCGCCCAGCACGATGTTCTCCAGCACGGTGAGGTTGTCGGCCAGCATGAAGTGCTGGTGCACCATGCCGATGCCGCGGGCGATGGCATCGGACGGGCCCTTGAAGGAGACCTGCTGCCCGTCGATGGTGATGGTGCCCTCGTCGGGACGCTGCATCCCGTAGAGGATCTTCATCAGGGTCGACTTGCCCGCACCGTTCTCCCCGACCAGGGCGTGCACGGTTCCGCGCCGGACGGTGATGTCGATGTCGTGGTTGGCGACCACGCCGGGGAAGCGTTTGGTGATGCCGCGCAGGACCACCGCGGGGACGTCGGCGGAGCCGGCGTCCTCGGCGGCCGGGGGCGGACTGCTGGAGGCTGGGATGACGCACTCTCCTCGGGAACGAAGGAGCGAAGCCCTGCGGTGGCCGGGCGGGACGGGTGGGGCAGACGGTACCGCGTGGGGGGACGGCGGTGGCGCGGGGGCCGCGACCACGGAGGACACCCGCCGGCGCCCGCGCCGTGCGCCCCGGGGTGGGGCGCGCGGCGCGGGCGCGAGGCCGCTGCCGGACGGACCCCGAGGGGCCCTGGTGCGTTACGGAGTGTCGTTGACGGTGATCTCGCCGCCGACGATCCGCTCCGCGGCGGCGTCGATCTCCGCCTGGATGTCGTCGATGAACCCGCCGGAGGTGGACAGCTCCACGCCCTCCTCGGCCAGCGTGTACTCGTGCACGCCGGACGGGGCCTCGCCGTTGTGGACGGCGGTGATCAGGTCCTCGACGGCCACGTCGACCCGCTTGACGCCGGAGGTCAGGATCGAGTCCTGGTACTCGGCCAGGCCGGGCTGCTGGTACTGGTCGGAGTCCACGCCGATCGCCCAGGCGCCCTCGACGCCGGCGACCTGCTCGATCGCGCCGGTGCCGGAGGAGCCGGCGGCGGTGTAGATGACGTCGACGTCCCGGCCGAGCATGGCGTTGGCCTTCTCGCTGGCCCGGGCCGGGTCGTTGAAGCCCCGGTCGTCGTCGGCGTAGAGGTAGTCGACCTCGACCTCGATGTCCGGGTTGGTCTCGGTGACGCCCTGGACGAAGCCGGCCTCGAACTTCTGGATCAGCGGGTTGTCCACACCGCCGATGAAGCCGACCCGACCGGTCTCGCTCTTCAGCGCGGCCGCCACGCCGGCGAGGTAGGAGACCTCGTGCTCGGCGAAGACCATGCCGTAGATGTTGTCGCCCTCGGGGGCGGCGTCCACCACGCCGAAGGTGGTGTCGGGGAACTCGGGCGCGACCTCGCGGATGGCGGCGTCGTAGAGGTAGCCCACGCCGATCACCGGGTTGAAGCCCTCGTTGGCCATCGAGGTCAGCCGCTGGACGCGGTCCGCGTTGGTCTCGTTGTTGCGGGCGGTCTGGTACTCGGGGGTGATACCCAGGGCCTCGCCGGCGCGGTCGGCGCCGACGGCGGCGGCCTCGTTGAACGAGTGGTCGTCACGGCCACCGACGTCGAAGGCGATGCCGGGGCCCTTGTCCCCCTCGTTGTCGTTGGACTCGGTCGAGCTCTCCCCGCAGGCGCTGGCGGTCAGGGCCAGCGTCGCGGCGAGGGCGACCGTTGCTGCGAACCTTGATACGCGGCGCAAGAGGCCTGTCCCTTCACTCTGAAAGCGCCTCTTACGGCGCTGTTGGGCCGATCGTAACGCGCGTAGAACCGGGTGGCAGCCATGCGTTCAGCCCGTTATCAGATCGGTGTTAAGGCAACGTGGACGCAACATGGGCGGGTGTCCGATGTCACTCGTTCGGCCCCACCCGCCCATGTCTCCGCCCGCCTCGCTCTCAGCCCAGCAGCGCCGCTGCGGTGAGCAGGTCCACCCCGACCGAGATGGCGTGCTCGTCCACGTCGAAGTCGCCCTGGTGGATGTCCCGTGGGGCCGCCGAGCTGTCCCCCCGGGGGCGCACCCCGAGCCGGGCCATCGCGCCCGGCACCTGCTCCAGGTACCAGGAGAAGTCCTCGCCGCCCAGGGACTGCTCGGTGGACTCCACCCGGTCGGCGCCGAACCTGGCGGTCATGGCCTCCGCGAGCAGCGCGGTGGAGGACGGGTCGTTGACCACCGGGGGCACGCCCCGGATGTACCGCAGCTCGCACTTGGCGCGCCACTGGGTGGCCACCTCGTCCACCGCGGCGTGCACCAGGTCGGGGGCCAGCCGCCAGGTGTCCAGGTCGAGGCAGCGCATCGTGCCGGACAGCTCGGCGGTCTGCGGGATGACGTTGGGCGCGTGCCCGGTGGTCAGCCGGCCCCAGGTGACGGCCAGCCCGGCCCGGGTGTCGACCCGGCGGGCGAGCAGCGCCGGCACCTCGGTGGCGACCTTCGCCGCCGCGGTGACCAGGTCGGTGGTGAACTGCGGGCGGGCGGTGTGCCCGCCGGGGCCGTCGAGCCGGATCTCGATCCGGTCGCAGGCCGAGGTGATCGCCCCGGTGCGCAGGCCGATCCGGCCGGCCTCGACCTTGGGGTCGCAGTGCAGCGCCAGCATCCGGCCGACGCCCTGGAGCACCCCGGACTCGATGGCGTCCGGCGCGCCGCCGGGCAGCACCTCCTCGGCCGGCTGGAAGATCAGCCGCACCGGCCGCCGCAGCCGCCCCTCGGCGGCCAGCCTGGCCAGCACCAGGCCGGCGCCCAGCACCACCGTGGTGTGCACGTCGTGCCCGCAGGCGTGCGCCCGGCCAGGGATGGTGGAGCGGTAGGGGACGGTCTTGGTGTCGGGGATCGGCAGGGCGTCGATGTCGGCGCGCAGCCCGAGCAGTTCGCCTTCGGCACCCGCAGGCCGTACGTCACAGACCAGTCCGGTGCCGGTGTCAAGAACGCGGGGGGCCAGACCGGCCCGTTCCAGGCGGTCCTTGACGACGGCCGTCGTACGCACTTCCTGGTTCCCCAGCTCGGGGTGTCGATGCAGGTCACGACGGAAGGCGATCAACTCCGCACGCAGCGCGTCATCGAGCGTTGTGGGGGTGGACTCCGGAGACAGCAGATCACTCACCTGACCGAGATTAGCCCCGATCAGCGCCGCGTGGACCGTTGATCAAGCAAAGTTCACACAACCGAATCGATCGACGCGGGTTGAGTCGACTCCCGACTGGGTATGAGTGCTCTCTTATCCACGCTTGCTCGTGATTGCCCTGATCTTGGCCGAAGTTGTCGGTGTGACGAACGGGGCGACGGGGGCAGCGGGGGCGACGGGGGCGGACGGCGCGGAAGGGTCGCGGGCGCGGGCACGGTCGTGGTGGGGGGCGGGTTTCAGGACTGTGGCGCCGGCAGCGAGACCAGGCCGTGGGTGCCCCGCGCGGTGCTGGTGACCGAGGAGAGGAAGCCACTGGCCCGGGCCGTGACCCGGTCGGTGAACCAGCCCTCGGCCAGGTCGCAGACCAGCACCCGCACCCGGGTGTCGGCCAGCACCCGGGGCAGGGTGTGCACCACGGTGGAGGGGAAGCTCAGGATGGTGTCGCCGATCGGGCCGCGCCGGGCGACCAGTTCCAGCGGGAGGTCGGGCCTGACCACCTCCACCCCGGCGTGCTCGCCGAGCCGGCGGAGCTTCTCCGCGCTCTCCCGCCGGTGCGCCCAGTACCGGGCCACCCCGTGCTCCCTGGCCAGGTCGGCGACGGCCGTCAGATAGCGGTCCTCCCGGAGCACCCCGGTCTCCACCAGCGAGGTGCCCACCAGGTCGGCGCCCCGGGTGACCCGGGGGTCGCCGAAGTGCCGCCGGGTCCAGGGGAAGTCGTTCTCGGTGATCGTGATGCCCTCCAGCGGGGGCACCGGCATCGCGGTGAACACCTCCACCGCCCGGTCCCGGCCCGGCCGCAGCCGGTGCACGGCCCGCCGGGCGACCGGCGCGAAGAGCATCGCGGCCGCCCCCCGGGCCGCCGGCCGGTGCCAGCGCACCAGCCGTTCCCCCTTGGCGAGCTGCGAGACGAACTCCATGGTCGCCGTGCCGTCGTCCACCACCACGACCGACCGCGGGCTGCTCAGCGAGAGCAGCAGCTGGAGGTAGCGGGAGAACGGGTCCCCCACCACCAGCCGGCGGGCCCGGCGCAGCGGCCCGGCCAGCGCGGCCAGCGCCCGCGGCGGCGCGCCGGCGCCGCCGCGCGCCTCCTGCCAGCGGACGTGGTAGCCGGACTCCCGGGCCAGCCGCGCCATCCGGCGCAGCTGACCTCGGGTGGTCGGGTCCCTCGGGGGCAGCACCACCACCGCGCAGTCGCCGGTCTCGGTGGCACTGGCCCACTCCAGAATGTTGAGCAGCTGGACCGGGCTCTCGGCGAAGGCCAGTGTCTCGGCCTCGGACTCCCTCATGGACCTCTCCGTCCGGATTCCCGTAACGCTCCGCGTTCCCGGCCGCCGCGTGGTGGCGCGGCGCGGCGGTGGGGCCGGCGCCGCGGGCGCCGGCGTGACCGGTCTCAGACCGAGGCCGGCTCGGGGGCGTCCGTGCCGCGCTCGGCGACCACGCCCCGCACCCGGCGCAGCTTCTTCATCGGGCCCAGCTCGCTGTCGTAGACCCGCTTGACACCGTCACCCAGGGACTCCTCGATGATCCGGATGTCCCGCACCAGCCGGGCCAGACCCTGCGGCTCGACCGAGGCGGCCTGGTCCGAGCCCCACATGGCGCGGTCCAGGGTGATGTGCCGCTCGACGAAGACGGCGCCGAGCGCGACGGCGGCCAGCGTCGTCTGGAGCCCGGTCTCGTGTCCTGAGTAGCCGATCGGCACGTTGGGGTACTCGGCCTGGAGGGTGTGGATCACCCGCAGGTTGAGCTCCTCGGCCTTGGCCGGGTAGGTGGAGGTGGCGTGGCAGAGCAGGATGTTCTCGCTGCCCAGCACCTCGACCGCGTGCCGGATCTGCTGCGGGGTCGACATCCCGGTGGACAGGATCACGGTTCGGCCGGTGGCGCGCAGCGCCCGCAGCAGCTCGTCGTCGGTGAGCGAGGCGGAGGCCACCTTGTAGGCGGGCACGTCGAAGTCCTCCAGGAACCTCACGGCCTCGGTGTCCCAGGGGGAGGCGAACCAGTGCAGCCCGCGCTTGACGCAGTACTCGTTGATCGCCCGGTACTCGTCGGCGCCGAACTCGACCCGGTGCCGGTAGTCGATGTACGTCATCCGGCCCCAGGGGGTGTCCCGCTCGATCTCCCACTGGTCGCGCGGGGTGCAGATCTCGGGGGTGCGCTTCTGGAACTTCACGGCGTCGCAGCCGGCCTCGGCGGCGGCGTCGATCAGCGCGAAGGCGTTCTCCAGGTCGCCGTTGTGGTTGATGCCGATCTCGCCCGTGATGTAGACGGGGCGGCCCGGGCCCACGATGCGGTCGCCGAGCTGACGGAGCCGGTTTCCTGCGGTCATGATGCTGTCAGTTCCTTTCCGAGGAGCCACGAGGCGATCTCGCGGACCGCGCCCGCCCCGCCCGGCGCGGAGGTGACCGCGCGGGCGGCGGAGCGCACGACGTCATGGGCGCTGGCGACGGCCACCGGCCAGCCGACCAGGTGGAAGCACGGCAGGTCGTTGACGTCGTTGCCCGCGTAGAGCACGCGCTCCGGGGCGATTCCTGCTTCCTCACACCACTGCTTGAGCGCGAGGTCCTTCCGGTCGACGCCGTGCATGACCGGGACCCGCAGCTTGCGGGCCCGGGCGGCGACCACCGGGTTCTCCTCCGTGGACAGGATCAGCAGGGGCATCCCGGCGCGGCGCAGCGCGGCGATGCCGAGCCCGTCACCGCGGTGGACCGAGACGGTCTCCCGTCCGTCGGAGTCAACGAGCACCCGGTCGTCGGTCTGGGTGCCGTCGAAGTCGAGCACCACCGCGTCCACGTCGGCGCGGGTGGGCAGGTAGTCGGGGAAGTGGGGGAAGCGCGCGAAGCCGTCGAGGTCGCCGGCGGAGCCGGTGGCTATCGCGTTCCGCCCACCGTCCAGCAGCGGCGCCAGCGCGCGGGCGCGGGCCAGGTCGTGCGGGTCGTCGATCTCCAGCACCCGCGCCGGGTCGGCGCGCACCAGCTCGGTGCGGCCGAAGAACCGGTGCCGCTCGGCGCGGAAGCCGTCGGCCCGCATCGCGTAGGCGGCGCCGGTCTCCAGCAGGTCCTGCGGCCGGTCCTGGCGCCGCGGCCGGTAGGCCTTGTCGTGGTTGACGCCCTGGCCGCCGGTGGCGGCGGCCTCCCGCCAGACGTAGCCGTGGAACGGGGCGACGGTGAGCGCGGTGTCGGCGCCGTCCAGCACGGCGGCGGCGACCCCGTCGATCTCCTCGCGGCTGATGAACGGGCTGGTGCACTGGATCAGCAGCACCACGTCGACCCGCACCCGGTGCCGCTCCTCGTACACGCCCATGGCGTGCAGCACGGCGGCCTCGCTGGTCGCGGTGTCGCTGGAGATGTCCTCCGGCCGCTCGATCACCTCGGCGCCGGCCGCGTGCGCGGCGGTGGCGATGCCGGGGTCGTCGGTGGAGACCACCACGGAGGTCAGCAGCCGGGCCGCCCGGCACTCCCGCACGGCGCGGGTGATCAACGGGGCGTCCCCCACGGGCGCGAGGTTCTTGCCGGGCACCCCCTTGGAGCCCCCGCGCGCGGGAATCACGGCCAGCACTGTGCTCATGGCTCACGCCTTCGTTGTGATCGGCTCGGTGCGGTGACCGAGAGGTGGACGTTCACAGCTGCCCCCAGCGGCGGATCAGCGGGGCGACCCGCTGGGCGCCGGCGCGGTAGGCGCCGCGGGCGGTGCGGCGCAGCAACTTCCGGGAGGCGCCGCGGAGTCCGGCCGCGCCGGCGGCGGACGGCTGGTCGGCCAGCGGCTCGCCCTTGGGGTCGAGGCCGTGCCGGGCGAGCAGCCTCGGCAGGTAGCCGGGCGCGGTACGCGGCGTGTAGTAGGGGGACAGCGGGGGCAGGCCGGCCAGCCGGCGCTGTTCCAGCTGGAGCGCGAGGCGCTCGCGGGCGGCGGCGAAGCCGCTGGCCACGCTCTGCTCGCCGCGGGTGATGCCCTGGTCGGCGAGCCAGTCGGGGTCGGGAGTCGGCAGCAGGCCGTCGTCGATCTCGTCCCACGAGGCGAGGCAGCCGGAGCCGATGAAGTAGTGGTTGCCCAGCGGTTCGCGGACGCCGAGGTCGGTGAGGACGGCCGTCGGTATGGAGCGCTCCAGCGACTCCAGGGCGGCCGTGGAGCTGACGGTCACCAGCAGGTCGGTGGTGTCCAGGACCTCGCCCATGTTGCCGTAGGCCAGCGAGAAGTTGGCCGGTCGCGCGTCCTTGGCGCGCTCGGCGAGCCGCTGGTAGGGCAGTTCCTCGATGTGGGTGGTGTGTTCGCTCGGCTTGCTGCGCAGCTTGAGCACCACCTCACGCTCGGGGTGCCGCCGGGCGTGCGCCATGGCGCGTTCCAGCAGGTAGGCGCGCTCCGCTCGGGACTCGGGCACCGAGGGCTGCACGGCGAAGACGACCCGGGTGGGCCGCTCGCCGCGCTCGGCGGGGCCGGGGTCGTAGCGGGTGCCGCCGAGGAACGGCAGCGCGCACGGGGTGACGGAGCCGCCGCCGGCGCCGACCCCGTCGTAGGTCTCGCGGAACCGGCGGACGTCGTAGGGGCTGTTGGCGAGCACCAGGTCGGCGCCGTGCCGGAGCAGCAGTCCGTCGGAGAGCTTCTCGTAGACCACTCCGACGTAGCCGGTGACCACGACGGGGCGGCGGGTCACGCCCTCCCAGACCCGGGCGAGGCCGTGCAGCATGGCCTGGGTGGTGCCGCCGACGCAGGCCAGCACCAGCACGTCGAACGGGGGCAGGGCCTGGTCCTCGCCGGTGGCGCGGCGGCCCTGCTCGGCGAGGAAGTCCACCGCGTTGATCTCGGTCAGTTCGTGGGCCTCGGCCCCCACTTCGGCGAGCTGTCGCGCCGTGGGCGTGGCGCGGCCCCACAGGAGATAGCCGTGGACGGCCGACTCCGGGGCTATCCGAAGCGCCGTGAGGGCGCCCCATTTCCACCGGGTGTCGGAATCCGCCAGCACGGCCACGCGGGGCTTGGTGGGGGATGAATCGGGCACGTTCTGAACATTAGGCAGCCGTTTCGAGTGCCGGGCCAACTCAGTCACAACAACCAGTTAACAGCACGACACAGAAACCCGAACTCACCTCGGGAACAGCGCCGTTCACCTGCGACGATGCTGTTGTTCACCTTTCTGGGCCCCAATTTCCGCATGCTGTTCACCTGTACGCGTCGGGCGCGTTTCCCGGGGCCCGGAAAAGCGCCGACGAACGGGCCGGAGCCAGGTTTTCGATGAACGGGAATGTGGGTCGTCACCGGCCGGAAAAGAAAAAGGCCCGCACCGGGGATCCCGGGCGGGAGGGCTGTGCGGAGGTGGAAGCGGCGCGGGCGGGGCTGGGGGAAAACCGCCCCACCCGCGCCTGGGGCTCCCTGAGGTACGGGGGGGACCTCCGGGTGAACCCCTGTCGGCCGATGACCAGTCGGCCTGCTTCTTACTGCGCCGTAGCCCGCGTTTGCGTTACTCGCCCCAGCGGACGGGGGCCATCGGAGTGGTCGACCAGCTGCGCCAGCCGGCGCAGCCCCCGGTGGTTGGCGGTGCGGACGGCGCCGGGCCGGGAGCCGAGCAGCAGGGCGGCGCGCTTGGCGTCGAGCCCGAAGAGGGTGCGCAGCACGACCGCGCCGGCCTGCTCCCTGGGCAGCTCGGCGACCAGCCGCATCGTCCGGCTGGTGCCGAGCGCCGCGATGGCCTCCTCGGCCGTGTCGGCGGACGACGGGAGGTCCACCAGCGCCGTCTCGTCGGTGCCGCACTCGCGGGGCCGCCGGCCGCACGCCCTGAGGTGGTCCAGCGCCCGGTTGCGCGCGATCCGGGAGGCCCAGCCGCGGAACCGGTCCGCGTCCCCCTCGAAGCGCCCGAGGTCACGCGATATGTGGAGCCACGCCTCGGCCGTGACGTCCTCGGCGTCCATCTCGGCGACGATGGTGCGCACGTAGCCGAGTAACCGTGGATGCACGGCGCGGAAGACCGCACGGAACGCGACCTCGTCGCCCCCCTGGGCGGCGCGCACCGCCTCGGTCAACTCGCAGTCTGCCCCCTGCACTCCCGCCCCCTTTGCGGCCCCTCGCCGCACTCGTCCCAGCGGTGGTCACTGTCTGTCCTTCGCCACTGAACGCTACGCGTTGCCGGCGACATCGTCCATGGCGCATCCGGCCGTATCGGCGCGGTAACGGAAACCACGTCCGCAACGCAGAGAGAGGTACGGACCTGCCCTTTGTGGGCAGCGTGTCCGGCGGACAGCCGGGGTCTCTCCTGTGGGGGGTGGCGGCCCCGGCTGTCACTGCCTTCACCTGGGCGTTGCCCAGCCCGGGGCCGACGCGCACCCACGCGCACGACTTCCTCACGGCTTCCCCCCGGCACGTCCCCGTTCTCCCCCTTCTCTCACGCCCCTCGCGGGCGTCCGGTCGACCTGACGGGCAACTCCGCGCGCGGCAGGGGCTTTTCAGCGTGCCTGCGGTCGGATTAAAGTGATAGCACTTTGCTAGAGGGGGGTTGTGACGCTCCTCTCACCCCCCGTCGTCGAAGGAGCAGCCGCCATGCCGCAGAGCGAGACCACCGAAACCCCGCCCGCCACCGAGCCGGCCGGGCCGACCGCCCCCTCGATCCGGGAGGTGGCGGCACGCTGCGTGCCCGGCGGGCTGGCCCTGCTGCTGACCTTCCTCGGCACACTGCTCAGCGCGGGCGTCCTGGTGGGCGGCATCGTGTTGGCCAACAACGGCCAGGCCGGCTGGGGGGCGACCGCGATCGTGGGCGGCACACTGGCCTTCCTCACGGCGCTGTTCATGATGAGCGGGCTCAACATGGTGGCGCCCGGCGAGGCCAGGGTGGTGCAGTTCTTCGGCCGCTACGTCGGCACGATCCGCACGGACGGGCTGCGTTGGGTCAACCCGCTGACCACCCGCGCCAAGATCTCCACCCGGGTCCGCAACCACGAGACCCCGGTGCTCAAGGTCAACGACGCGCACGGCAACCCGATCGAGCTGGCCGCCGTCATCGTCTGGCAGGTGCGGGACACCGCGCAGGCCAGCTTCGAGGTCGACGACTTCGTGGAGTTCGTGGCCACCCAGACCGAGTCGGCGGTGCGGCACATCGCCATCGAGTACCCCTACGACGCGCCGGACGACGCGGTGCTCTCGCTGCGCGGCAACGCGGAGGAGATCAACGAGACGCTCTCCGCCGAGCTGACCACCCGGGTCAGCGCGGCCGGCGTGCGGATCGTGGAGTCCCGCTTCACCCACCTCGCCTACGCGCCGGAGATCGCCTCGGCCATGTTGCAGCGGCAGCAGGCCGGCGCCGTGGTCGCCGCCCGGGAGACCATCGTCGAGGGCGCCTGCGGCATGGTGGAGGCGGCCCTGAGCCGGATCACCGAACTCGACCTGGTGGACCTCGACGAGGACCGCAAGGCCGCGATGGTCTCCAACCTGCTGGTCGTGCTCTGCGGGGACCGGGCACCGCACCCCGTGCTGAACACCGGGACGCTCTACCAGTGACGGACCGCCCCGCCCGCGGCACGCGCAAGCAGGTGCTGCTGCGTCTGGACCCCACGGTGCACGCGGCGTTGGCCCGCTGGGCCGCCGACGAGCTGCGCAGCACCAACGCCCAGATCGACTTCCTGATCCGCCGGGCGCTGCGCGAGGCCGGCCGGATGCCGGCCGAGGCACGCCCGCCGGCCCGCCGGGGCCGACCACCGGCCGCCGACCCGGACGCCGACCCGGCCACCGGCCCGGACGAGCCGGCGCCCTGACCCCCCGCCAGGAGCGGCCGGGGCCAGGGCGCCGGGATCAGCGGCGCCGGGATCAGCCGGTCACCCGGTCGGCCAGCTCGACGAACTGGCCCCAGTCCAGCTCGGGTTCGGCCGGGTCCCAGAGCTTCTGGGCGACCGCCCGCAGCGGGTTCACGATCCCCTCGGCGACCTCCTGCTGGGTCTGCGCGTCCGCCAGGTCGCACCAGACGGCGAACCGGCCGCCGAGCACGTGCTCGGCGTTCGCGAACTCCTCGGGCACCGGCTCGCTGCCCCGCACCACGTCCGGGGTCCACTCGTCGTAGATCCGCTCACCCGTCGGATAGGTGAACTCATTGGGCTCGCCCAGCACGTAGTAGAGGTACTCGGAGTTCATGTTGACCAGCGGCCAGCCGCCCTCCAGGTACTCCACCGGCTCCCGGGCGCCCAGCTCCCGGCCGGTCCAGTAGGTGACCTCGCGGTCCTGGTCCGGCTGGGCCTCGCCGCCGGCGTGCATCCCGTCGTTCCACACCTGCGGCGTCTTGCCCGCGTCGCGGGCGGTGTCGGCCCGGTCGTTGAGCCAGCCGGTGGCCAGGTCGGTCACGGTGGCGTCGTCGCCGAACCGCTCCCTGGCCGCCGCGGCCAGGTCCGGGTAGGAGGCCTCCGGGTCGGACTTGTACAGCGCCGCGTACTCGTCGCCGCCCAGGTGCAGGTAGTCGCTGGGGAAGAGGTCGGCGTACTCGCGCAGCAGGTCGTCCACGATCTCCGCGGCCTCGGGGTCGGAGATGTCGATGGCGCCGGACGTCGCGCTGCCGTCGGAGGCGTGCAGCTGGAGGTCCGGGTGGGCCGCCAGCACCGCGCCGAGGTGGCCGGGCGAGTCGATCTCCGGGATGACATCGATGTGCAGCGACTGGGCCAGTCGGATGATGTCGCGCACCTCGTCCTTGGTGAGGTGGTCGTCGGAGACCACCTCGGGGTGGGACTCGCTCTCGACCCGGAAGCCCTGGTCGTCGCTGAAGTGCAGCTGGAACTGGTTGAGCTTGAGCTGGGCCATCTCGTGCAGCCGCTGCTCGATCCAGTCGGCGTCGAAGGACTTGCGGGCGGTGTCCAGGCTGAAGCCCCGCTGTGGCCGGTCCGGCCGGTCCTCGACGGTGCCCTGGGCGATGCCGCCCTGGCCGCGCACCGCTTGGCCGAGGGTGACCGTGCCGTAGAACGCGCCGGCCTGGTCGGCGGCGGTGATGGTGACCCGCTGGTCCTCGGTGACCAGCCGGTAGCCCTCCCGGCCGGTGTCGGCGTCCTCGTCCAGCACCAGCTCTATGTCGCCGGGCCCTGGGTCGTCGTCGGCCCGGTCGGCCGAGAGCTCGTCGGCGAGTCGGTCGGCCTCGTCGGTCAGCGGTCCGTCCGGGTCGGTCACCACCCGGGTGGAGTCGGCCGGGGCCCAGCCGGGTCCCGGGGCCGGTTCGAAGGAGCGGACCGCCGGCACCGTCTGGGGCGCCTCGCTCGGCCCGGTGGGCAGCGGGGTCGCGGGGGACTCCGCGATGGGGGACTCGCCGGCGCCGCGGGGTTGCCGGGCGCTGGAGTCCTGGGGGTCGCCGGTCGGGTTGGTGACTGTCAGCAGCAGGGCCACGGCGATCACCGCAGCCGCGCCGGCCAGTGCGAATATTCGCCAGGGCGCTTGTCGCATATTCTGAAGGTAACCGCTGGTCATCAGCTGGCAAACGGATGACAGGGATGCCGGATTTATCGCCCTCGCGGCCCCCGGGAGCAAGCCAGCCGAAACACGTCGATACCATGTGCCCGGCCGGTGGACCGTACCCGGCCGGGCCGACCGACCGTCCCGAGAAACCGGATCTGCCGGCAGGCCCGACGTGATTCGCGTGTGAAGGGTTCTTCCGTGCCGGCAGGAACGTTGTACCGCGGCCGGGAAGGCATGTGGTCATGGGTGGCGCACCGCGTCACCGGTGTCCTCATCTTCTTCTTCCTGTTCGTCCATGTGCTGGACACCGCGTTGGTCCGTGTCTCTCCCGAGGCATACGACGACACCATCGCGGTGTACAAGACGCCCCTCGTGGCCGTGATGGAGTACGGGCTGGTCGCCGCGGTGCTGTTCCACGCGCTGAACGGCCTGCGGGTGGTGGCCGTCGACTTCTGGGCCAAGGGCACCCGCTACCAGCGCCAGATGCTCTGGACCGTGGTGGGGCTGTGGCTGGTGCTGATGGCCGGCGCCGCCTACCCGGTGCTGGGCCACGCCGTCCGCGAAGTGTTCGGGAGCTAGATCACCATGAGTGCTGTGAGTTCCGCGCGTGCCACCGACGAGGGCGTCAGCCCCGACAACCCGGCACCGCTCATCGACCCGCCGCGCGCCAGGACGGCGAAGACGCCCAGGGCCACCCGTACCAACTTCGAGTTGTACGGCTGGATCTTCATGCGGCTGTCCGGCATCGTCCTGGTGGTGCTGGTCATCGGCCACCTGCTGATCCAGCTGGTACTGGACGGCGGGGTGAGCAAGGTCAGCTTCGCGTTCGTCGCCGGCCGCTGGGCCTCCCCGTTCTGGATGGCCTGGGACCTGATCATGCTCTGGCTCGCCATGCTGCACGGCGCCAACGGGCTCCGGACGATCATCAACGACTACGCCCAGCGGGACGGAACCCGCTTCTGGCTGAAGATGCTGCTGTACACGGCGACGGTCTTCACCGTGCTGCTGGGCACCCTGGTGATCTTCACCTTCGACCCGAACATCCGCTGACGCACCGGGGCTGACGAGGCATTCGACCATGCAGATCCACAAGTACGACACCGTGATCGTGGGCGCCGGTGGCGCCGGGATGCGCGCGGCCATCGAGGCCACCAAGCGCAGCCGCACCGCGGTGCTCACCAAGCTCTACCCCACCCGCTCGCACACCGGCGCGGCGCAGGGCGGCATGGCCGCCGCGCTGGCCAACGTCGAGGAGGACAACTGGGAGTGGCACACCTTTGACACCATCAAGGGTGGCGACTACCTGGTGGACCAGGACGCCGCGGAGATCCTGGCCAAGGAGGCCATCGACTCCGTGCTCGACCTGGAGAAGATGGGCCTCCCCTTCAACCGCACCCCCGAGGGGCGGATCGACCAGCGGCGGTTCGGCGGCCACAGCCGCAACCACGGCGAGGCCCCGGTGCGCCGCTCCTGCTACGCGGCGGACCGCACCGGCCACATGATCCTCCAGACGCTGTACCAGAACTGCGTCAAGGAGGGCGTGGAGTTCTACAACGAGTTCTACGTGCTGGACCTGCTCCTCAACGAGGTGGACGGGGAGAAGCGCACCGCCGGCGTGGTGGCCTACGAGCTGGCCACCGGCGAGCTGCACGTCTTCCAGGCGAAGGCGGTCGTCTTCGCCTCCGGCGGCAACGGCAAGTTCTACAAGGTGACCTCCAACGCGCACACCCTGACCGGGGACGGCCAGGCCGCCGCCTTCCGGCGCGGGCTGCCGCTGGAGGACATGGAGTTCTTCCAGTTCCACCCGACCGGCATCTGGAAGATGGGCATCCTGCTCACCGAGGGCGCGCGCGGCGAGGGCGGCATCCTGCGGAACAAGGACGGCGAGCGCTTCATGGAGAAGTACGCGCCCGTCATGAAGGACCTGGCCTCCCGGGACGTGGTCTCCCGCTCGATCTACACCGAGATCCGCGAGGGCCGCGGCTGTGGCCCCGACGGAGACCACGTCTACCTGGACCTGACCCACCTGCCGCCGGAGCAGCTGGACGCCAAGCTGCCGGACATCACCGAGTTCGCCCGCACCTACCTGGGCATCGAGCCGTACACCGACCCGATCCCGATCCAGCCGACCGCGCACTACGCGATGGGTGGCATGCCGACCAACGTGCTCGGCGAGGTGCTGGCCAACAACACCGACGTGGTGCCAGGGCTCTACGCGGCCGGCGAGGTCGCCTGCGTCTCGGTGCACGGCGCCAACCGGCTGGGCACCAACTCCCTGCTGGACATCAACGTGTTCGGCCGGCGGGCCGGCATCGCCGCCGCCGAGTACGCGGCGACCGCCGACTTCGTCGACCTGCCGGAGGACCCGGCGAAGTTCGTCGCCGACGAGGTGGAGCGGATGCGCGACGCCACCGGCAGCGAGCGGGTCACCGACATCAGGGCCGCGCTGCAGGAGACGATGGACAAGAACGCCATGGTCTTCCGCACCGAGCAGACGCTCAAGGAGGCCCTGGAGGAGGTGACGGCGCTGCGCCGCCGCTACCGGGACGTCTCCGTGCAGGACAAGGGCCGGCGCTTCAACACCGACCTGCTGGAGGCCCTGGAGCTGGGCAACCTGCTGGAGCTGGCCGAGGTGCTGGTGGTCTCGGCGCTGGCCCGCAAGGAGTCCAGGGGCGGCCACTACCGCGAGGACTACCCCAACCGCGACGACGTCAACTTCATGCGGCACACCATGGCCTACCGCGAGGTGGACGCCGAGGGCAACGAGTCGATCCGGCTGGACTACAAGCCGGTCGTCGTCACCCGCTACCAGCCGATGGAGCGTAAGTACTGATGGCTACCCCGACTTTGGAGAAGGACGCCGCCCCGGCGGCGGCCAACGACCACCTGGTCACCGTCACCTTCCGGATCCGCCGGTTCAACCCGGAGGTCTCCGCCGAGGTGGCCTGGCAGGACTTCGAGATCGCGATCGACCCCAAGGAGCGGGTGCTCGACGCGCTGCACCAGATCAAGTGGCACGAGGACGGCACGCTGACCTTCCGCCGCTCCTGCGCCCACGGGATCTGCGGCTCGGACGCGATGCGGATCAACGGCAAGAACCGGCTGGCCTGCAAGACGCTGATCAAGGACATCACCACCATCGAGGGCTCGGTCGCCACCAAGCCGATCCTGGTCGAGCCGATCAAGGGCATGACGGTCCTCAAGGACCTGGTGGTGGACATGGAGCCGTTCTTCCAGGCCTACCGGGACGTGATGCCGTTCCTGATCACCACGGGGAACGAGCCGACCCGCGAGCGGCTGCAGTCCTCGGCGGACCGCGAGCGGTTCGACGACACCACCAAGTGCATCCTCTGCGCGGCCTGCACCTCCTCCTGCCCGGTGTTCTGGAACGACGGGCAGTACTTCGGCCCGGCGGCCATCGTCAACGCGCACCGCTTCATCTTCGACTCCCGTGACGAGGGTGGCGAGCAGCGGCTCGAGGTGCTCAACGACAAGGACGGCGTGTGGCGTTGCCGCACCACGTTCAACTGCACCGACGCCTGCCCGCGCGGGATCGAGGTGACCAAGGCCATCCAGGAGGTCAAGCGGGCCCTGATCACCCGCCGCTTCTGAGCGCCGCACGACGCCGCACAACGCCGCGCGGCTGACCCGACGGGTCAGCCGCGCAGCACCAGGGTGGCGAAGCCGAGCACGCCCCGGTAGCCGCCGAGCCAGCCGGCGCGGTGCTCGGCCGCCGTCGCCGCCGCCTCGGCGGCCTTCGGGTGCTCGGGGTGGTCCAGCGCCCAGCCGGCCAGCGAGCCGGTCCAGCACCACTCGTAGTCGTCCCACTCGTCGAGGGTGGAGACCCGGCCGTGCACCGGGGTCAGGCCGGCCTCGACACACCGCGCCACCAGGCCGGCCAGGTCGGTGAAGTCCGCGGGCTCCGCGCCCAGCGCGGTCAGCGCCGCCGGCGTCGGCTCCCGTTCCCAGAAGCACTCCCCCAGCACCAGCCGGCCGCCGGGGGCCAGCCGTGCCACGGCGCCGGCCAGCGTCGCCGCCAGCCCGCCGAAGGCGTGCGTGGCGCCCACCGAGAGCACCACGTCGAAGGCGCCGTGCGCCGCCTCGGCCGCGAACGCGGCGGCGTCGCCGGTGACCAGGGTCAGCCGGTCGGCGACGCCCAGCCGGGCCGCCTCGGCCGCGGCGTGCGCCAGCCCGCCCGGGTCCAGGTCGACGCCGACGGCGGTGGCCGTCGGGTGGGCCGCCAGCGCCCGCAGCGGCCAGGCGGCCTGGCCGCAGCCCAGGTCCAACAGCCGGACGGGACCGGCCCGGTCGGCCAGCGCCCGCCGCAGCAGCGCGGCCACCGACTCCTCGCTCAAAGGCGCGGCGATCGGGTGCTCGGCGTGGGTGATCAGGTGCCGCTGGTACGGCGCTTCGTCGGTGGTCATGCGGGGCAGCCTGGCACGGTCCCGCCTCCCGGGCATGGGATTTCCCGCGCCGAGCTGCCAAGCTGCCGGCATGGGTACCGCGGATGAGACCTCAGTCGACGAGAACCCCCTGGTGGCGCGGCTGCTGGCGGCGCTGCCTGCCGACGCCGTACTGACCGACCCCGACGTGACCGCCTCCTACACGCACGACATGGCCAGCTTCTGCCCGGCCGGCGAGGCCGCCGCCGTGGTGCTGCCGCGCACCGTCGACGAGGTCCGGGCGGTGCTGCGGATCTGCCACGCGCTGGCCGTGCCGGTGGTGCCGCAGGGCGCCCGCACCGGGCTGTCCGGCGCGGCCAACGCGATCGACGGCTGCGTGCTGCTCTCGCTGCTGCGGATGGACCGGGTGCTGGAGATCGACCCGGTGAACCGGATCGCGGTGGTGGAGCCCGGCGTGGTCAACGCCGTCCTCTCCCGGGCGGTCGCCGAACACGGGCTCAGCTACCCACCGGACCCGTCGAGTTGGGAGCAGTGCACGATCGGCGGCAACATCGGCACCGGCTCCGGCGGGCTGTGCTGCGTCAAGTACGGGGTGACCGCGGAGTACGTGCTGGGCCTGGACGTGGTGCTGGCCGACGGACGGCTGCTGCGCACCGGGCGGCGCACCGCCAAGGGTGTCGCGGGCTACGACCTGACCCGGCTCTTCGTGGGCGCCGAGGGCACCCTGGGCGTGGTGGTCCGGGCCGTGCTGGCGCTGCGCCCGGCGCCGCCCCGGCAGCTGGTGCTGGCCGCCGAGTTCGGCTCGGCCGCGGCGGCCGGGGACGCGGTGGCCCGGATCATGGCGGCCGGCCACACGCCGTCGCTGCTGGAGCTGATGGACGGCACCAGCGTCCGCGCGGTCAACCGGCTGACCAGGATGGGGCTGCCGGAGTCCACCCGGGCGCTGCTGCTGGCCGCCTTCGACACCCCGGAGCCGGCCGACGAGCTGGCGGCGGTCGCCGAGCTGTGCCGCGCCGCCGGCGCCACCGAGGTGGTGCCGGCCGACGACCCGGCCGAGTCGGAGCTGCTGCTCGCCGCCCGGCGGGCGACGCTGCCGGCGCTGGAGGCGGTCACCGGCACCACGATGATCGACGACGTCTGCGTGCCGCGCGACCGGCTGGCCGCGCTGATCGACGGGGTCGCCGCCATCGCGGAGCGGTACCGGCTGACCATCGGCGTGGTGGCGCACGCCGGTGACGGCAACGCGCACCCCACGGTCTGCTTCGACGCGGGCGACCCGGACGAGACGGCCAGGGCGCGCGCCTCGTTCGACGCCATCATGGCGCTCGGTCTGGAGCTGGGCGGCACCATCACCGGCGAGCACGGGGTCGGGGTGCTGAAGCGGGACTGGCTGGCCCGGGAACTGGGCCCGGTCGGCGTGGAGTTGCAGCGGGCGGTGCGGCGGGTCTTCGACCCGACCGGCATCCTCAACCCGGGCAAGGTGCTGTAGCCGGCCCGGCGGGTCCGGGGCTCACCGCTCCGCCGGCGGATCCGCCGGGGGCTCGGCTCCCGGGTCGGCCGGGGCTTCGGCTCGCGGGTCGGCCGACGGTTCCGCCGGGGCTTCGGCCGGCTGAGGGGTGTACGGGGTGCACAGCTCGTCGAGCAGCCGGGCGCGGGACTCCGCCGGGTCGCGGACCAGCTCCGGGTACACCCGGGCGCGCCAGCCGGCGGCCGCCCGGGGCAGGCCGTCGGTCAGCGACCGGCGCAGTATCCGCTTGGCCACCTGCAACGGCAGCGCCAGCACCGGCCGCAGCACGCCCCGGCCCCTGGCGGCGATCCGCAGCTCCACCTGCCAGCCCCCGCCGGTGGCCGGCCGCGGGGTGGCGGTGGCCTCGGCCCGCACCAGCGAGTGCCGCACCTGGAGCCGCAGCGGGGGCGGGCCCGCCGTGCCGGCGGCCGCCGCGTACCAGCGGTCCACGTCCAGCTCCGCCCACAGGCCGAACCAGCGCAGCCAGCGGCGGCGTTGCCGGCCCGGGCGGGAGATCGAGCCGTCCACCCGCAGGCCGGCCGTGACCGGCCGGGCCACGGAGCGCAGCCGCAGCTCGGCGGCGATCCGGGGGCTCGGCCCCGGGCCGAGGCGCTGGCCGTCCAGCCGCAGCGTGGTGCCGGCCGCCCGGTCGAAGTCCACCAGGGTGACCCGGGGCGCGATCGCGTCCTTGGCCAGCGGTGCCGCCGTGGCCTCGTGACGGCCGTAGCGGGCGCCGGGCCGGGCGTGTTCGCCCGCCAGCAGGGCCACGCCCTGGACGGCCCGGCCGTCCGCCGCGTACAGCCGGCCGTCCGCGGCCCGCAGGCTCTCCCAGACCTCCTGCGGCACCGCGACCGCCCGGTCCAGGTCCGCGCGGCGGAGGGCGGGGGACAGGATGAGGGTGTGCTTGAGACGTGCCATGGCCGCATCCTGCCGCACCGCCCCGGCGCCGCCGGGTAACCCGGGGGCCGGGGCGGCGGGCCGGATCAGATGCGGTTCAGCTCCCAGAGCCGCCACACGCCGCTGTCCGAGACCAGGTGCTGGACGCCCGTGATGTCCTCCCGGCTGACGGTGAACCGCTTCTCCTGCCAGATCGGCACGACCGCCGCGCTCTCCGCGGCCACCTCGACGATCTCCTGGAACGGGACGGCGGCCTTGGCCCGGTCCGCCTCGGCCTGGGCCTGGGCCATCAGCCCGGCGATCTCGTCGCTGACGAAGCCGGTGCTCAGGGCGTCACCCGGGCCCACGATCGGGTCGACGAAGGTGGCCGGGTCGGGGAAGTCCGAGCGCCAGCCGATGAGATAGGCGTCGAACTCGCCCGCGGGCAGCCCGTCCAGGAACGGCTTCCACTCGTGGTGGGCCACCTCCACCTCGAAGAGGCCGTCCGCCTCCAGCTGCCGCTGCACGGTGGCCGCCTCCTCGTGGTTGGCGGCGCCCCGCGAGTAGGCGATGTCGAGGCGGTACGGCAGCGTGAGGCCGGCGTCCAGCATCCGCTGCCGCAGCACCTCGGGGTCCTGCTCGCGGTACTGGTCGAAGTACGGGGTGCCGTGGCCGATGTAGCCGACCGGGACCAGCGAGAACAGCGGCTCGACGGTGCGCTGCTGCACGTCGTTGCTGATCTCCTCGCGGTCCAGCAGGGCCGCCGCGGTCTGCCGGGCGACCTGGCTGGCGCCCGGCGTGCCCTCCTTGGTGTTGAAGGCCAGCATCCGGATGGAGCCGGCGATGCTCTCGGTGACCGGCTGGCTGGGGTCGCTGCGGTTCATCCCGGCCATCACGGCGGGGGGCATCTTGCCGTCGTTGACGTCCAGTTCGCCGTCGGCCCAGGCGGCGGCCAGCTCCTCGTCGGCGCCCAGCTCGTCGTCGCCGTAGAAGTAGCGGATGGTGACCGGGAACTCGGGCACCTCGTTGGCGCCCCGGTAGTCCGGGTTGGGCACCAGCTCGACGGACTGGCCGTCGTTCCACTCCTCCAGCAGGAACGGGCCGGAGCCGGACACCTCGAAGTCGGTGCGGGGCTCCAGCAGCTCGTACTCCTCCCGGTCCACGATGGCGCCGGCGCTGCCGGCCACCACCAGCGGGAAGGTCGCGTCCGGGTGCTCCAGTTCGAAGATGACGTCCTGGCCGTCGGTCCGCACCGCGACCAGGCTCTCCAGCAGCGCCGCCGGGCCGTTGAAGGAGAACTTCTCGTCGTCCGGGATGCTGTCGTCGGCCTCGTCCTCACTGGCGCGCTGGGCCATCGCCTGGATGCGCTCGAAGGAGAACTGCACGTCCTCGGGCTCGATGGCCCGGCCGCTGCTGAACTGGAGGTCGTCCCTGAGGGTGCAGCGGTAGACGGTCAGTTGGTTGTCCGTGAAGCCGCACTCCTCGGCGGCGTCCGGCACGGGCTGCTCCTGGCCGTACTGGAAGGTCAGCAGCGACTGGTAGAGGTTGCTCATCAGCGCCTGGGCCGAGGCGTCGTAGGCGCCGCCCGGGTCCACCAGGCTGGGGGTGGACGTGGTGCCGACCACGATCGGGTCCGCTGAATCGCCGGCCGACCGGAACACCGTCCAACCCACGAAGGCACCGGCGACCAGCACCAGGGCGAGACCGACACCTATGACCCCTTTGGCCCGGATACGTCGCACTCCCGCGCCCTTTCTCGGAAAAACTGTTGGGAGGCCACCCAACCACAGGGCACGTGAACCGCTACCGGGCAGGTGGCAAGCGTCGGCCACACTTCGTAGGGTGGCCGGCGCGCTACCCGGAGCAATCCGTCATTCCGTTACAGCACCGGGCACATCGATCATAAGCTCGACCTCGACGGCCCGGCCGTCCAGCCTGATCTCCACGCTCCTGGTGCCCAACTGCGGTGAGAAGGCGGCCAACACGTAGTCGCCCTCGGCCGGCGCCTGCACCTCGAAGGTCCCGTCACCACCGCTGCGGGTCTTGGCCAGGTTCTTTCCCCCGTCCACCCCGGAGAGGGTCACCACCGCGCGGGGCAACGCCACCCCCAGCGAGTCACTCACCCGTCCGCGGACCACGAGCCCCTCCCCCAGTCCTGCAAGCTCGGACATACCTATCGCTCCTCCCAACGCCGCGCACCGTGTCCGTCACGCTGTCAGTTTGTTCCCTCAGCGTTATCCAGGACACCAACGGCGGCCGAATAGTTGACGCGTCGGACCCGGCTGGCACAAAACCGGGACCGGCTCGGGGTAACCCCTAGGGGGCCCGCCCGCGCCGGCCGGCGCTCAGGCCTGCCCGGAGGCCAGCTCGACCACGGTGATGTCCGGGTCGGCGCCCAGCCGCACCGGCGGCCCGTAGGCGCCGGCGCCCCGGCTGACGTAGAGCTGGGTGTCGCCGTACCGCTCCAGACCGGCGAGGGTCGGGTTGGCCAGGTCGGCGAGGTAGGTGATGGGCCACATCTGGCCGCCGTGGGTGTGGCCGGAGAGCTGGAGGTCCACGCCGTGGTCCACCGCCTCGTGGATCATCACCGGCTGATGGGCCATCAGCACCGAGGCGCGCGCCAGGTCCCGGTCGCCGAGCGCGGCCCGGTAGTCGGGCCCGCCGAACTCGGTGCCCTCGCCGTCCACGTCGTTGACCCCGGCCAGGTCGAAGAAGGGCAGCTCGCGCCGCTCGTTGACCAGCGGGGTGACGCCCAGCTCGCGGATGTGGTCCACCCAGGGGGCGGTCTCCACGTAGTACTCGTGGTTGCCCGTCACGAAGTAGGCGCCGTCCCTGGCGCGCAGCTCGGCGAGCGGGGCGACGGCCGACCGCAGGTCGTCCACCTCCGCGTCGACCAGGTCGCCGACCACCGTGATCAGGTCGGGCTGCACCTCGTTGATGGTGTTCACCACCCGGCGGCAGTGCGAGGCGCCCAGCACCGGGCCCAGGTGGATGTCGCTGACCACGGCTATCCGGTAGCCGTGCCCGCCCCTGGGCAGCTTGGCCAGCGGAACGGTGACCCGGCGCACCCGCAGCCGGCGGAAGTTGTAGCTGCCGTAGCCGACCGTCCCGGCGGCCAGCAGGCCGACGCCGACGCCGATCGAGCGGGTCACCAGCAGCCGGCGGCTCAACTCGCTGTCGGCCGGCTCCCCGGCGCCCGCCGGGGTGGCGGACGGCGCGTCAGCCGGCGGCTCGGCGGGCGGGACGGCGGGCGCCGCCCCGCCGCGCGCCGGGCCGTCGGCCGGGCCGGCCGCGGCCTCGGCCGCCGCCACGCCGGCCGGCACGGGCGCCGGCTCGGGCGCCGGCTCGGGCTCGGCCGCGGCGGCGGCCGCCGCTTCCTCGTCGGCCCGCTCCGGGGCGGCGGCGGCCCGCCGGCGGAGGCGGCGCAGCAGCAGCCAGCGCGGCAGCTCGGCGGCCAGCAGCCCCAGCAGCAGGTAGAGCAGCGCGGCCATCCAGTAGAAGCCGGGCACGGCCACCACCTGGTGCGCCGAGAACGGCAGACCGAGCCGCCCACCCCCGGCGGCCAGCAGCGTTGTCAGGGTCAGCGCCCCCAGCACCCAGCCGCCGTAGCGCCGGTACC
Organism: Streptomyces chisholmiae; assembly: GCF_031845445.1. Taxonomy (NCBI): domain Bacteria; kingdom Bacillati; phylum Actinomycetota; class Actinomycetes; order Kitasatosporales; family Streptomycetaceae; genus Streptomyces; species Streptomyces chisholmiae. Next base: position 52,342 of record NZ_JAVREO010000002.1, on the reverse strand, counting down.
TGGTGCCGGGCCGGGAGACGTCGCGCACCAGCCGCCGCCACAGGTACCAGAAGGCGGAGCCGAGCACCGCACCGGCCACAAGAGCCATGGCCACGACGGTCAACACAAGTGATCCCTCCCGCGCCGGTGCCACACCGAGCGCCCCTCATCCAGTATGGGTGACCTTGGGTCGTCCGAACGTCGGCGCCCACGTCACCGGTTTGCGCCGCTCCGCTGGCACGGACGCAGGGTGACAGCGATAGGTTCAGCGTGTGCCGTTCAATCGCTCGTCCTCTTTTAGGATCTCTGTGCGCGCGTGGGTGCTTGGCTTACTGACCGCGCCGCTGCTGGCCCCCACCCTCGCCGTGGCCGACGACGCGCCGCCCGCCGCCGAGCCGGTCGGCGGGGCCGAACTGGCCGGCTCGGGCATCGCGGTCGACACCTCGGCCGAGGTGCCGCCGCTGCCCGCCGAACTGACCGCCAAGTCCTGGATCGTGGCCGACGCGGAGACCGGCGAGGTGTTCGCCGCGCACGCGGCGCACCGCCCGCTGCCCCCGGCCAGCACCCTCAAGATGCTCTTCGCCGACACCGTGCTGCCCCAGCTGGCGCGGGACGCCGAGTACCTGGCGGAGCCCGAGCACTTCACCGAGCTGGGTCCGGGCAGCAGCGCGGTCGGCGTCGCCGACGGCCACACCTACACCGTCGAGGACCTGTGGCTGGGCGCCTTCCTCGCCTCGGGCAACGACGCGGTGTACGCGCTGACCGCCATGAACGGCGGCAAGGAGGCGACGGTCGCGGAGATGAACGAACGCGCCGCCGAGCTCCAGGCCTACGACACCCACGTGGTCAACCCGGACGGCTACGACGCCGACGGGCAGCTCAGCTCGGCCTACGACCTGACGCTGATCGCCCGCGCCGGCCTACAACACGACGACTTCCGCGAGTACGCAGCCACCGCGTCCGCCGACTTCCCCGGCGAGGGCGAGGGCGAGGACCGGGAGACGTACGAGATCCAGAACACCAACCGGCTGCTGGTCGGCGCCCCGGGTCTCGACCCCTACCCGGGCCTGGCCGGGGTGAAGAACGGCTACACCTCGGCGGCCGGCTACACCTTCACCGGCGTCGCGGAGCGCGGCGACCGGGTGCTGCTGGTCACCGTGATGGACCCGGCCGACGACGACAACCTCGCCGTCTACCGGGAGGCCGCGGCGCTGCTCGACTGGGGCTTCGCCGCCGCCGACACCGCGCGGCCGGTCGGCGAGCTGGTGCCGCCGGTCAGCGAACTCCCGGCGGACCACCAGGCGGAGCCGGAGCCCGAGCCGGCCGGCATGGCGGGCGACGACGGGAAGAACGCCGAGGCCGCCGCCGCGGGCGCCACCGGCCCCGAGGAGGAGCCGGCGGTGGCCAGCGGCCTGCTGGTGGCCACGGTCACGGCCGGGGCTCTGGCGGTACTGGCCCTGGGGGCCTACGTGTTCCACCGGCGTCATCCGTTGCCGCTGCCGCGTCCAGCGCGTCGGCGTCGGGACGGCGACCCGGACTGACCGCGGTGGCCGTCCAGGCGCAGCAGAAGAGCAGCAGCTTGGCGATCAGGTTGATCCACAGCAGCAGCGCCACCGGCACCCCGAAGGCGCCGTAGACGTTCCGCCCGGCCACCCCGGTCAGGTAGCCGCCGAGGAGCAGCTTCAGCAGCTCGATGCCGACCGCGCCCAGCAGACAGGCCGTCAGCGTGGCGCGGCGCGGCGGCCGGACGCCGGGCAGCCAGACCAGCACGTAGAGCAGCAGCAGGAAGGTGACCGCGACGGCCACCGCGTAGGCGCCCAGCTGGATCAGCGGGCCGACGCCGTCCAGCCGGTCGCCGGCCCAGTGCAGCAGGCTCTGCCCCACGATCGAGACGCCGAGCGAGACCAGGGTGACCGCGCCCAGGCCGGCCAGCACCCCGACGTCCTTGGTCCGGCGCAGCACCACGTTCTCCGGCGGGTCGTCCAGGTCCCAGACGGCCCGCAGACAGCCGCGCAGCGCGTCTATCCAGGCCGCGCCGGTGGGCAGCACCAGCAGCAGCGAGATCAGCCCGATGGTGCCGGCGTGCGTGAAGAGGGCCTCCAGGTCGAGCTGGGCCGAGATGCCGGGCACCTGTTCGGAGAGCCATCGCTCGATGTCCTTCAGCCGCCGCTCCGTCAGCAGCTGGCTGCCCACGGCGGCGGCCAGGCCGAGCACCGGGAAGAGGGCGACGAAGCTGGTGAAGGTGATGGCGGCGGCCAGCCGCGTCCAGTGCCGCTGGTCCAGGTGCTGGTAGAGCCGCCAGAGCCGGCTGTCCGCGACCCACGCCACCGCGGCGGCCACCCAGGGCGGCCGTTTCCACCACGCCATCCGACCTCCACGTCGCCAGTCCGGACCGGTCCGGACCGGTCCGGTGGTCAGACCCTAGGGTCTGAGCCGGCCGGCGCGGCACCGGCCCGCCGGCGGGTCAGGCCACCCGGGGCGGCGGGCCGAGCGGGCGGCCGGCGGAGCTGGCGGCCGGCGCGAACAGGAACTCCCGGCGCAGCGCCCAGACCGCGTCCGCGTCCTGCTCGTAGAGGGCGAACCCGGCGACCCGCCAGGCCGCCTGGTAGCCGGCCAGCTCGACGCTGGCCCGGTCCATCGCCTCCTCGGCGATGCCGTGCGCCACCGTCACGTGCGGGTGGTAGGGGAAGAGCAGCTCCCTGGCCAGCGGGCCGGCCGGGTCGCGCAGCCGCTCCTGGAGCCGGCCGCAGGCCGCCGAGCCCTCCACCACCCGGACGAAGACCACCGGGGAGAGCGGCCGGAAGGTGCCGGTGCCGGACAGCCGCATCGGGAACGGCCGCTCGGTGGCGGCGACCGCGGCCAGGTGCTCCTCGATCGCCGGCCGGAGCGCCGCGTCCACCTCGGTGGGCGGCAGCAGCGTCACATGGGTGGGGATGCCGGCGGCGGCCGCGTCACCGAAGCCGAGCCGGGCGCGTTGCAGGCGGCTCCCGTACGGCTCCGGAACCGCGATGGACACACCGAGGGTGACCGTCCCCACCATTCGACTCCCTCCATCTCGTGAGCGGTTCGCCGTCCGCTCCTCGCTCCGCGCGGGCGTCCCGCCCGCCAGTGTGCCAACGTCCGCCGGACCGGCGCGGTGCCGCCGGGGGCCGGGGCCGGGGGCTCAGCCGGGCAGCGGCGGCACGAAGCCGACCGCCTCGTGCACCCGGGCCAGCGTCCCGGCCGCCACCGCGCGGGCCTTGGCCGCGCCCCTGGCCAGCACCCGGTCCAGCTCGGCCGGGTCGTCGAGGAACTCCCTGGTCCGCGCCTGGAACGGGGCCACCCACTCGGTGAACAGCTCGGCCAGCTCGGTCTTGAGCGGCCCGTAGAGCTGGCCGTCGTACTTGGCCTCCAGCTCGGCGACGGTCAGCCCGCTGAGCGCGGCGTAGACGGTGAGCAGGTTGCTCAGGCCGGGCTTCTCGGCCGGGTCGTAGCGGACCTCGGTGCCGGTGTCGGTGACCGCGCTGCGGAACTTCTTCGCCGAGGTCTTCGGCGGGTCGAGCAGCCACACGATGCCCTTGGCCGACGAGCCGGACTTGCTCATCTTGCTGGCCGGGTCCTGGAGGTCCTGGATCTTCGCCGCGTCCTTGAGGATGTGGGCGTTGGGCAGCCGGAACAGCTCGCCGAACCTGCCGTTGAACCGCGCCGCGACGTCCCTGGTCAGCTCGACGTGCTGGCGCTGGTCCTCGCCGACCGGCACCTGGTCGGTCTGGTAGAGCAGGATGTCGGCGGCCTGCAGGATCGGGTAGGTGAAGAGGCCGACCGTGGTGGACTCCGCGCCCTGCTTGGCGGACTTGTCCTTGAACTGCGTCATCCGGGCCGCCTCGCCGAACCCGGTCACGCAGTTGAGCACCCAGGCCAGCTGGGCGTGCTCCGGCACGTGGCTCTGCACGAAGAGCGTGCAGCGCTCCGGGTCCACCCCGGCGCCCAGCAGCTGCGCGGCGGCCAGCCTGGTCGCCTCGCGCAGCGCCGCCGGGTCCTGGGGGACCGTGATGGCGTGCAGGTCGACGACGGAGTAGTAGGCGTCGTGGGTCTCCTGGAGCGGCACCCACTGCCGCACCGCACCGAGGTAGTTCCCCAGGTGGAAGGAGCCGGCGGTGGGCTGGATACCGGACAGGACGCGCGGACGATCGGTGGCCATGGCAGTCATTGTCGCAGGTCCGCCAAGCGGGGAAACGGGCCGCCGGTCACCCGTCGGGAGCACCGCATACCGGACACCAGCGCCGGGGATCTTCCCATAGCGGACGGCAGGCGCTACAAGTGCCATGGCACCACCCCCGCCACAGATCGGATGACACATGAGCGCCTTGGAGACCCCAGCCGCCCACATCGCCGCCGCCGAAGACCACGGCGCGCACAACTACCACCCGCTGCCCGTGGTGATCGCCTCGGCCCGCGGCGCCTGGCTGACCGACGTCACCGGCCGCCGCTACCTGGACCTGCTGGCCGGCTACTCGGCCCTCAACTTCGGCCACGGCAACCCCCGGCTGATCGCCGAGGCCAAGGCGCAGCTGGGTCGGCTCACGCTGACCTCGCGCGCCTTCCACCACGAGCACTTCGCCCCGTTCGTGACGGCGCTGGCCGACCTGTGCGGGATGGAGATGGTGCTCCCGATGAACACCGGAGCCGAGGCGGTCGAGACGGCGGTCAAGACCGCCCGCAAGTGGGGCTACCGGGTGCGCGGGGTGCCGCGGGACAAGGCGCGGATCGTGGTGGCCGCCGACAACTTCCACGGCCGGACCACCACGCTGGTCAGCTTCTCCACCGATCCGGACGCCTACCGGGACCACGGCCCGTTCACCCCGGGGTTCACGGTGGTGCCGTTCGGCGACCTGGCGGCGATGCGGGAGGCGTTGAGCGCGCCGACCGAGGACGGCGGGACGGTGGTCGCGGTGCTGCTGGAGCCGATCCAGGGCGAGGCCGGGGTGATCCTGCCGCCGCCCGGCTACCTGCGGGCGGTGCGGGAGCTGACGGCGGAGCGCGGGGTGCTGCTGATGGCGGACGAGATCCAGTCGGGCCTCGGCCGGACCGGCCGCACCTTCGCCTGCGAGCACGAGGGCGTGGTGCCCGACGTCTACATCCTGGGCAAGGCGCTGGGCGGCGGGGTGCTGCCGGTCTCCGCGGTGGTCTCGTCGGCCGAGGTGCTGGGCGTGCACCGGCCGGGGGAGCACGGCTCGACCTTCGGCGGGAACCCGCTGGCCTGCGCGGTCGGCCTTGAGGTGGTGGCGATGCTGCGGGAGGGGCACCTCCAGGCGCGGGCGTCCCGGCTGGGCGAGCGGGTCCAGGACGAGCTGGCGAAGCTGGTCGCGGCCGGCGTGCTGACCGGCGCCCGGGTGCGCGGCCTGTGGGCCGGGCTGGACGTGGCGCCCGGTCTCGGCACCGGGCGGGAGGTGTCGGAACGGCTGATGGAGCGCGGGGTGCTGGTGAAGGACACGCACGGCAGCACGCTCCGGATCGCTCCCCCGCTGACGATCGAGGAGGCCGACCTGGACTGGGCGCTGACCCAGCTGCGCGAGGTTCTGACGGGTTGACGCGGTGGCTACCCCGCGGCCCCGGGCGACGGGGCCGCGGACTACGCTGACGCACGTATCTTGATGACGAGATATGGGCGGGTAAGTACCCGAGGAACTCCCGCCCCTCGTGGGGGTTCCTGGCCACGTTGGACGAGTAACCTGGCCGTGGACCCGGCCGCCCATACCCATACCGGAAGGTCCCAGATGCCCCGCACCCCCGTCACCGTCACCGTCACCGGCGCCGCCGGCCAGATCGGCTACGCGCTCCTCTTCCGGATCGCCTCCGGCCAGCTACTCGGCCCCGACGTGCCCGTCCGGCTGCGCCTGCTGGAGATCACCCCGGCGCTGGGCGCGGCCGAGGGCACGGCCATGGAGCTGGACGACTGCGCCTTCCCGCTGCTGTCCGGGATCGACATCAGCGACGACCCGAACGTCGCCTTCGACGGCACCAACGTCGCGCTGCTGGTCGGCGCCCGGCCGCGCACCAAGGGCATGGAGCGGGGCGACCTGCTGGAGGCCAACGGCGGCATCTTCAAGCCGCAGGGCAAGGCGATCAACGACCACGCCGCGGACGACGTGCGCGTCCTGGTCGTGGGGAACCCGGCCAACACCAACGCGCTGATCGCGCAGGCCGCGGCGCCCGACGTGCCGGCCGAGCGGTTCACCGCGATGACCCGCCTCGACCACAACCGGGCGCTGTCCCAGCTGGCGAAGAAGACCGGCGCCACGGTCTCCGACATCCGCCGGCTGACCATCTGGGGCAACCACTCGGCCACCCAGTACCCGGACGTCTTCCACGCCGAGGTCGCCGGGAAGAACGCGGCCGAGGCGATCGGCGACGAGAGCTGGCTGGCGGACGAGTTCATCCCGACCGTCGCCAAGCGCGGCGCCGCGATCATCGAGGCCAGGGGCGCCTCCTCGGCCGCCTCGGCGGCCAACGCCGCCGTGGACCACGTCCACACCTGGGTCAACGGCACCCCGGAGGGCGACTGGACCTCGATGGCCATCCCGTCCGACGGCTCCTACGGCGTGCCCGAGGGCCTGATCTCCTCGTTCCCCGTCACCTGCGCGGACGGCGTCTACCGGATCGTGCCCGACCTGGAGATCAACGACTTCTCCCGGGTCCGGATCGACGCCTCGGTGCGTGAGCTGACCGAGGAGCGGGAGGCGGTCCGCGCGCTCGGGCTCATCTGAGTCGCTCGCGCGTCCCGCGTCCGTTGACGCATCGGTGGCCCCGTACCCGTGGTCGGGGCCACACCGCGTAGGCACCGTGTCCGCCGGCCCACCACCGGCCCACTCGAAGGAAGAGCCAACACCGATGCCACGCCCCTCCCCGCGGATACGCCGCCTGGCCGCCCGCCGCCTGCTCGCGGCGGGCGGCGCGCTGGGTCTGATCTGCGTCAGCGCCTGTGACGTGCCGGGCGGGCTGATCGGCGCCGACGAGCCGGAGCCGATCCGGATAGCCGTGACCGACTGGCCGGGCGCCAGGGCCAACGCGGCGGTGGTCGCCTACCTCCTGGAGGAGGAGCTGGGCGTCCCGATCGAGAAGGTCGAGACCGAACCGGCCGCCGCCTGGGCGGAGTTGGGCGAGGGCACCACCCAGGTGCTGCTGGAGGACTGGGGCGGGCTGCCGGAGCTGGCCCGGCTGCACGTCACCCAGCGCGGGGACGTGGTGGGCGCCGGCGAGCTGGGCATCACCGGGCACGTCGGCTGGTTCATACCCGGGGCGTTCGCCGAGGCCAACCCGGACGCGCTGAACTGGCGCAACCTCAACGACTACGCCGAGCAGCTCGGCGGCACGGTGCTCCAGGGCGACCCGCGGTTCGCCACCCGGGACGAGGCGATCATCGACGAGCTGGGCCTGGAGCTGACGGCGGTGGCGGCCGGCAGCGAGGACGCGCTGGTGGACGAGATCTACCAGGCCGGCGCCGGCGGCACCCCGCTGCTCGCCTACTTCTGGCAGCCGCACTGGCTGGCCACCAAGGTCGAGCTGGCCGAGGTCGAGCTGCCCGGCTACTACCCGTCGATCACCCTCAGGAAGTACCTGAACGCCGAGTTCGCCGAGGAGGGCGGCGAGGTGGTGGACTTCCTGCGGGCGTTCTCCTGGTCGGCCGAGGACCAGAACGCGGTGGCCGAGCTGATCGCCGGCCAGGGCATGACGCCGCGGGCCGCCGCCGAGCGCTGGGTCGGCGAGAACGAGGACACGGTGGCGGCCTGGCTGGAGTGACCGGGCCGAAGCCGGGTCACCCGCTTCCGTAGAGGCCCCGTCCGGTCCCGTCAGCCGGCGGAGAAGCGCAGGATGTCGTTGAGGAACGGCACCTCGAGCCAGGGCCGGGGCTCGGCCATCAGCGTCAGCAGCACTATCACGGCGCCCAGCAGCGTGTAGGTCACGATGTCGGTGAACCGGGAGCGGACCGCCAGCATCCCGACCGCCGGCAGCCAGGCGCGCAGCACCCCGGCGGCCAGCAGCGCGCCGCCCACGACCAGCAGCCCGATCCGGAAGTCGGCGAGCGTGACCAGCAGGCCGGTCAGCGTCGCCGCCAGCACCACCAGCAGCGGCCACTGCCGGATCGGCGCCGGCGCGTCACCCCCCGCCGTGCGCCCCCCGCCCTCGGGTCGCGCCGTGTCCCGGGTGCGGTACTTCTCCGGCACCCGCCAACGCCTGCGCCAGGCCACGCCGCCCACCGCCATCGTCTCCCTGTCGCTCGCCGTTCCGGCCCGAACCGTCAGTTGCCCGCGGCCGCGCGCTCGGCGGCCTCCACCACGTTGCTCAGCAGCAGCGCCCTGGTCATCGGCCCCACGCCCCGCGGGTTGGGGGAGAGCCAACCGGCGACCTCGGCCACGCCCGGGTGCACGTCGCCGACGATCTTGCCGGACGCGTCCCGGCTGACGCCGACGTCCAGCACGGCCGCGCCGGGCTTGACGTCGTCCGGCTTCACCAGGTGCGGCACCCCGGCGGCGGCCACGATGATGTCCGCCCGGCGCAGGTGCGCGGAGAGGTCCCGGGTGCCGGTGTGGCACTGCACCACGGTGGCGTTCTCCGAACGGCGGCTGAGCATCAGCGGCAGCGACCGGCCGACCGTGACCCCGCGGCCGACCACGACCACCTCGGCGCCGTCGATCGGCACCTCGAAGCGGCGCAGCAGCCGGATCACGCCGTTGGGGGTGCAGGGCAGCGGCGCCGGCTCGTTCAGCACCAGCCGGCCGAGGTTGGTCGGGTGCAGGCCGTCCGCGTCCTTGGCCGGGTCGATCAGCTGGAGCACCCGGTTGGCGTCGATGCCGCGCGGCAGCGGCAGCTGCACGATGTAGCCGGTGCAGGCCGGGTCCTCGTTCAGCTCGCGGACGACGGCCTCGATCTCCTCCTGGGTCGCGGTCGCCGGCAGCTCCCGCTGGATGGAGGCGATCCCGACGGCCGCGCAGTCGCGGTGCTTGCCGGCCACGTACTTCTGGCTGCCCACGTCGTCGCCGACCAACAGCGTTCCCAGACCCGGCAGGTGGCCGCGCTCGCGCAGCGCGTCGATCCGGGTGCGGAGGTCGGACTTGATCTCGGCCGCGGTGGCCTGGCCGTCGAGCGTCTGGGCAGTCATGCCCCCCATCCTCCCTGATGAGTCCCCCCGGCCACCAATCCGGCCACCGATCCGGGCACCGATCCGCGCCCCGGCCGGCTCCCGGGCCGGCTCCCCGGCCCCGGCGTGCGGCGCGGCGCGTGAGAGGGCGCCGGGAAGCTGCTAGGAATACCGACCATGAACGAAAGGTACTCGCTCTTCAGGAGCCCGAGCGGCGGCGTCATGACCAGCGAGGTCGGCGCGATCACCGGCGAGTTGGAGCTGCACAGCGCCATCGACGAGGACGGCGCGCTGCGGCTGCGGGTGCGCTACGCCGGAGCCGACGAGTGGTACACGGTCGAGGGCGGCCCCTACCGGCTGCACGACCCCAGGGACCACGAGGTGCTGCACGAGATCCTGGTCGCGATGGTGGACCGGCCCAGCGCCTGAGCCCCGCCGGCCGGCCAGTCGACCGGACGGACGACGGCGGGGCACCGGCCGGGCTGGCCGGTGCCCCGCCGTCACGACGTTGGGCTACGGACGCGGCTCAGTGGAAGAAGTGCCGCGTGCCGGTCAGGTACATGGTGACGCCGGCGGCCTTGGCCGCCGCCACCACCTGCTCGTCCCGGACCGAACCCCCGGGCTGCGCGACGGCCCTGACGCCCGCCTCCGCCAGCACCTCGAAGCCGTCCGGGAACGGGAAGAACGCGTCCGAGGCCGCGTACGAGCCGGCGGCCCGCTCCGCGCCGGCCCGCCGCACCGCCAGCCGGGCCGAGTCGACCCGGTTGACCTGCCCCATGCCGACGCCGACCGTGGCCAGGTCCTTGGCCAGCAGGATGGCGTTGGACTTCACCGCCCGGCAGGCCCGCCAGGCGAAGGCCAGCTCGGCCAGCTCGGCCTCGGACAGCGCCTCGCCCGCCACCAGCCGCCAGTTGGCCGGGTCGTCGCCCTCGGCCTGCAGCCGGTCGGCGACCTGGGCCAGCGCCCCGCCGTCCACCGGCCGGAACTCGAGCCCGGTCGCCGGCGGCTCGGGGCAGCGCAGCACCCGGATGTTCTTCTTCCTGGTCAGCGCCTCCAGCGCGGCCGGCTCGTAGTCCGGGGCCACCACGACCTCGGTGAAGATCTCCGCGATCTGGCCGGCCAGCTCCGCCGTCACCGGCCGGTTGACGGCGATCACGCCGCCGTAGGCGGAGAGCGAGTCGCAGGCGTGCGCCTTGCGGTGCGCCTCGGCGACGTCCGCCCCCACCGCGATGCCGCACGGGTTGCTGTGCTTGATGATCGCCACACACGGCTCGGCGTGGTCGTAGGCGGCCCGGCGCGCGGCCTCGGTGTCCACGTAGTTGTTGTAGGACATCTCCTTGCCGTGCAGCTGCTCGGCCGAGGCCAGGCCCCGACCGGTGCCGTCGGTGTAGAGCGCCGCCGACTGGTGCGGGTTCTCGCCGTACCGCAGCACCCGCGAGCGGCCGAAGACCGGGCTCACGCTGGCCTCGAACTCCTCCGCCGCCCCGGTCTGGGCCGCGAAGTAGCCGGCGACCTGGGCGTCGTAGCGCGCGGTGTGCCGGAACGCCTCGGCGGCCAGCTCGCGCCGCCTGGCGGCCGGGAAGCCGCCGTCGGCGACCGCCGACAGCAGCTCGTCGTAGCCGGCCGGGTCGGTGACCACGGCCACCGAGGCGTGGTTCTTGGCGGAGCTGCGCACCATGGCGGGACCGCCGATGTCGATCTGCTCCACGCAGTCGTCGAAGCCGGCGCCCGAGGCCACCGTCTGCTCGAACGGGTAGAGGTTGCTCACCAGCAGGTCGAACGGGGCGACCTCCAGCTCGGCGAGCTGCTCCCGGTGGGCGGCCAGCCGCTGGTCGGCCAGCAGCCCGGCGTGCACCCGCGGGTGCAGGGTCTTGACCCGGCCGTCCAGGCACTCGGGGAAGCCGGTCAGCTCCTCGACCGGGGTCACCGGCACGCCGGCGGCGGCGATCCGGCGGGCCGAGTTGCCGGTGGAGACCAGCGCGACGCCGGCCTCGTGCAGCCCCTTGGCCAGCTCCTCAAGGCCGGTCTTGTCGTAGACGCTGATCAGTGCGCGACGGATCGGGCGGCGGTCTGCGGTCTCTTCGGCGGTCACGGGATGTACACCTTTCGTCCCTCTACGCGGTAGCCGTGCCGGGCCAGACGACCCACGGCATCGACCAGCAGGCCGCGTTCCACTTCCTTGATCCGCTGGTGCAGGGAGGCTTCGTCGTCCTCGTCCCTGACCTCGACGGCTCGTTGGGCGATGATCGGCCCGGTGTCCACCTCGGCCTCGGCGAAGTGGACCGTGCAGCCGGTCACCTTGACGCCGTGCGCCAGCGCGTCGCGCACCCCGTGCGCGCCGGGGAAGCTGGGCAGCAGCGCCGGATGGGTGTTGATGAACCGGCCCCCGAAGGCGGCCATGAACGAGGCACCCACGATCTTCATGAATCCGGCCGAGACCACCAGGTCCGGCCGGTGCGCGGCCACCGACTCGGTGAGCGCGCGATCCCAGTCGGGGCGGGTCGGGTAGTCCCGCAGCCGGTGCGTGAAGGTCGGCACGCCGACCCGCTCCGCCCGCCGCAGCCCCTCGATGCCGGTGCGGTCGGCGCCCACGGCGACCACCTCGGCGCCGAACCCGGCCCCCTGTTCGGCCGCGGCGTCCAACAACGCCTGAAGGTTGCTGCCGGCACCGGAGACCAGGACCACCAGGCGGGCCGGCGGCCCGGCCCCCGGCTCCGGCTGGGCTCCCGCTGGGGAGTCGGCGGCTTCGGGGGCTTCGGGGGCAGCGGCCACGACGAGGTCTTTCCTTGAGGTCTTTCTCCCGGGAGGAGCCGGCCGCTCACCGGACGGCCGTCCGCAACGATACCGGCACGGCTGGGTCCCCCCGTGCCGTGGGCCGGCCACGGGCAGGTACGGTCGGAGGCCACCGGCACCGCGAGAACCCGGCGCGCGGGCCCGACAGGGAGATGCGACCACCAGATGACGGACCGACCCCGTGCCTCAGGCCAGCAGGAGCGGCCGAGCGAGGAGGACAACCCCTTCGCCCCGCCGCCCGAGGGGCAGCCCGACCAGCCGTGGCGACCGCGTCGTCCCGACGGCGACTCCCGGGACGGGAACGACGACGAGCCGGACCAGCGGCAGCGCTGGGGCAGCCAGTGGAGCCGCCGCCAACCGCGGCGCGGCAACGGCCCGTTCGGCGCGCCGGGCGGCGGCGACCGGCCGGACGAGGACGGCGAGGGTCGGCCGGGGCGCCGTTGGGACCCCAACGACCCGGCGCAGCGGCACGCGCGGTACGCGGTGCTGGCCGGCATGTGGGGGGTCTTCGCCGGGCTGCTCTCCTGGGAGTGGCTCGGGCTGCTGCTGGGCGCGCTCGCCCTCTACTGGGGCGTCAGCGCGCTGCGCGGCGGCCCCAGGGACGCCGACGGCCAGCCACCGGCCCCGACCCCGGACGGGCGCCGGCCGCAGCGCGGCGCGGCGATCTCCGGCGTGGTCCTGGCCAGCCTGGCCCTGCTGGTCGTCTCGGTCAGCTACACCGCCCAACTGGTGTACAAGGACTACTTCGACTGCGTGTCCGACTCCCTGACCGCCCCCTCCAGGGAGGCCTGCGAGGAGCATCTGCCCAGCCAACTCCACTCGGTCTTCGGCGACCAGAACTGACCCCCGGCCGAGGCCCACGCCGGCGCCGGCCGGCCGACGCGGCCACGCAGAACCGCCGCCCGGCGGGACGGGGAGTCGGTCCCCGGACCGACGGCGTCCCGGCGGACAGGGCGGCCAACACGGTGAGACGCCGGAGGGGGCGTGCGAGCCCTGGAGCTCACCGGTGAGGAACTGAAGACCGACGTCGCTGGCCTTCACCTCCACGGCCAGCGTCGCCAGTGCGATGCCGCGGCCGAGTCGCTTGTGTGCGCGGACGACGAGCGTGACGCGCCCCCGGAGGCACGCGGTTCGCTGGCGGGCGGTGGACGCACGGGCGTACCCGAGGTGTACGTGCCCGACCGGCTCGGTGCCGGCACCCGCGGGCCGGGCCCGCGGCGGGACCCTTCTGGCATGGTCTACCGCTGATCGAACCGGCGTCGGGTCTCGTGGTCGGCCGGCAGGAATGTCTCCAGATGTAGCCCTTCCAAGGCGGCATCGGAGGCGGTGCTGAGGGTGGCGGAGGTGCTGAAGAATCGGAGCGGGTCGCCGTCGACGTCGATTTCGAGAGTGATCACCGGCCCCGTGAGGGGAGTGGGGACATCGGGTCCGCGGAGGTATCCGGCGATTTCCGCGGCAAGTTCGTGGTGACGCTGATCATGGGTGCGCTCGGCACGGTGACTCACCTGCTGGAGCAGATGGCTGCCCCATTCCACGAGATTGCCGATCCGGCGGGCCAGCCCGTCCGGATGGAGGCAGACCCGAACCACATTGATCGGCGGCTCCAGCAACTCCGGCGCACAACCGGTCAGCAGCTGATCAACGGCAGCGTTGGCGTCGACGATGTCCCAGTGATCGTCCAACAGCAGTGCGGGGTACGGCAGATGGGCGTCGAGGAGCCGGCGCAGACCGTCCATCACTACCGCGATCGACGCGTCGTCCCATCGGCGCTCCTGATAGCGCGGTGCGTAGCCGGCGGCCAACAGGAGGCGGTTGCGATCCCGCAGCGGCACGTCCAGGTTGTCGGAGAGATGCATGAGCATCTCTGGCGTCGGGTGCGCCTTGCCGGTCTCCACCCGGCTGAGGTGCCGGGTGGAGACCCGCGATCGGTTGGACAGCTCCTGCTGGCTGAACCGGCGTCGTTCACGCCAGGTCCGCAACAGCGCACCGACCGGCAGGGCTTCGACTGCAACGCTCATACCCGGGAGCCTAAGGGGTCGCATCCGGGTGGCCATGACGTGTGAGGTCATGGATCTGCCGGCCGGGGCCGGGCCAGGATGCCGGCAGCCGATCGAGATGAACGGGAGAAAACGATCGTGAGGGCTATCGTTCAGCAGTACCTGGCCACCTGGAACGCGACCGGCGACGAGCGGGCGACGTTGCTCTCCAAGCACTGGTCGCCCAAGGCGACCTACACCGATCCGCTGGCGGAGGTCTCTGGCCACGAGGGGATCACGGCGGTCGTCGACGGCGTCCAGGCGCGGTTTCCCGGGTTCGTGTTCACCCAGGTCGGCGAGGCCGACGCCCACCATCGCCTGGTGCGTTTCCGCTGGGGCCTGGGCCCGGAGGGAGCCGAGCCGCTGGTGATCGGATTCGACGTCCTGGTGCTGGACGCGTCAGGCCGGATCCAGGACGTACACGGCTTCCTGGACAAGGTGCCGGCATGACGGCGCCTCGCGCGTACGTGATCGCTTGCCTGAGGGATGCCGAGGTCGGCCCGGAGAACGCGGAGTACCTCGAGCGGATCGAGGCGACGACGGCACCGCACGGCGGCCGCTACCTCGTGCACGGCGGGCAGCTCGTCGGGGCATGAGGGCACCTGGGGCGGCGACACCGTGATGCTGGAGTTCCCCGATCTGGCCAGCGCTCAGGAGCGGTACGCGTCGCCGGACTAGCAGGCGATCCCGCCGCTCCACACCGAGCACTCAGCCTCGATGGTCGCACTGGTCGAGGGGGTACCCGACGGCCATCGCGTCATCGAGCCCCCGCACGGCCGCTGGTTACCGTGCGCGTTGTCAGGGGTGGGCTCGGGGGCCCTTCATGTGGCGGCGTCCGGATCGATGCCTCGGCTCCGTAGCCGCGTGCGGGCACGCTCCCACCGCTCAGCGGGAAGCTCCACCCCGATCACAGACTCCCACGAGTACTGGCACCCCTCCCGGTGTCCGCGGTCGGCCCCCGGCGCCGCCCTCCCCCGTGGGTCGGCGTCGGGGTCAACCGCCGCCCGGGCCCGTTCCTCGGCGGCGGCCGGGTCGACTTGGACCCCGCACCGTGATCGTTCCTTGGCGTTCAACCCGGCAGCATGACCGGCGGGACGCCGGAAGCACCCCGGACCAGGACGCCAACGGCCCGTCACGCTCCGCCGAGCGGACCGCAGGAGCCACGCGTCACCGAGGGCGACGCCCCGCCGGCCCGCACCGCACCAGCGGTTTGCGCCGCACGTGCCCCGGGCCGGGCCACGGCCGGGCCCCTCGTTCCGGCCTACCCGGGTGCGGCGCACCCGGGTCCGGCGTTACCTGACGCCGAGACGCCCGGGGGCGCGGCGTCGCGTCGGGCGGCACCGGTCCGGGGCGGCGCCCGCCCGTCAGGACGGCGGCTGGTCGTCCATGCGGGAGACGAGTTCGCCGGAGGTTCTTCTGAGCGCGGCCCAGCGGGCCAGCCGCGCGTCGGTGGCGTGCCACTCCGGCACCCGGCCGCGGCGGTGGCGGCGCCGGGCCCAGCCCGGCAGCCAGCCGCCCCGGGCCGGCCGGCGGCGCGGCCACGGGCGGGCACCGCGGCCGAGCAGCCCGGACAGCAGCAGCCTGGGCTGGTGCAGCCGGCACAGCCGCAGCACCAGGGCCAGCGGGAGCGCCGCCGTGGCCCAGCCGGCGGCGGCCAACCCGGTGTGCCAGCCGTTCGGCCCGAACTCGGCCAGCGCGCCGCCGCCCAGTGCCCCGCCGGCCAGGGTGCCGAGGCCGCCGAGGAGCACCCCGGTGCCGGCGGCGGCCAGCAGCCCGGTGAGCGCGGTGCCCAGCCAGCCGACGGCGCCGGCCCGCTCCCCCGGCACCGGGACGGCCGCCCGGGCCACCAGGCCGGCGATGACCAGCACCCCGACCACCGGCACGGCCGCCGCGCACCACAGCAGCGGCCCCTCGGGGCTGCCGTGCGGCAGTCCGGCCAGCAGCGGGAACGGCGGCGGCGTCGGGTCACCGCTGACCGCCAGCGGGGAGAGCACGCTGCCGCCGCCCAGTGTGAAGCCGGGGCCGAGGCCGTAGGCGGCGCCCCAGACCGCGGCGTTGGGCGCCAGCGCGCAGCCGAGCAGCAGCACCGCGAGCCGCCCGGTCCAGTCGCCACTGAGGGTGACCAGGGTGGACTGGGCGGCCGGGGCGTGCAGCAGCAGCCCGCCGGCGGCCAGCAGCGCGCCGACGCCGCAGCAGGCGGCGGTGCCGGCGAGCGCGGCGCGGCCGGCGGCGGCGAGCCGTTCGGGCGTGCCCGGGCCGGCCCAGCGGCCGGCCGTCCAGCCGGTCGGCGGTGGGACCGGCGGCACCCCGCTGAGCTGCCAGGCGGCGACGCCCGTCACCAGCAGGGCGAAGAGCGGGAGGTGGAGCGCGGTGGAGAGTGGCTGCGGTGCGAGGCCGGCGGGCGCCGCGAAGAGCGCGGCGGCGGCGCCGGCGAGCAGGTAGCCGCCGGAGATCCACAGCGCGGCGGGGAACGCGTCGTCCGGTTCCGCCGCCCGGGCGTCCTCCGTGTCCGGCAGGAGGGTGACCCGCACCGCGCGGTAGAGCAGCCAGCCGGGCAGCGCGACCAGCAGCAGTGGGGTGAGTCCGACGGGGGCGCTGCCGCCGTAGAGGGTGTCGGCGCGCAGCAGCTCGCAGCCGTGCGCCAGCAGCCAGAGGTCGGCCGCGATTCGGAGCGCGCCGGTGGGGCTCTGGTCCGGGTAGGGGGAGATCACCCAGAACATCAGCACCAGCACGGCCAGGCCGCCGAGCCCGAGCCCGGCGGCGAGCATGCCTTCGAGGAACCACCGGCCCTGACCGCGTCCGTGCGGGGCGATCCGCCGCAGGACCCGCTGACTGAGGTGTCGCACCCGGCCATGCTGCCAACAACACCCGAAGTGTTCCGGTAATGGGTTTTCACCGCAGTGTCGGCCAAAATTCCGATATGACCCTTTTTAAGGATTATCGTCCCCGGCATCGGGGCACCCACCGGGCCCGGGGACGCCGGGCCGCCCGCCACGCGCCCGGCTCCGCCACCACGCCGGCCGGCCAGGGGGCGTCCTGGTCGGCGGCCGATCCGCGCACCGCGTTCACGCTGCTCTACGAACACCAGGCCGGGCCGCTGTTGCGCCAGTCGGAGCTGCTCAGCGGAGATCACGCGATCGCCCGGCGGGCGGTGGCGCACGCCTTCCGGCTAGCCTGGGAGTCCTGGCCGTCGGTCGCGACCGACCAGGACCCGGCCGGCTGGGTGCGGTCGGCCTGCCACGAGTACGCGCTGGCACCCTGGCAGCGGTTGCTGCCCGGGCGCTGGCGGGCGCCGGTGGAGCCGGCCGCCGGCGAACGCCCGCTGCGGGCGGCCCTGTTGGCGCTGCCGCCGGGCTACCGGCGGGCGCTGCTGCTCGCCGACGGGCTGGGCCTGCGCCGATCGGCGGTGGCCGCCGAGTGCGAGGCGACCACGGCGGCCACCGCGGCGCGGCTGCGGCACGCCAGGGCCGCGCTCGCGGACCGGCTGCCGCCCGCCGGCCCCGGGCACCCGTCGCCCGCCGACCAGCTGCGCCGGGCCCTCGGCCTGGCCCCGCTGCCCGAGCCGGCCCCCGAGCCCGGGCCGGACGCCGCGTTCCTCCCGGAGCCCGAGCCTGCGCCGGAAGCCGCACCGGAGCCCGGGCCGGTGGCCGGGACCGCGCCGGGCCCCGCGCACGCGCCCACCGCGGCGGCGGCCACCGGCGGGCCGCCGACCGGCGCCGCCGCGCTGGTCCCGGCGGTGGTCGCGCGGCCGCCACTGCCCGCCGGCCCGCGCCGCCGCGCGCTGACCGCGCGGGCGCCGCTGGTCGCCATCGAGCCGCGGCGCTCCCCCGCGCACGCCGGCCGGCCCGATCCGGCCGAGGCCGGCCTGCTGGCGCTGGCCGGGCCGGCACCCGGCCCGGCGTCCCACGGCGAGGGCGCCCCGGCGCCCGTCCCGGCGCCGGTGTCGGCCGCCGAGGCGCTCGCCGCCAGCGAGCGCACCACCCGGCGGATCGTCCGGGCCTCGGCCGCGCTGTTCGCCGGCACCACGCTCACGCTGGCCGGCTCCGGCCTGCTGGCCGCGTTGCAGTAGCGGGGTCGGGGAACGCCAAGGGGCGCCCTGGTCGGCCATCGGCCGAGGGGCGCCCCAAGCGTGGGTGGACGACCAACCGCGGGTCAGCCGGCCAGCAGCTCCCGGGCCAGGACGGCGGTCTCGGACGGGGTCTTCCCGACCTTGACGCCGGCGGCCTCCAGGGCCTCCTTCTTGGCCTGCGCGGTGCCGGAGGAGCCGGAGACGATGGCGCCGGCGTGGCCCATCGTCTTGCCCTCGGGCGCGGTGAAGCCGGCGACGTAGCCGACGACCGGCTTGGTCACGTTGGCCTTGATGAAGTCCGCGGCCCGCTCCTCGGCGTCGCCGCCGATCTCGCCGATCATCACGATCAGCTCGGTCTCCGGGTCGGCCTCGAAGGCGGCCAGCGCGTCGATGTGGGTGGTGCCGATGATCGGGTCACCGCCGATGCCGACGCAGGAGCTGAAGCCGAGGTCCCGCAGCTCGTACATCATCTGGTAGGTCAGGGTCCCCGACTTGGAGACCAGACCGATCCGGCCGGGCTTGGTGATGTCGGCCGGGATGATGCCCGCGTTGGACTGACCGGGGGTGATCAGACCCGGGCAGTTCGGACCGATGATGCGGGTCTTGTTGCCCTTCTGGCCCGCGTAGGACCAGAAGGTGGCGGTGTCGTGCACCGCGATGCCCTCGGTGATCACCACGGCCAGCGGGATCTCGGCGTCGATCGCCTCGATCACGGCGGACTTGGTGAACTTCTCCGGTACGAAGATCACGGTCACGTCGGCACCGGTGGCCTCGATGGCCTCCTTGACGCCGCCGAAGACCGGGATCTCGGTGCCGTCGAAGTCGACCGAGGTGCCGGCCTTGCGCGGGTTGACGCCGCCGACGATGTTGGTGCCGGCGGCCAGCATCCGCCGGGTGTGCTTCTGGCCCTCGGAGCCGGTCATCCCCTGGACGATGACCTTGCTTTCCTTGGTGAGGAAGATAGCCATGGTGTGAGTCTCGCTGTCCTCGTCTGTTCTCGTGTGTCTCGGTCCTCGTCGGGGCGTTACTTGGCAGCCAGCTCGGCGGCCCGGTCGGCCGCGCCGTCCATGGTGTCCACCTGCTCGACCAGCGGGTGGTTGGCGTCGGTGAGGATCTTGCGACCCAGCTCGGCGTTGTTGCCGTCCAGCCGCACCACCAGCGGCTTGGTGACCTCCTCGCCCTTGCTCCTGAGCAGCTCCAGGGCCTGCACGATGCCGTTGGCGACGGCGTCGCAGGCGGTGATGCCGCCGAAGACGTTGACGAAGACGGACTTGACGTCCGGGTCGCCCAGGATGATCTCCAGGCCGTTGGCCATCACCTCGGCGGAGGCACCGCCGCCGATGTCCAGGAAGTTGGCCGGCTTGGCCCCGCCGTGCCGCTCGCCCGCGTAGGCGACGACGTCGAGGGTGCTCATCACGAGGCCGGCGCCGTTGCCGATGATGCCGACGTTGCCGTCGTCCAGCTTCACGTAGTTGAGGCCACGCTCCTTGGCCGCCGCCTCCAGCGGGTTGGCCGCGGCGCGGTCCTCCAGGGCGGCGTGGTCGGGCTGGCGGAACTCGGCGTTCGCGTCCAGCGAGACCTTGCCGTCCAGCGCCACGATCCGGCCGTCGGCGGTCTTGACCAGCGGGTTGACCTCGACCAGCAGGGCGTCCTCCTTGACGAAGACCTCCCACAGCTGGCGCAGCACGTCGGCCACCTGGTCGGCGACCTCGGCCGGGAAGTTCGCCGCGGCGACGATCTCCCGCGCCTTCTCCTCGGAGACACCGTCGACCGCGTCCACCGCGATCCGGGCCAGCGCCTCCGGCTTGGTGGCGGCGACCTCCTCGATGTCCATGCCGCCCTCGACCGAGGCCATGGCCAGGAAGGTGCGGTTGGTGCGGTCCAGCAGGAAGGAGACGTAGTACTCGTCGACGATGTCGGCCGTCTGGGCCAGCATCACCCGGTGCACGGTGTGGCCCTTGATGTCCATCCCGAGGATGGCCCCGGCCTTCTCCACCGCGTCCGCCGGGTCGGCGGCCAGCTTGACGCCCCCGGCCTTCCCGCGGCCGCCGGTCTTCACCTGCGCCTTGACGACGGCGCGACCGCCAAGCCGCTCCGTCACCGCACGCGCCGCCTCCGGCGTGTCGATGACTTCGCCGGCCAGCACCGGCACGCCATGCTTGGCGAAGAGATCCCTCGCCTGGTACTCGAACAGGTCCACGCTCGCGTCCGTCCTCAGTCAGTGAATCTCGCGGTTCGTTCTCGACATGGGCGTGCCGCGTGGCCGCGATACGAGGCGAAAGGGCGCACGCGGCAAGTCCGAAGTCGAGCGTATCCGGGGCAGTGCCGGGCTTCTGAGTCGCGGGTCACCCGTACGTGGTGAGACCCGTCACAAATCGGCCTCGCTCCGGCGTGCCGGCGCGCGGTTCAGCGGGCACCGCGTCCACCCGGGGGCGCCGCCGTCACCCGGCGCGCACATGGGCGCGCACCCACTCGACCACGGCGCCGGTGGGTGCCCCCGGGGTGAAGATCTCGGCCACCCCCTTCTCCTTGAGCGGCGGAATGTCGGCCTCCGGGATGATGCCGCCGCCGAAGACCGTGATATCGGCGGCGCCCTGTTCTTCGAGCAGCACCAGCACCCGCTCGAAGAGGGTGTTGTGGGCGCCGGAGAGTACGGAGAGGCCGATCGCGTCGGCGTCCTCCTGGATGGCGGTGGCCACGATCTGCTCGGGCGTCTGGTGCAGCCCGGTGTAGACGACCTCCATGCCGGCGTCCCGCAGCGCCCGGGCGATCAGCTTGACCCCCCGGTCATGCCCGTCGAGCCCCGGCTTGGCCACCACGACCCGGATCGGTCCTGACTCACTCATCAGCTGCCTCCCAAGGAACGCGTCAGCGGCGACGCGAACGGACGTTAACCACAGCATCGCGCACCCGACACCCGCCCGTCAGCCGCCCCCGGGGCACCGGATCGCGGGGGCCGAACCGGCGCGAAATCGAATTCTCCTCGAACACAAAGTGCGGTCTCCATGGCCGCCTCGCCAAAAGGCGACCTAATGCCCGATTCCTCATCTCTGGAAACCCAAGAACAACCGGCCGAAGATTGTGGGGCTCGTGTACCCCCGGGTACAGTCACCGACCAGCAGCCGCCGGGTCCCCACCCCAGCTCCTGTTGTCGAGCCGAAAGGCATGGTCGGTGAGCGATCGTCTGTTGTCGGGAACTCCCGACCAGTTGGACTACCCCGGCCTCGGTTCCTTTCCCCCCACGGGCATCGCGGACACCCCCCACGACGGCTACGCCGGCGGCTACGGCACGGCCTACGGAATGGCCGGTGACGGCGGCTTCCCGAGCTACGCCGGCGGCCACGACGGCGGCGCGAGCCTGGCCGGCGGCTGGGGCACCGGCACTCAACACGCCGACAGCCAGGGCCCGTTCGGCTACCCGGCTACGGGCGGCTTCGACCCCGACCAGGTCACCGACCCGCTCGGCCACCCCGGCCAGGCGGACCCGCTGGCCTACCAGGACCCGCAGACCCACCAGCAACACGGCTACTACCAGGGGTACTCGGGCTACGAGCAGCCCCACCAGGCCCCGAACTACGGCGAGTTCGCGACCGGGTACGGCACCGCCCCGGGGTATCCGACGGGCGACCCGCAGCCGGTCGTCGAACCCGAACGGGCCGCCGGCTACGACCCGTTCGGCCAGAACGGCTACGACGCGGGCACCGGGGCGACCGCCCTGGTCGAGGAGTGGGCGACACCGGGCACCGGCGCCTATCCAGGCCAGCACGACGCGTACCCGGGGCGGCACGACGAGACGGGCTGGGGCGCGGCACCGGTCGACGAGGCCCAGCCGACCGGGTACGGATACCCGGGGACGGGCGTCGAGGACACCGGCGAGCAGCGGACCTTCGGCACCGCGCCCGACGAGCCGTGGGCCCAGGCCGCCGAGCCCGAACGGCCCGCCGAGGCGAGCGCCGACCCCACCACCGCCTGGCAGTCGGCCGAGGACGTCGAGACGCCGACGGCGGCCGACGCCCCCGAGCCGGGACACGCCGCCGACCGCGACACCGACCGCGACACCGGGGACGACCCGGCGCCGGCCCGCCGGCCGGTCGAGGTCGGCAAGCCGGTCAACCGCGGCCGGCGCCGCTCCCCCCGGCCCCGCCGCTCGGCGCTGCTGAGCGTGGCGGCCCCCTCCCTCGCGGTACTCGGCGTCACCGCGGCGGCCACCGCCGCCACCGTCAACAACTCCGAAAGCCCCGCCGAGCCGCCCCCGGTGGCGGCGCCCGACCCGTCCGAGGTCGAGGAGATCGAGGCCAACGAGCAGTTCGACACCCAGCTGCAGAGCCTGTCGGCCGCGGCCGACGACTACGCGGACCGGGCCAGCCGCACCCAGGGCCGGATGGACCTGGAGGCGCAGATCGCCGCCGAGGAGCAGGCCGCCATCGAGGAGGCCGCCCGGCAGGAGGAGCTGCGTCCCAAGTTCTGGCTCCCGGTGGAACAACGGGGCCTGAGCGCCTACTACGGGCAGGCCGGCGTCAACTGGATGTCCACCCACACCGGGATCGACTTCCCGGTCAGCTACGGCACCCCGGTGATGGCCGCCACCGACGGCGAGGTCCGCACCCAGTGGAACCCCAGCTACGGCAACATGCTGATCCTGACCGCGCCGGACGGCACCGAGACCTGGTACGCGCACCTGGACAGCACGGCCTACCAGTCCGGCTGGGTCCAGGCCGGCACGGTGATCGCCTACTCGGGCAACTCCGGCACCTCCACAGGACCGCACCTGCACTTCGAGGTCAGGCCATACGGCGGCTCCGCGGTGGACCCGCTGGCCTGGCTCCGCAACCACGGCCTCGAACCCACCTGATCCCGGTCCGCTCGGACCGGCACACGACGAAGCGCGCCGGTCCGGAGCGGACCGACGCGCTTCCCACCGAGACCGGCCGCCGGGGCGGCGCGGCTCGGCGACGGATCACGGACGCTTGCTGATCGAGGCGTTGACCGCGACCGCGCCCACGGGAGCCAGCAGGAGCATCAGGTAGTTGATCGGCTCCATGCCCTCCTCCCAGGCGTCGAAGAGGTCCCCGAACTCGCCGAAGAAGACCTCGAAGGTGCTCTTGGCCTCCATGCCGAACATCGGGTTGCCGTAGATGTACTCGCTCATCACCATCGCCGTGCCCCACAGCTCACCGAAGAGAGCGGCGAACAGGGCCAGCACGGCGCTGACGCCCCAGACCACGTAGTTGCGCTTGGCCAGGAACGCCGGCCCGATCGCGACGGCGCCGCCCACCAGGATGGAGAGGAACGTGTACTGCGTGAACTCGCCCGTCTCGTCGTCGAACAGGGCCTCGTAGATCAGGCCGTAGCCGAAGCCGACGGCGATCATCGCGACCACGGCGACCAGGATGGCGAGACCGGCGTTGCCCGTGGGACCGGTGGGCGGGGGCGGCGGGAAGCCGCCGGGCCCGCCGTACGGGCCCGGCTGGTGCGGGGGCTGGGGCTGCTGCGGGTAGCCGTAACCGGGCTGCGGGGGGACCCCCTGGCCGGGCTGCGGCTGACCGGGCTGCTGCGGGTAGCCGTACCCGGGCTGCGGCTGCTGGCCGTACGGGTTCGGCGGCGGCTGGTAGCCACCGGGCTGCTGGGGCGGTTGTTGCCCCCCGTACCCACCCTCCGGCTGTTGCTGCCAGGGCTGGCTCATGTGTTCCCCCTGGGGAAGAAGAGTGAAGGGATACGTACTCCGGGGACAGGGCGATGGAGTACGAAACGTGCCAGAAGCAGCTAACCGTTCACCCTCGCCCCACCACAAGCCCTCGCCCGGGTCTGTGACATGACGGCGACACTACGGGCGCCTGGTCACAGCTTCTCTACCGGGGCGTAGCGCAGCAGCAGCCGCTTGGGCTTCTCGCCCCCGAAGTCGATGGTCGCCTCGGCCCGATCGCCCTCGCCCTGGACGGCGACCACCCGGCCGAGCCCGAAACTGTCGTGCGTCACCCGGTCCCCCGGGGCCAGCACGACCGCCGGGCGGTCGGACTTCCGGCCGGTGGCGAAGCCGCGCGCGGCCCCGCCGCCGAACCCGCCGGCCGGCCCGGCGGACCGGACGGTGACCGGCGCGGCCGGCCGGGCCACCGGGCCGGTGCGCCGCCACTCCAGGTGCTCCTCGGGGATCTCCTCCAGGAACCGGGACGGCGGGTTGTGCTGCGGCTGCCCCCAGGCGCTGCGCAGCACCGAACGCGTCAGGTAGAGCCGCTGCCTGGCCCGGGTGATCCCGACATAGGCCAGCCGGCGCTCCTCCTCCAGCTCCTTGGTCTTGCCCAGCGACCGCTGGTGCGGGAAGACACCGTCCTCCATGCCGGTCAGGAAGACCACCGGGAACTCCAGGCCCTTCGCCGTGTGCAGCGTCATCAGCGTGATCACGCCGCCGGCGTCCGCCTCGTCCGGGATCTCGTCGGAGTCGGCGACCAGCGCCACCCGCTCCAGGAAGTCGGCCAGCGTGCCCGGGGCCTCCTCCTCGCCGCCGGCCCGCTCCTGCTCGAACTCCAGGGCCACGGCGGCCAGCTCCTGGAGGTTCTCCACCCGGGTCTCGTCCTGCGGGTCCGTGGAGGACTGCAACTCGGCGAGGTAGCCGGTGCGCTCCAGGACCGCCTCCAACACCGTGGCCGGGCCGGCGCCGGACTCCACCACCGTGCGCAGCTCCTCCAGCAGCGCGTTGAACCGCCTGACCGCGTTGGCCGACCTGGCCGCCATGCCGTACGCCTCGTCGACCCGGCGCAACGCCTGGGCGAAGGAGATCCGCTCGCGCTGCGCGAGCGCCTCGATCATCGCCTCGGCCCGGTCCCCGATGCCGCGCTTGGGGACGTTGAGGACGCGGCGCAGCGGCACCGTGTCCTCCGGGTTGGCCAGCACCCGCAGGTAGGCGAGGACGTCCCGCACCTCGCGCCGCTCGTAGAAGCGGACGCCGCCGACCACCTTGTAGGGCAGGCCGACCCGGATGAAGACCTCCTCGAAGATCCGGGACTGCGCGTTGGTGCGGTAGAAGATCGCCACCTGACCCGGCTTGGCCTCGTCCGCGTCGGTCAGCCGGTCGATCTCGTCGGCGACGAACTGGGCCTCCTCGTGCTCGGTGTCCGCGACATAGCCGGTGATCCGGGCGCCGCCACCGGCGTTGGTCCACAGGTTCTTCGGGCGGCGGTCCTCGTTGCGGGCGATCACCGCGTTGGCGGCGGAGAGGATGGTCTGGGTGGAGCGGTAGTTCTGCTCCAGCAGCAGCGTCGCGGCCTGCGGGAAGTCCTGCTCGAACTGCAGGATGTTGCGGATGGTGGCGCCCCGGAAGGCGTAGATCGACTGGTCGGCGTCGCCCACCACGCACAGCTCGGCCGGCTCCACCGCGCCGCCCGGCGCCCCGACCAGCTCCCTGATCAGCGTGTACTGGGCGATGTTGGTGTCCTGGTACTCGTCGACCAGGATGTGCCGGAAGCGGCGGCGGTAGTACTCGGCGACGTCCGGGAACGCCTGGAAGAGGTGGACCGCCGTCATGATGATGTCGTCGAAGTCCAGCGCGTTCGCCTCGCGGAGCCGCGCCTGGTACATCGTGTACGCCTCGGCCAGCGTCTTCTCCAGGGGATCGCTCGCCCGGGCGGCGAAGTCCTCCGGGTCGATCAGCTCGTTCTTCAGGTTGGAGACCTTGGCGCTGAAGGACTTGGGCGGGAAGCGCTTGGGGTCCAGCTCCAGGTCGCGGCAGACCAGCGCCATCAGGCGCTTGGCGTCGGCCGCGTCGTAGATCGAGAAGCTGGAGGTGAAGCCGAGCTGGCGGCTCTCCCGGCGCAGGATGCGCACGCAGGCGCTGTGGAAGGTCATCACCCACATCGCGTGGGCGCGCGGGCCGACCAGCTCCTCGACCCGCTCGCGCATCTCGCCTGCGGCCTTGTTGGTGAAGGTGATCGCGAGGATCTGGCCCGGGTGCGCGTTCCGCGCGGCGAGCAGGTGGGCGATGCGGTGGGTGAGCACCCGGGTCTTGCCCGAGCCGGCGCCGGCCACGATCAGCAACGGCCCCGCGCTGTGTGTGACGGCGGCGCGCTGCTGCTCGTTGAGCCCCTCCAGCAGCGCGGCCGGGTCGCTCACCGGCTTGCGCGCGCCGTTGCGGTAGTAGGCGTCGTCCGCCGCGGCCTTCGGCCCGGCGAAGGTGCCGGCGAAGAGATCGTCGGGGACGGCCTCTTCGGAGGCCCCGCCGTACGGGTCCTCAGGCTCGGGCGGCGGCACCTCGTCCGGGGTGGGTTCGAGGTCCGCCAGGGCTTGGTCGTCGAAGAGGCCGCTCATCGCCCACCGAGTCTAGGGCGTGCCACTGACATCCGGCCGAGCGGTGGGCCGCCGGCGCAAGCGGCCCGGCCGCCCTCGCACCGCCCGCCCCGGGTCGGCTCGGGGTGCGCTCGGGGTGGGCTCGGGGTCACCCCGGGCCCGGGCCGGGGATCGCCCGGAGTTCGCCCCGAGATCGGCGATACGCCCGCGACGTGGGCCGCCGACCTGGCTACCTTGTCCTCACCGGCTCGATGCGCCGGTCGGCTCCGGCCGGCCGCGCCGGGCCGCCGCCCACCGGGGCTTCGCCGACCACCGCAGTGACGTGAGGGGACCGTCCGCCATGACGACCGAGAGCCAGCCGAGTCAGCCCGAGCACTCCTCGGCGGGATCCGAGGCCGTGCCGCACCAGTCGGGCCGCCCGCCGGCCGGGCCCGCCGACCCGCGCGCCGGGCTGCGTGCCTCGGACGCCGACCGGGAGGCGGTGGCCGAGCGGCTGCGGGAGGCCGCGGGCGAGGGCCGGCTCGACCTGGCGGAGCTGGAGGAGCGGCTGGAGGCGACCTATCTGGCCAAGACCTACGGCGAGTTGAGCCCGATCACCGCCGACCTGCCCGGCCCGCACCAGCGGCAGCCGCCGGTGCTGGACGCGCCGCTGCCCGGCCCGCCGGCCGCGACCGGGGCGCCGCTGCTGATCAAGGGCGGCATGCACGGCGCCGAGCGGGTGGGCCGCTGGCAGGTGCCGGCGAAGATCATCGCCAAGGGGGGCCTGGGCGGCGTCAAGCTGGACTTCACCCGGACCCAGCTGCCGCTGGGCCACACGGAGATCGAGGTGCACGGAGACATGGCCGGCATCACCATCGTCGTGCCCGAGGGGTGGCGGGTGGAGAGCGGCGGCGTCGACCCGTCGATGGGCGGGCTGCGCGACCGCACCTCCAAGGATGCGCCCGAGGGGGCGACGCACGCCCCGCCGACCATCTACCTCACCGGCTCGTGCGGGCTCGGCGGGACGACCGTCCGGCACCCGAACGTCTGGGAGCGCCGACGGCTGCGGGACAACCCCGCCTGACACGCCGGGCGAGCGGCCCGGCCAGGGGCGGGCCGGGGCGGCCCGCCCGGGCCAGCTCCGGTCAGCTTCAGTCAGTGCTGGACAGCTCCGGCCAGCTCCGTCAGTCCTCAGCAGCTCCGGTCAGGTCAGCTCTGGTCCGCCGGCGCGGGGCGGTAGGTGGTGACCACCGCGCCGGCCGGGCTGGTGCGGCTGGCGACCAGCTCGAAGGGGGCGTGCCCGCCGTCCTTCGGGAAGATCGACTTGCCGCCGCCCAGCAGCACCGGCATCACGATCAGCCGCAGCTCGTCCACCAGGCCGGCGCCGAGCAGCGCGCGCACCACCGTGGCGCTGCCCTGGACCACCAGGTCGCCGCCCTCGGTGGCGCGCAGCTCCGCGACCCGGGCGGTCAGCTCGGCCCGGCGGAAGCGGGTGGTCGGCGCCCAGCCGAGCTGGTCGTCGCCCAGGCTGTCGCTCACCACGTACTTGGGCAGCGAGTTGAGCCGGTCGGCGAACGGGTCACCGGCGCGCTCCGGCCAGGCCGCGGCCATGGTCTGGTAGGTGCGGCGGCCGAAGAGCAGCGCCTCGGCGCCGGTGAGGACCTCGTCGAAGGCGCCGCCGACCACCTGGTCGTCGAAGTAGGGCTGCGACCAACCGCCGTGCGCGAAGCCGCCGTCGGTGTCCTCCTCGGCGCCGCCGGGGGCCTGGACGACGCCGTCCAGGCTGATGAAGGAAATGGTGACAACGCGCATGAGGGGCCTCCTGGCTCCGCTGGCCGCGGCTCCGGAACGCCTGCCGGGGCCAGCCGTCGATCGCCCCGGGCACGCACGCCGCAGGGGGTTACGAGGGGGCAGACTCCGGTCCGGGCGCCATGTCATCGCCCACCACCCATCCTTCTGTTGTGATCTGCCTCACATGACAGGGAAGGGGTCGACGAATGATCAGGAGGCAAAGATCACAAATTGGTTTCGGTCATATCGCTCAACCGCCTTCCCAAAGGCCCCACCCACTGACTAGCGTGCCGCGTCAGGTGGCCCGCTCCCCTGACGCCGCACCCGGCGGCACGGGCCGCCTCCGTTCGTGGGTGTCCCCCTCGTGTGACGCTCCGTCGGCCTCGCGGCCCCGCCGCGGGCCCGTCCGGCGCGCCGCGCGGTACGGCCAGGCTGTCCCCGACACCCGGTGAGCGGTCAGGGATTGGAGACACCGGCCTTGGGTACCCATCGCAAGCCGCGCGGCGGCTTTCTGGAGTCCCCGTCCGCCCGTCGCGGCGCCATCGGCGTCGGCGCCGCGGCGCTCGCCTCCGCGACGCTGCTGACCAACCCGGCGTTCGCCGACGACGACGAGCCCCCGGCGATCGAGGAGCAGCGGGATCGCGCCGACTCCGCCGCCGACCGGGCCCGCGAGGTGCGGGAGCGGGTCGACCAGCTCTACCACGAGGCCGGCGTCGCCACCCAGCACTACAACGCGGCGAAGGAGGACGTGGACGCGCAGCAGTCCCAGGTGGACGACGCGTTGGCCGCGGCCGACGCCGCCAACGAGCGGGTCAACGAGGCCAGGACCACGCTCGGTTCGATGGCCGCCGCCCAGTACCGGGCCGGCACCGGCGGGCTGCCGGACGCGGCGGCGCTGCTGCTGGCCGACGACCCGAAGAGCTTCTTCGACACCGGCTACACGCTCAACCGGCTGACCACCCTCCAGCAGCACGCG
This sequence comes from Streptomyces chisholmiae, assembly GCF_031845445.1. Lineage (NCBI taxonomy): Bacteria > Bacillati > Actinomycetota > Actinomycetes > Kitasatosporales > Streptomycetaceae > Streptomyces > Streptomyces chisholmiae. Next base: position 23,324 of record NZ_JAVREO010000002.1, on the reverse strand, counting down.
CTGGACACCTTCACCTCCCACCAGCAGGCCGCCGACGAGGAGCGGGACGCCGCCACCGAGGCGCTGACCGAGCTGGAGGAGCGGGAGAACGAGCTGCAGGAGCAGAAGCAGGCGGTCCAGGACCGGCTGGCCGAGGCCCGGGCCCTGCTCGACCAGCTCAGCGAGGAGGAGCAGGCCGAGCTGGCCGAGTTGGAGCGGCTCGAAGAGGAGGAGGCGGAGCGCCAGGCCGAGGAGGCCAGACAGGAGCGCGAGCGCCGCGAGCGGGAGGAGGCGGAGCGCGCCGCCCAAGAGGCCGCCGAGGCCGAGGAGCGCGAGCAGGCCGAGCAGGAGCAGCAGCCGGAGGCGCCGCCCGCGACCGGCGACCAGACCAGCCAGGCGGACGCCGCGATCGCCTTCGCCGAGAGCCAGTTGGGCAAGCCCTACGTCTGGGGCGCGACCGGGCCGAACTCCTACGACTGCTCCGGGCTCACCCAGGCCGCCTGGCTGGCGGCCGGCGTGGAGATACCCCGGGTCACCTGGGACCAGGTGAACATCGGCACCAGCGTCACGCGGAGCCAGCTCCAGCCGGGCGACCTGGTCTTCTTCTACGACGACATCAGCCACGTCGGCCTGTACGTCGGGAACAACCAGATGATCCACGCCCCCAAGCCGGGCGACATCATCAAGTACGAGTCGATCGACAACATGCCCTGGCACAGCGCCGTCCGCCCGGGCTGAGCGGGCCACGCCTCCCCGGGCCGGCCCCGGCCCGGGGAGGCGGACCCCTCAGGGGAGCCGCGCCAGCAACTCCGGCCACCAGCCCGGGTGCTCGCGCCAGACCCGCCACCCGTCGTCGGCGGCCAGCAGAGCGTGCAGCGCCTCCTCGGGGCTGACCGCCGCCGGCCCCCGGAGCTCCCGCAGCACGACGATCGCCGCGGTCAGGCCGTCCTGGCCGCCCTCGGCCAGCCGCCCGAGGGCGACCGCCGGCTCGGCCTCGGCCCGGGCGGCCTCGGTCAGGGGCACCAGCCAACGCGCCCACCGGGTCTGGGTGGTGTCGCCCGGCTGGTCCGCCTCGGCCAGCACCGGCTCCAGCGCGCGGGTCAGCCGCGTGGGGAAGTCGGCGGCGCGGGCCGCCGCCTCCGGGTAGTCGGTGACGAAGTGCCGCCAGCCGTTCCCGTGTGGGAACCAGTCACACCACCAGGCCCCCGGCGGGCGCAGCTCCCCGCCGTCCATCCGGCCCGAGCCGAGGAGCGCGTCCCGCAGCAACGCGTAGCTGGGCGGCGTCCGTTCGGCCAGCAGGGCGGCCAGTCGCCGGGTCGCGGTGACCCGGCCCACCCCGACGAGCGCTGCGTGACGAACCGTTCCTGCTGGCCGTCCACGCGACTGCGGCGGGCGTTCCAGGAGAGGTGGGCGGTGTGCGGCACGACCAGCCGCTCCAGCGCGGACCGGTCGTGGTCCGGGGGCAGCAGCAGCTTCACATGGTGCTCGAAGTACCGGCCCCGGTGCGCGACGCCGGGTGCCGGGTCGTCGGCCGGCACGCCGGCCGCCCACGGCGCCGCCTCCGTCCTGGTCCTGACCACCGGGTAGCCGGCCGCCGCCAACTCATCGGCCAGGGTGGCGACTTCACGCTCCCGCCCGGCGGCCGAGCCACGGCCGACCAGGGTGACCATCGGCTGGGAAGCTGCCACCCCACGGGCCAGCCGGATGTGCACGAACCCCAGCCCGCGCCGGACCGCCCAGTCCGTCAACCCGCGGACCGCTCGGCCGGGCAGGTCACGGTGAGATGGGCCTCCCACTCGCCCCGGATCTCCGGGCTCCCCGCCGTCCGGTCCTGGGGCTCCCTCCCTCGCATGGCGGCCACTCTGGCAGCCAACGGGCCGCCTCGGCCAACGATATCGGCGCCAGGAAGGGCGAGTTGGGCCGCCGCCCGGCCAACCAGCTGGCTGGACAGGGCGGTTGGTCTCAGTCCGACGTCCGACCCGACACGTCGGGCACCGGCACCGGGCGGGAGCCCTCGGCGAGCGACCGCGCCCCGACGACGCCGACCAGCGAGGCCGCCACCGCCGGCCGGACCGGCAGCAGCGGCGGCCGCCCCTCCGTCACCGTCGCCCGCCAGCCCTGGAGCAGCAGCACCGTGGCCTCCCGCGCCCGATCCACCGGCGTGCCGTCCCACAGCAGGGGCGGCGGCACCCGTTCCTCCTCCGCCGGACCGTCCGAGCCCGCCGGCCGGGTCCACGCCTCCCGGCGGAACCGCACCGACCAGGCCCGGTCGCCGGGCGCCCGCACCGTCTCGGCGAACGCCCGGCTGCCGCGCAGCGAGACCCAGCTCCAGTGGCCGTCCGGCTCGCCCTGGAGGAAGCCGTGCCGGGTCACCGCCAACGCGCCGGTGGAGAGCCGGACCACCAGCAACACGGCCGCCCGGGCGGCCAGTTCGTCCACCCCCTCCCCCCAGGGCGCGTCCACCGGGAACGCCGAGACCGCCACCGGCCAGGCGCCGGTGAGCGCCAGCACGGGCGACAGGGTGTGGGTGCAGTAGGCGGTGGGCGCGATCCGCCCCCGCCAGTGGCCGGGGTCCCCGATCAGCTCGGCCATCGCCGCCGGCGACAGCGCGTGCAGGTAGTCCGCCTCGACCAGGCTGATCCGGCCCAGCTCCCCCGCCTCGACGGCCTGCCGCAGCAGCCGGTGCTGCGGCAACAGCGGATAGTTCTCCGCGAACGAGTAACTCGCCGACGACGCCTCGGCCGCCGCGATCAGCCGCCGCCCCTCCGTCTCGTCCGCGCAGGCCGCGGTCTCCGACAGCACGTGGACCCCACGGTCGAGGAAGGCCATGGCCAGCGGGGCGTGCGCGTCGAAGTCGTTGGCCAGCACCACCCCGTCGAGGCCGGCGCCGAGCAACTCCCGCCAGTCCGCCGTGCCGGTGGCGTCCGGCAGCTCGGCCAGCGCGCCGGCCAGCCGCGCCGGGTCGCGGTCGCAGACGGCCGCCACCTCGATCCCCAACGTCCGGCACCACCGTGCCAGATGGAGCCCCATCCCCAGGCCCACCACGCCGATTCGCATGGCGCCCAGCCCACCGTCCGGCCGGCGCCGTGGTCAACCGCTTATTTCCGGGCGGCCGTTCGCCGGCCCACGTACGGTGGGGGCCGGGCCGCGCGACCGCCGGTCCGAAGCGCCGGTCGCACCGCCGGCCCCCGCCCCGCGCCCGCCAGACCGCCGAACCGCTGGCCCGCGGCGCCGGGCGCCACCGCACCGCCGCACCGCCGCACCATCGAGAGGACCGCCACCGTGCCCAAGGCCGTCACCCTGATCCGTTCGGGCTCGCTCTCCGACGTGGCCGAGTACGCCTACGCGGCCACCGCCCCCGCCGAGGCACGGCTGATCTTCCTCGCCGGCGCCTGCCCGCTGCACGCCGACGGCAGCACCGCCGCCGTCGGCGACTACGCCGGCCAGGCGGCCAAGGCGGTGGAGAACCTGCGCACCGCGCTCGCCGACGCCGGCGCCTCGCTCACCGACGTGCTCAGCACCCGGGTGCTCGTCGCCAGCGCCGCACAGGCCGACCTGGTCGCCGCCTGGGAGGTGGTCAGGGACGCCTTCGGCGAGCACGACGTGCCCAGCACCCTGCTCGGGGTCACCGTGCTCGGCTACGACGACCAGCTGGTGGAGATCGAGGCCGTGGCCGCGGTGCTCGACGACTGAGCCGGCGGAGCCGCCCGGGCCAGCCACTCACCGCACCACGCACCTCACCCTCAGTGACCGTTGCGAGGCTTCGGCCGCTCCGTCTACGCTTCCCGAATGCGTTCCCCCTGAGCCGCGCGCGCCTCATCGCGCCCGTCGCCGCGTCCCGTCAGCCATCGCCCCAGGGGGAGCCCCGTGCCGGCCACCGCCACCTCACAACTCACCCTGCGTGAGATCACCAAGCGCTACGACGACAAGACGGTCCTGGACAAGGTCACCTTCGCGGTCAGCCCCGGCGAGAAGGTCGGACTGATCGGCGAGAACGGCGCGGGCAAGTCCACGCTGCTGCGGCTGATCGCCGGCTTCGAGCGCCCGGACCACGGTGAGCTGACCGTCGCGGCCCCCGGCGGCCTCGGTTACCTGGCGCAGACCCTGGCCCTGCCGCCGCAGGCCACCGTGGCCGAGGCCATCGACCTGGCGCTGGCCGACCTGCGCCAGTTGGAGGAGCGCATCCGCCGCGCCGAAGTGGAGCTGGGCCGCCGCGAGGGCGCCGCGCTGGACGCGGCGATGGCCCACTACGGGGCGCTGGTGGAGCGCTACGAGTCCCGGGACGGCTACCAGGCCGACGCCAAGGTGGACATCGCGCTGCACGCGCTCGGCCTGCCGGAGCTGGACCGCGACCGGCGGCTCGGCACGCTCTCCGGCGGGGAGCGTTCCCGGCTGGCGCTGGCCGCCACGCTGGCCGCCAGCCCGGAGCTGCTGCTGCTGGACGAGCCGACCAACGACCTGGACGACCAGGCCGTCGGCTGGCTGGAGACGCAGCTGCGCGAGCACCCGGGGACGGTGCTGGCCGTCACCCACGACCGGGTCTTCCTGGAGCGGCTCACCAGCACCGTGCTGGAGCTGGAGGCCGGCGCGGTCACCCGGCACGGCGACGGCTACGAGGGCTATTTGCGGGCCAAGGCCGCCGAGCGGCGCCGCCGGCTGCAGAACTACGAGAACTGGCGCCGGGAGCTGGCCCGCAGCGAGCAGATCGTGGACGCCAACATCGACGCGCTGGACGCCATCCCGCGGAAGAACCCGATGGCCAACTTCGGCTCCGGCGCCTTCCGTTCCCGCAACCGGGACCACGGGGCGAGCAGCCGCATCCGGAACGCCAAGGAGCGGGTGGAGCGGCTCACCGCCGAGCCGGTGGCGCCGCCGCCCGAGCCGCTGACCTTCACCGGGCGGATCGAGGAGACCGACGAGGTGCCGACCGGGCCGGCCGTCGAGCTGTCCGGCGTCTCGGTCGCCGGCCGGCTGACGGTGCCGGTGCTGCGGGTCGGCCACGGCAGGCGGGTGCTGGTGACCGGCCCCAACGGCGCCGGCAAGAGCACCCTGCTGCGGCTGATCGCCGGCGAGCTGGCCCCGGACCAGGGCACGGTCACGGTGCCGGGCCGGGTGGGACACCTGCGGCAGCGGGAGACGCCCTGGCCCGAGCGGTACAGCGTGCTGCGCGCCTTCGCACACGGCCGGGGCGGCCCGGCCGACCTGGAGGAGCACATCAGGACGCTGCTCTCGCTCGGCCTGTTCGAGCTGGAGGAGCTGAGCCTGCGGGTCGGGGAGCTGTCCTACGGGCAGCGGCGCCGCATCGAGCTGGCCCGGCTGGTCACCGAGCCGGTGGACGTGCTGCTGCTGGACGAGCCGACCAACCACCTCTCCCCCGCGCTGGTCGAGGACCTGGAGACGGCGCTGGCCGCGTACGCCGGCACGGTGCTGCTGGTCACCCACGACCGTCGGCTGCGGGCCAGGTTCGCCGGCCGGCACCTGTCCGTCCGGAACGGCCGGATCGAGGGCTGACCGGGCGGCCGCCGAGCACCCCTTGCCCGTTCGTAAGTAAATACTTACGCTTACCCCATGTCAGCACTCGACGTCCTGGCCGACCCGACCCGCCGCCGCATCGTGGAACTGCTGGCGGACGGCGGCGAGCTGAACGCGACCGCCATCGCCGGCCGGTTCGCCAGCAGCCGACCCGCGATCTCCCAGCACCTCGGGGTGCTGGTGGGCGGCGGCGTGCTCACCGTCCGGCGGGCCGGCACCCAGCGGATCTACCGGCTCGAACCGGCCTCGCTGGCCGAGGCGGGCGACTGGCTCTCGACCCAGGCCCAGCGCTGGACCCGCGTGCTCGACGCCCTGGAGACCGCACTGGACGAGGACACGCCATGAACGACCTGCCACCGCACGGCGCCGGCCTGTTGGGCCTCGACGAACAGGGCGCCTTCGGCGTCAGGTTCGACCGCGAGCTGCGCCACCCGACGACCCGGGTCTGGGCCGCGCTGACCGAACCCGCCCGGCTGGCCGGCTGGCTGCCCGGCTGCCTGATCGAGGCCAGGGTGGACGGGCTGGTGCGCTTCGACTTCGGCCCGGAGGGCACCGCGACCGGCCGGGTGCGCGCCCTGCGCGCGCCCGGCTCCGACCTGGAGGCCGGCACGCTGGAGCACAGCTGGCGCTGGGACGGCGTCCCCGAGTCCCTGGTCAGCTGGCGGCTCGCGCCGACCGGCGGGGGCTGCCGACTGACCCTCACCCACCGCGAGGTGCCGGCGGCGCCGGCCCGGGACTTCGCGGTCGGCTGGCACCTGGTCCTCGACGTCCTCACGCACACGCTGGCCGGCACCCCCGCGGACCAGGTCTGGGCGGACGCCGAACGCCTCGGCGCCCACTACGCGGCCTGAGGCGCCGCCCCCGCCGACCCGGCGCCCGCCGGGTCGGCGGCCGTGCCGCCGTCCACCAGAGCCGCGCCGCCGCCTACCAGAGGGTGGCGATGAAGATGTTGACCGTGGTGAGCAGCGCGATCGTGCCGAGCACCGGCGGCGGGACCTTCTCCCCGCGCTTGACGTAGACCAGCACCAGGATGACCACCAGCAGCGCCAGCTTCACCGCGATCTTGGTGTTGTTGACCTCCTGGTCGTCCGCCTGGTTGAGCCCCACCAGGGCCAGACCGGTGACCAGCATGGTGGCCGCGCCGTGCAGCATGCCGGGGGTCACCACGGCCTCCCCGGTCCTGATCGCCTTCATCTGCGCCAGCACACCCCCCAACAGCGCGGCGATGCCGACGATGTGCAGCGCGAGAAACAGGCCAATCAGTACATCCATGCCGCCGGAGTCTACTGCCGCCGCTTCTTCCGACTTTCGGCGGGTGACAGGGGGTTGACGTGCTCCCGCCATCCGTTCGACGATGCCGTGGGACTCCTTGGGAGCGCTCCCACGCACCGCGACAGAACAGCACACGACCCCCCATCCGTTCCGTCGAAGGATCGAGCCGTGACCCAACGCCCCACCCACTCCCCACCCGGGCACCGTCGTGCCCGCGACACCCGGCGCGTGCTGGGTGTCGTCCTCGGCGCCGGGCTGATCGCCGGCGCGCTCGCCCTGCCCAACGCCGGCGCCGCCGACGGCCCCGAGCTGATCGTCAACGGCGACTTCGCCACCGGCACCACCGACCCCTGGTGGTGGACCGCCAACAGCCCGGGCGCGGTGGTGGACGGCCAGCTCTGCGCCGAGGTACCCGGCGGCACCAGCAACCCGTGGGACGCCATCATCGGCCAGAACGACCTGCCGCTCACCACCGGCGAGTCGTACCAGCTGAGCTACACCGCCACCGCGACCAACACCGTCATCAGCCGCACCGCCGTGCAGCAGGCCGAGGAGCCGTACGCCGCCGAGCTGACCGCGGTGGACACCATCGGTGCCGAGCCGACGGAGTTCACCCACTTCTTCACGGCGGGCGCCGACCACACCGCGGCCCAGCTGGTCTTCCAGGTGGGCGGCCGGGACGAAGCGTTCACCCTCTGCCTGGACGACATCTCGCTGACCGGCGGCGCCGAGCCGCCCGTCTACGAGCCGGACACCGGCTCCCCGGTGCGGGTCAACCAGGTCGGCTACCTGACCGAGGGCCCCAAGCGCGGCACCTTCGTCACCGAGGCCACCGAGGCGCAGACCTGGACCCTGTCGGACGCCGCCGGCACCGAGGTGGCGACCGGCGACACCACCCCGCTCGGCGTCGACCCGTCCTCCGAACAGCACGTGCACGGCTTCGACTTCGGCGAGGTCAGCACGCCCGGCGAGGGCTACACGGTGACCATCGGGGAGGAGACCAGCGAGCCGTTCGCCATCGGCGACGACCTCTACGCCGAGCTGCGCTCCGACGCGCTGGCGTACTTCTACCACAACCGCAGCGGCATCGAGATCGACGCCGAGCTGGTGGGCGAGGAGTACGCGCGCCCGGCCGGGCACGTCAACGCGGCGCCCAACCAGGGCGACGACGGCGTGCCCTGCTGGCAGGACGGCTGCGACTACACGCTGGACGCGGCCGGCGGCTGGTACGACGCGGGCGACCACGGCAAGTACGTGGTCAACGGCGGCATCGCGGTGGCCCAGCTGCTCTCCTCCTACGAGCGCACGCTGACCACCGAGGGCGCCGACGGCGCCCCGCTCGGCGACGGCGCGCTGGCCGTGCCGGAGCGCGGGAACGGCGTGCCGGACATCCTCGACGAGGCGCGCTGGCAGCTGGAGTTCCTGCTGTCCATGCGGGTGCCGGCGGGCGAGGAGCTGGCCGGCATGGCGCACCACAAGCTGCACGACGCGGCCTGGACCGCGCTGCCGACGCTGCCGCACGAGGACGACCAGCCGCGTGAGCTGCACCCGGTCTCGACGGCCGCGACGCTGAACGTGGCCGCGGCGGCCGCCCAGGGCGCCCGGCTCTTCGAGGAGCACGACCCGGCGTTCGCCGCCGAGCTGCTGGCCGCGGCCGAGTCGTCGTACGCGGCGGCGGTGGCCAACCCCGAGCTGCTGGCCGACCCGAACGACGGCGTGGGCGGCGGCGCCTACAGCGACGCCAAGCTGACCGACGAGTTCTACTGGGCGGCGGCCGAGCTGTTCGTCACCACCGGGGCGGACGAGTACCGCGCGGCGGTGCTCGGCTCCGAGCTGCACGGTGACACCGAGGCCCTCTTCCCGGCCGGCGGCTTCTCCTGGGGCGAGACCGCGGCGCTGGGCGGGCTCTCGCTGGCCACGGTGCCCAACGCGCTGACCGAGGCCGAGCTGGCCCAGGTCCGCGGCACGGTGACGGAGGCGGCCGACGGCCTGGTCGAGCTGGCCGGCGGCGAGGCCTACGGGGTGCCGCTCGGCGTGGACTCCTACGTGTGGGGCTCCAACTCACAGGTGCTGAACAACATGGTGGTGCTGGCCACGGCCCACGACCTGACCGGCGAGAGCGCCTACCGGGACGCCGTGCTGGGTGGCCTCGACTACCTGCTGGGCCGCAACCCGCTGAACCTCTCCTACGTGACCGGCTACGGCGAGCGTGACGCGCACAACCAGCACCACCGGTTCTGGGCCAACCAGCTGGACCCGAGCCTGCCGAACCCGGCGCCCGGCTCGGTGGCCGGCGGCCCCAACAGCGAGCTCCAGGACCCGATCGCGGAGGACCTGCTGGTGGGCTGCGCCCCGGCGATGTGCTACGTCGACCACATCGAGTCGTACGCGACCAACGAGATCACCATCAACTGGAACGCGCCGCTGGCCTGGATCGCCTCCTACGCCGACGACCTGGGGGGTGGCGCCACCCACTGACCGCGCGCCCCGGCCGTGCCCGCGAGCCGGCGGGCACGCCGGCGCCGAGCCCCACCATCCGCTGGCTGGACGGTGGGGCTCACCCCTGGGGCGCCCGGCGCGGGCGCCCCGGGGCGGGCCCGCCGCCTCCCGCTGGGCACCCTAGGCTGGGGGCATGCCCGTCTCCCGGTCCCGCAAGCCGAAGCCGAACCGCCGCCCGAAGGGTGGCCGCCAGCGGCCCGCCGCCGGCGCGGGGCGGGCGGCCGGCGCGGGGCGCTCGCGGCGGCCGCTGGTGGTCGCGGTGGCCATCGCGGTGGTGCTGTTCCTGCTGGTCGGCACGGTCTCCGCGCTGCTGGCCGGCGGCGGGGACGACGGCGCGGACGACGCGGTGGGGGACGGCCAGGAGACGGTGGTCCCGCTGCCCGACGACCATCCGGCGCTCCAGCTGGCGCGCCGGGACGCGGACGATCCGCTGGCGGTCGGGGCGGTGGACGCCCCGGTGGTGATGATCGAGTACGCCGACTTCCAGTGCGCCTTCTGCGGCACCCACGCCAGGGACACCTACCAGCGGCTGCTGGCCGAGTACGTCGACCAGGGCGTGCTGCGGATGGAGTTCCGCAACTTCCCGATCAACGGCCCCGAGTCGGACGCGGCGGCGCGGGCCGCCTGGGCGGCCGGGCGGCAGGGCCGGTTCTGGGAGTTCTACCAGGCGGCGTTCGCCGAGGAGTTCCACCTGAACAGCGGCCGGTTCACCGAGGACGGGCTGCGGGTGCTGGCCGCCGAGGCCGGGGTGCCGGACGTGGAGCTGCTGCTGACCGACATGGAGTCGGCGGAGGCCGGGGAGGCGGTGGGGGCGGACGCCGAGGAGGCGATGGACCTGGGCATCGCCACGCCGCCGGCCTTCCTGCTCAACGGCCACCCGATCGAGGGCGCCCGGCCGTTCGAGGAGTTCGCCACCGTGATCGACCAGCTGGCCGAGGCCGAAGGGGACGCCTGACCCGGGCGGCCGGCGGGTGGCCGGCCGACGGACCAGATCCAGCCGACTCCCGGGGCCGGCCGGGCGCGGCACCGCGCCGGCGCACGGTGGGGCATGACGGCGCGCGGGCGCCCGCTCCGCCGGTGGGCATCGTGGCACGCCCCGGGTCCGGTACGCGGCGCGGCCCGCCCACCACCACGCCAAGTGAACACGCAGGGTCCCAAAGTGAGAGCGAACGGTAGTCACGGCTGACCGTTTCGATCAACTCGTGTCAGCTCCGGCCGTTTGCCGCCAATGCCGGTCAGAAGGCGGTTGGGACGGTCCACCGGGTCTAGCGTCCTGCCTCATGGCTGAGCATCGAAGGCGCCGTTGGCGGCGTACCACCTACCGAAAACCCTGGTTGTCGGGCCGCCGATCCTCGCTACGGGTCGCCGCCGGCCTCACGCTGGCCGGCGCGGCCACCGCCGGCGCGCTGGACACCCCGGCGCTGGCCGATCCGGAGCCCACGCTCGCCGAGGTCGAGGAGCGGGTGGACGCGCTGCACCACGAGGCCGCCCAGGCCACCGAGGCGTTCAACGCGGCCACCGAGACGGCCGAGGAGGCCGAGGCCGAGCTGGCCGAGCTGTCCGACCGCGCGGCCCGGCGCACCGCCGAGCTGAACGACGCGCGCAACGCCCTCGGCGCGCACGCCAGCGCCAGCTACCGGGCCGGCGGGATGCCCGCCGGGCTGGCGCTCGCGCTCTCCAGCGACCCGGACGAGTTCCTCCGCCGGGCCGACGTGCTCAACCGCACCGGCGACCGGCAGTCCCAGCGGGTCCGGGAGATCGGCGACAAGCTGCGCGAGTTGGAGCAGCTGCGGGACGAGGCCGACGAGCGGGCCGAGGAGTACGCGGAGGCGACCGAGGAGGCCGACCGGCAGCGCCTGGTGGTCGAGGAGCGGCTCGCCGAGGCCGAGGAGCTGCTGGCCACCCGCACCGAGGAGGAACGCGCGCGGGTGCTCGCCGAGGAGTCCGACGAGGTCGCCCCGGTCCGGGCCGCCAGGGACGAGCCCAGGGCCGCCGAGGCGGCCGAGACCGCCCCCGCGCCCACGGCCAGGGCGGCGACCGCGGTGGGCTTCGCGACGGCCCAGCTGGGCAAGCCCTACGGCTGGGGCGCCACCGGCCCCGACGCCTTCGACTGCTCGGGCCTGACCCAGGCCGCCTGGGGCGCGGCCGGCGTCTCGCTGCCCCGCACCAGCTACGCCCAGGCCGGCGCCGGCGTCCGCGTCTCCCGATCCGAACTCGCCCCCGGCGACCTGGTGTTCTACTACGCGGACAACAGCCATGTGGCGCTCTACATCGGCAACGGCCAGATCGTGCACGCCGCCAGGTCGGGAACGCCCGTCCGGCTGGCCGACGTTGACTCGATGCCGTTCAACGGCGCGACCCGCCCCGCCTGATGGCCGGCCGGTAGGGCAGAATCTCTAGCCCTGCCCAGGACATCGTGGAGCGTCGATCCGTGGCCCACCGGTGCGGCGATGGCGTCCGGCCACGCCCCCGGGCCACCGGGCCAGGGGGAAGAGGGAGCAGCGTGGCCGAGGAGCCGTCAAGCGATGCCGCGCCGGTCGCGCCGCACGAGTCGAAGGCGCCGGTCGCGCCGGAAGCGGCGGGGGCCGCGCCCCCGCCCGCGCACGGCACCGACTGCGCCTGCGGCGACTGCCCCGCCTCGACCCGGGCCGCGCTGCGCCGGGCCGAGACCGCCTTGGCCGAGCTGCGGGACACGCTGGCCGCCGGCGACGGGATTCCGCCGGCCCTGGCGCACTCCCCCGAGGCGGCCGGGCAGTGGATCTCGGACGAACTGACCGAGGCGGCCCGGGAGGTCGAGGCCCGGACGCTGGCCTGCGCCAGGTTCCGGCTGGCCGCGCTGGCCGACCGGACGCTGCTGGTGCTGTGGGCCGGGGTGGCGCTGCTGCTGCTCGGGCAGGTGGTGACCGCGCTGTTCGGCGCCGCCGGCTGGACGCTGGCCAGGACCACGGCGCTGCTGGCCGCCGGCGTGCTCGCCGGCCTGCTGACGCTGGCCGGCCGGGCGCACCGGGAGCGCGGCGGGCTGCTGGCCCCGCTGATCGGCGAGGACAACCGGCTCTCCACCTCCCGCGCGGTGGCCGTCGGTTGGCTGGCGCTGGCCGGCTACGCGGTGCTGATGCTGGCGGGCACGCTGGCCGGCACCGGCGACCGGGCCGCGCGCGAGGCGCTGCTCGACGGGCTGACACCGGCGAGTTCCGGCGGGCTGCTCGCGGCGGTGGCCGTCGCCTGCGCGGTGACGGTCTGGGTGCGGCACACGGTGGCCACCCGGGTGCGTGGCTTCCGGATGCAGAAGGTCAGGGCCAGCGCCCCGCACCCGGCCGACCTGTTGACCGACGACGGCGGCCGGGGCAGCTTCGCCGACGTGCAGTACCTGCTGGTCAACGCCGCTGCGTTGGTGCTGGTCGGGGTGCGGCTGGCGCGGGCGCCCGAGGCGGCGCCCAACCTGCCGTGGGGGGTGGCGCTGCTGGTCGTCGTCTCCGCCCTGACCTACCTGGCCGCGAAGTACACCGAGGGCGCGCGGCCGGTGATCCAGTCGGTGGTGCGGGTCCGCGAGCCGGGCACGGTGGTGGCACCGATCCGGCAGGGCGACGAGCTGGAGATCCGCGGCTCCGGCTTCGTGCCGCCCGGCGCCGAGTCCGCGCACCGGCTGGCCGACACCGTGGTGCGGATCGGCGGCCTGACGGTGCCGGTGCCGCTGGTCCCGACCCGCGGTGGCTACGCGGCGCCGAACGACGCCAGGTTGGTGGTGCGGGTGCCCGCCGAGGTGGAGCCGGGACCGGTCGAGGTGCGGGTGATCACCGCCGCTGGCACGGAGTCTGGCCGGTACCGCGTCACGGTGGCAGACTGACCGTCTCTGAAACCGTGACGAAAGGGCGTCGGCCCATGTCGGTAACGGACCCGTTGGGCGGTCACTCCCCGGCCACCGGCGGTCCCGGGAGCGCCCGGGATCTCGCCGCGCGCTGGGCGATGCTTCCGCTCCGCCTGTTCCTCGGCTTCACCTTCCTGTACGCGGGCGTCGACAAGTACGTCGACGGCGGCCCGTTCAGCGCCGTGATGAACACGGACACCATGGAGTTGATGCTGACGGCGTCCCGGGACAACGCGGCCGTGCCCTGGTTGGTCGACCGGGCGCTGGACGCCCCGGAGTTGATGGGACACGGGACCGCGATCGCGGAGATCGTGCTGGGCGCCGCGTTGCTGCTGGGGCTCTTCACCCGGTGGGCGGCGGCGCTGAGCGCGCTGCTGGCGCTGTCGTTCTGGCTGACCGTGTCCTGGTCGAGCGACCCGTACTACTTCGGCGCCGACCTGCCGCTGGTCTTCGGCTTCGTCACCCTGGCGCTGGCCGGCGGCGGCCCCGGCACGCTCGACGGCCTGCTCCGCTCCCGGCCGTGGTTCCTGCCGCAGCGCAACCGGCGGCTGTTCAGCTAGCCCCCTCGCCCGGCCCCCCGGCCCCCTCGTCCCCGGGGGGCCCGGCCGGGCCGCGCGAGCCCGTGCGGCGCACCGTCATCGCGATGACCGCGACCACGGCGGCCAGCAGCAGCGCCGCCGGCAGCATGGTGAACCGCGCCCCGACCGGCAGCTCCGTCTCCCCCGTCGCGTGCAGGATGAACAGGGCCGCGATCGGCAGCAGGCACAGGCCGAGCACCAGCCTGGCCGGCTCGAACCGGTGCCGGCGCAGCACCCGCTGCCCGCCGGGCCCACCGTCCTGCGCGTGTCCGAACCGACTCATGGCTGTGGCTCCTCCGCCGCTCGTTCCACCTGGACATGACCCACGCCCAACTCCACCCGCAGCTCGATCCGCGGCTGTTCGGCCGCTTCCTCGCCCTCCTCCGTGGCCGGCACCACCGCCGGGTACTCCAGGACTCGTTCCTCGCCGAGGCCGCCCCAGGAGTCCTGGTTGTCGTGCTGGCTGAGGCCGCGCAACGGCTGGTAGGTGAACGCGCCGACGCCGATCCCGACCCGGACCGTCAGGTCCACGTCGTACGGCACCAGCACCGTGACCTGCCCGGCGCCGGCCTCCACCTCGGTGACCAGCTCGTCGCCGGGCGCCACCTCGACCGCGGTGAGGTCCAACTGCGCGGCGCCGCTGCCCAGCTGGTAGCTGTCCCGGACCAGCTCGACGCCGCCGGGCCGCCAGTCGTGGCTCTCCCAGGTGGTGGTGATGTTCTCCGGCAGCATGGAGGCGCCGGCCAGCATGACCCCGGTCAGCAGCACGGCCGTGATGGTGCCCAGCCCGAGCCGGCCGGCGAACGCGCTGACCAGCAGCCCGATCCCGTAGACCGCGAGCGCCGAGGCCAGCCCGATCTGCAGCACCGGCCCCAGCGGGAGGCTGGTCCAGGCGGCGGAGACGCCGATCGCGAAGGCGAGGGCGGCCAGCAGGAAGAGCAGCCCACCCAGCCGGAACTCCCGCGGCTCCGGCCGCCGCACCGGCGGCTGCGGCCGCCCGGCCGCCGGCGGCCAGGGCGGCTGGCCGGCCGGCGGCCCCGGCGAGTGGTGGCCGTCCTCGGCGTGCGCCGGCCCCCACAGGTAGCCGACGGCCGGCGTGCCGCCGCGCCACCACGAGGGGCTGCTCGGCGCCGGCGGCGGCTGCGCCTCCGGCGGCGCCTCGGCCACCGCCTGCGCCGCGGCCCGATGCGTCGGCACGCCCTCCGGTGTGGTGGTCTCGGCCGACCGCCGGTACCTCGACCAGTAGGCGGCGGCGCCCAGCGCGGCCAGCACCAGGACCGCGAACCAGGTGGTCGGTCCCCGGTTGCCCAGCGAGGCGAGCAGCAGGCCGAGCCCGGCGACCACGAAGAGCAGCGCCGTCAGCCCCGGCCCCTCCACCCGGCCGGAGAGCAGCTGGCGCCCCTCGTTCTCCTCCTGGTCCTCGAACGGGGTGATCAGCCAGGCGATGCCGTACACGATCAGGCCGAGGCCGCCCAGCACCGACAGGACGACCAGCGGCACCCGGAAGATCACCGGGTCCATCTGGTAGTAGCGGCCGAAGCCGCCGCAGACGCCGCCGATCACCTTGTGCCGGCGGCTGCGGCGCAGCGGCGCCTCGCCCGGTGGCGACGGCGGCGGGCCCGGCGCGGTGGCGGCACCCGACAGTCCTCGGTCGTCGGTCATGGACCCATCCTTCCCTCCGACCGGCGCCGGACGGAATCCGGGGAGCCCCCGAACCGATCCCTGACGTCGCTCTCCGGGGCACCCCTGATGCACCGCGCCCGCCGCTCGTGTGACGATGCGGGGCATGACGATGGCCACGCCCTACGGCGGCGCCGGGGACGAGCCACCGGTCCGCAAGCTCTACCGCAGCGCGGACGGACGCTGGTTGGGCGGGGTGGCCCAGGGGCTGGCCGGCCACCTGAGCGTCCCGGTCTCCTGGGTCCGGGTGATCCTGCTGGTGCTCTTCTCCGCCAACGGCCTCGGTGTGCTGCTGTACGCCGTCTTCTGGTTCGTGGTGCCGCTGGGCGCCCCACAGGCCGCTCCGGCCGCGCCGGCCCGCCGCCGGCAGCCGCTGCTGCGCCGGCCCGACAAGCAGTCGTTGATCGCCGCCCTGGTGCTGGCGATCGCGCTCTTCGCCTTCGCCACCAGCGTGCAGTACCCGATCTCCAGCCGCTACCTGTGGCCGCTGCTGATCATCGGCGTGGGCGCCGCCGTGGTCTGGCGGCAGGCGGACAACTCCCGGCGGGCCGCCTGGGCCGAGGCCACCAAGAAGAGCGGCTGGCTGCCGCTGCTGCGCAGCGCGGCCGGCGCGGTGCTGGTCGGGATGGGCGTCACCAGCTTCGTGCTGGGCCAGGGCCCGGCCGCCCGGGAGAGCCTGGGCGTCGCGCTCCAGGCCTCGGTGGCCGTGGTGGTGGGCATCGCGCTGCTCGCCGGGCCCTACCTGGTGCGGATCATGCAGGACCTGTCGGAGGAGCGCACGATGCGCATCCGCGCCCAGGAGCGCGCCGAGGTCGCCGCCCACGTGCACGACTCGGTGCTGCACACCCTGACCCTGATCCAGCGGAACGCGGAGAACGGCCGCGAGGTGGCCAGGCTGGCCCGCGCGCAGGAGCGGGAGCTGCGCGTCTGGCTCTACCGCTCGGCGGAGACCGGCGGCCAGCAGCAGGTGGAGGAGGACGAGCCCAAGACCCTGGCCGAGGCGGTGCGCACCACCGCGGCCTCCGTCGAGGACCACCACGGGGTGCAGATCGAGGTGGTCTGCGTCGGCGACTGCCCGCTGGACGAGCCGCTGGGGGCCACCGTACAGGCGGCGCGTGAGGCCATGGTGAACGCGGCCAAGTACGGTGGGGACGGCGGCCCCATCCGGGTGTTCGCCGAGGTCGAGGGCCGCACCGTGTTCGTCTCGGTGCGGGACCGCGGCCCCGGCTTCGACCCGGACACGGTGCCGGCGGACCGGATGGGCGTGCGCGAGTCCATCATGGGACGGATGCGGCGCAACGGCGGCAGCGCCCGGGTACGGTCCACACCAGGCGAGGGGACAGAGGTGGAACTGACGATGGAGCGATCCGAATGAACCGGTCACCGGAGGAACGACGGGCCCGGGTGGTCCTGGTCGACGACCACCGGATGTTCCGGGCCGGGGTCCAGGCGGAGATCGGCCGCACCGAGGAGACCGGCGTCGAGGTGGTCGGCGAGGCCGGCGACGTCGACCAGGCGATCACCGTGATCAAGGCCGCCAAGCCGGACGTGGTGTTGCTCGACGTGCACCTGCCGGGCGGCGGTGGCGTCGAGGTGCTGCGCCGCGGCACCGAGCTGATGTCGGCCGGGCAGCAGCCGGTGCGCTTCCTCGCCCTGTCGGTCTCCGACGCGGCGGAGGACGTGATCGGCGTGATCCGCGGCGGCGCCCGCGGCTACGTCACCAAGACCATCACCGGCACCGACCTGGTGGACGCGATCTTCCGCGTCTCGGACGGCGACGCGGTCTTCTCGCCCCGGCTGGCCGGCTTCGTGCTGGACGCCTTCGCCTCCTCGGAGGCCCCGCCGGTGGACGAGGACCTGGACCGGCTGACCCAGCGCGAACGCGAGGTGCTGCGGCTGATCGCCCGCGGCTACGCGTACAAGGAGGTCGGCAAGGAGCTGTTCATCTCCGTGAAGACGGTGGAGAGCCACGTCTCCGCGGTGCTCCGCAAGCTCCAGCTCTCCAACCGCCACGAGCTCACCCGCTGGGCCACCGCCCGCCGCCTGGTCTGACGACCGGGGCGGGCGGCCCGAACGTCAGCCCTCGCGCGGCGGCGCCGCGTCGCTGCCCGCCGGGCGGGTGGCGGTGCCCAAGACTGGGGCCGTGTTCGGATTCGTGGTACTCGCGGCGGCGCTGGCCACCGCGGGACGAGCGGCCTGGCGCCAGCCCTCGTTCCGCGGCGCCGCGCTCTCCCTCCTGACGGTGCTGGCGACCGGCACGGTCTTCTACCAGGTGCACGAGCGCTGGTCACTGCTGGACTCGCTGTACTTCGCGGTGACCACCGGCCTGACCATCGGCTACGGCGACCTCGCCCCCACCACCACCCTCTCCCGGGTCTTCACCATGCTCTACGCGGCCAGCGCGGTCAGCCTCTTCGCCATGGTCGGCGGGCTGCTGGCCCGCATCGGCCTGACCCAGCGCCAGTCCCGACGCGGCGGCAGACCACCCGAATCCCCCTGACCGTCCGACACCCCGCTGGTACCGTGTGACGGAAAGTCAACACACGTGTTCGCAAAGGGGAGTTCCAGATGCTCCGGCCCCACGCCCGCGCCGCATGGACGGCCGCAGCGGCCGCCGTGCTCCTCCTGACCACCGCCTGCGGCGGCGACTCCGACAGCACCGCGGACGACCGGATCCCCGGCGTTGACGAGGAGACCACCGGCCGGGACCCCGAGCCGGACCCCACCCCGGAGGACCCGGCCGAGACGGCCGCCCCGGAGGACCACGAGATCGAACTCCCCGCCGACGTCGAGCTGGTCTTCGACTGGGAAACCCCCGAAGACCCCGACGAGGCGGCGGCCCTTGAGGGCGCGGCGGACTACCTGCGCGCCATCGCCCACAGCGTGGTCGCCCAGGACCCGGAGAGCGGGATGTTCCGGGGACATTCGAACGGCGGAGCCCAGAGCTACGCCGAGGAGCAGGTCCAGGCCTGGGTGGACAACGGCTGGACCATGCATGGCACCGACCGGTACTACGACGCGTCCACCGAGGCCGCGGACGGCAGCTCGAACATTCGCGTGCGGTTCTGTGGCGACAGCTCCGAAATGATCGGTAAGGAGGTGGCGACCGGCGAGCCGCTGTCGGCGGATCAGCAACTCGCGGAGTCCCTCTACCACTACGACATGATCCTCACCGAGGCTCCGGGCGTTGCGGGCTTCTGGCAGGTCAACGGAGTCGCGGTGACCGCGGACGAGGCGACGTGCGGCGGTTAGGCCAGGCTGCCTGGCTGACACCACCGCTGGTCCTGTTACTGGCCGGCGCGGCGGCGGCTGACCCGATCGGGCGTGCCGGCGGCGGGCTGGACGAGCAGGATCTGTCCGCCACGGCCGCGGCGAATCCCGAGACCATCGTCTTCGACGAGCGCCGCAACGGCGACGGCGGGCCGCTGACCACCACCTCACGCAACTGGTCCCCGCCCCCGTGCTGGTACGCCCCTTCCTGGTCCCCCGAACAGTTACGGGACCTGGCCGAGGACTCCTGGGACCCCAGCGAGCAGACGGGACACGCGGCCGCCGCCCTGGGCTGGATGTGGAACCACTACGAAGGTGGCGATCCCTACACCGACTTCAACGCCGAGGAAGCCGAGAACGGCATGTGGTGGGGCCCGGTCGAGAATCCCAACGAACCCGATCCACTCCTGCGGATGGACTGCTCGGAGATCCCCTTCTGGGTGGAGACCGGCGTCGTGCCGGACGTGGAGCGGGCGTTGTCGCCCGCGGTGTTGGCCGAGTTGGCCTACGAGCGGATCCGGGTGCCGGACACCGAGGTCGCGTTGAGCCCGCCCGAGGCGGCCGGGCAGGTCGTCAACCTGCCGACCTGGGTGTGGGCCGAGGCCGGGGACTACGCCCCGGTGGCGGTGACGGCGACGCTCACCAGCTGGGACCTCTCGGCGACCACCACCGCGACGCCGACCGCCCTGCGGATCGAGCCGGGCACGCCGGACGCCGAGACCCACCCGGCCTCCGGTGACTGTCCCATCGCCGCCGACGGCTCGGTCGGCGCCCCGTTCGTCCCGGGGGTCGACGAGGACACCACCCCGCCCTGTGGGCTGACCTACCTGCGGGCGACAGCCGGCGGCGCCAGCTATCCGCTGACCGCGAGCATTACCTGGACCATCACCTGGGAGGGCTCGGACGGCTCGGGCGGCACCCTGCCGGACGCCACCTTCGCCACCACCCACGACGTCCAGGTCAACGAGATCCAGTCGGTCGTCCGCCCGTGATAGGGCATCGGCGGCCGGCTTCGCTCACATGCGATCGATCTCGGTCAGGTCCAGATCGATGCGGTAGGGCTCGTCCGCCTTCAACCAGCCCTGGTAGACCCCGGTCGGGGAGTACCAGGCGGTGCGAGGGTCCCGCTCGAAGGTGTAGACGACGGGGTGATCGTCCGGGCCTGCCATCTCCACGCGCCAGAAGTGCGGGATACCGGCCCGGGCGTACTTCAGTGGCTTGGTCTCGCGGTCCCGCTCCGCGGACTCCGGCGAGACCACCTCGACCGCCAGCAGCACGTCCTTCGCCTGGTAGCGCGTCTGTCGACGGTTGTGCACCGCGTCAGCTCGTACCACGATCACGTCGGGCTCAGGCGCCGTCTGCTCGGTCAGCACCACGGTCATCTCCCGCTTGACGCGCAGCCCCTCGGGAGCCGTCTGGCGCAGCCCGGCGGCGATGAGGTCGACGGCCAGGGAGTGGAAGTCCCGCCGCGGACTCAGGAAGACGAGGCTCCCGTCGATCAGCTCGGTGTGCGGCGGGAGGTTGGGCAGCCGATCGAGGTCATCGACGGTGTGACCCCCGGGCGGCGGCACCGGCCGGACGGGGTTGGCGTGCCGCGGATCGGGGGCGGTCACGATTCCTCCCATAGCCGGAAGTCTCCCCCACCCGACGACGAACCTGCGGGCCGACGGCCTCGGCGCCACCCGAACGAGCAGTGAGCCGAGGCACGTTGACGACTGGAGTCCTCAGCGATCCGCTCGGTGGGGTCCCCCGGCCGTCACTCCCACTCGATGGTGCCCGGGGGCTTGCTGGTGATGTCCAGGGTGACGCGGTTGATGTCGCGGACCTCGTTGGTGATGCGGGTGGAGATGCGGGCCAGCAGGTCGTAGGGGAGGCGGGACCAGTCGGCGGTCATCGCGTCCTCGGAGGTGACGGGGCGGAGCACCACGGGGTGGCCGTAGGTGCGGCCGTCGCCCTGGACGCCGACGCTGCGCACGTCGGCGAGGAGCACCACCGGGCACTGCCAGATCTCGCGGTCCAGGCCGGCGGCGGTCAGCTCCTCGCGGACGATGGCGTCGGCCTCGCGGAGCAGGTCGAGCCGTTCGCGGGTGACCTCGCCGATGATCCGGATGCCGAGCCCGGGGCCGGGGAACGGCTGGCGCTGGACGATCACGTCCGGCAGGCCCAGCTCGCGGCCCACCATCCGGACCTCGTCCTTGAACAGCTGCCGGAGCGGCTCGATGAGTTCGAACTCGATGTCGTCGGGGAGCCCGCCCACGTTGTGGTGCGACTTGATGTTGGCGGTGCCGGTGCCGCCGCCGGACTCGACGACGTCCGGGTAGAGGGTGCCCTGCACCAGGAACGCGATGTCCTCGCCGGCCGCGCCGGCCTCGGCGAGCAGCTCGGCCTGGGCCTGCTCGAAGACCCGGATGAACTCGCGGCCGATGATCTTGCGCTTGGTCTCCGGGTCGGAGACCCCCTGGAGCGCGGAGAGGAAGCGCTCGGAGGCGTCCACCATCCGCAGTGTGGCGCCGGTGGCGGCCACGAAGTCCTTCTCGACCTGCGCCGACTCGTCCTTGCGCATCAGCCCGTGGTCCACGTAGACGCAGGTGAGCTGGTCGCCGATGGCGCGGTTGACCAGGGCGGCGGCGACCGCCGAGTCGACCCCGCCGGAGAGCGCGCAGATGGCCCGCTTGTTGCCGACCCGGGCGCGGATCGCCGCGACCTGCTCCTCGACGATGCTGCCGGTGGTCCAGCTCGGGGCGATCCCGGCGCCCCGGTAGAGGAAGTGCTCCAGCACCTGCTGCCCGTGGGTGGAGTGCAGCACCTCGGGGTGGTGCTGGACGCCGTAGAGCCGCCGCTCGTCGTTCTCGAAGGCGGCGACCGGCACGGTGTCGGTGGCGGCGGTGACCCGGAAGCCCTCCGGCGCGGCCGAGCAGGCGTCGCCGTGCGACATCCAGACCTGCTGGGTCTCGGGGGTGCCCTCGAAGAGGGTGGAGTCGGGCCGGCTGACGGTCAGCTCGGTGCGGCCGTACTCGCGGGCACCGGTGTTGTCGACGGTGCCGCCGAGGGCCTGGGCCATCAGCTGGAAGCCGTAGCACATCCCGAAGACGGGGACGCCAGCCGTGAAGATCGCCGGGTCCATGCCGGGGGCGTCCGCCGCGTAGACGGAGGACGGGCCGCCGGAGAGGATGATCGCGCTGGGCCGCTTCGCCAGGATCTCGTCCACCGGCATGGTGGACGGCACGATCTCGCTGTAGACCCGGGCCTCCCGGACCCGACGGGCGATGAGCTGGGCGTACTGCGCGCCGAAATCGACGACCAGAACGGTGTCCTGGGGGACCACGTCTGCCACGGAACTGCCTTTCGTGCCTACCCGGCCTGCTGCCTGTCGGCGGAGTTGGTGCGAGGAGTGCGCGGGACGCACCCGAGGTGCGGGATGTGCGGGCTGCTTCGGTGTCGTCGAGTCTACCGGCGGCGGGCGCGGCGCCGGCCCGGCCGCCCGGCGGCCGGGGGGTGGCTGGCATACTGGGCCCATGCCACAGCGGCGACCCGACTTCTTCTTTACCTATGGCACCGGTCCGGCCGGAGGTCATGGGGATGGTCGCGCGCGACACTGACAAGCACTCCCCCCGACGCCCCGGGTCCCGGATCATCCGGCCCGGGGCGTCGTGGCGTTCGGGGTCGGTTGCCGGTTCACCGGGGACGTCTCGACCGTTTCCCGAGGAGCGAAACCATGAACCAGGCCGTGAACAGCGAAGAGCGCGCCGCCCGGCGCCGACCGTCCGCGTCGCCCGCCGGCCGTGAGGTGACCAAGGTCACCGAGCCGGCCGACCCGGCGGCGGTGATCGCCGGGGCGCGTGCGGAGATCGACGCCCTGGACACGGAGATCGTGCGCCTGGTGCGACACCGGATGACCCTGTCGGCCCGGGTGCAGCACGCCCGGATGGCGAGCGGCGGCCGCCGCGTCCAGCTGGCCAGGGAGAACGAGGTGCTGCGCCGGTGGCGGGCGGAGCTGGGGGTGCCGGGGACCACCCTGGCCATGACCCTGCTGGAACTCTGCCGGGGGCGGATCTGACCGGCGGCTGGGCGCGCGGGCCGGGGCACACGGGCCGGGCGCGCGCCGGTGCCGCGGGCCGCCGGGGACGAGCGGGGGCGGGCGGGCGCCGGCCGGCGGGGCGCCGCCTCCGCGCGCCGGGAGCCGGGCGCGCACCGTGGCGCGCCGGGTGCGTGCCACCGCGCGCGGTCCGGCCGAACCGGGGGACGAGCCGTCACCCGTACGGAGCGTGACCGGGTGCCGAGGGCTTCGTTGAAGGTGGTGTCCCCGGGGCGATGAGGCGCGGTGGTCCTCGCGGTGTGGCGGGGAGCCCGCGCCGTGGGACCTCGCTCCGGTGCGGTGGCCGGGCAGCAGGGGACAGCAGGCCGGTCACGCCTAACGGCCGGTTCTCGGGACGCCGAGGACCGGCCGCCCGGGCTCATGTGGCACTTCCGTCCCCGCCGAGCACGCGGGGCGGACCAGGAACGTTGGCGAGGCCACGGCACACCCCCTCCAGTGGTCAAGCCAGCGGCAGCGGCGCCTACCCCCCGGGTGCCGCGCCCAGCACCGGCGCCGCCCTGTCGCCGTGCTGACCCGGGGGCCCCCGCCCGGGGGCCGGGGCCCCCCAACGGTT